>NZ_JBQCMO010000045.1:0-527 GCF_051965015.1 Sphingomonas sp. SAFR-052 | reverse complement strand
TGCTCGGACGGCGTGCGTGGTCGTGGCGCACCCATGACGAACTTGTCCCATGCGGCTTCCTTCCATTCCAGTGAAAGAATCGCACCATCAAACCGTGGGATCAAACACCTAGGTCAGCGACTACACGGGCGCAGCAGCACTGCTCGATGATCTGCCAAAAACACAGTGGCTGCTCGGTCACCGCGGCTATGATGCAGACTGGCTCAGGGACGCCCTGCATGCCAAAGGCATCCAGCCCTGTATCCCGGGCCGAAAATCTCGCAATCAACCAGTCAGATACGACAAGCGCCGCTATCGGCGACGTAGCCGCATCGAGATCATGTTCGGCCGCCTCAAGGACTGGCGCCGCGTCGCAACCCGCTACGACCGCTGCCCGACCGCCTTCTTCTCTGCCATCGCCCTCGCTGCCACCGTCATCTTCTGGCTGTAATCAACGGGTCCTGACCCTAAGTGTTTGATCCCACGGTTTGATGGTGCGATCCTTTCGTTCGAATGGAAGGAGGCCGTATGGGACAGGTACGTCACGG
>NZ_JBQCMO010000044.1:0-545 GCF_051965015.1 Sphingomonas sp. SAFR-052 | reverse complement strand
TCGGTCAGGATCGTGTGGATGCGATACGGCACGGCTCTCAACAGGTGTTCGAGGAATTCCCATGCTGTCCGGCGATCAGCCTTGTCGACCAGCTGCGTGACGGCGAACTTGCTTGTGCGGTCAATGCCGACGAACAGGTAGAGCTTGCCTTCGGCGGTCTGCACCTCAGCGATATCAATGTGGAAGAAGCCAATCGGATAACGCTTGAAGCGCTGCCGCTTCGGCTTGTCGCCTTCGAGATCCGGCAGGCGGGAAATACCATGCCGCTGTAGGCAGCGGTGCAGCGCTGACCGCGTCAGATGCGCTATCGACGGCTGCAGGGCGTAGAGGCAGTCATCCAGGGGCAGCAATGTGTGGCGCCGGAATGCCACAACCATCGCCTCCTCCGCCTCGGACAAGGTCGTTGAATGAGGGGCCTTCGGCCCGGTCTTCAAATCCTCGACCGTCGCCCTCTTGCGCCACTTCGCAACCGTCTTCGGGTTAATCCCGAGTTCCCGGCTCAGCGTCGCGAGCGAAGCTTGCGACATGCTGTATTGCTGCTCGGA
>NZ_JBQCMO010000043.1:0-657 GCF_051965015.1 Sphingomonas sp. SAFR-052 | reverse complement strand
CGGCCAGCGGCCTTGGAGTTCGCCAGTACGGCTCTTCTGGGCGTCCATGAGCAGCTCAGTGGCGGTCACCAGCGCCACAATTGATCAATGCGTCAAGGGTATGGTGGCCGTAAGAGCGGGTATCTAGCGCTGCAACAGCGTTGCATTTCGGTTTAACGGCCGGACGGGGTATCCGCCGCGTCTCCTCAATTTGATGGGGGCGGGGGCGCGGGAAAAGGATGTATGATGCAATCCCAACTTGGGCAGTCGCCAGTTTCGTATTGAACTAGGACCATGGCCCGCGGCGCGACCGTGCCGTTCGTCTCCAAATTAACCCGTCGAACGAGCTGTAGAGCAATGGACCATTCAACGCTCGCCTCGATATCGACGGCATCTGCCCGGCACCCCTTCAGCCGATTGTCAGTGACAGAGCAGTTCAGCCAAACGCTCCAGTTATTTTTGCGGTGAACGGCCCCCGCAAATGACTTCTGAACCGCGGAGCGATCGAAAACTAGTACTTCCCCAATCGGGCGAGGGGGGTCGTCACACACCTTATCGTTGCAGTAGAAGCCGGTGACATTGAACGATCGGTCACGTGAGACGATCGAGGCCGCCGATTGCGGTGGCGCCGCGATAGCCAACGACAGGACATATAGAGCCGCACCCATCATCCGCGTT
>NZ_JBQCMO010000042.1:0-670 GCF_051965015.1 Sphingomonas sp. SAFR-052 | reverse complement strand
GCGGACGTACCGTCCGTCGCTATCGCGGATGTCCGTCGTTTCCAAGGCAGACGATACCCGCAATCTGTCCCGCGGTACCCCGGACGGCTATCCCTTACTTGCGCACGTTTACTCGTTCGGCGTGCCCACGGTCAAAGGCGATATCGAGATAAGTTTATCGACGACAATTTCGTGGGCGGCCATCCCCAAATGCCCATGATCTCCGGGAAGAAGTGTCCGGCGGCCAACAAAGCTGATCAAGAACGTCCTGCCAGTAGCGTTACCTTGCCTCGGCCGAATGCGGGGGTTGAACGAAATCCAGATTTGATTGCCTTTGGTCGCGTACGAACATGCTTGAGCCGGCGCCGGGCAGAATAGCTGCCCTTCGAAATCATCGCGCCACAGGCCGTTCCAGCGCTTGCGCGGTGTCATGCGGAAGCAGTCCTGAACCTCTGACGGCATGGCTTCGATGCCGCCATATTCGATCCGTTTGAGACACGCCGCTGTCATCCCTGGATACGCTGACCTCAGCTCCTCCAAAAGTGCGGCATCGGCCATTGGTTGCGGCCTACCACATCCGGCTAGCAGCAGTGATGCAAGTAGCGCTGTCGCGGTAGACATTCTGGACATGGCCTCAAACTGCACTTCTGCCATATGACGTGCAACTCGCGCTCTCCGTCATAGCCGGACA
>NZ_JBQCMO010000041.1:0-1072 GCF_051965015.1 Sphingomonas sp. SAFR-052 | reverse complement strand
TGCCGCAAGCACGGCATGTCGAGCGCGACCTACTATGCATGGAAGGCGAAGTTCGGCGGCCTGGAGGTGTCCGACGCGAAGCGCCTGCGGTCGCTCGAGGAGGAGAACGCCCGGCTCAAGCGGCTGCTCGCGGACACGATGCTCGACAACGCGGGGTTGAAAGACCTGCTGTCAAAAAAGTGGTGACGCCCGCCGCGAAGCGGCAAGCGGTCGCGCATCTCCAGGCGACCCTGGGGATGAGCGAGCGGCGGGCATGCACGGTTGTCGGAGCGGACCGCGCGAGCATGCGGTATCGCTCGTGCCGGGCGGATGATGGCGACCTGCGGTCGCGTTTGCGTGAGCTGGCGCAGCAGCGCCGGCGGTTCGGCTATCGGCGTCTGCACATCCTGCTGCGCCGGGACGGCATCACGATCAACCGCAAGAAGACCCAGCGGCTCTACCGGGAGGAAGGTCTGACGGTCAGGCGCCGGAAAGGACGAAGGCGCGCCGTGGGCGCACGGGCACCTTTACCGGTGCTGGCGCTTCCCAATCAGCGCTGGAGCCTCGACTTCGTCCACGACCAGCTCGTCACCGGCCGGCGGTTCCGCGTGCTCAACATCGTCGACGACGTGACGCGCGAATGCCTCCGGGCGGTGGTGGACACCTCGATCTCGGGCCGGCGGGTCGTGCGCGAGTTGACCGCTCTGATCGCCGAACGTGGCAAACCGAAGATGATCGTCAGCGACAACGGGACCGAACTGACCTCCAATGCGGTGCTCGCCTGGTCCGCCGATGCCAGCATCGAGTGGCATTACATCGCGCCGGGCAAGCCGACGCAGAACGGGTTCGTCGAGAGCTTCAACGGTCGCATGCGCGACGAACTGCTCAACGAGACGCTGTTCTTCACCATCGTTCAGGCCCGCTCGATCCTGGCCCGCTGGGTCGACGACTACAACACCGAGCGGCCGCACTCGTCGCTCGGCTACGCTACCCCGGCCGCGTTCGCTGCCGGACTCGAACAGCAACGGGCGGGGTTAACCCCGCCCGTTGCTTCACCCGCGCTCATGCGCGACAACCACGGTCGGTCTCTGGT
>NZ_JBQCMO010000040.1:0-1144 GCF_051965015.1 Sphingomonas sp. SAFR-052 | reverse complement strand
TAGGCGGCGTGGACGAATTTGAGCCAGTATCTGGCGGTGGCAAGGTGGACCATGCCCAGGAAGCTGCTGGCCAGCTGATCGTAACGGGTGGCGATGGCTCGATTGATCTTGAGGTGGCCGAACATGCGCTCGATGCGGTTGCGTTGCTTGTAGAGCGTCCGGTCATGGTCGATCTGCACCCGGCGGTTTGAGCGGCCGGGGATGACGGGCTCGATGTTGCGCCTCGCAAGGTCGGCACGGATGGTGTCAGCATCGTAGCCCTTGTCGGCAAGCAGCGCATCCGGCGTGCGTTCTGGTAAGACGATCAGGGCATCATACGCCTTGCAGTCTGCCGCTTCGCCACCGGTCAGATGAAAGGCCATCGGTCGCCCGAGGGCATCAGCCAGGCAGTGAAGCTTACTGGTGAACCCGCCCCGCGAGCGGCCAAGAGCGCGTCGATAAGCCCCCCTTTTCCGCCCGCTGCCGAGACGTGGGCGCGGACCGTGGTGCTGTCGATGCTGTAGTGGCCGGTATCCGCCATGATCTCGGCCAGCGTCACCCCCACGATCTCCCAGACCCCAGCCTCGCTCCATCGACGGAACCGGCGATAGATGGTGTTCCAGTTCCCGTATTTCGGCGGCACGTCGCGCCACGGCGCGCCACATCGCAGCCGCCAGAGTATGCCGTTGATAATGGAACGGTTCTGTTCGGGAGGTCGGCCCCGACTCCGGTTCTTGCGCTCGATCGGCAGCAAGTCTTTCAGGATGCGCCATTCCGCCTCGGTGAGATCGCCCCGACTCAAACCTGCCTCCAAAAGACAGCCTTGAATCAACGGAGAGAGACGGCGTCAATTGCATGAACGCCAAATGGGCGGCAAACAAACGAAATGGAGAAGCCAACACCGACAAGGTTCAGCGTTCTGCCAGAGAACGAGGCTGCTGCCGTCGCTTACCTTAAAGAGCGTGGCTATCCTCCCATGGCGAGCGAAAAAGACGGTGATGGCCTGATCGTACTGATCTTCAAAGCGCTACCTGACGATGAAATGTTTGGGCTGGTCCAGGCGTTGCCAGTCCACCTGAGCGCGAAGGTCGGCATCTTGATGGGCGATCGTCCGCCTTTTAAGCCGCGCCCCAACACAAGACCTGATTTTGTCCACGCGACCTAG
>NZ_JBQCMO010000039.1:0-1171 GCF_051965015.1 Sphingomonas sp. SAFR-052 | reverse complement strand
TGAGCTGCTACCCGTTCCTGGACCACTTGGCTGGGCGTCATCCAGCATCTGCCGGCAGCGGCGGGCCATGTGCCGCTGACCGGTTTACCAGAGATATCGGCGTTTTGTTGCCAATCGCGCTATGCGGTCTCACCTCGTTGTAGTCTCTGCGCCAAGCCTCGCATTTTCGTACCGCGTCGTCGAGGCTCATGAACCAGTGCTGGTTCAGGCACTCCGCTCGGAACTTGCCGTTGAAGGACTCGATGAACGCATTGTCCGTCGGCTTGCCCGGTCGGCTGAAGTCCAGCGTGACACCGCGAGTGTACGCCCACAGATCCAGGTCGCGCGAGATGAACTCGCTGCCCTGGTCAACGCGGATCGACACCGG
This sequence comes from Sphingomonas sp. SAFR-052, assembly GCF_051965015.1. Classification (NCBI taxonomy): domain Bacteria; kingdom Pseudomonadati; phylum Pseudomonadota; class Alphaproteobacteria; order Sphingomonadales; family Sphingomonadaceae; genus Sphingomonas; species Sphingomonas sp. SAFR-052. Next base: position 804 of record NZ_JBQCMO010000039.1, on the reverse strand, counting down.
ATATCCCATCTCGCCGCACACCCGTTCAAGCACCTCTACGACGTCCGGCGCCCGGAAGCTGAACCGCGGCACCGCCGCCGGCGAGAACCGGCTGAAGGTGTCTACCACCGTCAGGATACGCAGCTTCGGCCCCGTCGCGAGCTGGTCATGGACGAAGTCCATGGCCCACACCTCATTCGAACAAGATGCCGCGCAGCGGCCTTCTCTCAGCTTCGCCTTCACCCGACGCTTCGGCGGTTTGTGCCGCAGTTGCAGCCCCAACTCCTTGTAAAGCCGATAGACACGTTTTGCGTTCACGTCCCAGCCATCGCGCCGGAGCAGCACGTGGATACGGCGATAGCCATATCGTACCCGCGTCTCGGCGATCTCCTTCATCCGCTTCTTCAGGTCGGCCTGATCTGCGCGGCACCCACGATAGTGGTAGCTCGACCGCTCCGCCCGGAGCACCCCGCAGGCCCGCCTGATGCTGACCTGCCAGGTGCTGCGAACATCGTCGACGAGCTGCCGGCGCCGGTCAGGCCTCAGAGCTTTCGCGAGACGACATCCTGTAACATCGCCTTGTCGAGGCTCAGGTCAGCGACCAACCGCTTCAGCTTGGCATTCTCTTCCTCAAGCTGGCGCAGCCGCCGCATCTCCGACGGCATCAGCCCTGCATACTTCTTGCGCCAGGCGTAGAACGTCGCTTCGCTGATCCCGGTTTTGCGGCACACCTCGCCAACACTCGTGCCGTCCTCGGCCTGCTTCAGCACGAAGGCGATCTGCGCCTCCGAAAACTTCGACCTCTTCATCGCTCGCTCCGCTTCC
>NZ_JBQCMO010000038.1:0-1184 GCF_051965015.1 Sphingomonas sp. SAFR-052 | reverse complement strand
AGCGGCACATGGCCCGCCGCTGCCGGCAGATGCTGGATGACGCCCAGCCAAGTGGTCCAGGAACGGGTAGCAGCTCATTCGAGGGCCGGTCTCTAGGTCCAGGTGGATGAAGAAACGGGGGTCACGTCAATCCATACGATAGGTGAAATCGCGTTGGTGCGCGGCCCTTTCCCGCTCACTTAAATCTTCGCGGGTCAGGTCCATCAGTCGCGGCGGAACGCCAGTGCACGAGGCACAGGCAAGCTGTTCCGTACCGCGTGGAGCAGCATCGCCATTCCCGAATCCTCGACCGGTTTCGGTGCGGGTCAGCCGGGTCATTTTGTCGCCGATCTGGACCCGTACGTTCCATGTCACGGAACGTAGCGACGCGTTCGTTGGCAAGGCTCGGAACATCCCCGATCGGGCTTCTTCAAAACAGGCTGATCTGGTCGTGGTTCGTTGCTACTGCGATGTCGGCATTGCTATCCCTCTCGGGTCCCGGTTGCGCAGCGGCGGTATGCGCTCGCGCTGGGCTATGGTTGGATCGACGATTTCGCGTTCGTTGGTGGGCTTGGGCGAGGCAAACCGTGACGCATCGTGAACCTGATCAAAGCGTTGTCGAACGCCGATGCATCAGAGTGTTTTTTGGCCAAGCTGGAACCCGAAGCGACAGCCGATTGCACAGCAATGTATGGGTGATCGGCATTGATAAATATCCTGCAACTCGAGCGTGGTCAGTAGTCCTTCCGGTCAGGTCCGTTCCGCTCGTTCGGCACACTCGTCAATGTCGAGAAATCGATCGGATGGGACGCCTGCGATATCGTCCGCCTTACCATGGCCGGCCGCTACCAGCGCCGCCCGGACCAAATGTTCAAACCGTCCAGATTGTGCTTCCGCTTCAAGGCTGGCGATCATGCCATACGGCATGTTGACGATGATCGGGATCATCCATTCTCCCGATGCAGTCTGTGGCGGATAACCCGGCGTTGGCTTGGCCCATTCGCTGCCGGCATAGCGCCAGCGAGGATCCGTCTTAGGGTCGGCAGATTGACGTGACCCCCGTTTCTTCATCCAGGTGGACCTAGAGACCGGCCCCTCGAAGGGACGGACGGAATGAAGCGGAAGCAGTTTTCGGAAGAGCAGATCATCGGCATCCTGAAGGAGGCCGAGGCGGGTGCAGTGGTGACGGAGCTATGCCGCAAGCA
>NZ_JBQCMO010000037.1:0-1238 GCF_051965015.1 Sphingomonas sp. SAFR-052 | reverse complement strand
TGGACTTGCCTCGGCAAGGTGGAGAGTTCCCTTGAAGTGAAAGGCGAACTCAATGACGAAGCAGCGACGGTTCACGAAGGAGTTTGAGGACGAAGCGGTTCGGCTGGTGGCGACCAGCGGACGGACGCAGCGCGAAATAGCGGAGGATCTGGGAGTGGGGCTATCGACGCTGGTGCGCTGGATCAGCCGCAGCCGGGATCGTCTGGTGGATACGCCGGATCAAGCGCCGCAGGCGGATATGGCTGCCGAGTTGAAGCGCCTTCGGCGGGAGAATGAGATCCTTCGACAGGAGCGTGACATACTGAAGCGGGCGACCGCTTTTTTCGCCCGGGAGGGAAATCGATGAGGTTCCAGCTCATCGATCGGGCGAGAGAGGATTTCCCGGTCCACCGCCTCTGCCGGGTGCTCGGCGTCAGCCAGAGCGGCTACTTCGCTTGGAAGGATCGCCCGGCCAGTCGGCGTCAGCGCGATGACATGGTGATGCTGGCGCATGTCCGCTCGGCTTTTGCCCTGTCGAACGGCACCTATGGCAGTCCGAGGATGACGCGCGAGTTGCAGGATGATGGCTTTGCCATCGGGCGGCGTCGCACGGCGCGGCTGATGCGCGAGAACGACATGCGTGCCCGGCAGAAGCGCAGGTTCAAACGCACGACCGACAGCGAACACGCCTGGCCGATCGCGCCGAACATCATCGATCAGGATTTCACCGCGACGGCAACCAACCAGAAGTGGGGCGTCGACATCTCGTACGTCTGGACACGGGAGGGATGGCTCTACCTGGCGGTGGTCATCGACCTTTTCTCCCGCCGCGTCGTCGGCTGGGCTGTCGGCGACCGGCTGCACCGCGATCTAGCGCTGGCTGCCCTGCGCAAGGCGCTCGTCATGCGGCGTCCCCCCAAGGGGCTCATTCATCATTCGGACCGCGGTAGCCAGTATTGTTCGGTGGACTACCAAGCCGAGCTGCGTCGCCACGGCATCCGCATCTCCATGTCGGGAAAGGGAAATTGCTACGATAACGCCATGGTCGAGACATTCTTCAAGACCATCAAATCCGAACTCGTCTGGCCCACCGTCTTCTATACCCGTACCCAGGCCGAGCAGGCCATTGCCCGCTATATCGACGGCTTCTACAACCCCGTCCGGCGCCACTCCGCGCTCAACTACACCAGCCCGGCGCAGTTCGAACAAACCGCGCCACGCTGAGCAAATGCCTCTCCATTTGAGCGGGGCAAGTCCAC
>NZ_JBQCMO010000036.1:0-1269 GCF_051965015.1 Sphingomonas sp. SAFR-052 | reverse complement strand
TGAACAGCCCCCAGCGGGTGGTCCGGCATGTTAGTTAGTGCATTGTCGTCTCCGCCGCCATTGCCGGGCGTAGGTGGAGCGAAGCGGAACCGGAGGCCGGTAATGGCGGTGTCACCGCTTCGGGGGCCGGCGGGCGGTAGCCCAGGCTGCTGTGCGGCCGGACGGTGTTGTAGTGACGGCGCCATGCCTCGATCAGCACCCTGGCCTCTGCGAGGCTGTAGAAGATCTCGCCATTGAGCAGTTCGTCGCGAAGCGACCCGTTGAAGCTCTCGTTATAGCCGTTCTCCCATGGCGAGCCCGGGGCGATGTAGAGCGTCTTCACGCCGATCTGGCCGAGCCAGGTCTGGACGGCGGTGGCGATGAACTCGCTGCCATTGTCCGACCTGATGTGCGCTGGCGGACCGCGTTCAATGAACAGGTCGGCCAATGCGGCCAGCACGTCTTCGTGGCGCAGCTGACGTGATACGACCAGTGCCAGGCACTCGCGGCTGGCCTCGTCGATGATGGTCAGGATGCGGAACTTGCGCCCATCGTGGGTACGCTCCTCGACGAAATCATAGGCCCAGACATGCCCCGGATACTCTGGTCGAAGCCGGATGCAGGAGCCGTCATTGAGCCAGAGCCGGCCGCGTTTCGGTTGGCGCTGCGGCACCTTCAGCCCCTCGCGCCGCCAGATCCGCTCGACCCGCTTGTGGTTCACCGACCAGCCCGCCGCATGCAGCAGCGCGGTCACCCGACGGTAACCGTAGCGCCCGTACTGCTTTGCCAGCGCGACGACGTCGTCGGTGAGCGCCTGCTCATCATCTGCCCCGCACGGCACTTTGCGCTGCGTTGACCGGTGCTGGCCAAGCACGCGGCATACGCGCCGCTCGGACACGTCCAGCACCCCCCGGACCTGGTCGATGCAGCGCCGGCGCCGTGCGGGGCTCAGAAGTTTCCCTTTGCCGCCTCCTGCAGGATGAGCTTGTCCAGCGTCAGATCCGAAATCGCACGCCGCAGCCGGGCGTTCTCCTTCTCCAGATCCTTCATCCGACGCGCCTGGTCCGTCTTCAGGCCACCATATTCCTTGCGCCAGCGATAATAGGTCTGCTCGCTGACCGCGATCCGCCGGCACGCCTCGGCGGTCGTGCCGCCTTGGCCCAGCACGATCTCAACCTCACGCAGCTTGCCGATGATCTCCTCGGGCTTGTGCTTCTTCGAAGGCATTCGTTGTCCCTTCCTTGGTCCAGACTGTCATAGTCGATGGACCACTCAGAAGGGGGCAGCTCA
>NZ_JBQCMO010000035.1:0-1403 GCF_051965015.1 Sphingomonas sp. SAFR-052 | reverse complement strand
ATCACCAAGATCTGGACGTCAGAGCCAGACCGGTTCATCGTAAATCCGATCCACCAGATGCCGGGACTGAACACCTAAGGCGAGTGCCTTGCGCCAGCTTCCACGCGGCCACCACGCCGCGATGCCGCTGACGAGCAGCAAAAGCATCGCCACACCCGACCAGCCCACCACCTGACCACCGAGGTCGCCGGCAAGCAGCGCCATGTGGAGCTGGTAAAGCCAGCTCATCAGATAGCCACCCCAAGGTTCGGCACGGACGATCCGGGTGCCGTCAGGCGAGAACCAGACCATCGTTCGATCGGTATGATGGCCTTGACCGGACGCCGGGTAGTAACGGGCGGGAATGGGGCCGCCTTCGCCCGTCACCACCAGCGTCCACTTGTCGCCCGGATGGTACCAGCGGGCACGCCCGGTAGCCAGCGCGCGATCCCATGCCGATGAGGCCAAGTCAGGCGGCAAATCGCCCGGTCCGGCTTCGACCACCGGATGGAGCGCGGCATCGATGCCGGTGTAGAACACCAGCGCCGACTCGGTGAGGCCCAGCACCACGAACAGCAGCCCCGGGCTCAAGCCGCCCACCGTCACCTTGTCGGCGATGGTGTAGAGCGCCGAGGCGTTGACCGTGGTCGAGGGAATATTGATCGGGCGGTTGCCGTTCCGGTCGATCCGCACGCCCCCCACCAGCTCGGACAACTCGTCATATTGCGCGCCGGTACAGGATACGCCGCCCGACAGGCGCAGCGCCTTCGCCGGCGAGACGACGGCGGACAGCTCGACGCCCTGCGACGATTGCCGCCCGCCCTGCACGGTCGCCGCCGAGTTGTTTGGATCGCGGGTCAGAATGTCGCGCTGCTCGATGCGGTAGGCCGCGCCGGTGACGCTCGCCCGTCCGCCCCATGCGGTCGCCTTGAACCCGGCCTCGTAGGCGCGACCCTTGGTCAACCGGAAGCGGCTGTTGGCGATCGAGGCAAGCAGGATCGAGGACACCGGCGATACCGCCGTCGTATATTGCGCGTAGAGCGTCAGGGCCTGCGTCACATCCCACGTCGTGCCCGCCCGCCAGGAGATGGGGTCGAAGGTCGGGCTGTTGCGATCGGCCGCGCCGGTCGCGTTCTGAATCGTCGTACGATCAAGCGCGATGTGGTCCCACCGCACCCCGCCCACCAGCAACCACTTGGGCGTCAGGTTCAGCGCATCCTCCGCGCACAAGGAAGTCTGCTTCAGCTTGGAGTCGAAGGTGACGTTGGTAGTGGCGAAGATCGCCGTGCCTTCCGGCAGCGGCACGACGGCAGGATTCCGCACATCCACTGCGGGCAGCGCCGTCACTGAGCTGCCCCCTTCTGAGTGGTCCATCGACTATGACAGTCTGGACCAAGGAAGGGACAACGAATGCCTTCGAAGAA
>NZ_JBQCMO010000034.1:0-2002 GCF_051965015.1 Sphingomonas sp. SAFR-052 | reverse complement strand
AGCGGCACATGGCCCGCCGCTGCCGGCAGATGCTGGATGACGCCCAGCCAAGTGGTCCAGGAACGGGTAGCAGCTCACAGATGCTGGATGACGGCCAACAGGGTGGTCCAAAAACGGGTAGCAGCTCATTCGGGGCCAGTCTCTGGTTGCAGCTGGATAAAAGACCGGGGTCACGTCACAGGCAGCGAGCTGTTTACCGACGGTGGCCTAGCGCAGATTTGACGAAGTGCTTCAGCCGGCTTGAGGTCGGCTGGCACCATCAAACCAGCCCGCGGAGTGCAACACCAATAGCAGCTGCGACCTTCTGGCCACCGCGTCACGCGATGACCGTGCCGGAAGGCCGACATGAACGAATGGCAGAAATCGGGAACGTGAAAACCGGCCGTGAATGACCGCAACTGGGTCAACGATGCCTGTACAAGCCATCGCAACAGGTCCCGCTTCGTCAGGCCTCCTTATCTGTCGAGCTTTCCGAAGCGCGGCCTCAAGGGACTGATCCGTGGCGCCAAAACCTTCAGGCGGGTCGGCTGGCGCGGAGGCTTTGGCGGTCGGCCGATCTTGTACGCCGCCTCGCCTGCCTCAGTGATGCGGTAGCCCATCTGCCGACCAACCGCCCCTTCGGGAACCTCCTCTATCCAGCCTTCGGCAAGCATTCTCGCGATGGTTCCTTCTCCGGCAGGATGAAGACCACCTCGACTTTCTACCAACCCTCCTGAAAGCGTGCGCAGGGCGTCGAACTCACGCTTAGTCAGGTCGCCTGTTGCAGCTTTTCTCTTCATTGACCCTGCTAGCTTGCCATCGGGAACTGACGCCGAAGCGGAACGAGGATGTCTTCGATCAAAGCGGTACGATCAAGGCCGAGCGCTGCTCGACGGATCGTAAGGGTGATCGGTGGGCGTTCCCTCATACCACCATGCCCCATCTGGACTGAATTAGGGTTCGACGCATGCTGGGCGCGCGTTCGCCATCCACGGTGTTCAACACCAGACAGGCGGACCATTACGATAAGGTTCGTTAGCCGTTGCGTGCGGTCGACGCGATCGATGACACCCGCTGCAAAGTCGAGCGCAGTACCGAGCCGCTCCTGCACCACCTCCTCGACGATGACCATGCCGCTCATTGCATCAAAGCCTCGCCCAAGAGGACGCGGTTCGTCCAGCGGCAGTCGCAGCGAAACTGAACCCTGCTCGGTAAGGCGAATGGATGCTCCACGCTCCTGACGCAAGACGAGATCAGAGCCGTCAAGTCCGCTGGCGGTGCCGAGCATCCGGTCGAACAGCCGACTATCGCCGTAGAGTGCAGACTGCTCTAGCTGTTCGGCGAGAACTGGCGCCTCGAGTTCCGCTGGCCGCAGGATGCGCTGGCGCGGGCCGCCGACCACAACGAGGTCGAGCATTGCCGATGTCACCTGGTTCTTATTTTCCGGCGCGAGCATGGCCGTGGCACGCACAGACATTTCGTGCTCGTCGACGGGAGCTGTGGCGTTCGCCAGGGTCACGTCGTGTAGCGCGCGTGTAACCCCGTCTTGCAAGTCGTCCACATCAACGAAGCCGCCGCGAAAGAGTCCGCCTTCCCAAGCCTGAACTTCGGCAATGAAAGCGGCCTGCTCTGGCCCGGGAGAAATGCCTTGCTGCACAAACGCAAGGACTGGCTTCGTTTCCCGCGCTTCGCGATATTCTTGGTGTGTTGCAGAAAGGGATGAGCCCGGAGGCACAAAACCGTAGTGCTCGCCAAGGATCAGGACGACAATGTCCGATCCGCGCAGCCCCTGAAGACAGGCGATCTGTGGAGAGCTTGGCTGGGCACCGAAGTCCTCGGCCATTACCGGTTCGTGGCGCAGGGTAATTACTGCGCGACGAGCTGCCGCGCGCTGGGGCTCAAAGTCTGAAATTAGCGAGCTGATGAAAATCCGCATGAACTGAGATTAGGTGTTTGATCCCACGGTTTGATGGTGCGATCCTTTCGTTCGAATGGAAGGAGGCCGTATGGGACAGGTACGTCA
>NZ_JBQCMO010000033.1:0-2122 GCF_051965015.1 Sphingomonas sp. SAFR-052 | reverse complement strand
TGCTTCACCCGCGCTCATGCGCGACAACCACGGTCGGTCTCTGGTCGCAGCTGGATGAAAGACTGGGGTCACGTCATGCTCATTGTACTCCTCACTCATCATTTTATAGGTACCGGGCACTGAACATTGAAATCTGGGTATGCCCCCCCCCGTGGAGTCGCGCTCCTGTTCCATGGGATGCGATCGCAGAAGAAAAAGGCGGGGCGGCAAGTTTAGCTCCTGCCATCCACAGGGGCGCTACGCCTCCTCGTCGTCTGGTCCGCTATCTTTCTTCGAAGGGCCGAATATGTCTTTGCCGGGACGCAGTCCCGTGATTGGATTACGGACCATCCCCGTGATTGGATTACGGACCATCCCCGTGATTGGGTTACGGATCATCCCAGCAATCCCTTCGGCTTCCTTGATAGCCATATAGACAGGGCTGGCCTCGCCGCTGCCCGCCTTCAGTGCGTTGGTTACGACGCCGCCGTGGGCAATCGTTATCGCGCTGATCGCGCCTCCGCCGATTGGGTTCTTAATTAGGGACGTCAGCATGCTGGTGAATGCAGACCGCTCGTACAGATGCTCATCGAGCATCAACAGGAAATCCTCTTCGGTCCGTTGATGCTCGATGACGGCTACCTGAAAGTCGGCGATCTCGACCTTGTCGGGCACGCGCAGTTCGTAGCCGGCATGGTATAGGAAGATTTCCATCGCCGCGAAGGCAGTGCGCTTGTTGCCCTGGATGAACGGGTGGTTCCGCGAGATGCCTATGCGGATCGACACCGCCATCTCCAGCGCGTCGGGCTCATCAGCGGACAAGGCAAGCAGATGTCGAGGTCGGGCAAGAGCGCTTTCGAGAAGCCCCCTGTCCTTGACGATATGATCCTCGCCTGTGTCAGCGACGATCATGCGATTGAGTTGGATTACCTCGTCAGCTTCGAGCCACCGTGGCTCACCACTCACTCAGCGAGCCTAGCCATGATAGTCGGGAACCGGTCCATGACGCGCTCGTAGCCCGCCTTGATGTCCACCTGCTCATTGGTCCGCAACACCGGACGCGCTTTACGTCGCGTGGTCGGGCGGTCGATAACTTCAGCCATGATGCCCTCCTTCGGGTTTGCGTTAGCTTTGCAATGACAATGCGTATCGCGACCTTTGGTGTCAACCAAAGTAGACGACAAATCGTTAAATCAGCGTGCAACCCATGCGGGCGAATGGCGCTACCCGTCGTTTTGCCATCGGAGCAACTGTGGGACCGATTAACTGCGTCATGGTCCGCCGGAAGATGACCCAAACCGGATGCTGCCCCTTGGTTTTTCGAGGGTGGGGACAGCTGCCTTCTATATCTAAGCGGAGGCAATTTTACCTGTATTATGTGCTCTGTCGCTTACCAGCAGTGGGACGTGATTGCCGGTCCGATACGGCGCAGCCTTACACGAGATCTTTCGCTTACCGGATGGCTTCGATCGCGACGAGCCAAGGAACGGCTTACTGACACCCCTCACCTCCACTTGCCGTTCCCCGACGATCGCGACGGCGCCATCTACCTCAACAAGCAATCTCGCCGTCTACCGAACTTGGACCCCAAGCGCCTTTTTTTCGGAAACTGGATGAGGTGAAGTTTAAATCTGACGGCCGATACCGAACTAATCGGGCAAACTAGATCAACTTTTTTCAACCATGACAGATTTTAACCGCACCTAGAAAACGGCAGAAATGTGGGACTTTTGAAAAACTCCATGTAGGGCAGAAAAATATCTAAGCGGTTTTTCAACCTAAACTTGGCGTTAGATATGGGTATCATGGCCCAGTAATTTGCCATCCATTGTCGACCCTGACAACGATTCCAGCGACCCCCCGTCGTATAGCATTGCGCAATGCGTCGGGATTAGCTTCCTGCGCGATCGTCCGCCGTTTGATATGGAAGGCACCCGGCATTGCTTGAAACACCGCTAAGTGATGATCACAGAAGAGATCGCATGCCTCCTGAATGTTTCGAGCGAATAGGACAATCGCGAGCGTTCCGTCCTCTAGGTTGACATCATACGCGCGCATCAGCACGACTGAACAGCCCCCAGCGGGTGGTCCGGCATGTTAGTTAGTGCATTGTCGTCTCCGCCGCCATTGCCGGGCGTAGGTG
>NZ_JBQCMO010000032.1:0-2432 GCF_051965015.1 Sphingomonas sp. SAFR-052 | reverse complement strand
ACCTACGCCCGGCAATGGCGGCGGAGACGACAATGCACTAACTAACATGCCGGACCACCCGCTGGGGGCTGTTCAGCGACGCGGCGATAGAGCCGTGCCGGCAGGGTCGGGCCCGCCTTTCCGCGTTATGTCAGTTCCAGATTGCTTCCTGGTCCCAGCCTTCGAGAAATCCACCCTGCACGGTACTGGCGAAGGGCATATTCGGGAAAGAAAGCCAATGTGCTTTCATCCGGCCGCTCCACGATGTGCCCGGATTGATCCGCTTGGCGAGATAGGAGGCAACTGCCGCCGCGCCATAGACACGATTCCGCTGCACGACGTCGTTGCCAATATGGACCATGCGCGGCGCCTCGAACGCTTTGGGCACCTGGGGCTGGTTGATGATGCCGGTGTTCCACAGCCGGGAATGATGCGCGCTGATGTTGCGCACGAAAGCAAGGCTCTTGATCCAGCTCACCAGCGTATCGGGGAGCAAATTATATCGTTTCGCGATGGCGAAGCGGTCATTGGGATGTGCCATTTCTAGCAGCCAAGATAGTGTCCCAAAATCCCACGCTTCGACTGCCATCCAGATCGGCATCGGCGGCTTGTAGGTATTGTAGAACTCCGACACCCAATCGTCTTTGCAGCGGTCAACGGAATCGTCCGCCTTCGCCAACCAGCTCAGGTGCCGGGTCGTGCCTTTTAAATTGGCGTTCGCGCGGTTGGGATCGAGATAGGCGACCGATCGATGCGCAAAGAGAGCGCGTTTTCCAAGAGCATGGGCAAGATCCACGCGTAGCGCGACTTCGATCCGTTCGATGGCGTCGAGGAAGAGCAGGCGGAGCTGTTTGTCAAAGAGATAGAGATCGACGGCGTGCCGAAACTCGGCACCGGCTTGAAACTGGTCGGTGCGAATGGTGCGCGTGGCAGCGTCGGGATCGGGGATGCGCTCTTGCAGCGGTTGCCAATAGGGTGACAGACGACCGTAGCCGATGCGCTCAAGATGGCGGATCGCTTTGGCTTGGTCGGTGACGCCCAAACCACGACCTTCAAGGAGAGCGAGCTGGTCGGCAAAGCTGAGATGGGGTTTGGTGTAGGGCAGAAGCATCGCCCCAGATATGAAGAAGGCCGCCCCTTGATGCCATAGGCAACAGCGGGAACGGCCATGTTGTCCCCTATTTAGATGCTCGGGTCTGAGAATTCAATTAAAAATTGACGGCAGGCATCGTCAGCCACGTCGCACGGCCCGAACCGGCCCCAGCAAATTTTGGGGGAGGCAAATCTGTCTCTGCCTAATATGCTTCCTTATCCTGATTACCCGGTATCGTGATTACGGACTCACTGTGCTTCGTAAGACATGAGTGCCTCCCACGCTAGAGGCACCTTTGTCTCCGGGCGGGCGTCGTTTCTGTCTCCCCTACTCCTCTAGAAACGGCGCGCAAATGTGCTATTTCAACTTCATGAGCAAGCAACCTGACGATACCACAAAGGAGGCAGGATCGAACGTCTTTTCGCTCGCGGCGGTCGCAAAGCCGAAGAAGCGGAAGGACAAGTGGCCGGATGCTGTCCTATCGCGTGGCTATAGCATGATCCCGTCGATCCTGCTGTGGGGCCAGGCCAAGATGGTTCTGAAGCCTGATGAGCTGAACGTGCTGCTTCAGCTCATCAGCCATTGGTGGTCGGCCGATCACGATCCGCATCCTGCCAAGGACACGATCGCGCGTCGCATGGGCAAGGACGCGCGGACGGTTCAACGGCACCTGACCGCGTTGGAAACGAAGGGTTTCATCAAGCGGGTTGAGCGCTTCAAGCGGCACAAGGGCCAGGACAGCAATGGCTATGATCTGTCCGGGCTGATTGCCAAGCTTGAGGCGATCGCGCCGGAGTTCGAGAAGGTGACGGATCAGAACAAGCGCCGTCGTGCGAAGGCCGAGACGAAGACGGCTTAGTTTTGAGGATCGCGCGTCGCGACAGCGGCGGGCGGAGCCGGCAGTCCAAAGGCCGGTTCGGAACGTAGGGATTGGCGCTTCGGGCAGAAGCATGGCCCCCTTCCAAAGGGGCGATGACACCGCCAATCCCTACGCTCATTGGTTTAGCACAGCGGGGCGCTGACCCCAAACTCGGGGGACGGTCATGAGCTATACCGAAGAGACCCGCCAAACGAGCTGTCCTTCATGCGGGAAGCTCAACCATGTCATCGTGGCCTATGCCGGGGACTACCGCGCGAACGAGCGCGAGGAAGCGGCGTGCTTCAACTGCGAGGCGATCGTCGACCGGGAGAAGTGCCTCGCGATCTTCACCGGCGAGACGGCAGACGCTGCGCTGCGGTCGCTGCGACGGATGCAGAACCGCACCCAACTGGTCGACAAGGCCGATCGCCGGACAGCATGGGAATTCCTCGAACACCTGTTGAGAGCCGTGCCGTATCGCATCCACACGATCCTGACCGA
>NZ_JBQCMO010000031.1:0-2572 GCF_051965015.1 Sphingomonas sp. SAFR-052 | reverse complement strand
CGATCGAGGCCGCCGATTGCGGTGGCGCCGCGATAGCCAACGACAGGACATATAGAGCCGCACCCATCATCCGCGTTCCCTCTGTCGTTCGCTGTGTTCAGTCTCGCAGCATACCGTACTTACCGCTGGACCGGTGGGTACCGCCAGCTTCTTCGGAGAGTATGGTTCGCGCCCAAACCCACGGATTGGACCAGTCACGACGGACGGAGTGTCCGCCGCACTTGCAAGCGCAGCGATCTGCGGACTGATTCAAACGAAGCACGTCTACCTCAAGCAGAGCTAACGTGAAAAATCCCACTATCGAAAGTACGTGCACGCCCTGACGAAGGGCGTTAGAAAGCACGTTCATTCGCTCGGTAAAAGAATATGATTGATTTTTGCCAATCGATAATTAGTAAATAAGCTAATACACTTGCTATAAATGGTTGTGATTCTTAGCTACTAATAGTAGAAGTTACACTTGTGTTTTATTTTAGCAATAACAGTTCTCAGCTTCGTCAAATCATAGAGATTCCATGTTATAATAGTAGTTTGCCTCTTGCAGTAGGTGGTTGCTATGGCTGGAAAAGTACGTTTTGTTGTTGATGTCGATGGAGGCCCGCACGAACTGCTCTCGATAAAAGAAAATCCAGATAAGTCCCTGCTACTTTTGCTACCTGACGTTGGCTACGTAGGAACGGATGGCGGTCAGCGCTTCTCGGTACATAATACCGAAAACCAAGAGTATCACACCATAATGCAAACGTTGAAGCGTTCATATGGTGAACGTCGATCGCCACAGAAAGTCTTGCTGAATAAAATTGACCAGTACGCTATCGTGACAACTAAGCGTTGCGCCACATTGGGCGGTAAGGCAAAACCGCCGAGCAATCGTTCCGCAGATACCATAATCTCAATCGGAACTTCTCATTCCTCACGGCATGCGCTCGCGTTCTCTGTAGTCGTTAGTCGTACTGGTCAAGCTGTCCAGAATCATCCGGGATATCAAGCGCATCACGTAGATCTGACAATCTATCGTGTTTCGATACTGGTTAACTATTTTATGGCCAATGCTGCCGAGCCAAGTCATTCGATAGAACTCGTTACCAGCACACCAACCGCCGTCGATGGCACCTTTTCGGAACTCGATCGACCAGTTTCCTTATCAAAAGAAGACATCACGAATGGTCATTTTAGCCATTTGAGTGCGCTAGGAATAGGCCTTTATGGTTTGTTGATGCAGAAGGTTCCCGAAAAGTACGAAAATGTAATCTTCGAACGCTGTTCCCAGGTGATGTCAACATCTAACTTAGAAGATGAGAATCTTGTTATATCAACGCTTATCATGCCGCCTAAAGAGTCTATAAAGACGTCGGTCCAGCAGCGCATTTTTCAATAGGTGTTAGTTACTAAAGTTGGTTTGTGGTCAATATTTTGAAGTGTGCCTAGTAGCGCTCCCCTACAGCAAAGCCCGTCCCGAAGTTAACCTCCGGTATGAAGGCGGGGCCATCGGACCACGACGGCGAGTGGCTGCCGATCGCCTACATGACAAAGCGCGAAGCGGAAGAGGCTGCTAAAGTGCTAAGTAAGTAGGCGGTCGTTCGGGGTATCATGCGGGTATTTCGGACGGAAGCGGTTACGAAAACCGCAATTCTTTCCGCCTTGAGTACGACGACAACGGAAGGGCGTCCGTCGTGCTCCTCCAACTGATAGCTAGTCGTCGCCGACGAGAGCAGCGGGTGCGGTCGGGCGGTGGCGCCGTTCGGGACAAGGTATGTAGTCGCTGCACCCGTCCGGAAAAAAGCGCTAGTACCTCGGTCGCACCGGCACTGTACGCACAGTCGTCGTCGGTCCACTCTTGTGTTCTGATTTCGACTATGACCCAGCCTTCATTGGCTCGGGCGAAGGCCCCTGCAAACTTGCAACGAGTATGCGGGTACCCAGCGGGTACCGTCTAGCCTTAGGTTGATCCTAAATGGCCGTGGTTACAGTATAATTTTTTGCGGTGACGGACGGTGCGTCCGGCGTTCAGACGACCCGGTCAACGGTAGGTGCCCAATGTTCAGTGCGGTCCAGTTTCCCAGCCAACAATCCCGAACTTCAAATGATTTTCATCGACCCAGCGCATCACGCACTCCATCTTCGGGTTAGGGATGGGCGGACTATCGGCGCTCTTCCTGCCGAACGCGAATGTACCGTCTGCTTCAACCGACCATGCAATGCTGTCCGGCACGACGCCACACTGCGTCAACGCAGCTCGCGCCTCGGAAGCCGTGGTTCCGCGACGGGAGCGGATCGGGTCGAGGAGATGGCATGCGCTGAGGACGACAGCGAGGATGGTTATGGTAAGGGCAGATCTCTTCATGACGTGAACCTATCGCGTCGCTGTGTCCTTGCAACAAAAGCGCCGGCGACTGTGGGTATCAAGTGGGTATGACCGATCGCGTGTGCATCAAAGCCAACGGTTTTGTGGGACCTATTTTGCGCAACGACGGAGCGTACGTCCGCCGCCTGAGTGTCCGGCTATGACGGAGAGCGCGAGTTGCACGTCATATGGCAGAAGTGCAGTTTGAGGCCATGTCCAGAATGTCTA
>NZ_JBQCMO010000030.1:0-2768 GCF_051965015.1 Sphingomonas sp. SAFR-052 | reverse complement strand
GCGTCGGACACCTCCAGGCCGCCGAACTTCGCCTTCCATGCATAGTAGGTCGCGCTCGACATGCCGTGCTTGCGGCATAGCTCCGTCACCACTGCACCCGCCTCGGCCTCCTTCAGGATGCCGATGATCTGCTCTTCCGAAAATTGCTTCCGCTTCATTCCGTCCGTCCCTTCGAGGGGCCGGTCTCTAGGTCCAGGTGGATGAAGAAACGGGGGTCACGTCACTCGCGTTCAGTTTGACCGGAGATAAGCACCGGCATGCAAACGGCACGGTCTACGGGCAAACTTGCGCCGTGCTCCGTAGAACCATAATCAGAACGTAGCGAGAAAGAGCGCGCAGACCGGACGCGCGGGAACGTAAATCGCCGGTCAGCATTCACGATGTTTTTACGAGCGTTCGCTTGCGGCAGGTAGGCGTTCCAGCACAGCGCGACGGCTGCATAGCTTGGATGCCTTACGGGACAAAGACGGCGCGCAGGCAGCCATCCTCCTTGTGCTTGAACATGTGATAGCCCTTCGGACTGTCCTCCAGCGAAAAGCGATGCGTGGCCAGCGCGGCCGGCGTCAGTTCGCCGCGTTGAGCGTGCTCCAGCAGACGAGGGACATAGGCTTGGCCATGCTGCTGCGCGGTCCGCACGGTGACACCCTTGTTCATCAGCAACCCCAGCGGAAACTTGTCCATCACGCCGTAGACGCCAAGGATCGACAGAATGCCGCCCTTGCGCACCGCCAGCATCGCTTGGCGCAGCGCCTTGCCCCGATCGGTCTCCATGTAGAGCGCCTGTTTCACCCGGTCATAGGCCTGTTGAAGGCCGGTGCCCCCCGCCTCCATCCCCACCGCATCGATACAAGCATCGGGACCACGGCCACCGGTCAGCGGCGGCACCAGCGTGAGCGCGTCGGGGACGGTGCCGCGGTGCGATGATCCGACGCTAGGCGGTCACCACCGGCAGCGCCTTCGCAACGGTGCCCTCCGCCTGATAATCAGGCGGAATCTTGAAGTCCTTGCGGGCGGCGCCACGGGAAGCCTGCAGGCCACGTGGCCAACCGCTGCGATCCGAATAATCGCGGTCGCCGTCCGGTCCGCGACGATGCGCTGCCTTCACCCCGTTGTAGGCGACGATGTCCAGCAGGGTGATGCCGACTACCAGCGCCGTCGCCACCGCTGCGTTGCGGCGCTTGGGATTATCGCCGTGCAACGCGGTTGCGAGCGTGGCAAGGTCGAGCGCATCGCCTCCGATCCGCGCGGCCAGCCCGACAGGCTTGTCGATCGACAGTGTCGGCACCGCGCTTGCCAGTTCGCGTGCACCATAGCCACGGATCAGGCCTTCCTTCCCTTCGAGCCCAAGACTGCGCGCGATCTTTCCCGGCGCCACCAGTTCGGCGACGCCAAGCCCGAACGAGAACCATCCGAGCGCGCGAGCAAGCCGGTCAGGCCCACGCATCGAACTGGGGCCTTTACGCTCGATACGCGGATCGCCTGGCGACCGGGCAATGCCGGTTAGATTGGTAAGTGACATGAAAGCCTCCGTCAGGGCTGGAGCATGACCTTGATGCAGCCGTCCGCCTTGTCGCGGAACGTGGCGTACATCTCAGGGCCTTGGGACAGATCGACCTTGTGGGTGATAACGAACGAAGGATCGATCTGGCCGTCCTCGATCCGGCGCAGCAGGTCGCCGGTCCAGCGCGGCACATGCGCCTGCGCCATGCGGAAGGTCAGGCCCTTGTTCATCGCCTGCCCCATCGGGATTTTATCGACCAAGCCGAGGTACACGCCGATGATCGAGATGACGCCCGCCGGACGGCAGACATAGATCATCTCCCGCAGCACATGCGGTCGATCGTTCTCCGCCATCAGCATCTGCTTGGCGCGATCGAGCACCGTGTCGGGCTGACCGAAGCTGACGTGACTTTCGGTGCCGACGGCATCGATGCACTTGTGCGGACCGAGGCCGCCGGTCAGCTCGTTCAGCCGCTCGACGACGCTTTCCTCGTCGAAGTTGATGGTGATTGCACCCGCTGCCGCGGCCATCGACAGCCGTTCGGGCAGATGGTCGATCGCAACGACCTGTTCGGCGCCGAGCAGGAACGCCGAGCGGATCGCCATCTGGCCCACGGGGCCGCAGCCCCAGATCGCGACGGTATCGCCGGGCTGGATATCGGCCTGTACCGCCGCCTGCCAGCCGGTCGGAAGGATGTCGGAAAGGAACAGCAGCTTTTCGTCGTCGATGCCGTCGGGCACCTTGATGTGCGTGGTGTCCGCAAAGGGCACGCGCAGATACTCCGCCTGTCCGCCCGGATAGCCGCCGGTCAGATGGGTGTAGCCGAACAGCCCCGCCGTGCGGTGCCCGAACGCCTTGTCGCCCAACTCGCCCTTGCGATTGGTCCGCTGGCAGACCGAGAAATTGCCGCGCCGGCACTGCTCGCACTCGCCGCACTGAATGGTAAACGGGATGACGACCCGGTCGCCTTTCTTCAGCTTGCCTTTCGACCCGCTACCGACCTCGACCACCTCGCCCATCGTCTCGTGGCCCATGATGTCGCCGGGCAGCATCGCGGGAACGAGATTATGAAAAAGATGGAGGTCGGACCCGCAAATCGCACAACTCGTAACCTTGATTATAGCGTCGCGGGGATCTTCGATCGAAGGATCGGACACCGTGTCGTATCGGATGTCCTCCTTGCCGTGCCAGACTAGGTCGCGTGGACAAAATCAGGTCTTGTGTTGGGGCGCGGCTTAAAAGGCGGACGATCGCCCATCAAGATGCC
>NZ_JBQCMO010000029.1:0-2841 GCF_051965015.1 Sphingomonas sp. SAFR-052 | reverse complement strand
ACCTACGCCCGGCAATGGCGGCGGAGACGACAATGCACTAACTAACATGCCGGACCACCCGCTGGGGGCTGTTCAGACACTCAGGCGGCGGACGTACGCTCCGTCGCCGGTAATCGAAACCTGCGAAAAGTTAGGTTTTCGCCGGTCTAACGTGCGGCGATACCCGCTCGATACCCATACCCGCCTGGGTATCGGGATACGGGCGGTCGGCGGCCTACTGTTTAGAGGCTTTCCCTACGTTCCCTTGAGCGCTTGCCAGCTTCGATATCTGCCGTGCCAGAACTTTCGCGGCAACTGCGTTGGCACCAACCCGTCCGATTGCCGCGGCGGCGCGATCTACCGTCCCGGCCGTATCAGCGGTGATTTCCGCAAGCTCCGATGCAATCTGACGTTGCTGACCGGCACTTTGCAGGGAGCCGGCTAGGAGGAAATCCTGTTCCTGCACTAGCGCACCGTGCGCGGCTGCAACGTCTTCGGCCGCGCTGACGTTCTCGGCGATTAGCGACGAGCGTTCGCCTATCGATGCATTGGCTAGCGCCGTACGGGTCGTCAACGTCGACATCTCGGCCGAGATCGCTGCGAAAGCTCCACCTTCGCTGCCAGAACGGGCCGCCTCGATCCGCGCGTTCAGGCTAAGCATTCGGCTTTCCGCCGCAATTTGCGCAATGCTGGCGCTGATAGCCGCTACACCCTCCACGGATTGTGCGAGATGTTCAATAATCGGCTTCTTTGCTGCGAGATGCGTCCGCGCCTCGGCAAGCGCCGCCACTTGGCGACGAACGCTCGCTTCGGCCTCGTTGGCCGCGGTCTGAAGGGCGGAGGCCAACGATGCGATCCGCGTCGCATGCTCCGTCACCCCGCGGATCATCGCGGTCGCGTTCTCGGCCTCGGACGCGACGCAGCCCGCAATGTCGAGCAACCTTGTCGCGATGCTACACAGCTGTTTTTCGTTTTCCGGCATGGCCGTCCGCACCTTGGCGCTGGTGGCCTAAGCTCGCTCTCGAACCGCAGCGAGCATGGTCCCGGACAATATCTCATAGGCTGCAGACCACGCCTGTTCGGTATCGCGATCGAACGCCGAACCAAGTCCAACTCGTAGCGTCTCGATCAGCGCTGATCCAACAGCGGCATAATGCGACTCCTTGGCACCATAACCGATATGCCGAATAGCGAGTTCGCGGGCGATCGGCACGATGGTGTCGAGCCGGTCCAGCGCATCGACCACCGTGGCCAAAGTGAGGAAAAGCTTGCGGCCTTGCTCCGTCATGTCGTTGCGGAACAGCGCGCGGGTATCGGGCGATAATTCGAACAGACGTCGGTAAAATTCGGCAGCCGCTTCGTTGGTGAGCGGAACGACAGCAGCGAAGCTGTCTTGGACGAGTTCGATTTGGCGTGCCGAGAGCATACCCTCGGTTCTGCCGACAAACCTGCAACGGATTGATTAACGCTGACGTCAGAAAATCGTATACTTATGAACTGTACGAGGCGGACGCACCGTCCGCCGTTGCGTTATGAAGTCAACGGATTTCAGATGGTTCGGTGGCCATCGCAGCACCCAGTACCCTCACGATATCCACGTCCTCTCGCGCCAAATTGCGGATGCTTGCCAATCGCTTGGCAATTTTCAAAATGTACATAGCGGTCGGGTCAGTTCGTGACCATTTGCTCGATCAATTCAATCAGCGCCGGCCCAAGTTCGCTGGGGGTCTCGACGTAGCTCGACGTTGGGTAAAACAGATGGGTCTGGTAGCCGATACCCATAGCAGCAATCCGGATGTTGCCATCGGCGACCATATCTTCTACAACTTCACAGAGGTGTTCGGCAAGATAATCGGGCGGATTTACCGTCAGCGTTGCATCGTCGACAGGGGCGCCGTCGGACAAAACGATCAAAATTTTACGCTTATTCGGTAAAGTCAGCAAGCGTTTGGCTGCCCATTGTATTGCTTCACCATCTATGTTTTCTTTCGGCAAATCTGGCCGTAACATTTGACGGTATTCCCATTTACCAGTGCTTGCCCTGCGATCCCCGGCGTCCTGATAAACAACGTGCAAAAGGTCATTTAGGCGTCCCGGGTTGTTCGGGCGAAACCGCCAGTTCCACCTGTTCCGCGACCGTCCGCCGCGCCATTGAGATGTGGTGAACCCCAGCACCTCGCACGTCATCCCGAGCGTTAGTAGAAACTCTTGCATGACGTCCGCCGTCGCGGCCGCAAATAGCATTTTTTGTCCGCGCATCGACCCAGATTGATCGAACAATAATGAAACGACTGTGTCGTGTCGCTCGCCGTCGGTCAAAGCTGATCTAATCCGCAATGAGGCTTCGGCTGCTAACAAGTGGAGGCTCGTTCTCCAAGGCAGCAGGTCCGTTTGTAATGCTTCCCAAGCGGCGTCGAGTGCGATCTGGTGGCTTTGTCGTAACGACCCTAGCACCGTGTCAATCTGGTTTGCTCGAACTTGACGGTCGAACTTGGTTGTATAGGCACGATAGCCTGTTGCACTCTCAGAAGACGATACCATTCACGTACAATGATAGTCCGCGAACGGTCGGTCAACGACGGCTTCGAATTCCGTTAGCCGGTGCCGTTTTGTCCGCTTCCCACCGGCTCCCAGACATTCCAACGGCGGACACTCCGTCCGTCGCGACTGACCCAATCCAGGGGTTACAGCGCGAACCATACCCTCCAAAGAAGCTGGCGGTACCCACCGATCCAGCGGTAAGTACGGTATGCTGTCAGACTGAACACAGAGAACGACAGAGGGTAACGCGGATGATGGGTGCGGCTCTATATGTCCTGTCGTTGGCTATCGCGGCGCCACCGCAATCGGCGGCCTCGATCG
>NZ_JBQCMO010000028.1:0-3076 GCF_051965015.1 Sphingomonas sp. SAFR-052 | reverse complement strand
TTGCTTCACCCGCGCTCATGCGCGACAACCACGGTCGGTCTCTGGTCGCAGCTGGATGAAAGACTGGGGTCACGTCATTGGCTGCAAGGATAGCACGGGCTTCATCGTGAATTTGATTGCGGTTCAATTTAGGCAAATTTTCTCACTTTCGTTAGTTAAGCCATCCAGCGCTCCAAGCGAGCCTTGCGAGCTCGCCAATCTGGCATGCGCGTTGCCAAAAGGGCATGGAAAGCCTCACCGTGATCATGATGCCGCAGGTGGCAGAACTCATGGACAATCACGAAGTCGATTGCATCAACGTCGGCCTCCACCAACCGCCGATTCAAGATCAGCGATTGGCCGCTAGCGGAAAGGCTGCCCCAGCGTTTCTCCATCGGACGCACCGTTAACCGAGGCGGACGGGCACCGTCACCGAAGAGCGACCAACACCGGTCGAACCGCTCATACATTACGCGGCGCGCTTCGCGCTGGTACCAAAGACCTAGCCGGGTGGCGATGCGACGTGGTTCGTCAGCTGCAATGCCGCCGATCGTGAGGTGCTCCGGGGAGAGCACCACTCCGCGAGGAGCATCCGGTTCGACGCGCAGACGATATTGGCGGCCGAGAAAGCGGTACGTCTCACCTGCAACATGGCGGCGGGGCGGGGTTGCGGGACGCAGTCGGTCGAAATCCCGCTTAGTGCTCAAGATCCAAGCACCGCGCTTTATAAGCTTGGCCTCAATCGTCTCCAGCGGTGTGCCGACGGGTGCCGTCACGCAAAGCATTCCGTCTGGTTTAACTGTAATGCCGAGCGTACGCCGATCGCTGAATGCGAGGTCGTAAGCGACTTCGGTCGCGCCAAGCGTGACGGTTTCGCCCGTCATCGCGCCAACTGTCGACGGGCGATGCCGATCACGCCATCAGCTATGCTGTCCATGCTGGCCGCATCAAGGCCCCATAGTCCGCGCCGGCCCTTCACCTCGGCGTAAAGATAGTCATCTATGCCGGCACGCATCGCGTTCTGCGGACCGGCGTCGTCCTGCCAGCCGACCCGGCACTCCGCGCGTACCAGGGCCGCAATGGCAAGCGCGGCCTGGGCCGCGACCTCGTCCAAGTCCGACCCGGCGATCGGTGCCAGCGTCTCGCGCAGCAGCCGCCAAACCGCGGCAGCGAAGTCGTCTCCGCGCACTATGTCGGGCAGATCATCGGCGACCTTGGCCCCGACGATCTCGCCACGCACCGCCGTCACTCGGGCGAGATAGTCCGCTTCGCTCAGCCTGCCTGCGCGGAACTCCTCGATTGCCTGTGCGACGATGGCGGAGAAGCGCTGAAAGCGGATCGGGTCCTCTTCCATCCGCTCCGTGATGGTGCGAGCCGTCGCGCTGGCGATCGCGTCCGCGATAGAAGCCGAGCCGCCGGTCGCCTCCTCCACGGCCGCCTTGAAGGTGCTCTCGTCGAAGATATCGACCGGCCCGACCAGCTCCACCATGCCGGTAGCGGTGATATGCTGATCGAGCAGCTTGCGGATGCGCGCCTGGTATTCGCGCGCGTCATAGTCGTCAGCGGCATCCGCATAGCGGCGCGCGACCGCACGGCGCAGCGCCTCGAACCGCTTCAAATCCTCCTTGTAGCCGCGGATCGTCCGCTCGGATGTGCGCTCAACCCAATCCTGCGAAGTGAACGCCGCCTGCAGCGCGCTCGCGAAAGCGTGCAGCCGATCGTAGAAGTCGCGTCGAATCAGCTCGTCGGCAAGATAGCGCTCATAAGCCTCCTGGTCGGCTGTGTTCGCAATGCCTTTGAACAGATCGAGCAGCGCGGCGTGCACGTCCGGCAGCCGCTCGGTCTCTTCGCGGATCGCCACCAGCGCCTGTGCGACATCGCCCTCGTCATAATCGGCAAAGGCCTGGTAGCTGGTCAGCGCGCGGTCTAGTTCGCCGAGCACGCCGGCATAGTCGACGATGTGACCGTGCGTCTTCTCCGCCTCGTCGTCCTGATACAGACGGTTCACCCGCGCGATCGCCTGGAGCAGGCCGTGCTCACGCAGCGGCTTGGCGAGATAGAGCACGCGGTTACGAGGCGCATCGAAGCCGGTGAGCAGCTTGTCGACCACGATCAGCAGGTCGGCGCCCGTGCCCTTTTTGAAGCGGTCGATCACGTGCCGCTCGAAAGTCTTCAGGTCGCCGTGGAGCGCCTTGGCCCGCTTCAGGTGGGCGCGAACCAGATCGTCCTCTTCACCGACCTCCTCATGACCCTCGCGGTCGTCGATATCGGAGATGACCACCTCGGCTGTCACGTCGCCAAAGCCTTCGATCAGCTGCTTGAGCAGCACCGCCTCGCGCTTGCCACGCGCGACCAGCTGGCCGCGGAAGGACGTGTCCTTCCAGTTGCGCGCGAAATCCTCCGAAACGTCGAACGCCACCTCCTTGAGCCAGGGCGCGGCACCCAGTACCTCGTTGGTGCGGCCCATGCAGCGTTTGAGGTCGGCCTTCTGTTCGTCGGTCAGGCCCTTGGTGACGCGATCGAACCAGCGGTCGAGCCCGTCCTGCTCGACGTCCATCTCGACGTGGCGCCCCTCGTAGAGCAGCGGCACCACGGCCTTGTCGCGCACGGCTTCGTCGATCTTGTAACTTTGGATCAGCCCGCCAAAGGTGGTGAAGGTCGACCGCTCGCGCTTCAGCAGCGGCGTGCCGGTGAAGCCGATGTAGCAGGCGGCGGGGAACACCGTCCGCATTTGCCGGTGGAGGCTCTCGTCGTCCTTCACCGTCTGGCTGCGATGGCTCTCGTCGACGAGCAGGAACACGTCGGGATCGTCATCGCGCAGGCCGCCACGCTCGACCAGGCTGCGGAACTTGTGGATCAGCGTCGTAACGATGTCGGCCTTGTCGCGGATCAGCTTGCCGAGGTCGGCGCCGCTGCCGGCCTGCACCACCTGCTTACCGGTCGCCTTGAACGTATCGCCAATCTGGATGTCGAGGTCGGTGCGATCGGTCACCAGCAGCAGCCGCGACGTCGGCACCGCGCGTGAGCTGCCCCCTTCTGAGTGGTCCATCGACTATGACAGTCTGGACCAAGGAAGGGACAACGAATGCCTTCGAAG
>NZ_JBQCMO010000027.1:0-3197 GCF_051965015.1 Sphingomonas sp. SAFR-052 | reverse complement strand
TACACCAGCCCGGCGCAGTTCGAACAAACCGCGCCACGCTGAGCAAATGCCTCTCCATTTGAGCGGGGCAAGTCCACAGTTGCTCAGGAAAGGCTTTGGTGCGGCCGTGCGACAAAGGCGGGAATGATTCGTCGTAACAGTTACTAGCGGCGGTACAGTAAAAGCGTCCCATCCATTATATCCAGGGGAAGTGGATATGCGTGGACAACAGCGCAACGCAGCGGGACCGGAGCGCAATGCGGCGCCGGGCGGGCTGCTGCGATTCTGCAGCGACGACCTGCCGGAGGCGGATCGCGTCGCACAATGGCGGGAGGTGGTGGGTCGCACGCTGACCGGCTGCACCCCCTCCCCACTCGACGGCGGCGCGTTAAAGGTCGACTTTGCCTGCATTGCTGGGGATATGACGCGCGTCGCTGTGACCAGCCTCCAGGACATTCGCAACCATCGCGACCGCGACTGCCTGCGCGACGGCGCTGAAGACCTCGTGTTCTTCTCGTTGCTCGGCGGCAAGGGCCGACTAGATCATCGAGACCGGCGGACGGTGCTGAGGCCTGGCGAGGGCGTCCTTGCGCAATTCGACCGAACGATAGACACCAGTTGGACGCGTGCCGACCTGATGCTAATTCGGCTGGCACGTGAGGCATTACGCGGCGTCGATCCTGAGCTGGTGCTGGGGGCGTTGCACGCTGCGTCCGCCTCGCTCATGCGGCTGCTGCAATGCTATGCCCGTGTCGCATGGGAAGAGGCGAAACAGACAGGGGCGCTCGCGCCGATCGCCGACCGCCATATCGCCGAACTGATAGCTGCCTTGTGCACGCCACATGCGGACGAGGCATCTGTCCTCGCCCGCCCCGCCGCAGGCGCCGCCCGGGTTGCAGCCATGCTAGAGGCGATCCGGCGCGATTATGCCAATCCGTGCCTGACGATGCGCGATGTTGCCGCCATTGTCGGCATATCGGAACGCGCGGGTCATCTGGCTTTCGAGAAGGCGAAACTGAGTTTTTCCGAAGAATTGTACCGGACCCGCCTCGAACGCGCCCGAGAGCGGTTGCTTGCAGACAACGCGCGTGTGATCGACGTCGCCTTTGCGGTAGGATTTTCTGACAGCTCCCATTTCTACCGATTGTTCAAACGGGCGTTTGGCTACAGTCCGAGCGATTTACGGACTCGCTGAGCCTTCATGGACCTATGATTGTAAATACTGAAAGGCTCGCCGACTGTTCGGCGAGCCTCCTTATTGTTATAGCAATGGCCTATCAGATAACCGGATCGGCCGTAGTCGTCGCAGTACCATAATAATAGTATGTCGTTCCGTCGACTTCGCTCGAACCAAGGTAAGCCAGCCCAGTGATTCCGGTGAAGTTGACCTGACCACCAGGCCCCTTGGATGGGTCGCTCGAACTGGGGCCAGTCGTACCTGATGTGTCGAGAACAGCGTTGCCGCCAAACGTAACGGTATTGTCGCCATCACGGTCAAACAATTTCCGCGTAGTCACGAACAGATCATCATCACCGAAGCCTGTTACGGTATCACTACCTAGGTTCAGGCCGAGGCCATTGTCGTGAAACACAATCTTCTGACCACCGCTGACATCGATGATGTCGTTTGAAACGTCGCCTTCGATGACGTTTGCTTCGCCGAAGGTATCGAATAGGGTGAATAGCGTTCCGGCGTCGGCGTAGACGTGGTTGCCGCCCTTCTCCCCAAGATATCGCAACAACAGGATCGCGTTCTCGTTCTCGCCAACAATCTGGAAATGATCCTCGCCCGCGTTGCTTCGCGAACTACGATCGATGTCGAGAACCCCATTCGGTCCGAATGCGATGAAGCCGTCGCCATTCCCGTCAAAAATCTTCTTGCCGTTAAGGATGGAATCATCGCTTCCAAAATTGACGAAGCTGTCATTCCCTACTTTTCCGTTGGCAATGACATAGGCGTGCGAGCCGCCGCCTGCATCATAAACGTCTGCGATTCCATTGGCGACGACGGCAACCTCGGTAGCCGATGTAATCAGAACGCTATTATTGCGAAAACCCATGACACACCTCGTCCGTAAGTGTTTGCCCATGGGTAAAGGCACCTCATGGGGCGGTACGCATACAGCTCGCTGCTAAAGGCGAATTCTTGTTGTGCACATAGTAAGCCGACGTTACCGGACAATATCCAGTTACATAGGTTAGTGTTTGTAAAATGTGCTTTTATTTTTGCGGAGACTATACCCTAAATGGAGTATGGGACTGAAGCTTACTCTGAACGGAGTAGGCCAGCTTTGCTGTATCATACGGATGGTGGTCAGACCGGCATTCAAAAGGCCCGCTATCGACCGCCGATGGACCGCAAGCGGCATTCCGAAATAAATAGAGTGCCGTAGCCACTTGCCCTGATGGCCGACTAATACCACAACCGGGCCGTAGCTCGCCCTTCAGCATAGCTGCAGCTAGTTTCATGAACTGGGGTATGCTGACACTATATGGACAGCAATCTGTAAGCGATGGTCCGTTATATAGCTGGCAACAGCGATATCGCCGATTCTAAATTAAAGATGTTGGCGCCATTTCTGGTTCGTGCGATCTTGATTAGAATTACAAGCCAATCGGAATTCGATGTCCACCTTAAAGGCATCGGGAGAGATTATGGTCGCAGTTCGCGACACGACACATACGGTCGCCTGTCGCCAGCAGGAAATGCTAGCGACGTTCGCTGAGTTTGCGCTCAAGTCGGAAAACGTTGACCTGATCATGCGTGAGGCGTGCCGCTGCGTGTGCGAAGCGGTTAAGGCAGACATGGTCCTCATGTACCGACTGAGTAACCAAGCTCGCAGGGTTATATTGCGAGCGGGTGTGGGAATAGGCGAGCTGCACGTTGGCGGGACAGTAGCTCGGCGGGATGATGGGTCATTAGAAAGCGCGCTTCTCGACAGCGGCGAGCCCGCCATCGTGCCGAACATCGATATCGAGACCAGGCTCGAAACGAAGAACCTTCTACAACGCTTCGGGCAACGTGGGTTAGCGTTACTGCCATTACTCGATGGTCCCGGCACTCCTGTGCTCGGCCATCTACATATCAGTACACGAGAGCCGCGCGACTTTTCGCCGGATCTTCCGTTCCTTCGTATCTACGCTAGGTGTTTGATCCCACGGTTTGATGGTGCGATCCTTTCGTTCGAATGGAAGGAGGCCGTATGGGACAGGTACGT
>NZ_JBQCMO010000026.1:0-5195 GCF_051965015.1 Sphingomonas sp. SAFR-052 | reverse complement strand
CGCGAAGGAGCAGATCATGAGGTAGCAGAAAAAGGCGGGATATCCCTCACACCAAGGGGCAGCAGCTAGAGACTTTATCGGCCGAAGCCGACTGGACATGCGCGCATGCCACCCGGCCTCGAAATGCTTCGCGACCGAGTCTGTTTGGAGAGGTTTCCACGCCCCGCTCCCGCGTATCTCGGGAGCGGGTTCTAGATCGTCTGACGTTGCTCGTGACGCAAGCAAAAACGACGCAAACGCGTCGGTTTATGCGTCCAGCAGCGCGCGCTGCTTGTCCCATGAAACGGGCAGGGGGAGCAACTCGCGCAGCTTGCGAACCGTCAATGACGGCGGTTGGCGGCCTTCGACAATGCGGGTGACAATGTCGGGCGCTAGGAAGGCAGCAGGCAGCACGTTGCGGACATAGCTGTCGCTCAACCCATAACGGTCGGCAATCTCGACCAGCGTCGTGACTTCGCCTGAACGCAACAACTGGAACCAGCTGCGTGCCTGCGCCACCATCTCAATGAGGCTACGGTCGGGGGCAGGGGGCTGCTCACCGTGCACAATCAGCTTAAGCCTCGACTTTTGGCGAACCAGAGCCGCCGGGATGATAACGTCCAGCATACTCTCCACCAAGCCGAAGGCAGTGGGTTCCAGTGTTACAACGCAGTCGTCGCTTTGCACCACTACCTTCGCAACAAGCGAAGCCAAGGCGCTTCCATGCTCGCCTGACGATGCCGTGCCGAGCCGGCGACCCAAATCCGCCGCCTGCTCAAGAACGTCCGCCGTGAGCAGCGTGAGGTCGGGTAGTAGAGCCGCAACACTGCCGGGCGTTGCCAAGCGGTCGGCGAGGGCGGTCGCTACTGTTGCTTCCAACTGATCTGCCGGCAAGCGCAGAGCGTCATTTGCGTAGTAGCGGTACTTTGCGTCGCCCTTCCGGGTATGGGTCGCAGTCAGCAACGTGCCGTTCGGGTCGTACACCTTTCCACCAAGCGCATGACTACGCGAGCTCGCGGTACCCTTCACCCTGCGCCGGTTGCCGGCGAGCATCGACTGTACTGCTTCGAACAACGGCAGATCGATGATGGCGTTGTGCTGCCCGGGATATCGCTTGCCTTTATGCCCGATCTCACCGGCATAGACCGGGTTGGCGAGGATCCGGTACAGCGAGCCACGCGTGATGACGCTGTTAGTCTCGACCTTGCCTCGGTGCTTGCCACGGATGCCCTGCGCTTGCGCAAGCGACACGACCAGATCGGCAGCACGGTGCTCCGCGTAGAGCTTGAACAATGTGCGTACATGCTCGGCTTCCGGGTCGTTGATCACCAACGACCGGTCGACGACATCGTACCCCAGCGGCACCATGCCGCCCATCCACATGCCCTTGGCCTTGGACGCTGCGATCTTGTCGCGAATGCGCTCGCCGGTCACCTCACGCTCGAACTGAGCGAACGAGAGCAACACGTTCAGCGTCAGCCGCCCCATGCTAGTCGTGGTATTGAACGCCTGGGTGACGCTGACGAACGAAACCGAACGGGCATCGAAGCGATCGACCATCTTCGCAAAGTCAGCAAGGCTGCGGGTCAGCCGGTCGACCTTGTAAACGACGATGATGTCAATATTACCCTGTTCGACCTCGCCGAGCAGCGCCTTGAGGGCAGGGCGGTCCATCGAACCGCCCGAGAAGCCGCCGTCGTCAAACGCGGTTTGCACCAGCGTCCAGCCTTCATGCTTCTGTGACAGGATATAGGCTTCGCAGGCTTCTCGCTGCGCATGCAACGAGTTGAAGGATTGCTCGAGCCCTTCCTCGCTCGATTTGCGCGTGTAAATCGCGCAGCGTACCGGCTTAGCCATGAGCCCGCCGGGGATAGGTCCTACGCTGGCGAAGCCCAAAGAACAGCAAGCCGTTCCAGTGCGTACCGGTAATATGCCGCGCTATCGCCGACAGCGACCTGAACTGCTGCCCTTCATAATCGAACCCGTTCGCGGTGACCTGAACGACGTGGTTTCGGCCGCCATGCGCTTTGACGAGGCGAGTGCCGGGCTGCAATTGGCTGGAGGCAGTCGGCAATGCCGCCTTACCAGCCTGCGCAACGGCGTTTCGGGTATGAGCAGTGCGTGATGCGCTATTTGCTCGAAGTGGATGCGCGGGAGGTGGGGCCATTGCTGCTTCCTTCGACCGCGCGGCAGCGACTTCCCCAGCTACGACTTTCAAATCACGCGCGACCGCTGCTGGGATATCGCCATGCAAGAGGATCTGCTGCTGCCAGGCGACCGCTAGTTCCGTGATCGCCGGTAGGCGTTGTGGCGCTTCCGTGCCGAACAATGCCTGCCAGTCTCCCGACGTGCATTTGCTCATGCATGCAGCTCCGTCGCAGCGGCCACCAGACGATCATGCCATGCGAGCTTTGATCGCCATGCAATGGGTATCGCTTCGTAACCGTACAATCCGCCTGCAAGTTGGCCCGTGATGGCCGCGGTCGTGTCGGCATCGTCGCCGAGATTGGCGGCGAGCAACACCGCGCTGCCGAAATCACCTGTGCGCGCGACGCACCACAATGCCGCTTCCAGCGAATGCAGCACATAGCCTGACGATTGTATCGCGCTTCGTGCTTTACCACGCCAGCCCCCGGCGAGCACCGCGGCGACTGAAGGAGCGAGGCTGGAGCGACGCGGTGCAAGGATGGCATCGCGCGGCGAGCCAGCGACTGCTTCGGCGATCATATCGGAGTAGGCGATGCACGCATCGACAGCTTCTGCCGCACCGTGCGTTGTCCGACTCTGCCGTTCAGCCAGATCATGGCGCTTTTCGGCGTCGTTCCAGGCGGCAATTGCGACTGGTGCCAAGCGCATCAACGAACCGTTGCCAGCGGTGTGGGGATCGGTAGCCCCGGCAATAGGATTGCCATCTCGTTCGAAGCGGGAAAGCGCCTGGCGCGTCGTGATGCCGATGTCGAAGCAGCGTCCAGTGCACGAATAGTCGCCATCTCGGTGCCAACGGACGAAACGCTGCATCAGGTCTATTTCATCAAGCTCAGGGCTCGCAATCAGGCTATCGGCAAGCGCCAACGCCATCGCAGTATCGTCAGTCCATTGCCCTGGTGCGAGGCTGAAAGGTCCACCCCCGATCAAGTCGGTTAGTACCGGCATTCGGTCCCGCCGCGTAAACTCCAGCGTCGTACCGACCGCGTCGCCGACAGCTAGTCCAACGAGCGCCCCTATCGCCCGATCGAGCCTTGCGGATGAGCCGGCGTCTGGCGAAGCGGGCGGCAGCGGCTGAAGGCCCAGGACATACTTCTCCTGCGCATTCGTTTCGATCGCACCGGGCCTGACTGCACGAACGGAAGTGACTGCCTGGGCGGGGTCCAGTCCAAGATCGATCAGGAGGCGTGCTGCGATCATGCCGGCACGGCCCAACCCACCCTTGCAGTGAACGAGCACGTCGAAGCCCGCGCGGACACGCGAGCGAAGTCCAGAGCCGACCTTTGACCAAGCCGCCTCGAACGCAGCGCCAGGCGTCGATACGTCAGGAATGGGCAGGTGCAGCCAGTCGATTTGCTGAGCGCGGATGGCGTCGCCGAGACCCTCGACCCGAAGCTCATCGAACTCATGCGGTTCGATCAAAGTTACGACGGCGGCAGCGCCCCACCGGGTGATTGTCCGCACATCGAGATCGACGTCCCGGTCCCATGACCCGGTGAGCGCCGACGCCTGCTTCTTACCCGGACAGAAGGTCACTCCGATACGTCCGAAATTGGGGCCTGCCGATATTGTCGCGATGTGAAGCGGATGGCTCTCGCTCGTACGCAGTATGTTATGCATTGTCTGCTCCCCGCACGCGATACAGTTCTGCCGGCCGGTAGCCCTTGTCGGTCTCGCGCACCCCGGTTGGTTCGATACGGCCGCTTTCGACCAACCGTTTGCGGAACGCAGGTTTGTTCAAGGGTTGTCCACGTATCGCTTCATGCACCCGCTGCAACTCGCGCAGCGAGAAGGCCCGCGACAAAAGACCGAAGGAGAAGGCGGTGCTGTCGAGATCACGGCGCAAGACACTTAGCGCCGTTTCAACAATCTCAGCGTGATCGAATGCCAAGGAAACCTTGCGGCCATTTGCGCCGCGAGCAACACTGCCATGAAGTGCTAGCAACGTTCGATCTTCATTCAAAATGGGCTCGATCTGATCGAACGTTGCCAAGGCCATGTAGGCAACGCTGATTATTCGCATGCGCGGATCGCGCGTAAGCGCGCCGAACGCTCCGAATTGTCCGATTTGCGTATCAAAACCCGCTTTCTCGCGAAGCGCTCGGTGCGCCGTGACCTCGAGTGTTTCGTCAGCGCGTACGAACGTACCCGGTAGCGCAAGCCGCCCACGTTCCGGATGCACCGTTCGCCGTATGGCTAGTATCTGCAAGCGGTTCTCGTGGAATGTCAGCGGGACGACGTCCACTGTCACCGCAACGGCAGAGAAGGATGCAGGATCATACCCCGCGAGAAATTCAGCTTCGGTCATGACTACTCATTAGACGTAATAGACATATACGTCAAATGCGTCTTTTATGCCGGTGGCATCTCCTGCTTCTCAGCGTATTCTAAATCGGCTGTCGGAAGCCTGCACGAAGAGGCCGGAGGAAGGTAGGGGACGGCCAAGCCGCTTTGCGGTGCCGCGCTCGCCGAAGCGGACGATCGTTCTGCAAGTCGACCACAACAGTGAATGTCATCGACAGACGCGCGACGTGTAAGCAGTACATGGTAGCTCACAGACGCCCGAAAACACCTGTTTCTCGTACACCCTGCATACGATCGGTAGTGGCATCTCGAACGTTTGTCGGCTTGGAACTGGATAGCAACTGACGGCGCAAACTGCTGCTCGAGCAAGTGCATGTGGGTATGATGAGGGTATCAAGGCGAACAAAGTGATCTTGAATTCGCGGATTTGTGCAGGGTTGGAGACGAGACGGCGGAGCGTGTGTCCGCCCCCTGCTGTAACGGATCGTCCCAATCTGGGAGCGGTAGCACAACACCACAACGGTGCTGAACAAAGACGCGGTTGAGTGGATACTTTATCGGCACTAGCGGAGCCTTAACTTAAAAGGCTTATGCAACGTGTCTATAAAATATCGAGAGGTCGAACGGCAGCGCCGTATTGACGATCGGAGCAAGATTGTAGCGGACGTTGCTGAAGAATTGCTGGGTTCCGACGCGGGCGCTGGCTG
>NZ_JBQCMO010000025.1:0-5512 GCF_051965015.1 Sphingomonas sp. SAFR-052 | reverse complement strand
TACCGCGGGACAGATTGCGGGTATCGTCTGCCTTGGAAACGACGGACATCCGCGATAGCGACGGACGGTACGTCCGCTTTGCCTGCAATTATTAGGACGAAGCCTGCGAACTACGGCCTTAGAATATATTGGGCGTCAAAAGGCGTATCTACGCTTACGTACGATTTTCCTTGTTTTTGCGCTTCTTTTAAAGACAGCCCATCAAACCGCTTTATTACACCTGTTGCGCATAATTTATCTGCTACTCGTCCTACTTTAATTTTGGGATCAATAGATACAGCCGCCGTATCATATTCAGTTTGTGATACGAGCAAAGAGTAGGGTCCAGCCTGACCGATTGCATCACCGCATATCGTGACCCTCTTGTTGTGATAGTGGTACCTATCCGCCCTTATCTCTGATGGGGTAAGCGCCCGAGCAGACCCTTCCTTTTGTATTTGAACGGTAGTTATCGCGAGGGAGATGAGAAACATCATCGTTCGGACCTGCTGGAAAAATTCTTGGTGCTACAATGCAATAGCATAAGAGAACGCGCAACCAGTGACCCGTTGTTCACCTCCAGTCACGCTACATCTCGCTAACCCGGTCTGGCCAGCGGCGGACGGGTCGTCCGCCGGGCGAATGTCTACAACTGGTGGAAAGCGGTCGTTGATTAGGCCATGCTACAGCTCTCCACCGGGGCCGGGCACAATGCAGATCGATGAAGCTCAACAGGATTTTCGCCGCGCCTATGTCGGCGGGGCGCCAGGTGTGTTGGTTTCGGGGCTGGTGTGGCTGGCAGCGGCGATCACAGCGCAAAGCCAAGGAGTGGGGCGCGGTTTCGCGGTGCTCTTTCTCGGCGGAATGATCATCCATCCGGTCAGCACTTTTCTCTGCCGCAGGTTGTTCGGTCGTGCGAAGGAAGCCGCTGGGAATCCGCTGGCAGGCGCGGCGCTGGAAAGCACGATCGCCATGATTGGCGGTCTAGTTGCCGCCTATTTGATGATCCCATTGCGAGCCGAATACGTCTTTGCAATCGCGGCGATTGCCGCTGGCACCCGTTACGCCTTGTTTAGAACCATCTACGACGACCGTCTGTACTGGCTGTTAGCGGTCCTGATGAGCGGAGTTGGCCTGCTGGCGATCGTCAGCGGAGTCCCGCTGCCCTTATCTCCAGCATTCGCGGTGGGAGGAATCGAAGTGGTGTTCGCGGGCCTACTGCTGGCCCGCTACCTCCGGTCGTGACCGCTCACCGGTTCAAATACGAGCACGTGATAACGCTTTGCGTAGTCGTCGGAATCACTCGGAGTTCTCGTATGTCCGCTATTGGGCGCTACCGGCCGTGGGTATCGAGCGGGTATTTGGGTTTCAGGCCATCATAGGAACCGCGCTTTTCCGCGGGTTCTGCGAGACGGCGACGGAGCGCATGTCCGCCGCTTGGGACTGGGAGGGTGTCCTGCGGCATTGAAGTTGTCGGCAAACACATGATTTCCGACGGACCACGACGGCATCCGAACGCGGAGCCTTGATCAGCTTCTCAAAACCACCTGTTTTCCGTACAGTCACGAGCTGAGCACGGTTTTCCGTGTCTCCATCTGACGAACGGCAATAATCGATGGTTAGCGGACCTCTGACAAGCTTTCTGCCCAATGCCTAATCGATGACTTATCGTCTGGCATCGGACGCATGGCCCATGGACCAGCATGCCATAAAAATCCTGCCTTCTTCACGTTTCTAATTCGATATTCCCAAGTTCCGACGTCACGGACACCCTCGGGTCCGTCACACGCAATGTGAGCAAAGATCACAGGCGGATAGTTTTTCCCTACATATTTTAACGTTTCATAGCGCCGGGCTTTATTTATCGCGTTTTCGTCGTCCGGGCACTGAGCTTCGACATCGAGCGTTTCCGAGTCGCTGTAGGCGGTGATGAAGTAGCGGCGATTTGGCAGGTCCATATGGGCAAGGTGTCACGAACCCGGAACGTCTTCAATTGGGCGAGAGCCGTCCGGCGGCTTTCCCGCCCGTTAGCGGTCGGACGGCTTTCGGGTGATCGGGTCGGCCGGAGAGCCTTGGAACGGCAAGGAGTGGTGGTAAGCGGACGTCAGCAAAACGCAGGAAACCAATCGGCGACGGCAGCTTCGTTGATGCCGTGAGAGCCATTCCACCACTGAACGGGGTAGGGCCAGTCATCCTTATGATAAGGGGTCTGCTCTCGCTCATCGGCAGGCACAAATCGTTTCCGAAAGTCGGGTCGATCAGGGTCGATTAGAATGCCTGCATAGCCAAGAATGCCGATGAGCGTCCTTCGCTCTGCATCGTTCGAAGGCAACAGCTTCGATAATGCCTTTGCAAGGTCGCTGAGCCGAGCCCTTGGCCCCATTCCTCTTGCCACCTCGAGAATGGAGGTAAAAATCGCTACGTCATTCCCGGTCGGCAAAGCTGAGTCTTGCGCAGCAAAAAGGTCAAGGTCGAGCGCAATGTATCTCGGGTCAGTGTGCCGAACGCCTCCCCACTTGATCCGTTCGAAGTTCAGGATGTTTGGATCGGCCGATTTGGCATATGCCCCGCAATATGAGCAGCTTAAGCTCCCCGGCGAAGTGACCAACGGATGAGCCAAAAGATGACGCCCGACCGCGTAGCTACCCAGAGCGGACCGGTGGTCCAAGCGCCTTGAACCAAGACTTGAAAGGAATGCCTGCGTGACGGTTCGGCGAGCCGTGGCGCTTAAGGCTTTTCTTGCAGCAGTAACCGCCTCTTCGTGGGAAAGCTCGACGCGATCGAACATGAGGCCCTTAGATCGAGCGTAAGAGAAATCTTCTTCTGCAATCGATGGGTTTGGTCTCCACCCCGATGCCGACCAGAACATTCCGTTCAAAATGCTAAGAGCGCGCCTGTCGAGAACCATACCGTTTAGTCGCGCAAAGCATTTGCAGTTTCAATGCCCAGTTTTGGGCGATAGCGGCAGAGCCACTTTAGCTGGATAGCGGACGTTCGTCGGGCGGCTCAACGTCGCGGTCGGGTCGCATACCATTGACGAAAAATAGCAACACAAAGCAGCAGAACGGGCGTTACCATCAAACCTAGACCTATTAGGTTCTGAGCGTTCATGTCTGGGCCGGCAGCATAGGCTGACAAAGCTGCACCAACGGGCAATGGTAAAATACGGGGAAACAGGGTCGCTTTGTAAGTGGTACATTCGACCGGCCAAAATGACGACGCGGTATGACGCATTTCCGAGAACGCCACCCGGTCTGATAAGAGGCCAATCCCCATGAAGACTGCAAAATCGACGAGGTAGGTCACGGGATCAGCGTTGTCGCAGTCGAGGTTTATGTCAACAGATGTCCGTTTTTTTGAGACGCGACCCGACGTGGTATCGTGCGGGTATCATCGGTCCAGGCAATCGCCTAAGCGCCATATTCGTGGGGCCCTTCCTTCGCAGCGGCGGACGGGTCGTCCGCCGGCCGGATGTCTACAACCGGGGGCTAGGATAAGGTCCGCCTCCGGCGACCGGCCTGGGGTTGGCGGACCTTCTGCACGGTCCCCTGTCCATTGCGAAGGATTATTCCAAGCAGCTTCTGGGCATCGGCACAGATGCCGAGCCAACTCGAATGCTCGATGATGGCATAACCCCAATCTCCCGAGGTCTCGGCGCCAGCAAGCGCGTGCAGCTTGGTTGCAAGACAGTCAGCTAGGGCCGCTTCGTCAGGGAAAAGCCAAAGGTCTTTGCCCTGACGAGGGTCGTCGTAGAGCTCTATGTCGTTGAGCAGGATGTCTGCCGCATCGGTGACACGCGCAGAAGTCGCTTGAGGATCAGCTAACGTCAGGCACGCACGATAAAGATCGCGCCGTTCAGGCCAAACCCATTGGTTATCGTGCATCTGCCAAGCCTGAACCAACGTCCGCTACCAAGCAAGCTACCAGACCGTTCGAATGGCGGAGTTTGGGCGTCAGCGGACCGATGAGTGAACCGCCCCGGGTTTGCCGGAGGCGTGGGGTTGTGAGTCACGCTGCCATATCGATGTTGTCCGCGGCAGCATAATATTGCTCTTCGGCTTCGGCAGGCGGGATGTTGCCGATGGGTTCGAGCAGGCGACGATGGTTGAACCAGTCGACCCATTCGAGCGTGGCATATTCGACGGCTTCAAAGTTGCGCCAAGGTCCTCGCCTGTGGATCACCTCCGCCTTGTAGAGGCCGTTGATCGTCTCGGCCAAAGCGTTGTCGTAGCTGTCGCCCACGCTACCGACCGACGGTTCGATCCCCGCTTCGGCAAGGCGCTCGGTGTATTTGATGGATACGTATTGCGACCCGCGGTCGCTATGGTGAACCAAGCCACCACGATGGACCGGCCGGCGGTCGTGAAGCGCTTGTTCCAAAGCATCGAGGACGAAGCTGGCATGCGCTGTCCTGCTCGCTCGCCAGCCGACGATGCGTCTCGCGTAAGTGTCGATGACGAAGGCGACATAGACGAACCCCGCCCGGTAGCGACGTAGGTGAAATCCGACACCCACAGCATGTTCGGCGCCGGCGCGTAGAACCTGCGGTTGACGTGATCCAGCGGGCACGACGCTGCCTTGTCGCTCATCGTCGTGCGAACCGGCTTGCCCCGGATCACGCCCTGTAGACCCATGTCGCGCATCAGCCGTTCCACGGTGCAGCGGGCGACCGGAAAG
The DNA here is from genome assembly GCF_051965015.1 of Sphingomonas sp. SAFR-052. NCBI lineage: Bacteria > Pseudomonadati > Pseudomonadota > Alphaproteobacteria > Sphingomonadales > Sphingomonadaceae > Sphingomonas > Sphingomonas sp. SAFR-052. Next base: position 856 of record NZ_JBQCMO010000025.1, on the reverse strand, counting down.
CCCTCGCGCATCATCTGCCGCCAGACCTTGCGCACGCCATAAACCGCGAAGTTCTCGGCGAACACACGGGCGATCTCAGGCTTGAGAGCCCGATCCCGCTGCGCACGCACCGACAAGCGCATAGGATCCTGTCGCTGCGCGACACGTTCGAATACGTCGATGGGGCGATCGGCAGGACGCGGCAGATCGGCTCGACCCCATAGGCATCGCGGTGATCGTCGATGAAGGCGATTACCGCCGGAACGGGCGGTCGAGCTCCGCCTGGGCAAAATACGCGGACGCCTTGCGCAGGATCTCATTGGCCTGACGCAACTCGCGGTTCTCGCGTTCCAGCGCCTTCAGCTTGTCTGTCACCTCGGTCGGCACACCGGCGCGCTTGCCGCTGTCGACCTCGGCCCTCTTCAGCCACTCATGCAGCGTCTGCGGCGCGCAGCCGATCTTCTCCGCAATCGAAACCACCGCCGCCCATCGCGACGGATGGTCGCGCTCGTGATCCAGCACCATCCGCACCGCCCGCTCGCGGACCTCCGGCGCAAACTTGTTCGTCGTCTTGCTCATACTGGCTCCACCTTCTCAGGAGTTGGAGCCTCCGGCAAACCCGGGGCGGTTCACACTGCGGGCTTGCCCATCGCCAGCGCGCATTCACGTCCGCGCACCATATGAACTGCGGTATGTTCTCGACTATCAACTGAAGGTTGCGTTCGACGGCTCGATGAGCCGTTGCTTCACGCTGACGTGCTTCGTTGGTTTCGACCCGCATGATGCCTGTAGCTACCAGGCTAGGTGTTCAGTCCCGGCATCTGGTGGATCGGATTTACGATGAACCGGTCTGGCTCTGACGTCCAGATCTTGGTGA
>NZ_JBQCMO010000024.1:0-2500 GCF_051965015.1 Sphingomonas sp. SAFR-052 | reverse complement strand
CAGCGAAAGCGAGTCTGAATAGGGCGCTATAGTTTGATGGATTAGACCCGAAACCCGGCGATCTAGGCATGACCAGGATGAAGGTGGGGTAACACCCACTGGAGGTCCGAACCGATTAACGTTGAAAAGTTACCGGATGAGTTGTGTTTAGGGGTGAAAGGCCAATCAAGCCGGGAAATAGCTGGTTCTCCGCGAAAACTATTGAGGTAGTGCCTCGGATGGACACCTTATGGGGTAGAGCACTGGATGGTTGCGGGGGTCGCGAGATCTACCAATACTAACCAAACTCCGAATACATAAGAGTGATATCCGGGAGACAGACGGCGGGTGCTAAGGTCCGTCGTCAAAAGGGAAACAGCCCTGACCTACAGCTAAGGTCCCCAAGTCGTGTCTAAGTGGGAAAGCATGTGGGAATCCCAAAACAACCAGGAGGTTGGCTTAGAAGCAGCCATCCTTTAAAGAAAGCGTAACAGCTCACTGGTCTAAACAAGGGTTCCTGCGGCGAAGATGTAACGGGGCTCAAGACACGCACCGAAGCTTAGGGTGTACACGCATGTGTACGCGGTAGCGGAGCGTTCCGTACGCCTGTGAAGCGGTCTGGTAATGGACCGTGGAGGTATCGGAAGTGCGAATGCAGACATGAGTAGCGATAAAGAGGGTGAGATGCCCTCTCGCCGAAAGACCAAGGGTTCCTGCGCAAGGCTAATCCGCGCAGGGTGAGCCGGCCCCTAAGACGAGCCCGAAGGGGGTAGTCGATGGGAACCACGTTAATATTCGTGGGCCTGGTGGTGTGTGACGGATGGCGTGTGTTGTACGATCTTATCGGATTGATCGTGCTTCGAAGCTGTCCCGGGAAATAGCCCCACCGTATAGACCGTACCCGAAACCGACACAGGTGGTCTGGTAGAGTATACCAAGGCGCTTGAGAGAAGTGTCCTGAAGGAACTCGGCAAATTGCCTCCGTACCTTCGGAAGAAGGAGGCCCAGCATAGGCGCAAGCTCTTGCTGGGGGCACAGGCCAGGGGGTAGCGACTGTTTAGCAAAAACACAGGGCTCTGCTAAGTCGGCTTCAAGACGACGTATAGGGCCTGACGCCTGCCCGGTGCCTGAAGGTTAAGTGGAGGGGTGCAAGCTCTGAAATGAAGCCCAGGTAAACGGCGGCCGTAACTATAACGGTCCTAAGGTAGCGAAATTCCTTGTCGGGTAAGTTCCGACCTGCACGAATGGCGTAACGACTTCCCCACTGTCTCCAGGACATGCTCAGCGAAATTGAATTCTCCGTGAAGATGCGGAGTACCCGCGGTTAGACGGAAAGACCCCGTGCACCTTTACTGCAGCTTCAGAGTGGCATTAGGAAAGAACTGTGTAGCATAGGTGGGAGGCTTTGAAGCATTGGCGCCAGCCGGTGTGGAGCCATAGGTGAAATACCACCCTGTTGTTTTCTGATGTCTAACCTGCGCCCATGAAACTGGGCGAGGGACCCTCTGTGGCGGGTAGTTTGACTGGGGCGGTCGCCTCCTAAAGAGTAACGGAGGCGCGCGAAGGTTGGCTCAGGACGGTTGGAAACCGTCTGTTAGAGTGCAATGGCATAAGCCAGCCTGACTGCGAGACTGACAAGTCGAGCAGAGACGAAAGTCGGTCATAGTGATCCGGTGGTCCCTCGTGGAAGGGCCATCGCTCAACGGATAAAAGGTACGCCGGGGATAACAGGCTGATAACCCCCAAGAGCTCATATCGACGGGGTTGTTTGGCACCTCGATGTCGGCTCATCACATCCTGGGGCTGGAGCAGGTCCCAAGGGTTTGGCTGTTCGCCAATTAAAGTGGTACGTGAGCTGGGTTCAGAACGTCGCGAGACAGTTTGGTCCCTATCTGCCGTGGGCGTCGAAATTTGAGAGGAGTTGCCCCTAGTACGAGAGGACCGGGGTGAACATGCCTCTGGTGTACCTGTCGTCGTGCCAACGGCGCAGCAGGGTAGCTATGCATGGACGGGATAACCGCTGAAAGCATCTAAGCGGGAAGCCTCCCTCAAGATAAGATTTCTTAGGACGGTCGGAGACCACGACCTCGATAGATCGGATGTGGAAGCGCGGTAACGCGTGAAGCTAACCGATACTAATTGTCCTATTCGCGCTTAAGAGAGTTCACACCCCCAACGTCAGCACTGGCTGACCCCAAGTGGTTGATCCTCAGCCTTCGAAACATCGATTTGAAAAAAAAGTGCACCGCCTTCATTGCCTGGTGGCTATAGCGTTTGTGAACCACCCGATCCCATCCCGAACTCGGCCGTGAAACCAACCTGCGCCAATGGTACTATCGCTCAAGCGATGGAAGAGTAGGTCGTCGCCAGGCATTGAAGCCGGTGCACATAACCATTCACAATGTCCCTACACCCCTTCCGCCCAACTCGGGCGACCATGGTGGCGCGGGGTGGAGCAGCCCGGTAGCTCGTCAGGCTCATAACCTGAAGGTCACAGGTTCAAATCCTGTCCCCGCAACCA
>NZ_JBQCMO010000023.1:0-7268 GCF_051965015.1 Sphingomonas sp. SAFR-052 | reverse complement strand
GGATGCTGTCGCCCGTCGCGTTCGAACAGCAGCAGGTTTTGAAGGCGGAAGGCGTCTAGAAAACTAGGGGCTACTCAGAAGCTGGTTCGGGAACGCGGGGTATCGGTGTCGCAGGCGGCTCGCGATCTGGACCTGCATGAGAACGTGCTGCGCAAGTGGGTGCGTGAGCAGGCGGCGGATCCGGGATCGGCGTTTCCCGGTTATGGGGTGATGAAGCCCGAGAGCCAAGAGATTGAGCGGCTGCGCCGCGAGCTGGCCCGGATGAAGGCCGAGCGCGACATCCTAAAAAAAAGCGGCGGCCTACTTCGCCAGGGACTCGATATGAGGTTCGAGTTCATCGCGAAGCACCGGGGGATCTGGCCCGTATCGTGGATCTGCGAAGCGCTCGGTGTTTCGCGTAGCGGCTTTCATGCCTGGCTGGTTCGGGTGCCCAGTGCCCGTGCCCGGAGTGACGAGGAGTTCGGCGCCAGGGTCCGCGCCAGCTTCATCTCCAGCTATCGGACGTACGGTGCACGCCGCGTCTGGCACGACCTTCTGGCCGAAGGCCTCTCATGTGGCTTGCATCGTGTCGAGCGGCTGATGCGTGTTCACGGCCTGAGGGCGCGTCCGCGGCGTCGTGGTCTGCCAAAGGACGACGGCCTGCGATCCGTTATCGCCGACAACCTCCTCGACCGCCAGTTCACGGCCGAGGCGCCCAACCAGAGGTGGATTGCCGACTTCACCTATATCTGGACCGCCGAAGGCTGGCTGTACGTCGCCGTCGTCATCGACCTGTTCTCGCGACGCATAGTTGGCTGGTCGATGAGCGACACCATGGCCGCCCAGCTCGTCACCGACGCGCTGATGATGGCGATCTGGCGGCGTGGGAAGCCCGACGCCTTGCTGCACCACTCCGACCAAGGCAGCCAATACACGAGCGAGAAGTTCCAGCGGCTGATGGCCGACAACGGCGTGACCTGCTCGATGAGCCGGTCCGGCAACGTCTGGGACAACGCCGCCATGGAGAGCTTCTTCTCCTCGCTGAAGACCGAGCGGGTCGGGCGTAAAACCTACCACACCCGCAATCACGCGAAGGCAGACGCCTTCGATTACATCGAGTGCTTCTACAATCCGACGCGGCGCCACTCGACCCTGGGTTATCTCCAGCCCCATAGACTTCGAGCGGCAAACGCAGGTAGCTTAACCTCGTGTCCGCGAAACCGGCAGCAGCTCAAATAGCCTCTTCTTCATCTTTAAACTCTTGCGCGCCAGCGCGTGGATTCTTCGGATCCATGCGAAGCGCGCTCGGAGCTATGAATTCGTCTGCTACTGGCATGGGCACCCTTTAATCTGTCAGCTCACGTAACATGGCGGAAGAGCCTTGAAAACTCGTTGCGCAATCAGATGTGGCATGGTGCGAAGAAGCATGGAACCGGAGGCAAAGCTTCTTGGCAGACGTTGCCGACCCTTCAGGGCGTTTAAGGTTTGCCTTTTGGATCAGCGGTTTGGTCCTCCTCGCGAGTGTCGAATCTGGCGCATGGCCAAGGTCATGCGGGTGTCTCGACCCACGCCCTGAAGGGCCAAGTTGTAATGCACCGTACGCGACGACCGCTTTTTGCCCGACAATTCCCAAAAGCTGCCTGTTGGGACGGTCCGACATGGCGATCGTCCGCAATCTCACGCTCTGACGTCTGCTTTTGGTGGAAAAGTTATACACTGGCCAGAGCAAGCGAGTTTCAGACGCTTTACCGATAAACGCGTCGTCCTCCACCGGCCGCCGTTCTAACCCGAAGGCGTCCCAAACAGGACCCACGCGACGAACCAGCCGAACGCACGTTCGCTAGGACGCTTCGTTGTTTCCTACTTAAAGGAGTGGTGCACCATTCTTAGTTAAAAATGGGCACTGCGCCCAAGACGGCCGGTTCAGCTCGCCCAACCGCGCGTTCGAGCAATTCGGAAGAGCCGAGGCTCGGATAGCTCCTGATCGACTGACACTCCGGAAACGAAGAGGCCGACATGGGCTTTGCGCAGGGCGGGATCGCCTCCGCTCGGGCGAGCACGCACAAGCTCGGCGAACGCATCAATCACTTCGGGCGTTAAGCGTCCGGTTGTCTTGCTGATCTGGCGTTCGAGCGCTGCTGTCGTTGCGGCCGCCCAGGCCGCCCAGTGGGGCCTGCCACAAGAAGAGCGGCAACACGTCGGCTCAGCTATGGTAAAAGCGGCCGGAGCCATATGGCCTGCCACATTATCGCCGGTCGGCGAAGCGCCTTTCGCGAAACACCGCCGCGCATTCTGCGCGGGCGGTGGTGGACAGGGCTGGATTCGAACCAGCGTACGGGAAACCCGGGCAGATTTACAGTCTGCTGCCTTTAACCACTCGGCCACCTGTCCAGCCGCCGCTTGGACGGGCTGGCCGTCCGAGCGAGCGCGCCCATTGCCGGTCCGAAGCGGCGCTGTCAACGCCTTGCGCCACTTTGTCGGGCAACTTAGCGTCGTCGGCGCATATTTTTTGACGCGAGGACCCCGAATTGCGCGCAATCCTGCTGGCCACCACCCTGATCGCCGCGCCATTGGCGGCACAAAGCGTCGATCGCGACGCCGTGAACCGGATCATCGACGAAGGCACCAGCCATACGCAGGTCATGCCGATCGCCCAGCATCTGACCGACGTGATCGGCCCCCGCCTGCCCAATTCGCCGGCGATGCGCGATGCGGAGCGCTGGGCGCAAGCGAAGTTCCGCGAATGGGGACTGACCGCCAGCAAGGAAGGGTTCGAGTTCGGGCGTGGCTGGACGATCGAGCGCTCGAGCGTGCGGATGGTCACGCCGCGTGCCGTCCAGCTGACCGCGATCCCGATCGCTTGGACGCCGGGCACCAACGGGCGGATCACCGCGCCGGTGATCGTTGCGCCGATCAGTGAGGACAAGGACTTTGCCGAATGGCGCGGCAAGCTGTCGGGCAAGGTCGTGATGGTGACGCGGCCGGGCGAGGGATCGGAACCGGGTGAGGCACCGTTCCGCCGCCTGACCGCGGAGGATCTGGCCAAGGCCGATAGCTGGCGCGAGCCGGTGTTCGACCCCGCCGACACCGATCGCCGCGCCAAGCGGCTCGATTTCGCGCGCAAGCTCGATGCGTTCCTGAAGGCCGAAGGTGCGGTGGCGATGGCGACCATGTCGTCGCGCGACGGCAAGCTGTTGCATGGGTCGGGCTACCTCTTCACCCGCGAGGTCGCGCCCGCCGTCCCCGCGATCGAGATCGCGGCGGAGGATTATCGCCGCCTCGCCCGCCTGTCGGTCAGCGGCACCGCGCCGACGATCGAGATCGATACGCAGGTCCGCTTCGACGACAGCGACCCGACCGCCTACAACATCATCGCCGACCTGCCGGGTACCGATCCCAAGGCGGGTTATGTGATGGCCGGCGCGCATTTCGACAGCTGGGTCGCGGGCGACGGTGCCGCCGACAACGCCGCGGGAACCGCAGTCGTGATGGAGGCGGCGCGCATCCTGTCGGTGTTGAAGGTCCGGCCGAAGCGGACCATCCGCTTTGCTCTCTGGAATGCCGAGGAACAGGGGCTGCTCGGCAGCCTCGCCTATGTCGAGCGGCACATCGCGGTGCGACCCGAACCGGCGGGTGGCAAGGACGGGGGCTTGGCGCGCTTCTATGGCTGGACCAACCGCTTCCCGATCACGAAGAAGCCCGGCTATGAGGCGATGACCGCGTATTTCAACATCGACAACGGATCGGGCAAGATCCGCGGGATCAATGCCGAGAACAACGTCGCCGCGGTGCCGACGTTACGCGAATGGCTCAGCCCCTTCGCATCGATGGGCGCGACCACCGTCGCCAACCGGCGGACCGGGTCGACCGACCACTATTTCTTCCAGTCGGTCGGCCTGCAGGGCTATCAGTTCATTCAGGACCCGCTCGACTATGGCAGCCGCTTGCATCATACGAGCATCGATACCTTCGACCACCTGAAAGGCCCCGACATGCGGCAGAACGCGATCATCCTCGCATCGCTGCTGCTGAGCGCGGCCAATGCCGAACGGCCGCTGCCGCGTCCGCCCCTGCCCACCCAGCCGGTCGCCACCGACCCCTACGCAATTCCTGAGAAAGACTGACATGGCCCGCAAAGGACACCGCCCCAGCAAGGCTTCGCCGCAGCGTCCGCGCTTTTGGGGCCGGCATGCCGCCTTCGCCGCGCTCGACAATCCCGAGCGGGTGATCCGCAAAATCTGGTGCACGCGCGAAATGGGGTCGCAGCTGGTCCTGCCCGAGGGCGTGCCGGTAGTGTTTGCGGAGGCGGCCGACCTCGCCCGCTTCGTGCCGCCCGACGCGCCGCATCAGGGGATCGTGGTCGAGGCCGATCCGCTCGAGGATATCTGGCTGGCCGACCTGATCGAACAGGGGCGCGACGACGACCGGCCGATCCTGCTGCTCGATCAGGTCACCGACCCGCATAATGTCGGCGCGATCCTGCGATCGGCGGCGGCGTTCGATGCGCTGGGCATCGTGACGCAGGACCGGCATGCGCCGCCCGAATCAGGAGTGGTCGCGCGGTCGGCGTCGGGTGCGCTGGAGAGCGTGCCGTGGGTGCGCGTCGTCAACCTGTCGCGGGCGCTGGTCGAGCTGGGCGAGGCCGGTTACTGGCGCGTCGGGCTGACGGGGCATACCGAGACGACGTTGGCGCAGGCGCTGGGGCCGAAGCGGGTCGCCCTAGTGCTGGGCGCCGAGGGCGAAGGGATGCGGCAGAATACCGAGGCGCATTGCGACATCCTCGCCAAGCTGCCGATTTCGGACCGGGTGGAGAGTCTGAACGTGTCGAATGCGGCGGCGATTGCCTTGTATGCGGTGGCGACGGCGCAGGCGGGCTGACGAATTAGCAGGGCTAATTCGCACCCCGCCTAGCCCGGCCGGCGGGGCAGCGCCCCGTCCGACGACATGGGCTTCGCCCATGGCGGGCTTGGGGGCGTGTTCTCGACGGACGCTTCTCGACAAGCTCGAAGCTGCTCGAACTGAACGGGGTGGGGTTTAGCGTACCCCCCCTTCCTCCCACCCGTTCGGTTCGAGTAGGGATCGAGCGTAGTCGAGAGCCCGTATCGAGAACGCGGTTCCGCGCACTAGGCCTGTCATGGGCAAAGCCCATGACGTCGGTCGGGCCGAGGGCCCGCCGGCCGGGCGGGGCATGATGCGATTGCGGCGATAGCTAGTTTTCGCCTCTAGTCTTCGTCCGGGATGGTCACGGTGAGCCCATCCAGCCCCGCCTCGAACGGCACCTGACACGACAGCCGCGACGTCGGCCGCCGGTCCTCCACCGCATCCAACAGGTCGTCCTCATCCTCGCTCATCGGCGGCAGGCGGTCGAGGAACGCTGGATCGACATAGACATGGCAGGTCGCGCACGAACAGCAGCCGCCGCACAGCGCGAGTAGTTCGTCGAAGCCGTTGATCTTCAGCACTTCCATGACCGACAGCCCGGCCTCGCCGTCCACGGTTCGTTCTTCCCCGGCGCGGGTGACGACGGTAAGCTTGGGCATCGTTCATTCTCCTGTCGCCGCCCCATGCCGGGACGGCCGAAGCTTTTCAAGGACCGGTCATGGGGCTTTCCGCCGAACAATTGCGCAGCTCGCTCGACGCGCTGGCGCGGATCGAGCCGGCGTTCGGGGCGGCGCTGGCCTATGCCGGCTATCCCGAGCCGCGCATCCGCGAGCGGGGCTATGCGACGCTGCTCAGGACCATCGTCGGGCAGCAGGTGAGCTACAAGGCGGCCGATGCGGTGTGGCGGAAGCTGGAGGCGACGCTGGGCGATGCGACCGATCCGGCGCGGATCGCCGCGACCAGCGACGAGGCGCTGCGCGCCGCCGGGCTGTCGCGGCAGAAGACCGGCTATGCCCGCAGCCTTGCCGACGAGGTGCTGAGCGGACGGCTCGATCTCGCCAATCTGCCCGCCGACGACGAGGAAGCGATCGCGCAGCTGGTGCGGATCAAGGGGATCGGGCGGTGGTCGGCCGAAATCTATCTGCTGTTCGCCGAAGGACGGACCGATGTCTGGCCGGCGGGCGACTTGGCCGTACAGGTCGAGATCGGGCGGATATTGGGCCTGCCCGAACGGCCGAGCGAAAAGGCGATCCGCGAACTGGCCGAGAAATGGCGCCCGCACCGCAGCGCCGCGACGGTATTCGCATGGCATCATTATATGTTCGACCCGGCGACGCAGGCGGCCAAGAATAGTGCGATCTAAGGCGCGGCGGGCGAGGCGCAGCGAAGCTGCACCGAGCCGCAATAGGCGCGCCCGGCCGGCGGCGCCAAAGCGCCGTCCGACGGCACGGGCCTTGCCCGTGGCGTGCCACTGAAAACAAAGCGAAAATCCGAATAAGTTCACAAAGTTCACACTCGCCACGTCGTGCGCGCTTCACATGAAGTTACCGCAATCGAGCAGCACATGCGGTTATCAGGGAGCGGCGGCAAATATGACAGGATGGGCACCTGTAGGACAGCGGTTCCGGTCTGGCGTCGAACGTGGCGATCTCCAATCACCCTCACCCTTCGGCGACTGCGCCGCTCCCTCCCTCTCGCGCCGGGAGGGGGAAAAGACGCCGGTGGTGGACCATGGGCAAGATCGAATTTCGGTTTTATTCTGCGGCCGACTTTCGGGGGACCTGCCATGCGTCGGATGTTGCTGCTCGCCATCGTCTGTGCCGCGCCGCTTACCGCTGCCGAGCCGGCCAACCCGCTGGCCGGGCGTTGGGTCGTCGATCTGTCGACCGATCCGGCCAAGCCGTATCGCAAGACCATGGAATTGCAGCTGGCGACCGATGGGTCGGTCACCGGGAGCTTCTATGACAGTGTGATCGAAGGCGGACGGTGGAAGACCGATCGGGGACGGACCTGCGTCAGTTTTCGGACGAGCGATGGCGTCGGGCCGTATCACAGCAGCGCTTGCCTGCGCGGCGCGGTAGTCGAAGGACAGACCTGGGCCGAGCATCGCAAGTTCCTGTTCAACTGGAATGCGACGCGGGGGTAGGTCGGGAAACGCTACGTGACTTTTGGCGGCCTGATGCAGCGTCCTGATTAAAGAGTAATGACAGAGGCTAATCCGTTCGTCCTGAGTAGCCATTGAGCTTGTCGAAACGGCGTATCGAAGGACGTGAGCCACAGGCACTTTGATAAGGGTCTTCGACAAGCTCAGCCCCTACTCAGCACGAACGGGCCTAGGTGTTCAGTCCCGGCATCTGGTGGATCGGATTTACGATGAACCGGTCTGGCTCTGACGTCCAGATCTTGGT
>NZ_JBQCMO010000022.1:0-13580 GCF_051965015.1 Sphingomonas sp. SAFR-052 | reverse complement strand
GCTTCCGCTTCATTCCGTCCGTCCCTTCGAGGGCCGGTCTCTAGGTCCAGGTGGATGAAGAAACGGGGGTCACGTCATCGCGACCATCGAGCGTTTCCTCGACGATCCTCAGCTTCTCAGGCGTGCTCCAGTGACGGCGACGACCGCCGTCGGTGATGATCTCGGACACGGACATAAGCCTATGCTCAGGGGATAGCCCCAAGCCTCCTTCTTAGGCTCAAATCCGTCCGGTCAAAACGGGGGCCAGCTCAATATGGCTCTTGCAGCCCATGATCTTCTTGCCCGCATCATAGCCGCAAGGACCGCTAGAGTTTGGGCTTTCAACGTCGAAGATGAGGCAAACGGAGGCTACAAGGGCGCTGCTACGGTTTCCCCTCAACCAATTTAGCGATCGCTTCGTCAAGCTTCACCCTGACTAACTCGGACCCTGAATAAGCCTTATCTTCAACGGGCAATCCTTTAAGTGTCTCGCTAGTACGATTGAGGTGAAAAACGAGCGTAACTTTCTCGCCATTGTCGAGCACTGGAAGGCGAGCTTCAATAAAGGCCGGAATTTCGCCTATGACATCGATCGCATATTGGCGATGGCTTTGATCTGCGATCATGTCCGTTACCAAGTCGACGGATGCGAGAAGCTCCTCCAACCCTTCGACCGTAGGCGAGGTACTCACAATCGCTTCGAGCAGGTAGATGCTCAATGCCTGAGTGTCTAACTGGAACGTCTTGAACCCCGAAATATTGCGAGCACGATCGTACCCAGTGTTCAAGAACATTCGAGCTTTCGAAATTTCTCCCGTCCGCTTCATAAATATCGCGTACTGAAGCCAGAAGAGCGGTTCATCGTTGACTGCCTTATCCTTCGATAGCCGTGTGTAATGTTTGTCCAGCAGTTGATCGACGCCCGCTTGGTACTTTAAGAAGCGCTTGAGCGCAGCGTCCTTCATCAGCACGCCAGCGAGTGCGCGATGCACTCGATCACTTCGGCGACGCGTCGATGTGGTGGTGATCGTGTAACAAGCGTCGAGAACCTGCTTCGGTGGCAAAATCCTCTGGAGAAGATATTCCGAGAGCAATGCTGAACGCATTTCGACCCGATCGTCAGCCTCGGTCAGGAAATCGGTTCCCAAGCCGCCGGATTTCTTCAATTCGGCGTAGATGTCGCAGTCGGCAAGCTCTTGCAAATCACTATCGTCCAGTTCCACGCCGGCCCATTTGATGAGCGACGCGAGCGCGAGGATTTGAACGAGCGCAGAAGAGGCTTTTTCGATCGATCCCCGAATTTTTTCGCGGATCTGTGCGTGGTCGTACAACTGCGTGACAATTTCTCGTACCTCCCGAGCATTGTTGATCGCGTCGTCAAACCCTTCTCTCCGCGCCCCAGCATGATCAAGTATTTTACGCAATTGTTTCTTATCATCATCAGCAAAAAGATCGAGGTTTACTCGCTTCATCGGTTCCGGTAACTTGCTTAGCACTTCATGCTGACGCACGTCCTGTTGCCCGGATCGAACCGTAACGACAAACTTCGCGTCTGGAACGCCTGCCGAAACGCGCTCGATATGGTCCACCGCGGCATCATAGTCGTCGAAAATGATAAGTGCCCGGCGCTCGGCGCGGATGACCTCAAGGTCTTGGGCAAGACGCCTCCCGGCTCGCCGCCACAGATAGCACTTGTAACCCTCCTCACTAGCATCCCGCGCTAGGATGGATGTAAAGATCGTTTTTCCATTTCCTAACCTAGAGTGGATGAGTACCGTTTTGTTCGTCTGGAGAAGGGTGAGTGCGCTTTCCAAACTCTTAGCACGACGCGAGACATAGCTGTCATCTCGCGTTGTGTTGAAGAAGCGGCTCGGATTGAAATTCCCAAAAGTCACAAGATTGATGATTTCTACTGGTGTGGGATCTACCAGCGGCTTTGCATCAATTCCTCGCTGCAAGAACTTAAATGATTCGAGCGATTGTAAATTCGCAGGTTTGGGCGATGACGGTAAAGTTTTGGCTATATTAGAAAATCCATCGAAGCCGATCGGCACAATTTTTCCGTAGGGAGGCACTCGGTCGACGAGCTGTTGCTTCGGCGGGTTACGCGTAATGAAATACGTGCGGCGAGCGGAAGTCTCACCAGCAGTCATTAAGCCGGTTATGTGATGATCGCCGAGGCTGAAACCCATAAAATAGCAGGCGTCGAAAGTGCGGCGATCTCGCTGGAACTCGTAAAACCAAGTCGGATGATCGCGGGTGATCATGTCATAGGACCGGCTATTGAGGATGAGCTGCTTTTCGGCATCTTCTTCGGTCGCCTTTCGTATTGAGCCGTGAAGGTAAACAGCAAACGATTGTGGTAAAGGCCGGGGCTTTACATCCTCGAACGTGAAGATCGGAAAGGTTCCACCTTTTACCGAGCTAACCATATCGTCGTAGTTCGTGGTGTAAATTCGCGCCCAAGGAAGGGATAAAATTTCCCTTTGATAACTTAAAAGGGATGAAACGGTGAAGGTATTATACAGGATTTCGTAGAGGCTCATATCAAAGCGATGCGAGAAGGCATCGGCTATAGATTTGAGATCATGCTCGTTGGGATCTTCCTCCAACGCTTCCGCCAAGCGATTCAATAACGACTCACCTGCCGGGAGTTTTTCATCTGCAATATTCGATGCACCCGCGGAAAATCCTGATCCAAGGAAGAGGATAGAGTTTTTCGGGTCAAGCGTCTCGATAGGCAATCGTCATCCCCCCCCCCCGCATACAATTGTTGTTTTTTAAGATGGCTCTTCGAGAGATGCGAGCTGTTTCTGCGCGATGGAACTGAGTCGATTATCCCCGTTCGATAGCATCGGTTCCAACCTGCAGGCTGCTGTTGGCACATCGCATCCTGCCTGCCTCATTGCCTTAACGAGCGTGGCTGCGCCAAGTGTTCGCCGACGGCGGCTATGCAGGCGACAAGTTCCGGCAGGCGCAGGGCCGGATCAGCAAATGGACTATCGAAATCGTCAAACGGTCCGATACTGACAAGGGCTTCATGGTCCTCCCGCGGCGTTAGGTCGTCGAGCGCACGCTGGTATGGCTCAACCGAAACCGTCGTCTTGCCAAGGACTGCGAGCAAACCATCGTCTCGGCAACCGTATGGCTGTTCCTTCCATCGATCCAGCTCTTCGCCCGCCGCATCGCAAAGCTATAAAAATACAACGGATAATCATGAAGCAGGCTCTTAGAAATCCGTTTCCACCGCTCCAACGCGGTTCCCATGATTAATCACTCTCACTCGCCAGACCGGCGTCGGGCTCCTCGCTATCCACGCGCTACTGGTCGTCCTCAGCAGCAACGCCATCTTCGGTGCCCACGGCGCCTTCGATTATCTCCTCGGCGAGTTCCTCCTTCACAGACGCCTTTCGGTAGCCGACCTCTTCGAGAAAGTCGCGATAGCGGCCGATCAGGTCCGGCGACTGCTCCTTGTGGACGATTGCCCATTCGAAGGCGTTGAGCGCCGCGCGCTGTTTCACCGGATCCCAGAGCGCGACCGTCCGCAGCAGGTCTTCAGGCGTAACGGGGATGACGCCTCTGTCGCGAACCATATTAGCTACGCCGTCTACGAAGCCGATCGCCACGATCAATCCTAGAGCACCCCGCTGAAGCGATTCGGTGATGAAGTGCTCGGTGTGCTCCAGATCGTCCTGCGCGAAGCGGAAGGCCTTGACCTCCGCGGAGATCGTCAGTCGCTCGCCCTCGAACGCGTCAATGTCGCCGATGCCTTTCACCCGAGCACCGCCCGTCCGCACCTTCCGCGTTTCGACCTGCAGGTGAGGCGCGTCTGCGCGGATGTACGCGAAGACCAGCGCCTGGAACGCTGCACCGGTGGGCTCGCGCCCGCGCCGCTCGGTCCATCCGAACTTCTCGATTAAGATGCGGAAAATCGGCGGATCGACGACGACGGTGGACGGGTCAAACTTCGTCTCCGGCAGTGTCTCAAGCACGAAGGCCTTGGCACGATCGCGCACCTCCGCGAGTTCGGCAGCCGTGAACGTCACCAGTGAATCAAGCCACGGAATGAAGTCGGCCCACTTGCCCGTCGCGTACGGCTCCGAGCGGGGATATCCCAGTCGCTTATTTTCAAAGATGTAGAAATGATGGATGGCATTGTAGGCCGGCCGGATTGTCTTCTGGCCCGTCGCGGCGTCCGGCCAAGTGATGGTCAGCGTGCTGGTACCTTCGGTGAGCAGCGGGTGGGTTGCAATCATGTCAGCATACGAGGTCCAGCCCTTCGACGGGCTGTCGATGTCGAGCAGGAAGTCGCAGAAGGCTGGCAGGAGACCGCCTGTGTATGTCCGTGGCCGGCGGAGGGCGAAGTTCGCCTTCAGGTCGTCGATGATCTCGTCAGGCGTCATGCATCCCCCTTGGGTACGACTCTTAAGCCGTGCTCAGGGGGTGGCAACCTATAGCGGGACCTTAACCTTCGCCAGCGCCGGGATCGATCGCTCCGCCAGCGCGAAGTACTCGGCATCCATCTCGACGCCGATGCTGTTATAACCGACCGCATTGCAGGCCGCGAGCGTTGAACCGGACCCGGCGAACGGATCGAGGACTTTGCCTTCCCCGAGCGGGAGGCACGCCCGGGCGAGATCGCGAAGTAGTGCCTGCGGCTTCAAGGACGGATGCGGAGCGAGTTTCTTCTCCGCAGTGGGCGTTGGACGCGACTTAATCACGTCGCCGAAGGGCTGGTCGTCCGAGATGCGTCGAAACCCTCCAGTCTTCCATTTTCGAAGATTGTCCTGGACGCGGCCGTCGAGCGGCTTGCGCAGAACAACCCACGGCTCGTGCTGAGAGCGCGGCATGACGCTCACGTCCGAAAACTCCACGTGAGCGTTCTTCGGTCGATCGCCGCCCCGCATGGTCATGACCAACCGTGTGATCATGCCGCGCATCTCCAGGCCGCCTTCGGACATGGCCGAGGCGACGATGTGAACAAGCAGCGGGTTGGCCGCGACGACGACGTTGCCACCCGGGACGACCACGCGGGCCAGCAGCGTTGCGAACTCTCGAAAGAACGTACGCATGTTCTGTCGGTCGGCTTCGGTCAGCGTGGTGAACCGGGGCAGTGGCGACCTGGTGTGTCCGCCAATCGACGGAGGTATCCGCCAGACGCCGCCCTTGCCAGCACGCAACTTGTCCTTCTCCGTCTGGGTGTACTCGACCAAACCGTATGGCGGGTCGGTCAGAACCGCTTCAACCGAATTCTCCGCGGCCGCCCGCAGCCAAGAAAAACAATCGGCGTTCCACATGATAGCGTCGCCGACCTCGAAGCTGGGCGGGATTGTCGTCTGGAACGTATCATGGATTCCGGCCAGTTTGTAACGGCCTCGGCTCACTCGTTCGAAGGTGCCGGGGGTGTTGAGGTTGAGGTACGACCGGATCGAGGACGAGGAAACCTCGCCGACTTGGCGGCGTACGGCAGCTTCAAGCTCGCCGACGCTGGCGTCGGTGCGTAGGGCGGATAGATGCTGTATGATCGGATCGCGTATGGCGCCGGGAGCCTTGGTCATATAGTCACCCAATTGGTAGTCGTCCTGCGCTGACGTCTAGACGTCAAACCGGCGATCAGGCAACTTATTTTTGTTTACGTTGCGTTCGCTAAGCTGCTTGCGAACGTAGGATTGCGCCGCCGCCGTTGCTGCCAGCGACGATCCGAAGCGGATCCACCG
This sequence comes from Sphingomonas sp. SAFR-052, assembly GCF_051965015.1. Lineage (NCBI taxonomy): Bacteria > Pseudomonadati > Pseudomonadota > Alphaproteobacteria > Sphingomonadales > Sphingomonadaceae > Sphingomonas > Sphingomonas sp. SAFR-052. The sequence goes on along the minus strand of NZ_JBQCMO010000022.1, from coordinate 7,884 downwards.
CGAGTGGTCAATCCCGGATGGGGGAACCTGGGCCCTGCGCGACTACAGCCGTGTAAGGGATACGAAGGGCGGCGCTACTGCATCTTCCGGCTCGTCGACGGCGTGGACCCGGTGACCGGCGGCCTTAGCTGGTGGAGTACGGGCGTTCGGGTGACGGACAGGCGCCCTAGAGGGCGACGAGAGCCCGGTGGAGCACGTCGAGGACCCTAGCGTCGTTGACGTAGCCCCCGATCCCGTGCGCGTTCGGCGTCCTGTTCCAGACGCCGTCGTAGTTCGCGACCACCGGGTCGATCGGGAAGTGACTGGCGTCCAGCGGGTAGAGCGCCACGACGTCGCGCCTATCCCGCGCGTTGTGCCAGCTTCCGACCACCTTCGGATGGGCGATCGGCGCCAGCGCCTTGCGGCAGATCTTCAAGCCCAGTGGGGAGCCGACCGTCGTAAGGTGAGCGACGGCGCCGTGCGCGCGGTCCCGCAGGATGTGATAGGCGACGACAGTTCCCAACGAGTGAGCGATGCAGACCACGGGGAGCCCGGTGTCGAACGCGGGCGCCACAATAGCGTCAATCTCCTTTCGTACTGTCCGACGCTCGAGGTAAATCCAGACGTCGCGCAGGATCCGCTCGATCATATCGCCATCGATGCCAGGGATCTTGTCTAGAGCGCGGATGATAGCCAGCACCCACGGCCAGTTCTGTGGACCCCGTTCCAAAGCGGCGACGCCCGCCTCCGCCACGACCTGCTCCTCGCTAACCCCCTCCTGGGTGCGGACCTGCTCGAGGATGTCGCCCACAAAAGCGCGATAGTCGGCGTCGGCGTTGTAGAGCTCCGGACCTCGCACGATGATGTCGCCCGGTTCGGGGTCATTCAACTGCGCAAGCAGCTCCATGAGCCTGTCTCCGTAAAAGGGCGCCCGCACCTCGACGTCGTCGAGACATGCCGCCCGCGCACCCAAGGCCTCGCGCAGGGGCGTCATCCACTCTTCGATCAGAGCTCCCTCCGACTTGCCCTGTTGAGCGCGCCCGTGGACCAGAACCAGCCGGGCCTTTGCCATCGCCCTTCCTCCTCACCCGTTGCGGACCAGCCCCGCCACCTCATTCATCGCAGACCGTTCGAACACCGTCCAGAACCCCGGGACACGCTCCAGCTTCCGCAAGTCTTCCGGAACCGTAGCTCCGAAGATGTCCAGCAGCGACCAGCTCTGCGACAGGAGCGGCAGCGCGGGCCGGATCGACACTGGACTACCCCCGGCACCTCCGAGCATCCAAGCGTCGAACAAGTCGATTCCGAGGTCGCGCCGCATGTGGTCACGAACCGACGCCGCTCCGCCGAGGTCGCCCGCGAGAACGTAGGCGAGCGCGGATACCAGGCCGAGCATCGGGTCGAAGCGCTTTAGGCGGCGCAGCCGGCGCGCCAGCTCGCTTGCCGCCTCCCGCGTCGTGTCGAGCAGCCCCAGCGTCGCGGCTGCTAAAACCTCCGCGCGCAACTCCTTCACGCCGTTCTCAAAATAGGGCAGCCAACTGTAGTTGACGGCAAGCGTACGTCCTTCATGACGCACCACTTCACAGGCAAACTCGCGTATCACCGGCAGGAGCATGCCGCTCCCGTCGGCGAAGCGCACCGCCACCTCCGAAGCCCGACCCACGAGTTGAAAGGTCATCACATCGTCATCGACGTCGGATTGCGGATGAAAGGTCAGTCCAGCCGAAGGGACTATCTCCCCGAAGAGGTCGCCCACGCATTTTAGGCGCGGTTCGTATCCGTCGCCGAGGACCTGCCCGCGCTGCCGTCTTGGCGAGGCGATTATGCGAACACGCTCCTGGAACTGCTCGGTGGCCTTTGCCGCCTCTCCGACGATCCAGGGCCCCGGCGGCGTACTTCCCCGGACCCGACCGATCGTCGTCCCCGCACGCCCACTCGTCCCCCGCGTGGAGCCGACCACCGCCGGGCGCCTCCGGCGGTCGCGTGGAACTTCCCTGATCGGATCGGGCTCGGTCCACTCCAACCTGAAAGAACTCTCCGTTTCGGAAGCCGGCGGATCCCCAGATGCCTGGTGCCGACTTTCAAGGTCTCCGCCCGATACCTCGTTCAGCGCGATGCACCCTCGCCGAATCTGGACCTGCAAGTCGGGTGATTGCGTCAGCCGCAGTGAGATGCCCTCGGCGCGCATGTTGACGCGGTCGGCTAGCACGTCACGCAACCACTCGCTGCGCACATAGTCCCTGTTGCCGATAGTAAGCAGCGCCTCCTGGGGCGCGTCGATGTGCGCCTGTAGCAGCTCGTGGGTGAAGAGGCCGTGGGCCGCCTGCGCCTCCGTGCCCGAGCGCTCGAACGCGGGATCGCCCGGACGGGTGGCGTAGAAGTAGTCGATCTCTGCCGCCCTCGGGCTAGGCGGCAAGTTCGGGAATACCGACGCGCCCGCGATACCGCTGTGGACGCCACTCACCGGCGCGACACGACAGGCGTCGCTGATGAAGACGACCTCCGGGATGCCGCGGTAGCGGGCCATGTTGCCTGAAGCCACCACGTTCACCGCCTCGGCGGCGTCCGCAGGGGCGCCGCTGAGCAGCCAGAACTCCTCAACCGGCCCTTTCAGGAAGCCGTGGCCGGCGAAGTAGACGACGAGCCGCTCCACCGTGCCGGCATCGACCAGGTCCGCGACGGCACGGAACACTTGGCTCCGCTCCACCGGGGCCTCCCGGTCGGTGAACAGGGACACTCGGTAGTCGCTCCGCCTCAGCCAGTCGGCGACCTCCTCCGCACCGCTGGCGGCCGCCTGAAGACGAGGAAGGCCCCCGCCCACCGCGTCTACGCCGATCACCACTGCTGCACGCATCCTGAACCCGTCTCCCCCTGCCTCGCGCACAATGGGGTCGTATGTGCCCGCAGGTCAACGCCAGCCGGCACCGCGTTTCCGCCAGTCGCACGCTTCCGGTTTGCAGGCGCGCCCGGGTTTCGTCTACCAATTCGTGAACTTAGCATCAGGTGCGCGATGACGAAGTCAAAGAGGCCGACCAATTCGAAGGACGCGTTCGCTCGTATCCCTTGGGCATACCGGGGCCGCCAAACCCCGCTGGCGCGCCTTGCGCAGTCAATAGTGCCCGTCGGGAACAAGGAGGGGCTGCCCTCGGGCGACCTGACGCTGTCCATGCCGATCCAGGATCCGGGCCACGAGGATTGGATCATGGACATCCAGGGCACGGCCTTCCAGGTCGGCGAGGGAAAGCTGCTGACGTGCTGGCATGTCTGCGAGACGCTGCGGGTTCGGGAGCGGCAGGCCTTCTACTACGCGAATTCGCGCTTGGGCGAGCACCAAGCGCAGCGACCCTATCCTGTGGCGATGCAGTTCAACTTCATCGATCCCCGGACGGATGCCGGAAACCCGCTCATCGACGTCGGAATGCTCATATCGCCGGCGATCCACTCAGAGGCAGCCCCATACCTCGTGCCGAAGGTGATGTGGGGCGACTCCACCCGGCTCGGGGTCGGGGACCGGGTCGTCATTGGCGGGTTCCCGCTCGGCAGGGACCTGTTCTTCGCATCGACGACCAACCGCGGCCTTGTGCAGCCATCGTTCTTCGAGGGCATTATCAGCGCGATCATCCCAGCTATCCAGCAGGGCGAGAGCAGGCTGCTGCAGATCAGCTCTGTCAGCCTCGGTGGTATCAGCGGCGGCGTGGTCGCCGAACCTTCGACGGGCAAGGTCCTCGGCATGGTGACCAGCGGCCTCGACAGCGGAGGCGTGTCGCTCCCAGTGACGTTCGCAATCCCCTCGGAGGTGCTGCAGCCTTGGTCAGATTCGATCAGCTACGTGACGGAAGGCGGCCAAACCTGCAGATGACGGTGTTGATGTTCGCGGCGACTCCTGCGACAGGCGTGGGTATCGTCGTGTATGTGTCGTGCTAGCACCGGGCGATCTTACCAAGGTGACGGCGACAATCGAGAACGGTGCGCCATCGGTCGAGTACGACTGGCGAAAAGGCTAAGCTACGCCAGACTTGCGAGGGGTGAGTCGTCCTCTCCGCGCTGAACGTCAACTTCTAAGCAGCTGACCAAAACCCGGGCCAATTACCGCGAGTTCACTGCGAAGCCGGCCTACGGCCTTTTTGCGACCGCACCCACGCTGGGCATCAAGGCCCTCGACCTTCCCCGAAGGGAGGCATAGGAAGATTTGCATGGCGAACAGCAAACAGCTCATCGGGATGATCCGCAGCCATGCGGCCGGCGACGATGAGCGATTTTTCGCCATCGCCGAACACATCGCCACCGACGCGGAAAAGGCCGGACACGGCCGCATGGCAGGTGACATCCGCACGCTCGTCGATAGCCTACGTGCTGAAGCGGACGCTCAGCCCACGTCCCGTCCTGTCCCAATAGCGTCGCCGCGAGGCGAGCTCGCCGGACTCATGCGCGCCTCCTACCCTGAAGTGCGGCTTTCAGACTTGGTCCTCGCCACCGATCTCGAGCGGCGGCTACGTCGCATTGTCCGTGAGCACGCCCACCGCGACGCACTCGCGGAAAAGGGGCTGTCGCCCAGCCGCAAGCTGCTGCTCGCGGGGCCGCCTGGGACCGGTAAGACGATGACGGCGGCCGCGCTCGCCGGCGAACTCGGCCTGCCGCTTTTCACTATCATGCTTGACGGCGTGATCAACAAATTCATGGGAGAGTCGGCGGCCAAGCTGCGGCTTGTATTCGATTCGATGCGTACGGCCCGAGGCGTCTACCTCTTCGACGAGGTCGATGCCCTCGCCACCCGCCGTGGCTCCGAGAACGACGTCGGCGAGGCGCGACGAGTGCTGAACTCGCTCCTCCAATTCCTTGACGAGGACGAAACCGCCAGCGTGGTCGTCGCCGCCACGAATCACCGAGCGCTCCTCGACCAGGCCATCTTCCGTCGGTTCGACGCAGCCCTGCCGTACTCGCGCCCGACCCCCGAGCAGGCGCGCGCAATCGTCGAGGCGCGACTTGCCTTGTTCGAACTCCAGAATGTGAATTGGGACACGGTGCTCGTAGCGGCGGACGGACTGAGCCAAGCCGATCTCGTCGCGGCGGCAGGCGATGCCGCAAGGGACGCGGTACTCGAAGGCGACAACGCCGTCGACACCGGCCGGCTCTTGGGTGCCATGCACGACCGATCGGCGCTGCACGCAGACTGACCATGGCAGGCGAAGGGCAATCAGGTCGCCGAGAGGGCAGTGCGACGCGCAAGCCCCACATTCACCTGCGTGGTCTTGGAATTGCGTCTAAGGAGTTCAAGCCGCTTGGTGGCGGAAGCACTCCTCGTCCCGAGCCAGTAGCGAACCGGCGCCAGCACGCTCGGCGCCTGCGTGGAGACCTCGGCCGGGTGGCGGAGGCTCTGTCTACCAGCGCCGACGAGCAGACCCGCCACGGGGTCGACAAAGACGCGGCCGGGGGTTCGATGAGGATCGAAGGGCGTCCGGGTCAGGAGCTCGACATCGGAACCGGCCGCGCCGAAGGCCGCGGCACCATGCAGGTGCTCAATGCCCGACGGGCTGTGCGAGGCGAAGGCCGGAACCTTGTGCGTGATGTGGCGACCGTGTTCGTCACCGAGCGCAATCTAGAGAAGCTGCTTGTCAGGCTCGACAAGTACGAGGCCTACGATGGCGAAGACGACCGCGGGGGCCGAACGGCCAAGCGGCCCGACAGCTTCTGGCTCTTCGAAGGTGCAGAAACCTTCCGGCCGGCCCGGCTAGAAGATTTCTGGACAGACGACTTATCGAGCTTCCCCTCCGCCGACGGCGCCGCGATTTGGGAGGTTTGGGTCAGGGAGGGCTACGAAGGCCCGTTCCGCGAAGCGTTGAAGCAGCTCAAGCTTTCGACGGAGGGCGCGCCCTCGAGGTTTGTCGACGTTTCGATCTGGAGCGTCCGGGCGACGCGCCAGCAGCTGCGGCGTCTGATCGACCGCAGTGCGGCTGTCGTTGAACTGCGGGGGGCGTCGTCGTTTTCGGCCGACCATCGCGACTTGCCGCCGGCCGGACGCCTAGCGGACGCCGAAACGCTCGCGCGACGGATCCGCCCGGCGGCGGCGGAAGCGCCGCGCGTCACGCTGCTGGACACGGGCGTGAACCGGGCGAACCCACTCCTGCGACGTTCGCTGCCGCTATCGCGGTGCCACGCGGCGATTGACGGGTGGGATCGGCTCGACTTCGACGGCCACGGGACGAAGATGGCCGGGGTCGCGCTATTCGGCGACTTGGCTGACGTGGCTGGAGGCGCAGTCGAGGTTCGACTGGAAGCGGCGCTTGAGTCAGTCGTGGTCACGGCACCGCCGGGAAACGCAGCCCTGCCGGCTCGCAACGCCATCGAGCGCGCGGTCAGCATCGTCGAGGACGCGGAGAAGGCGGGCCGCGTCTTCTGCCTTGCTGCCACCGCGCCGGGGGAGGCGACTGACGGGCGACCGAGCAGCACGTCCTCTACTCTGGACAAGCTGGCGTTCGGCAACGCGCGGGACACCCGGCTCTTTTGCGCGGCGGTGGGAAACGTGAGCACTGATGGGCGCCGACCCTACCTTGCCGCGGACTACGCGACCCTCAACGAGGACCATGGCATTCAATCGCCCGCCCAAGCACTGAACGCGCTGAGCGTTGGCGCGATCACGCACAAGTGCTCCGGACGCGGCGCACTGGCGGCCGAGGGCGACCTCTCTCCTACCTCCCGCACCGCGCTCGCGTGGGAGTTCCGCCGGAACAAGCCTGACATAGTCATGGAGGGCGGCAACCACGTCCTCGACCCCGGAGGTCAGACGTCGCGATTCCATGGTCCCGACATGGTCGAAACGACATCGCGCGACGTCGCCGCGCGGCCGATCACAACGACGGGCGAGACCAGCGCAGCCACCGCAGCCGCGGCCGGCCTCGCAGCCAGACTGCTTGCGCGCTATCCGTCCATGCGCGCCGAGACCATTCGCGGCCTCATGGTGCATTCGGCAAGCTGGACGGACGCCATGCTGGCGAGGCATGCTGCAAAGGTGGCGGAGGGCTTGCGCGACGAGCAGGCCTGGCTCCACGTGCTCGATTGCTTCGGTTGGGGCCTGCCGAACGAGGAGCGGTTGTTCTGGTCCGCCGGCAATGCCCTAACGCTCGTCGTCGAGGACGAGCTGCGGCCCTACAAGCACGAGCAGGGAAAGAGCGTTACTCTGCGCGAGATGAAGCACTTCCGCCTTCCTTGGCCACGTGCCGCCCTCGCCGCCCTCGGCTCGGCCCCGGTCGAGCTTCGGTGCACACTATCCTATTTCGTCGAACCCGACCCGCACAGCGCCAGCCGCGCACGCCCGGAGCTTTACCCTTCCCATCGGCTGCGCTTCGATTTCCGGCGGCATGACGAGACCGAGCGGCAGGCGCTCGCGAGGGTTAACCGGGCCTTTTCCAGCGACGGCGTCACCGCGGATGACGCAGGCTGGACATTGGGATCGCGCTTCCGCAGCCGCGGAACCCTTCACCACGACATCTGGCGGGGTCGCGCCTACGAGCTTGCCGATCGGGGAGGCGTCTCGGTTGTGCCGAACCGGGGATGGTGGGCCGACCGCCCGGATCTGTCCCCAGAGAACAGGCGCATCCGCTTTAGCCTAATCGTGTCGGTTCGCACGCCCGAAACACCGACCGACATCCATGCCGAGGCACTCGCCCAGGTGCCCACAGGAATCCTGGTCGCGAACAGCCCGTGAACTAGGCCGTCGGCGGGATTCGGCGAATCCTCGCCGTCACGTCTCCGTGGGCCAGGAACGCGAGGGCGGTCGAGGACTTCTCGGCAACGAGAACCCTAGCCTCTCTCAGGGCCTCGCCGAGCGTGCGTGGACTTGCCCCGCTCAAATGGAGAGGCATTTGCTCAGCGTGGCGCGGTTTGTTCGAACTGCGCCGGGCTGGTGTA
>NZ_JBQCMO010000021.1:0-17329 GCF_051965015.1 Sphingomonas sp. SAFR-052 | reverse complement strand
CGTCCTCGGCCTGCTTCAGCACGAAGGCGATCTGCGCCTCCGAAAACTTCGACCTCTTCATCGCTCGCTCCGCTTCCCTGGCCCTCCTTCATAACTGGAATTTTCCAGCTCCAAGCGGTCCAGAAAACCGGCAGCAGGTCACGATGAACCCCACTCCGCCCTCGGTCCGGTCTTACCAGACCGACCAAACCGGAGGCGGGGCGCGGCTCGTCTTGGGAACCCGCGCATTGCCATGCTCGGTTCTCAACGGGTCAACAGCGGTGTAGCAACAAGACCATGCAAACAACCGATCGCGTTCGCCGTGTCGTCGTCCTGGGGGGCGGAACCGCTGGTTGGATGACGGCTGCGGCCCTGTCACGCAGCTTCGGCGAAACGGTCGCGATCACGCTGCTGGAATCCGACACGATCGGCACCGTCGGCGTCGGCGAGGCTACGATCCCGACGATACACTGGTTCAACGAATTGGTCGGTATCGACGAGGCCGAATTTCTGCGCGCGACAAAGGCGACGTTCAAGCTCGGCATCGAGTTCGTGGACTGGACCGCGCCGGGGCACCGCTATTTTCATCCTTTTGGCCAGTTCGGCGCGACCCTGCCCGGGGTCGCTTTCCATCATCGCTGGCTGAAGGCGCAAGCGGAGGGGTTGGACATCTTTCTGCCCGCGCTGTCACTCGCCACGCAATTGGCGGCGCAGGGGCGGTTCGCGAAGCCCATGGGCGATGCGCGATCGATCCTGTCGACGCTCGGCTATGCCTATCACTTCGATGCCGGACTATACGCCGCCTTTCTGCGCCAACGGAGCGAGGCGGCGGGCGTGACCCGGATCGAGGGCACGTTGCGGCATGTCGAGCGCGACGGCGAAACCGGCTTCGTCACGGCGCTCGTGACCGAACGCGGCGAACGGTTCGGGGGCGACCTGTTCATCGACTGTTCGGGGTTTCGCGCCCTGTTGATCGCGGGCGAAATGGGCGAAGGCTATGACGACTGGTCGCACTGGCTGCCGTGCGACCGCGCGGTCGCGGTGCCGTGCGCCCGGGTCGCAGCGACCACGCCGTTCACGCGATCGACCGCGCGGGCGGCGGGGTGGCAGTGGCGCATCCCGCTGCAGCACCGCACCGGCAACGGCTATGTCTATGCGAGCCGCCATCTGTCGGACGACGAGGCAGCGGCGACGCTTCTGACGAACCTCGACGGCGAGCCGCTGGCTGAACCACGTTTCCTGCGCTTCACCGCCGGCACCAGACGGCGTCCATGGCGGGGCAATGTCGTCGCGATCGGGCTGTCGGCAGGGTTTCTGGAACCGCTGGAGTCCACCAGCATTCACTTGATCCAGAGCGGCATTACCAAGCTGCTGACGCTGTTCCCCGATCGTAACTGCGATCCTGCGCTGGCGGACCGGTTCAATGCCGTGTTCGCGCGCGATATGGACGGCATCCGGGATTTCCTGATCCTGCACTATCATGCGACCAGCGGACGCAGCGAACCGCTATGGACACATTGCCGGACCATGGCATTGCCCGAGACGCTGGTGGTCCGCGAGGAGCAGTATCGCCGGTCGGGGCGGCTGATTCTCGATACCGACGAACTGTTCCGCGATGCGAGCTGGCTGGCGGTGCTGAACGGCCAGGGGATCGTGGCACAGGGCTACAACCCCCTGGCCGACGCGATCGACAGCGCGACCAACCGGGCGCAGGTCCGCCAAATCGCCGACATCGTCGCGCGCGCTGCTCCGACGCTGCCGATGCACGATACCGCCCTGGCAGCTATGATCGGCCCGGCATGACCGCGCCCGACATCGTGGCGCGACGGATCGGGGCGGAGCGGCAGCCGATCGCGATCGTAGATCATTTCCATCCCGACCCGCAGGCCCTGCGTGACTTTGCTGCGGCCACGCGCTTCGAACCGGCACTACGGCAATATCCGGGCGTCCGGACGACCTTGCCACGCGATTATTTCCACGCGGTGCGACCGGCACTGTCGCAAGTGGTTGCGCATGTGTTTGGCCACAGCGGCGGTATCGCGCTGCTCGACGCCAGTTTTTCGGTCGTGACGACGCCCGCCGACCAGCTATCGGTCGAGCAACGCATTCCCCATTTCGATGCAGTCGATCCCAACCGAATTGCCCTAGTCCATTATCTGGGTGGCGAAGGCAGCGGCGGCACCGCCTTCTACCGCCACCGTGCAACCGGTTTCGAAACGATCGACGCAGCCCGCATGTCGACATATCTGGACGCGGTGCGGGCGGAGATGCTCAATGCACCCCCGCCGCCCGCCTATATCCAAGGATCGACCGCGCAGTTCGAACAGGTGTCGGCGGTCGATGCGCGCTGCAATCGGGCGGTCCTGTACCGCAGCGCGCTGCTGCACAGTGGGCTGATCCCACCCGATCTAGCGCTCGACGGCCATCCGGCGCGGGGGCGGCTGACGGTTACCGCTTTCCTTTCGCTGACCTGACCGCCTGCGGCGGCCGGACTGCCAAATAGACCGTGCTCCACAGTTGCGCGGCGTTGGATTCGTCAACGTCCTGCTTGCCAGCGCCGAACGCCACCACCCGATACCGGCCGTCGGTATTGGCCCAGGACCATAGCTCCGAACTCTGCGTCGCGCGGGTGGCGGCGATCGCGCGCCACAACCGCGCCTGTGCCGTAGTCAGCACCGTGCGGGTCTTGGCCGGGAGGTCGGGGCGAGCGAGTTGTCGTTCCAGACCAGCGGCGAACAGCGCCTGCTGCCACGACCATACCACCGCGCCGTGATAGGCGGCGGGGGTGAAGCGTCCCTGCACCGTCGCGTCGGTCTGCGCCGCATTAGCGACCAGCATCCCGATATCGGTCATCAAACCGGCGGGAAATGGCCGCATCGCAGCGGTGACGTAGGTTTCAAGATCGGCAGGCGACGGTTCGGCAAACATCAGCGAAAAGCCTTCGTCCGAGTTCACGATCGGGATCGGCCGACCGCTGTCATCGAGGGCGATCGCATGGAACACGAGTGGCGCGGTGCCGAGTGCGGCCAGCGCCGGCGCGGCGGGGATACCGAGCGAGCGCGCATAACCTTCGATCCGCGGCCGGGCCTGTGCTAATGGCACCGACACGCGGAACATGACCGGCGCACGGTCGCGCCACACCGCCGCCATCGCATCCGCCTCTGTCAGCGCTGCCCGATCCTCCGTAGTGAGATAGCGATCGAGCAGTCCTGCCCGCAACAACCGCGCTGCCGCCTCCAGCGCCGCTGGCACGAACACGGCATTAACGTCATAGGCATAGCGACCGCGACCCAGCCCCTCTTCGCTGTCGCGCCACTGGCCGGTCAGGCGCCCCTTGCCGATCGCTACCAGCCGTGACGTGTCCGGACGCTTCGCGAACGGCCGTGCGCTGTCGATAACGTAGCGAAGGTTGCGAACCAGAAGCTTGCCGGCCGGCGCGGTGGTATCGGGGACGCCTTCAGACACCAGTGGTCGAGCGAGGAATGCGCCAGCAGCGGCGGCGTTGCCGCGGTTGAGCAAATACGAAGCGGCGACGGGGGCGAGCATATAGTCGTCATCGACCATCGCGTAATCCAGCACGGCAGCGTCACCGCGCTGACCCAGTTTGCGCCGATCGACCACCGCGAACTCGCCTATACCCTCTTCATGCGCAACATCACCGCGCGCGTCGAGACGGGTGAGGACCGAACCCAGCCCCGCCTCGATCGCCTGCGGCTGCAATACCGGCATCAGCAGGCGTAGCGACATCAGCGTGTCGCGACCGAAATAGGTCTGGAACCGCCACGACCCGGCAAGGAATTTCTCGCGATAGCTGAGAAATTGCAGTGCGTTGCGCGCGGTAGAATCGTTGGCGGCACGGGCATTGAGCAGTTCGTTCGGGGCAAGGCCGTTCAGCGGCGTCTCACCGCTCGACGCCAATATCTCCATGCGCAGCGGGCGACCCGCATCGGCGACCAGCACGCCATTCCGGATCGAGCCGGACAGCAACCTTATCTCCAACAGATAACCCGGCTTGCCATCAAGACGCGGACGGCTCCAGCGGATCGTGTTGCCAGTGATGACCGGCTCGACCGCGACTTCGGCGGGGAACCGGCCGACCGACTGATAGTCGCGCAGGAACCGGATCGACGACAATATCGCTTGTTTGATGCGCAGTTCGGGCACGTCGATGCTGGCGCGGGTGACGATCGCCGGCTGCGGCCCGGCGACGCCGGGCGCAGTAGTCGGACGTGGTGCCTGTTCGAGGCGCCACGTTGCCACCTGCCCGACGGGAGCGAACCACAGCCCGACGCCGCTATTGCCGGCGGGAAAGGCGACAAGGATGCGCGGGTCGGTGCCGTTGCGCAGCAACAAATGCGCGGCGACCGGCCCTTCGCGGACGAAGGCGTTGAGATTCTGCCCCTCGGTCAACTGATAGGCAAGTTCGGGAGCCTTGGCCGGGCGCTGTGCCACCGCCAGCCCCGTTCCCGCCAGCATCGCACCCGCAAGCAACCACCGCACCATGGTCTTCATCGCGCAACCTCTTTTGATAATATTTCGGCCGTCGTTACGACTGGGCGTCGCTCCCCTCCCTGCCGAGGGAGAGGAGCCGTTGTCCGGGAAGACGACCGATCCGTCAGAACCGGAACGTCAACGAACCGCCATAGGTCGGACCGACGATTCCGCGGGCATAGAAGAAGCCGTCGGTAATCGCCTGCGTCTGGCCCTGTCGCGGATTGCCCTCGGTCAGACCAACGACGTCGAAGACGTTGTCGGCGTTCAGGTTCAATTGTACCCGCTGGCTGAGGTTCAGGTTCACGCCGATCCCGGTCACGCCATAGCTGGGCAGTGCGATGCCGTTGCCGTTGTCGGCGAAGATCTTGCCGACGAACTTGTAGCGGGCATAGACGTCGCCGAGACCGTTCGGCAGCGTCAACGACGGCAGGATCGTGAACAATTGTGCCGGGGTACGTTCGGGGCGATTGCCCTCGAACGAAGCCCCCTGATCGACGCCGTCGAGTTGCAGGTTGAGCAGTTGCGGATCCTGGAACACGCCCTGGAAATCGACCGAGAACCATGTCGTCGGGCGAACGACGAAGTCGATCTCGACGCCCTTGGTCCGCAGGTCGGCGTTCAGGTTCTGCTGTTGAGAGGGGTTGGTGGGGTTGGCGAAATTATAATTCTGATTGTCGAAGTTGGTGCGGAAGACGGTCGCCGAGCCGGAGAAGAAGCGCCCCATCTGATAGCGGACGCCGGCTTCGTACAGCTCGATCGTGGTGATCGGATCGACGTTGTTGGTCTGGAACCCGTTGGCGTAGCGGGCATAGACCGCGAAGTTGGGCGTGATGAGATAGTTGGCACCGACCGTCCACGACGCCTTGCGCTGGGTGCGCTGACGCACGGCGAAGGTGCCGTCGAAGCTGGACCCGACATTGCGGACCACGCCGCCGACGCCCGCCGGCACCGGCTGGTTCGTCGCCAACTGGTTGCCGTCGCGCGCCGTCGCATCGTCGCTTTCCCAGCGGACCCCGCCGTCGATGCGCAGATCGCCGATCGCGACTTCGTCGTTGACGTAGAGCGAGACCGCCGAATCCAGTCGCTCGCGAATGCCGGCACCCCAGTCGCCATAGGAGACGAGACCGTTGTCCGACAGCGTGCCGATCACCTGATTGGCGGAATTGAGCGCGACGATGTCATAGATGTCGCTATTGGTGCTGACGCCGTTGACGACGCTGGCGGTCGCCGACTGATCCTGCGATCGCTTGACGTTATAGTACATGACGCCGGCGGTAAGCGAGTTCTTGAAGCTGTCGTTCTCATATTCCCATCGGCCGCCGACATTCGCTCCGAAGTCGCGCCCGTCGATATAGTCGTGGTTGAGGACGGTGCGCTGCAGGAAGCCGTTGCCGTTCAGCGCGTCCAGTTCCGCCGTCTGGTTCGACCCCAATACCACGCCGGTCCGCAGATTCTTGATCCCGAACCGGACGCGATCGGGGAAATTGGCCGAACCGAGCACCAGCAGGTCGTTGATCGGCGAATTGCCGCCCTGCGTCAGATAGTTGCGCGCGCTGGTCAGACCGCCATTGCCGGTACCCGACCCAGGAAACAGCCCGTTGAAGTCGTATGAATATTTAAGATACCGGGCATGGGCGAACAGATCGAGGGTTTCGGTGACCGGCTTTTCGATGTCCAGCCGGACCTGTGCCGTCTTTGCCTTGATCCCGTCGCGATAGCGGAATTCGCGGAAGCCGCTGGGATGGGCGAAGGTCGATACCGGCACCGCAATGTTGGCGAACGCGTCGCCACCGACATTACCGAACTGGGTATCGAGACCGGCGATGCCGCGCACTTCGCCGTCGTCGAGCCGATAGGGCATGGTCGCATAGTAAGCGTTCTCGACATCGCCGCCCTTGGCCGACAGGCGGACATAGCCGCCGCCGTCGAAGCGATATTCGAGCATGCTCTTGATCCGCCAGCCGGCATAGTCGAACGGATTGTCGCGCACGCCGGGGCTGGATTGGACATAGCCGCCGATGTTGAACGCCAGATTGTCGCTGAGCGGCTGCGAATAATAGAAATCGCCGCGCTTCATGCCGTAATTATAGGCGGTGACGCGCGCCGCCCCTTCGGCTTCGTTGAAGTTTGGACGCCGCGAGATGAAGTTGATCGTCGCACCGGCGCCGTTAACGGTCAGCACGCCCGACGAACCGCCCTTGACCGCTTCGAGGCGATCGATAGTCAGATCCTGATCGAAGAAGAAGTCGGCGCCGCCCCCGCCATAGAGGATCGGCATGCCGTCCTCCTGCAACTGGACGAAGCGCTGGCCGCCGCCCTGAAGACCGCGCACCGAATAGTTGTTCGACACCTGCCCCGCCGTCGCTTCGACGAAGATGCCGGGGACGAGTTCGAGCATATCGGCGGTCGAGCGCGGCGCGCGGCGATCGATATCGGCGCGGTCGGCCAGCGTGATGTCGGCCGATGCGGTGATGAGCGGACGATCGCGCGTGGTCGTGCCGGTGACGACGATCACATCCTGTTCGTCATCGGTCGTCGCAGTCGTGCCATCGGCGGTCTGCGTGGTCGCCGGATCGGCCGGCGGCGTCTGTGCGAAAGCCGCGACCGGCAGCAGCGTCGCGCTGGCCAGCAATGCCGCGCGTCCGCCAAAGCGGTTAAATGTCAGCATGATCCTCTCCACCCTGTAATCTTTGGTCCCGGGGTTCCCGGAACCGGTTACAACTAGACCCGCGCCGATAAGGCTGCAATGTTGGTTAACGGACCAAAGACTTTGCGAGCCGAACTGTGGCGATCCAGCAACATTTAGTCGAAGCAATGCTGACAAGTCGCAGGAGGCTTTTGTCGGGCGTGCTGCTCGGCAGCACCGCCGCGCTGCTGCCGATCGGGGCGCGTGCCGCCTCCGTTCGGGTCGAGACGCTGCTGTCGCAGATGACGCTGCCGGAAAAGGCGGGGCAGCTCAGTTGCTTCAATGACGAGATCCGTCCGGTCGGCGCCGTGTTCAATCCGGTGATCGATCCACGCGGCGGCGATGCCATGCTGGCCGATATTCGCGCCGGACGCATTGGCATGCTCTTCAATGGCTATGGCGTAGCGGGCGCGCGCCGGGCGCAGGAAGCGGCGCTGACGAGCCGGTTGCGCATCCCCCTCGCCTTCGCCGCCGACGTGCTACACGGGTGCCGGACGATCTTTCCGATCCCGTTGGCGGAAGCGGCGGCGTTCGACCCCGACTTGTCGCGCCGGGCGGCGCGGGCGGTAGCAGTGGAGACGACCGCAGGCGGAATCCACTGGACCTTCGCGCCGATGGTCGATGTCGCGCGCGACCAGCGCTGGGGCCGGGTCGCCGAGGGCGCGGGGGAGGACGTGCTGCTCAACCAATTGCTGGCGGCGGCGCGGGTCGAGGGGTTTCAGGGGCCGGACCTGACGCGCGCCGACGCGCTGCTCGCAACGCCCAAGCATTTCGTTGGGTACGGCGCAGTACGGGGTGGCATGGAATATGCCGCAGTCGACATGAGCGGGGCCGAACTACGCGAGACGTTCTTGCCGCCGTTCACCGCCGCCTTTGCCGCCGGTGCCGGCGCGACCATGGCGTCGTTCACCGATTTCGGCGGCGTGCCGGTCAGCGCCAATCGCCCCCTGCTGACCGACATGTTGCGCGGCGAACTCCGCTTCGACGGGGTATGCGTGTCCGATTACGATGCCGATCGCGAATTGATCGCGCACGGCGTCGCGGCGGACGAGGCCGACGCTGCACGGCTCGCCATTCTTGCCGGGATCGACATGTCGATGCAGAGCGGGCTGTTCGTCCGTCACCTGCCGGCACTGGTCGCGGAAGGACGCGTGCCGCTCGGCGCAGTCGATCAGGCGGTGCGGCGGGTGTTGACGCTGAAGGAGCGGCTGGGACTGTTCGATGATCCGTTCCGGTCGATCGACCGGCGGGCCGAGCGGCGCGAGACCGGGAGCGTCGCGATCAAGCAAGTGGCGCGCGAGGTGGCGACGCGATCGATCGTGCTTTTGCGCAACGATGGCGGCCTGCTGCCATTGCCGCGCGCGGGCAAGCGCATCGCGCTGATCGGTCCGTTCGGGGCCGATCGCGCCAATCTGAATGGACCATGGTCGTTTGCGGGGGATGCCGGGGACGGCATTGACATCGCGACGGGACTGCGCGCGATACTCGACGATCCGGCGCTCCTCGTCGTCGAAGCTGGTAGCGCGATCGGCGAATCCCTGCCCGGCGGAATCGAGCGCGCGCTTGTGGCGGCGCGCGGGGCCGACATCGTCCTCCTCGCCATCGGTGAAGGGGCCGATATGTCGGGCGAAGGCAATAGCCGGACCGACATCATCGTCCCGGCCGCACAACAGGCGCTGGCCGAAGCGGTGGCAGCGGTCGGCAAGCCGATCGTCGTCCTGCTGCGCCATGGTCGTGCGCTGGCGCTGACCGGCGCGGTGCGCGATGCGCCTGCGTTGCTCGCGACATGGTTCCTGGGCGAGCAGACCGGGCCGGCGATCGCCGACATATTGTTCGGCAAGGTCGAGCCGACCGGGCGGCTGCCGGTCAGCTTTCCGATCGCCAGCGGACAGCAGCCCTGGTCCTATGACCGGCGGAGCACCGGCCGGCCCGCACCCGACAGCGACCCGATGACACCGGGCCGCAGTCATTGGCGCGACGCACCGGACCAGGCGCTGTACCCGTTCGGGTCGGGCATGGGCTATACGCGCTTCGCGCTGTCGGCGCTCCGCCTGCCGGGCACGGTTGCTGCCGGTGCGGCGGTGCCGATATCGGTGCTGGTGCGCAACATCGGCACGCGAACCGGGTCGGCGCTGATTCGCCTGGACGTTCATGACCGCGTGGCGAGTAGGACCCGTCCAATACGGCAAATGAAGGCTTTCGCGCGTGTTACGCTGGCGGCCGGCGCCGAGGCGCGCGTGGCGCTGACCATCGTCGGTGATGCACTGGCCTTGATAGCGAGCGATGGAACGCGGCAGATCGAACCCGGCCGGTTCGACTGCTGGATCAGCGCAGGTGACGAAACCGAGATCGGTGGAAGTTTCGAAGTACGCTGAGGCCGTCGCTGACAATATTATATTGGCGAACCAGCGTGCCACACCCGTCAGAATTGCCTGATCGATCACCTTGCTGGACGGCCGGCTATATCGACAAGCGAACTGAAGTGCGCCTGCGCGGGCGGGGATAGCAACGTGCCGATAGGCTTCCTGTCGCTCCACCCGGAATGTGATGATGGTCGCGATGGCGCTCTGGATGGTAGCGGTGCCGACAACGCTCTCGATCGTGCATTGACATTGATCGCCGGTCGGCGCCGATAGCGGGTATGGAACGCCGACTGCCGCGTCTTGCCGCTATGCTCCGCCTCGCGGCTCTGGCCGTGTTGGCGCTGGTGCTGGTCATGCGCCTGGGGCCGATCTGCGAAGCGGTTGCGAACGCCTCGCCTGTCGCGTTGGAAATGGCCGGTTGCGTGAGCAAGCCGAAGCCGGGGAAGGCACCGCAACAAGCCGCCTGCTCGAGCCCGTGCGCGGCGGTTCAGGCCAGTGCGCTGGCACCGGTCGACGTTGCCCCTCCCGCACGCCTGGCGTTGCGCCCCCTGCCCGTCGTCGGCCTCACGGGTATGCCCATCCCCCCGGCCACGCCGCCTCCGCGAACCGTGTGACGATCACGATCCCACGCTTTCAATCGACGGAGTTACTGATGAACAAGTTCAAGCTGATCGGCGTCGCTCTGGCGCTGGCCATCCCCGGTGTCGCGTTCGCGGCCGGTTCATGCTGTGCCGCCATGGCGTGCTGCAAGGACGGCGCGGACTGCTGCAAGGAACAGGACGGCAAAAAGGGCGACTGCTGCGCCGGCATGAAGGACGGCAAACACGATGACCATGCCGGACACGACATGTCGGGCATGAAGCACTGATACAGGGGCGGCGGGAGCGATCCTCCACTCCCGCCGCTATTTACCCGTGATGGGCGTAGACGCGACGTCCGCCCGGTCCGAACGCGATCACGTCGTAGGCCTGTGCCTTCATGCCGGGCATCTCCATCCCCGGTGATCCCATCGGCATCCCCGCCACCGCAAGTCCCGTCACGCCCTTCGGCTTGGTGGCCAGCGCGTGCCTCAAGCGGTCTTTTGCAGCAACGGTTCGATGCGCAGGTTGACGATGTCGCAGGCGGCAGAACGGGTGAGGACGAAAAAGATCGCCTCGGCAATCTCGGCCGGATCGAGCATCTCGCCCACGGCGACCGCTGCCCGTTTCTCCTCCGTACTGCACTGCTGCATGGCCGTGTCGACCGATCCGGGCTGAATGACGCTGACCTTGATGTTGCGGCCGGCGACTTCCTTGCGCAGCGTTTCGGCGAACGCCTGTACGCCGGCCTTGGTCGCGGCATAGACGCTTTCGCCCACCGCTTTGATCTCGGTACTGATCGACCCGACAAACAACAGGTGGCCCCCGCCGGCCACCTCCATCCGCTCGATCGAATGCTTGGCGCAGCCAAGAAAGGCTGCGAGGTTGGTGTCTAGGACATAGCGCCAATTGGTATCGTCCATGTCCACGATCGGATCGGCACCGAGCGCCGCGCAAGCGACCAGCATGTCGATTCCGCCGAGCGTGTCGTCGACCGCCGCGAACACCGCATCGACTCCTTTCTCGCCGGCTAGATCCGCCGCGACGACGGACACGTCGCCCGGTGCCGCCGCCATCGCTTCCTCCAGCGACGCTTGATGTCGGCCGCAGGTCACGACTCGTGCGCCCGCGGCGGCGAGCGCCGTCAGCTTCGCGCTGCCAATGCCGCTGGTTCCCCCCGTCAGCAGGATGCGTTTGCCGTTGAGATCAGTCATGCTCATTCCCACGTCAGGATCAGACGGCCATTCGCCGGTACGCGATAATCGATGCGATCGGCATCGACCGCCTCGGCATCGATCGGGTCGCCGTCGGCGGTGGTGAGCTTGCTGTCGGGCAAGCTGCGGCCCGGCAGCCGGACCAGCCGCAAATTCGCCGTCCGCGGCGCCCCCCCCATCAAGTTGGACCGACAAAGCCCGGTTGCCGATACGTTCGACCGCGCGCAATAGCAGGTCGCAGTACAGGCGGAACGGCGCGCCCTCGACATGGTGGAGCGCGCGTGATGCAAAGATGAACGCCGCCCCCGCACCATAGACTTCCTGCCCGACCTGTCCGGCGGGCTGGCCATCGGGATAGAGGTCCTCTAGCGGAAAGGACAGATTGCGGGCGACATGGCCGTTCGACTCCCGCTGCTCGGTCGCGATCGCCTCGTCCGGCAGCGCATCGGGATAATAATACCAGGCTCGCGATAGGACATAGCGGCAATATTCGCCGATGAACATCCGTGCTTCCGGCTCTAGGTCAGGGCCGCCATCATTCGAATATTGTTCGAATGCTACGAAGCTGTCGAAACATTCGTACATCGCCATGTACGGTGCATCCTGCAGGCAAGTAACCGCGAGGAATGTCTCGTAGTGCTCGGCATGGCCGATCTGGCTATCCCACAGCAGTGCGTTGTGCAGGAAGCTGGCGAGATAGACGTAGCTTTGCTCGCGATAGACGTCGCGATTGGTGATCCGCCACAACCGCATACAGGCAGCGGCGCCCCATGCGGTCAGGTTCGCCTGATAATTGATGTTGAAGCGCAAGCCGATCGCCGCATCGATCGCAGCACGCGCTTCATTGAGATACATCTTCTCGTCGGTCAGTTCGAACGCCTGCAACATGACCCAGGCATAGATGCCGCCGACATCAGTCTGCCCGCGCCCGTCGACCTCCGCCTCTTCGGTGATCACCGAAAAGTCGGTAATCTTGTACTGGATCGGCCAGCGATAGTCGAAATGACGTGCGGCCTTCACAGCATAGTCGATTGAGTCGAGGAACAGCCCGCGCGCCTGCCGGTCAACGTCGAGCGCGAGGCTGACGAGGTTCAGCAGCGGGTGATATAGATACCGGCTGTCGACGGCATCGGCGTCCTTGTCCTTGCCGACGTTGGGCAGATAGCGCCGGAGTGTGCCGAGGTCGCGATCGTAGAATCTGCGCAGGCCCGCCTTGAGTTCCTTTTCCAGCGGGTGCGGCTCGCCGCGCCATTTGCCCCATTGGTGGAGTGCGGCGATGGCTGACATCTGCACCATGATGTCGGGATATTCCGCAGCGGTGTAGGGATGGACGTAGCGATGGCCGTAATGCCGGATCGTCGCCTCCGGCGCGGTCATCAGGTCGTGCGCCGACCGTTCGGCACGGTCGGCCCAGTCGCGATACTGGACCGGCGGCAGGTCGAGAACGTCGTAGACCGCGCCCAGCATCTGAACGAACTGGCGCGCCGACTCGTGCTCATGCGGTGGTGCTTCGTGGCGGAAGACCAGTATCTGGTCGGACAGCGTCACCGCCCGCCGGGCGCGGTTCGTTCGACAACTGCCACGCCATGATCGTCGGATCGTCGGCATAGGGTTTGCCGGTCACGCCATTGGTCCGCCCGACAACGGTGCGGATCCAGTCGCGGTACAGGTCCATCGCCGCGCGATTGCCATAGAATTGCGCGTTGAAGTTCGCGAAGGCCGGCCAGGGATGCGCTGGATCGTTCATGTTCAGATAGTTGCCGCCATTGACGTAGGACAGATAGGTCATCATGCCGCCCGACCATTCCCAGAAAGTGGTCAGGTACAGCACCGCGCGAATACCGCGCTTGCCCATTTCCGCCAGCGCGTAATCAAGGCCCGCCAGCAGCGTCCGGTTGTAATCCTTGCCCGGTCCGCGGAACCCCGGCTTGATCGAGTTCTTCAGCGGCCCTTCCTCGCTCGACGCCACCACGCGGACGTTGGTCACGCCCATCGCCGCCAGCGCATCGAGCTCGCGCCCCAGCCGGGCGCGGTCGCCATAGGGGGCATCGACGCCGAGATAGGCGGCATACCACATATTGCCGCCGACGAAGCGATAGGGCTGGTCATCGACCAGCAGCCGCACCCCCTCGCGCCGTACGAAACCCTGCGCGCCCGCCCCGGTCGGCCGCGAGAGGGGCGGGGCCTGCGACCGTGCGATCGCCGTGCCGACCGACCGCACCGAACCGGTGCTGCCCTATACCCGCGCCACCGCGCACGCCGCCGGCTGGCAGTGGCGCATTCCGCTGCAGCATCGCACCGGCAACGGCGTGGTCTATGCCAGCCGCTATATGGACGACGATGCGGCGGAGGCACTGGTGCTAAGCCGCCTCGATGCAGCGCCCACCGCAGCGCCGCGCCGCCTGTCGTTCACCGCCGGGCGGCGCGATGCGATGTGGGCGGGCAATGTCGTCGCGATCGGCTTGTCGGGCGGCTTCCTCGAACCGCTCGAATCGACCAGCATCCATCTGATCCAGCAGGGGATATCGAAACTGTTCGCGCTGTTCCCCGACCGCGGCTTCTCTCCCGTCGAGCGCGACGAATATAACCGGCAGATGGCCGACAACTACCGGTCGATCCGTGACTTCATCATCCTCCACTACCACGCGACCGCACGCGACGATTCCCCCTTCTGGAACCATGTCCGCACAATGGACGTGCCCGACAGCCTGACGCGCAAGATCGACCTGTTCCGGCAGAAGGGGCGCATTTTCCGCTACGAGGACGAATTGTTCGCGATGCCCAGCTGGGTCGCGGTGCTCCTCGGGCAGGGAATCGAACCGGTCGGTTACGACCCGATCGCCGACGCCCTCGACGAGGAACGCCTGCTCCCCGCCATCCGCCAGATGCGCAGCGCAACCGCGGCGGCGGTCGCGACCCTGCCGCAACATGGGGCGGTGCTGGCGCGGACCGTCGGCTTTACACAACCGGCGGGGGTTCAGCCCCCCTGTCCTTCCGGCTGAACGAACGTCTGTTCCTTCGCAATCGCTGTCTGAAAGCGGCCGTACCGTTTCCCACCAATTCTCGCCGTTCCTGCCATCGCTGGTCGACGCGTCAGGCCAGCGTGAATGCAGGTCCGGGGTTGGAGAGCGCAAAACAGCTGTGAATGTCGTCTCGTGGGTCGTTGCAGCTTCTCGGTTAGATTAAACGACTCGCTTACTATCCTCCGCGTCATCGCCAAGGGCTGCAGCTATCATAGCAGCGAGAGCTTCCTCCGCCCGCTGGCGCCCTGCAGGATCCTTAGCGAGCAGATCATGCCGGATCCATTCGGGCGCTCGCCGCACTACGCTGGTGATTACTGACTGCCGCTTATCCATCATACCGCTACGGAGCCCCGGCTGTACATATGAGCGAGTACCTGGAACGACGAAAGGATCGAACACGACAAAGGTCGCAATGGCTTTTTCCCCGAACAATATGGGTTTGAAGGTCTGGTTATGGTTCGCTTGTGCCGCAACCGGAGGATTCTGATCCTTGACCCAAGAAATCTCAAAGCCACAAGGATCTAGCTGCCCAGTCTTGCGGGAAACCCATTGCGGCTAGATCGCCGGTCGGATGCTGGGCAAGCAACGCCGCCAGCTCATCTCGCCAAACCGATGTAGGAGCAACCTGCTTCAGCAGGAAAACCACGAGGACCAGGGCGTTGTAGAGCTGGGCAGGAGCATGGGCTGCCGGCGGTTCAAGCGTGCTTACGAGGGCGGCCGGTTTAAAGGGCACCCGCATGCGCAACAGAAAGCCTCGGTTCCAAAGCCGGGCATGATGTGCGCAGCTGTTTCGGATCGTGGAGAGATGTTTGAGAAGTGGCACCAGCACTGCCTCGTGAAGACCAAGAGGCTTGGCTATGGCGTTGCGGAGCGCCCGATCGTCGAGCAGCGCGTACCACCGGGAGAGCTGACCGAACGACATCATTTCCGCCACCATCCACACAGGCGGCATTGCTGGTGTGCTGTAGGTCCGACGGTAATGATCGATGTAGGTCTCAGGCGAGCTTGCCACGTCGTTGGTCAAGCGGGTTAGGTTGTCGTGGTACCTACCCGAATGTTGATAAAGCGCTGCATCCAGGTAGCCGTGGGGCCCAAATCGCTGCGCGAGCTCGTACGCCCAGCTGCCCCGCACAGCGACTTCGATCCGCTCGATCGCATCAAGCACCAGCAACCGAAGGCGCCGGTCGAAATCGTATAAGGCAGTGACGGTATCGAAGGTGGTGCCTGGTAGGAAACGGGGGCCAGAACTGCCCTTGGGATATTCGAAGGGCAGCCAGTAGGCGCTCAGACGGTAGTAGCTTACATGGCGTAGCCAGTGCTCGGCTCGTGCCACGTCAGGGACCGCCATGCCTTGAGCCTGGAGATGTTGGAGCTGCTGCGCGATCGTCGTCGCGGGTTTTGTAAAAGGGCGTAGCACCCACCCTGCTTAGCAGGGCAAAAAAAGACCCGCCAAGTGTGCATATCCTTACGGATAGAGGCCTGGCGGGTTCGATTGACTCCGAGATATGAGCGAAAACCCAACAAAGCAATGAGGGCTGGTATATTTTTAGCGGACACGCAGGCGTTTGGAGGTAGGCACCCTCACCAAACGCCCGCCCTACATTGATCTGCTATTAAGCGTCAGCGGCTTCCGCCCTTTTCGCACCGCGCCGGCCTTTAGGCGGGGTAGCGGTAGCAGCGTCTGCTGCCGCAGGCGTGTCCGAGGCTGCCTTGGGCTTGCGTCCGAGACCAATTCGCTTGGCCATGTCGCGGCGGCTCTCGCTGTACGTCTCTGAAACCATGGGATAGTCGGCTTTGAGACCATAACGAGCACGATACTCGTCCGGCGTCAGGCCATGCCCAGACAGGTGGCGGCGAAGCGTCTTGTAAGGTTTGCCGTCAATCATGCTGATAATGTGATCTTTGCTGGCAAGCGACTTTCGTACCGACACTGCTGGCGTATATTCGGGTTCGGCGGCTTCGGAAGACGTATCTTCGGCAGGCGTGCCAAGGCTAGTCACGGTTGCATACATCGACTGAAGGAACGCGGGCACGTCGTCTGCTGCTACCCGCGTATTGGAGTTGCCCAACCAGGCGATGGTCAGTTCGGTTGCCAGTTCGGTAGCGTTGATTTCGGTGGTCATTGGGTTTCCAGTTTTGGATCTAGCGCCGCTCTACGGTCATTTATACATAGGTTGCGCGGTAACGGCGGCAACAGGTATCTTGTTAATCTGTAATGTCGATCTGTGGTTTCAGAGATAGGTACGCCGTGTATCGATAAGTACGCAAAATGCCCCAACACGTATGCGTGATATTGAAAACGAAACATTTTTCTTCGTCACAGGATTTTTGCGCCTACCTATCGTGGCGCACCTTTACCGTATGTGGGCATATAGCGACCGACTGTCGTCCAGCATGCTGATCGGCGTGGGTGTGATCCAGCTGCTGCCCAGGATCGGGTAAGGGCCGTAGAACAGGTCACCAAGAGCACGTCGGTAGTGCGCGTTCATCCAGCGCCGGCGACGATGCTCCGGGTCGTCATGGATCATGTGGCATCGTTGGCAAAGCGCTGCCAGCTGATCGAAGGCGCTGTTGCTCGGATCATGATTGAGGTGCGCACAAGCCAGCACCACTGGCGTCCAGGCACCGTGCTCCAGAATGTTTTCGACCGGACGCCGCACCCGCCGGCCCTGGCCGTTACGCCAATATTGCCGCTTGCGATCCCACCAGCGGCCATCGCGCATATGGAACACTCGTTGCCCATGAGGGCGGCCACAATGCTCGCAGCAGCCCTTCGCTCGCACGAAGCGGACATGATGCGAAATCTGCAACCAGTCGATGGGGTACAGGAAGATGTGTTCCGGCCGGATCGGCATCAGATCTCCCATTCTTGCAGAGGCGGCTGTGACGTGACCCCAGTCTTTCATCCAGCTGCGACCAGAGACCGACCGTGGTTGTCGCGCATGAGCGCGGGTGAAGCAACGGGCGGGGTTAACCCCGCCCGTTGCTGTTC
>NZ_JBQCMO010000020.1:0-23344 GCF_051965015.1 Sphingomonas sp. SAFR-052 | reverse complement strand
CCACCTACGCCCGGCAATGGCGGCGGAGACGACAATGCACTAACTAACATGCCGGACCACCCGCTGGGGGCTGTTCACCCAGGGTCACCCGCGCGCTATTTTGCGTGGTCCACAGCTCAAGACTATCGGCACCGTCGCCGAGATCGATCGCGACCGATCCTGCACTGTAGTTCTGGTAGGTGACGGTGTCGTCGCCCGTACCGCCATCGATCGAGACGTTCTCGACTGTGTTGTTGCTCGATCGCGAGATCGAGATCCAATCGTTGCCAGCGCCGCCGCGCAGCGTATCCGACCCACGGTCATCGCGGATCCAGTCGTCCGCATCGCCGCCATCGACGATGTCGTTACCCGCTCCGCCGATGATCGTATCGTTGCCCCCCAGGCCGAAGATCACGTCGTCGCCCGCCGTACCCGTCAACGTCTCCTATCCAGCAGTGCCGGTGATTTCCATGTCCATCCCCCCAAAGAAAAGGCCGCCGTTCGAGCTGCCTTTACTCAGCCTTAACGGATGTTCCAGCGCAGGCGAAAGAGGAAACATCCGTGCCGTCTCAACTTGAGAATGCTCGCCCAGCCTACCGGGGGTAGAGAGTGAAGTCGCAGAGACGCTGATGTCCTTAGAACAGCCTTCAACGACTGCCAGCTGATACCTGAATCGTGACCGTCAGCTCGGCATAGCCGGATCGGGGAGCCGGTATGGAATTGGATTGCCGTGCGATCACGGTCGATTTCAGTGAAGTTGCGGCCAGGCCTTGGCGCCGGCGGTGGATGAACGCGCACTGCCGCCGGTGCTGGACGACCTGTTCCACGGCCATTCAGGGCGCGGCGGCGACTGGATTACGCCGATGCCGTTCAGCATATTGGACGATGCGCGGCTCCTGTACGCAGTGAGATAAGGGAAGCGTATCGGTACAGAGTTCTTTTTCCTGTCTGCTGGGGACGGGCGCTGCTCTACTCGCCCTCCGACCAACGCTTGGCACCCCAGCGCATGAGGTCGCGTCCGGTCCCGATCACGCAAAGGTCGGCGACCGCGAAACCCAGCGCCGCACGCGGCCGGCCGAGGAACAGCAGCACAATCGGCCACCCGATCGCCACCCCGATCATCGCGATGCCGATCGGCCGCGTCAGCCGGTTCCACCAGCGACGCGGCACGATCTCGCGCTCCTCGATCAGAATGCTGCCGTCGGGCATTTGCCAACGGGCGTACTCCTCGCGCGGGGGAGCCGTGCCGCGTCCCCCATCGCGCTGATGTCGGATCATAGCATCCTGTTCGCCTCGACCAGATCGAATATGGCATCGGGCGGCGTCGTTGCTGGGTCGAACAGGAAATGGGTCCGCATCGGATCGGACTCGCGCACCGACACGTCCTCGAACCCGAGCCGCAGGCACACCTCCGGGGCGACGCGGGTGGAGCACCGCAGTAACCCCCGCGCGGTCGAGATTTTCACGAGCGGACGCCGGGTTCCGGCGATACGCAGACGTAGGTCTGGGATATCGGTAAAATACAGCTCGATATCGCCCTGCGCCGTATCGCGTAGTGTATCGATGAAACGGTTGCCTGCGTCGCTCGATAGTCGGCGGAATTCCTGTTCGCCTATGCTCAGCCCCTCTTCGTCCGCCAGCGCGGCGGTGTCGGTGTCGGACGGTTCGCGGCGGTCGCCATAGGCCTCGACGACCGATGCCGGCGCGGCGCGGCGTGCGGTGACGCGGGCGGCATAGGCGGTACGATCGAACGCCGGCAGCACCTGCGGCAGTTCAGCCGCCATTGCAGCCGCCACCTCGTCCACGCCAACCCCGTCGCGCTGCGTGCCGATCGGGATCGCCGCGTTGCAGATCGGACGGAACCGGTGGACGAGCTCGGTCTCCGCCGGCCGTAGCCATGCCTCGCGCGCCCATGCGCCACGCTCGCGCGCCTCGGCCCCGCCAAGCCGCCCGGCCCAGTCGGCGGCGACGGGCTGGAACAGGCAGGTGATGCGCGATAGCATCGCGTCCTCATTGCCAGGGGCGAACACGTCCCAATGCCGCGCGGCGAACGCCGCCTTCTGTGCGGTACAGTGCGCGCCCTTCAGCAACGGATGCGCGGCGAAAGCCATCAGATCGGTGTTGCGTCCATCGGGGAAGCAGGCGGCGAGCCCCTCACTCACAGGATCGCCCGCTTGCGTGTCGAACAGACGGCGCAGCGACGTCCGGCTGAAGCTTGTCTCACGCGAGCGCAGCGTCTGCCCCACGACGTGGAGGACCCAGCGGTGCAGCACCGAATAATCGGCTTCGGCCTGCTCGCCGACATGCAGGCCGATGTAGAACAGCGAACCGTCGAGGAACAGCGCATACAGCCCCGGCCCGCACAGCTCGGGTGCGGGGTCTTGATCGAGACTGTCGGCGACCAGATTGGCCCAGTCCGGCTTGCCGGCGGGAGCTGCGACCTTGCGCAGCGTCATCAACGTGTCAGCGGTATAGAACGGCATCGAACATCCTCGCCAGTGATGGCGACGGTGGTGGTCCGGATCGCTGGCAAGGGCTATCCGGGAAATACCCCGATAGGCGCGGGCAGGGTCGCGGCGCTAAGGCGGGCGATAATGTCGTCGCTGCCCCTTTCCCCGTTATCGCTGCTGCGTGCCGCGCGCCCGTCGCGTGGCGACCTGCCGTGGATCGCGGGATATGCGATCGCCTTCCTGGTGTCGCACCATGTCGCGGCGGCATGGGGCGGGCAAGGCTATTATTCACTGCTCTATCCCGCCGCCGGACTGCGCCTGGCGTTGCTGTGGAGCCGGGGGCCACGTCTCACCCTGTCGATCACCACCGCCGAACTGGTAGTGCAGACCGCCAACGGCGTGATCGTGCCCGGCGCACCCGAATGGATCGCAGCGCTGCTCGGGGTCGCCCGCCCGCCACTGATCTATGGGTTGAGCGTATGGGCGGTGCGGCGACTGGCACCGCGGCTGCATTCGACACTCGGCGTCGCCCCGATGCCGCTTGCGCTCGTATCGGTCGTGGCCCCGCTAGCCGCCGCGCTGGTCTCGCTGCCATGGGCATTGCTCCGGCCCGAGCTGACTGGAGTGCACGGCCTGCGCCAAGTGATCGCCTCGCTGATGAACTTCATGGTCGGCGACCTGCTCGGCGTGATGCTGGTCGCGCCTCCGCTACTGTGGGCGGCGCAGGGCCGCTTCGACCGGCGTGCGTTCGTGCGCGGTCGCCGGTTGCTGCTGGCGATTGCCGAGACAATCGTGGTGCTTGGCGCCGCGATGGCGCTGACTGCGCTGCTGACCGCGATCGGGCTCGGCGCACCGGTGACGCCGGTCCTGCTTGCCGTAGCCTGGGTGGGCCTGCGCTTCGGGCGGATGGCGGGATGGGGCGCGGTGCTGGTGGTCGCGGTGACCATCCTGCCGTTCACCGTCGCGCCGTTGCCGCTGGCCGAACGGTTCGCACTGCACATGAGCCTCGCTTCGATCGTGGTCGTCGGTTATCTGGCGGGCAGTTTTGCCGACGCCCAGGCACAGGCGAAGATCGACCTCACCCGCCGCGACCGGATGCTGTTCCAGGCGGAACGGCTGAAAACGCTGCGCGCGATGTCGGTCGCGGTCATCCACGAGATCAGCCAGCCCCTCTCCACCCTCGCGCTTGAGGCGAGCCATCTTCGTGAAATTGCTGCCGGCGCCGATCCCGAGATCGCCGAGACCGCCGCGCTGATTGATCGCAAGGCGGCGACACTATCGCAACTGGTCCGGCGCCTGCGCCGCTTCGGTGGTCGTGCGGTCGACGAACCCAGCGCGCTGCCGGTGGCGGCGCTGATCGACACGGTCGCAGCACTGGTCGCCCCTGAGGCGAAGGCCGCGCGCGCGGTGCTGAGCATCGCTCCAGTCGCGCCCGACCTGTTCGTGTTGGGGCAGGAGATCGAATTGTCGCAGGCGATCGTCAACCTCGTGCGCAACGCATTCCAGGCAGGCGACGGCCGCGTCTTCATATCCGTCGAACGGGGTGGCGACGAGGTTCGGATCGGCATCCGCAATGCCTGCGTACCCGGACGAGAGGCGCGAGCGGGCATGGGGGTCGGCGCGCTGGTCGCGCGCGCGATCGTCGAGGCGCATGGCGGCACACTGACCCGGAGCGTCGACACGAGCGGCAGCGTCCACGCCATGCTGACGCTGCCATTGACCGAAGGTGTCCGATGAACGAACCGTCTCCCTCGCCCCGTGGTATCGTCTATGTCGTCGATGACGACCGCGATCTGGGCGCGGCGGTCGCCCGCCTGCTCATCCGCCACGGCCATGCCGCCGAACCGTTCCTCGACCCCGTGTTGCTGCTGTCGGTCTATGGCGATGCCCCGGCGCATTGCATCGTGACCGACATCATGATGGGCGACCTCGACGGGTTCGGCTTTGCCGACCGCGTGCGCGAGATCGATCCCGCCGTCGCGATCATATTCATGACCGCATGGCCGACGACCGCCAACGCGGTCGATTCCGTCCGGCGCTACGGCGGGCTCGACTATCTGGAAAAGCCGTTCGACGAAGCCCGCCTCGTCGCCGCCGTGGCCGAAGGCGTCGCATGGTCGCGCCAGCAGCGCGCGGTTCGCGCCCGCACCGCCATGCTGTCGCCACGCGAACGCGCGGTGTTCGACCTGCTGGTGCTCGGCCACAGCAACAAGGTGGTCGCCGCGATGCTCGGGCTCAGCCCCAAGACGATCGAGGATCACCGTGCCGCGATCGTCGCCAAGACCGGGGCCAACGGCTTGGCTCAACTCATCGCGCTGTCGCGTTGACCCTGCCCGGAGGAACGATGTCGACCCTTTCCAGCCTGCAGCCCGGCGGGGGGCTTAGCTCCTCTCACACCGATCGTCCGGTGATGACACCCGCCCGGCTGACCGAGTTCGAGCGCTGCCCCCGGCTGCTATGGCTCACCCGCTTCCGCCCCGGGGCGGCCGAACTCGCCGGGGCTGATGGCGAGGCGCGCCTCGCGACCGCGCAGGCGGTGAAGGCCGAGGCGCAACGTCAGTGCGCAGGCGCCGTCACGATCGATTACGCCGGGGGCTGGACGGCGGCTGTCGCGGCAACGCGGCAGGCGGTCGCCGGGCGGCGCGCCGTGCTGAACGCCGCGTTCGAGCGTGACGGTCTTTGCGCCACCGTCGATATCGCGACGCCTGTCGCCGATGGATGGCAGGTGATCGCGGTGCGCGGCGCGACCCGGGCTAAGCCCCATCATCTCGCGGCGGTCGCGACGCAGCGCTGGGTCGCCGAAGGCGCCGGGCTGTCGGTCGCGAAGGCGACGGTCCGCCACCTCGATCGCGATTTCATCCTACCGGCCGACGGCTACCTGTCGGATGTCTTCGCCGACAGCGACGTCACCGCGTCGAGCGTGACCATTGCCGCCGGCCGCGCAGCGCTGCTGGACGCTGCACAGGCAATTTTGGCGGGTGCCGAGCCGCCCCCCGCGACCGGCGACCATTGTCGCTCGCCGCACCCCTGCATCTTTACCGCGCATTGCCATGCCACGCTGCCGCCGGGTCCCGACTGGCCGGTCACGATCCTGCCCCGTGGGGCGGGCAAGCGCTTCGCCGAACAGGGGATGGACGATCTGACGCTGATCCCCGCCGAGGCGTTGCGCTCCGACACCGATCGCCGCATCTGGCGCGCGAGCATCACCGGGGCCGCCGAACATGATCCTGCCGGTGTCGCCGCCGCGACGCGCGATTGGAGCTATCCGCGCATCTGGCTCGATTTCGAGACGGTAGCGCACGCGCTTCCTGCATGGCCGGGCGCGCGCCCGTATGAACAGGTGCCGTTCCAGTTCGTCGCCGATGTCGAGACGGCCGACGGCCATGTCGAGCGCCACGAGTTCCTGTCGCTGGACGGAGCCGATCCACGCCGCGCCTGCGCCGACGCATTGGCCGCACTCCCCGCGCAGGGGGCGGTGATCGCATGGCATGCGGTGTTCGAGCGCGGGGTGATCGACCGGCTCGCTTCCCGCTTCCCCGATCTTGCCGGGGCGCTCTACAGCCTCGCCGATCGGATCGTCGACCTGCTGCCCGTCGCGCGCGACCATTGGTACCACCGCGACCAGCGCGGCAGCTGGTCGATCAAGGCGGTGCTGCCGACGATCGCGCCCGAGCTCGACTATGCCATGCTCGAGGTGAAGGCCGGCGGCGACGCGGTCGAGGCCTACCTTGAGGCGAGCGCCCCGGACTGCACCCCCGACCGCCGTATCGCGCTCGACCGCGCGCTGCGCGTCTATTGCGGGCGCGACGTCGATGCGATGCGAGTGATCTACACGCGGCTGATCGATCGGGCGTAGGGCAGGGGATAGCCCCCGATCCGCGCAAAGCAACACATCCTGTCCGACAATCTGGATCGCAGCTCCTCTGCGCCGCAGTTCCTGGGGATGTTGATAGTCGGGATGGACATCGACGAAGCAGCCGAACGGTCTCACGTTGCCGATGACCAGCATCGTCTTGGTGCTGCCGACCGCCGCTAGGTAAAGATGGCGCCAAGACGGAAGCCACCCCCTGACCATCGGCAGTGGCGACCCGAATTGACTGTCGTCGCGCTTGCGTCTGCAAAAACCGAACAGGCTTCAATAAATCGGTAAATTATAGACTGGACAGGTAGATCCAATCGTCTCGAACCGAGACATTTCTAAAAAAATCGAGGGCTATAGGAGCGAAATGTGCGGCTAAGGCCGCCGCTAACAACTTAAGGCCGTCTCAGTGAGTGTTTACGTATTTTCTCCACCACCTACCGGCCCGAACGAAGCGGAACGCGAACGCGCCGTCGTCGATACAGGTGCAGTTCGGGCTCGGAACGATGCAAAGCTCAACGCCATTTGCGAAGACGCTTGCAGGCTAGTGCGCGGAACGTCATCGCTGTTGTCAATCTTGTACGGTGATACCCAGTATGTGATCGCAGCCCATAGGTTCTCGGTTGGCGCATACAGTCGCAAGAACTCCCTGTCTGGACATGCGCTCGCCGCTGGGAACGAACTGTTTGTTATACCGGACCTCAGTAGCGACGAACGCTTTGCGGAAAATCCCTGGATCAACGGTGAAAATGCGCGTTTCAAATTTTACGCAGCATCGCTGGTTCGGCCTTACGGGCGATTGCCTGTTGGCGTCCTAAGCGTCCTTGACGATAAAGTGCGCCCTACAATCTCGGAACTGGAGCGCCAGGTCATTATGAACGCAGCTAATGAAGCTGCCGAGCGGATCGTGCAAATCTCGCAAGATCGAAATATGTCACCCGTGGCACCATCCCCGCCTCACATCTGAACCATTCTGGAAGCATTGCGCATTGGTTACAGTCCGAAGATGTCGATGGCAGCCAGGCTGGTGGCGGAAAAGAAGGTGAGAGGACAGCGGTCGTAGCGAGTTGCGATGCGGCGCCCGTTCTTGAAGCTACCGAACATAATCGTGATGCGGCTTCGTCACCAATAGCGCCGTTTGCCGTATCTGACCGGTTCGATGCGTAATTAGCGGCTACGTCTGGGGGGGGGGGCAGCTTGATAAAGCCTGTTTCGAGAAAGGAAGGTCGTCACCGCTATAATGCTCGAACTGTGGCTGCGAAGCGGCGTTACGAACGGTCGGTGGGCAGCCAGCCCATTTATGGGGCAGCCGAACGTCAATTCTAAAAAATACTATAGGATTCCTATTTTGATACGGTTACGGCGATTCGTCCGTCCCAGCTTGGGACATGATGACAGGGCGTACGATGATAGATGCCGCCGACCTTCAGAACGCTGTTCGCGAAGCGATGCGAGAGGCACGCCACGAGACTGACCGAGACATCTGGGAACGGTACTTTTTCGATCCGGCCGGAATTGGCCTTCATGGCGATGAAAATCTTGGTAGCCGAAAGGGTCCGGCGGCCTAGTAAGGGAACGCAGTCCGTCGCATTGACTGGCGCTACGGTACATTCTGCACCTATGCTTGAGGACAATTGCCAAGATTCAGACAGATAGTGATGCTAAGGATCTGGCGATCGCTCACGGTGATCCGTCTGGCGGGGTGACTGAGCGCCAAAACTCCCTTGCCACCGCACCACTAATGGCAGTTGCTCCGCCACGCGTTTCACGAGCGTTAGGTAGGTTGTCGCAGTCCGCTGCCGATCGGTTCATACACGCCAGTCAAAGTGGTCCGCACCGGAGCCAATGCACCTTCCCTGCTGTACTCAGGTTCCCAGCATACGAGCGCTGCTCTGATCAGCGCTGCGCCCGCATCCTTATGAACCGCCTCGCGAGCTATGTCCGCGAGGGCAAAGCTGTGCGCCACGATGCGCGTATCCCGTTCGAACTCTGTTGCGTCATTAAACCCGGGACGTCTCGATTCCAAACGTGGAACGCGCCATCCTTACTATAGATAAGTTTAATAAAAATAAGTAATAATCTCGGTCTATCAAAAAATGATCCATAATGGTAGTGAAAGAGGCGCGATATAGTCTAAGTCCAACCGTTATTATTTTATTCTGTTAGCTCAGAAGCGTAGTTGGTTGTAAGTACCGCGCGTTGCGGCGGCGCAGACGAAGGCCGCATTCCTTCGCTTGCGTCGTCGTAACACCTGCTATCTTGGATAGTCCGGTCGGAGCGGTTGACCGGTTGCGGCCAGCAAGGCGCACTGCAACCGGACGAACTGGCTGCGCATGCCGCCAGCACCATCAGGCACGTTGAGCTGCGATCCCAGCGCTGCCGCGCTGCCTTGCCCACCGTCAGTGCTGCTCCCCAGCTGGGGCAGGATCGCCGGCCGTGCCAACAGGTGCGTCAGGATCGTTGACGGTGGCACACTCCGTCACCGTCAATGCAAATGTTTCCTAGCGCTTCACGCGTTCGGCTTTCCATTGCCGATGATCGCAATCGTGGTCGAAGCGTCCGGGCGGTCATGCTGCTTGCCCAGGGTGCCCGAGGCAGATCAGCGCGCTCCGGCCGTATCTCGCTCCTATCGGCGCGATCGCTACCGTTGTGCTGCTCACCGCAACCTACATGACCTGCCGCCGGGAGAGGCGCGTAATTGCCAATGGGAACCGAGCAGAAGTCGAGCCGGCGGTGATCGTTTGAGCCAAACAGTAATCTTCATCGCGTGACGAAGGTAGCTCAATGGCACTTTTATCGATTTCATCTGACGTTCGGTGTGCAGAAATGGATACCTCAGACCGAGTATACCGAAAAATGTCCATTTGGCGCAAAGCGATCGAACGACGAGATGCCGGTTCATGAAATGTGAAGCGTTAGCGGGTATCATTGACACGTTTCAGTCAGACAAGATGGATGCCGTTGATGACCGTTCAGAAAGTGGCGAAGCGGCTTCTTCAGTTGCGTCCGATAGCTACCTTCATCGCTAATATCAGGTTCACCCCCCGCGTACTCGTTCACCGCAAGGCTCGTTTGACGGTCGAAGGCGAAGTGCGTGGCCGAGGGCGTTTAACGATCGGCAAATGGTGGTCAGGGCAGGCACCGCGCGGTACCGAAGTCACCGTCCATAAGCGCAGCCGTCTCGAAGTGAATGGAATATTCGTGCTGCATCGTGGCGTCGAGATTCGGGTCAGCAGGGGCGGTGCGCTTACCCTCGGTAGTGGCTATCTTGCTGACGACGTGCGGATCGACTGTCACCAGTCTGTGATGATCGGTGAACGGGTGGCGATCGCCGCTCGAACGGTCATCACAGATACTGATCATCACGATCTTACCGGAAGCCGCGGACGTACCGCGCCGATCGTTATCGGTAACGACGTCTGGATCGGGATGGGTGCCGTTATTCTCAAGGGCGTGTCGATTGGTGACGGTGCCGTAGTTGCGGCCGGCTCGATTGTCGTTCGAGACGTCCCGCCGGGAATGCTCGTTGCTGGTACGCCTGCGCGTGAGATCAGGTCCGTCACCTGGGCAATCTGACGTCCTTCACTTGCCGATCGCGATAACTGAACCCGGCGACGTTCCGAGACGATCGCGCAGGGCGTGTTTGGGAAGGGAGAGCATGTCTCGCACGACCACCTCGCTACGCTGCCCGGCGGGGTTGCGAAGCAGGCAAGAGTCATCAAACCGTGAAATCAAACATATTCCGAGACCGCCATACCGTCCCTCTACGTGAAGCCGGTAAAAGTATAGCTCGGACTACAGGACTGGCCGGTTGCAGCATCGCGCAGGTCAAGCAGATGACCACGCTGCATAATGCGAAATGTCCTAGGTGTTTAGTCCCGGCACTCCGCATACCCCAATTGAAGTATTGTTGCCTGAACTACCCAATGCCTACTAACGAAGGCTAAGCATAAAGAACGAGTCCGTGTCGGGGTGGCAACGTACTCGCCGGGTGAGGGGGCGTTGAACCGCAACCCTATGCCGTTCGCCGATCAGGCGGTCGACGCTGGCGCTTGCCTTGTTCTCTCCGACCGGTTTGCCGGGAGGGGGAAGTCATGGTTGCACCGTACGAAGCCACTGCGAAGGTCAAACTCATCACTGGCTCCGGCCAGGTCATCGAATATGACACGATCCAGCAGGCGATTGATGATGCCGCTGATGGCGATACCATCGAGGTCGGCACCGGTACCTTCGACGAGAATTTGACAATCGACAAGCAACTGACGCTGCGCGGCGCCTATGCCGGCGTGCGTGGCCCAGACGAGGGGCGCGGTAGCGATGAAACGATCGTCTCGGGGCTGATCATTATTTCGGCGGCGAATGTAACGCTCGATGGCTTCACCGTTTCGGAAGGCAGCGCGTTCGCTGGCGAAGACGGCCCGGTTCAGATCTATGTGAGCGCCAACGGTGCCACGCTGATCAACCTGATCATCAACGATAACGAGGACGGCATCGGCGTGCTGACACCGTCCGGCGGCAATGTGACCGGCTTGGAGCTGAGCGACAGCCTGATCACCGGCCTCGGTTCGGGAAGCTATTTCAATCCGACGACTGAGTTCAACGCGACCGGCAACAAATTTACTGGCAATGGCACCGGGCTGAAGGGCGATGGCTGGGCGGACGGCACGGTAATTTCGGCCAACGAGTTTTCCAACAGCGTCGGCGCGCACATCGCCTATGGAACGTATCGAACGTCGGAGATGGTCGGCGACCTTCTCGGCGCAGACAACAGCTTCATGGGGACGAGCCGTGCCGTCAGCGTGTACGCCTATGGCGACGGCATCAGTGATGGCCAGACGCTCACCGGGACCGAATTTAACGATCGCATGACCGATTATTCGGCCGGTACGCCGTCGTTGTTCGACGGCGGCGCGGGTGACGACATACTGAACGGCGCGGGCGGCGACGACATGCTGATCGGCGGCAGCGGCGATGACGAACTGAACGGCGGCGCTGGCATCGATACCGCCCGCTACGATGGTCCGGCGATGATCACAGCCACGACGACCGGTTGGAAGGTCACCGATGCCGACGGCACCGATACCCTGAGCGGTATCGAGATCGTCAACGACGATGCCATGGGACGCATTCTGCTCGTCGGTAATGGCGGATATGCGACGATCCAGGCGGCGGTGAACGCAGCGGAAGACGGCGATACCATCTTGATCGCCGCCGGCACCTATACCGAGAACCTCGATTTTTCGAAGGCGGTGACGGTCAAGGGAGCAAAGGCCGGAAGCGATGGGGTCGATGCGGGACGTGGCGTGGCCGATGGCGCCGGAGAAACTACGATCATCGGCCGGTCCGATATCAGTTCGACCGGCAAGGTCGTACTGGACGGTCTGCGCTTCCTGAACAATGCCACGACCAGCGGCGGCGGAGCATCCGAGCCGACGCTGCATATTCGTACCGGCGGTGGGCATGTCGTCGAGAATTCGGTGTTTTATTCATCGGTCAAGGGCGCCGCGTCGGACGATCATGCGATCTTCCTTTCACCGATCGCGAGCGGCAGCGTGACGATCAGCGACAATTACGTCACCGGCGCGTTCGCATCCGGCTATGGCGATGCATCATGGGGTCGCGCCATATGGTTCGACGGCGGCGGCGTAACGCTGACGGCGACCGGTAACACGCTGGAATACGCCCGTACCGGCATGAACCTTGACATGTTTCAGGCATCGAACGCGACGGTTTCGAACAACCTTTTCCGCGGTACCGGTACCGCCGTATCGGTCGGGTTCACGGCGGATAACGTGACGTTCGCCGACAACGACTACGTCAACGTCGGTACTGATCTGAACGCCCGCAACCTGACGGACAGCACCGTGTTCGATGGCGAACTTGCCAGCGATAGCGTCACCCCAGGCAACAGCCTCGATTACTTCCTCGTGCTCGGGGGTGCCGGCAACGACACGTTGAAGGGTACCGCCGGGAACGACTATCTCGACGGCAACAACCATCCCTCGCTGGGGGCGGCAGCCGATGCCGATACGTTGGAGGGACGTGGCGGCAACGACGTGCTGGTCGGTCGTGGTGGAAACGACGTGCTCGATGGTGGGGCGGGCGACGACAATCTCAATGGCGGCTCGGGCGACGATACGCTGATCGGTGGTGACGGTACCGACACCGCGACGTTCGCCGGCGCGGCCAGCCTCTATTCGGTGACCGGCACGAGGGACGCCGGCGGACGCTACGTCGCCTTTACCGGCAACGGCGGTCCCGACGGCACCGATACGCTGTCGGGCGTCGAGATACTCAGCTTTGGCAACGGCCGCCAGCTCAACCTGAACGACAAGGTCCAGCTGACCGACGCCGCTGGCAACCTGATCGGAACCTATGCGACCATTCAGGCCGCGATCAACGACGCGCCGGTGAACGCGACGCTGAACCTGGCGCCGGGTAGCTATGCCGAGAATATCGTTATCAGCAAAGATGGGTTGACCATCAACGGTGCGGGCGCGACGCTGACCGGCAATATCCTGACCACCTATGGCATTGCCGAGGGTGCGCTGTTCGAGCATCTGACCGATACGTCGAAAGCAGGGATCGCCAACACCAGCGGCACCGGCATCACGGTGAATGCCGACAACGTCACGATCAACGGCCTCGACGTGAAGGGCTTTTACGACGCAACGCTGCTCGGCAACGGCAGCGATGGCCTGACGTTGAACGAGGTCGATTACCTGTCCAACCTGAACGGTATCCGCAAGGACGGCGACGCGGCAGTCACCGGGCTGACCATCAATGGTGGGTCGATTGGTGATGGTTATGTCGGGATGCTGATATTCAAGGCGGCGGGCGGCGGTAACCTGTCGGATGTGACGATCGACGGCACCGATTTCAGCGACCTGGCGCGCAAAGGCATCTATACCGAAACGCTGAGCGAGAGCCGCATCACCAACATCACCATGACCAATGTCGGCCAATATGGCGCGGCCAACGGCCTGGAGGGGCCGGGATCGAACGGCAGCGCCGGCAATGGCATCAACCTGAACCTGAAATATGGCGAATATTCGGGGATCGAGATCGACAATTTCGTCTTCACCGATGTCGGCCTGTCGAACGGTAGCGGGGTTTCGCACAAGAATGGCGGCGCGATCTTCATCGCCGTGCGGGACGATCCGAGCAGCTACAATAGCAACCCGGCGAGCTTCATCGGCGCGATCGACATCCATGACGGCACGATTTCGGGTGCATTGTCGACCGGCATCGCCGTCGGCGAACCGGGCAAGGCGAATCTGGACCCCGACATTTCGGTCAGCGACGTCACGATCACCGGCGCGCAGACGTCCGACCTGTTCGGCACCATCGCCAACGAGACCAATGGCGGCACGCTGACCTTTAACGGCTCGGCCGGCGTCGACGTCGTTACCGCCAGCGGCAACACCGATGGCGCGCTGGTGCTGAACGGGTTGGCCGGCGAGGATCTGCTGACCGGCGGGAAGGCGAACGATGCGCTGAACGGCGGGGCGGACGACGACAGGCTGACCGGCATGGGCGGCAATGACACGCTGGATGGCGGCGGGGGCGTCGACATCGCCGTCTTCAACGGCAACGCGCGCAGCTATACGATCATCGGCACGACCGATGCGGCCGGGCGCTATACCGCCGTCAGTGCCGTCAGCGGTGCGGACGGCAACGATACGCTCGTTTCGATCGAGCAACTCGCCTTCGACGATGGCGCATTCTCGGCCGACGATGCGGTGCAGCTGGTCACCGGATCGGGCGCGCTGGTCGGCAGCTATGCGACGTTGCAGGCGGCCGTCGCGGCGGCGCGGGACGGCGACACCATCCTGCTCGCGGCGGGGACCTATACGGGTCCGGTAACCGTCGACAAGGACGTCACGATCAAGGGGGCGAATGCGGGCATCCGCGGCGACGGTGTGCGCGGTGCCGAATCCAACCTGTCCGGTGCGGTATTCGTCACCGCTGCCGGGGTCACCTTCGACGGCGTGCATTTTTCGGGGGCCGGGAAGCCTTTGGGCTATACCTTCGACAGCGGGCTGACGGCGCAGGCGAACGGCCTGACCGTCACCAACAGCCTGTTCGACGGCAACGGCGAAGTCGCGATCCAGACGACGCAGGTCACCGGGCTGGACATCGGCCGCAGCAAGTTCGCCGGATACGGCATCGGTGCCTATGTCTCCGGGGGTGGTTCGACCGGTTCGATCCACGACAATCTGTTCCAGGGGGAAGGCGGCGGGGCGACGGGCCTCGGCAACGGCGTGAACAGCGAGACGAGCGGGGTCACGATCGTCGGCAACACGTTCGACGGGCTGTATGCCGGCGTCCTGAACCTGTTCCCGTTCGGGCCGCAGACGGTCGATCTGACCGATTATGTGTTCGGCAACGTGTTGACCAACAACACCGCCGAACGGCCGATCCAGGTCTATCCGACGGCGCAGTCGATCAGCTTCCTCGGCACGAACGAGAACGAGGCGTTCAACGGCGATTATGCCGGTGCTACCCCGGTCAGCTTCGATGGTCGCGGCGGCAACGACCATATCTATGGCGGCGCCGGCGCCGATACGCTGAAGGGCGGTGCGGGTGACGACGTCATCTATAGCGGCCTCGGCGCCGACGTGATCGACGGCGGGGCCAATGACGACACCGTCGACTATCGCTATTCCAGTGCGGCGGTGCAGGTAAATCTGGCGACCGGGGTCAACACCGGCGGCGAGGCGGCGGGCGATATGATCGCCGCGGTCGAGAACGTCACCGGGTCCGGATTCGACGACATGCTGACCGGCAATGGCGGCGCGAACACGCTGAACGGCGGCGCGGGCAACGACCGGCTGGACGGTGGTGCCGGCACCGACATGCTGGTGGGTGGTAGCGGCAACGACCTCTACATCGTCGACGTCAGCACCGATGCGGTGGTCGAGGCGGCCGACGAAGGGACTGATACCGTGCAGTCGTCGGTCAGCTATACGCTGGGGGCCAATGTCGAGAATCTGACGCTGACCGGCGGCGCGATCACCGGCACCGGCAACCAGCTCAACAATGTCATCACCGGCACCAGCGGCAACAACACGCTGTCGGGCAATAACGGCAACGACACGCTGGATGGCGGCACCGGTAACGACGTACTGGTCGGCGGTCGTGGTGACGACGTCTATGTCGTCGATACGACCGGCGACGTCGTGTCCGAGCAAGTCGACGAGGGTACCGATACCGTCCGCGCCGTGCTCAACACTTATACGCTGGGCGCGAACCTCGAAAACCTGACCTTTGCTGGCAGCGGCAACTTCGCCGGTACCGGCAACGGCGCGAGCAACGTCCTGACCGGCGGTACGGGGAATGATACCCTGGATGGAAAGGCAGGCGTCGACACGCTGATCGGCGGGATCGGCAACGACAGCTATATCATCGACACTGTCGGTGACGTCGTCACCGAGCAGGCGGGCGAAGGCGTCGATGGCGTTACCGCCAGTGTCAGCTACACGCTGTCCGACCATGTCGAGAACCTCACATTGGCGACCGGTGCCGCCAGCGGGACGGGCAACGCGCTCGACAACCGGATCACCGGCAACAGCGCGGCCAATACGCTGAACGGTGGCGGCGGTGCCGACTATCTGAGCGGCGGCAGCGGCAACGACACGATGTTCGGCGGCACCGGCGACGACACCTATGTCGTCGATGCCAGCGGCGACGTCGTGACCGAGCAGGCCGGTGAGGGCACCGATACGGTCCTGTCGAGCGCGTCCGCCCATACCCTGTCGGTGAATGTCGAAAACCTGACCCTGACCGGCACCCGCAGCATCAGCGGCACCGGCAATGCCCTCGCCAACGTCCTGACCGGCAATAGCGGCAACAATACCCTGCGCGGTGAGGGCGGCGACGACACGCTGGATGGCGGTGTCGGCAGCGACACGATGATCGGCGGGACGGGTAACGACACCTATGTCGTCGCATCCACCGGAGACGTGGTGACCGAGCAGGCGGGTGAGGGAACCGACACCGTTCGCACCACGCTGACCACCATCACGCTGTTCGCGAATGTCGAAAATCTCCGCTACACCGGGACATCGTCTTTTGCCGGGACCGGCAACGCCGCCGACAACGTCATTACCGGCGGCAACGGCAACGATACGCTGGACGGGAAAGCGGGTGCCGATACGCTCGATGGTGGTCTCGGCAACGACACCTACATCGTCGACGATGCGGGCGACGTGATCCAAGACACCGGCGGCACGGATACCGTCCGGACGGTGTTAGCCATGATGACGCTCGGCACCGGGCTGGAAAATCTGGCCTATACCGGCACCGACAATTTCACTGGTACCGGTAATGCGGCGAACAACGTCATCACCGGCAATGTTGGCGACGACCGTCTCAACGGCGGGGCGGGTCGCGATACGATGGTCGGCGGGACCGGCAACGACACCTATGTCGTCGACGACAGCGCCGACATCGTCACCGAAAGCGCGGGCAGCGGCACCGACGGCGTCGAGGCGTCGAGTGGAAGCTATATATTGGGCACCAATGTCGAGAACCTGACCTATACCGGCAGCGGCAATTTTATTGGCGCCGGCAACGCGCTGGGCAACGATATCCGCGGCGGTGCGGGCAACGACATGCTCGACGGCGGCACGGGGATCGACACGCTGACCGGTCTTGCGGGCGACGACATCTATATCGTCGATACCGCGCAGGACGTGGTGATCGAGGTAGCGGGCGGCGGAACCGATACGGTGCGCTCGACCGCGGCGAGCTACACGCTGGGCGACAATGTCGAGAATATCGTGCTGCTGGGATCGAATTCGATCAACGCAGCCGGCAACGGACTGGACAATGTGCTGAGCGGCAATTCCGGGAACAACCGGATCGATGGCGGTGCCGGTGCCGACGTCATGGCAGGTGGCAAGGGCAACGACACCTATGTCGTCGACAGCCTAGGCGACGTGGTGACTGAAAACGGCAGTTCCGGCATCGACACGATCGAGACCATCCTGGCGACCTATACGCTGAAATCCAACGTTGAAAATCTGGTCTACAACGGAGCCGGCAACTTCACCGGCACCGGTAACTCGTCCGACAACGTCATTACCGGCGGCGTGGGCAATGATTATATTGACGGTGGCAGCGGCAAGGACACGATGACGGGCCTTGGCGGTAACGACACCTATGTTGTCGGGCGGAGCGATGACTTGGTGGTCGAGGGGGCGAATGGTGGCAGCGATCAGGTACTGAGTTCGGCGGAGAGCTATACGCTGGCGACCAACGTCGAATCGTTGCGGCTGATCGGTGAAGGGCGAAACGGTACCGGCAATGCCCTCGCCAACGAGATCGTCGGCAACGGTCTGAGCAACGTCCTCGACGGCGGTGCCGGTGCGGACGAACTCCGCGGCGGTAGCGGCAACGACACGTTCGTGTTCCAAGCGAGCCAAGCGGCCGGTGACCGAGTGGCAGACTTTACGGGTGCGGGGGCACTCGTTGGCGACAAGCTTCTGTTCAAAGGCTTTGGCCAAGGCACCATTACGCAGGTCG
Source organism: Sphingomonas sp. SAFR-052 (assembly GCF_051965015.1). Lineage (NCBI taxonomy): Bacteria > Pseudomonadati > Pseudomonadota > Alphaproteobacteria > Sphingomonadales > Sphingomonadaceae > Sphingomonas > Sphingomonas sp. SAFR-052. The sequence continues at coordinate 5,527 of NZ_JBQCMO010000020.1, read as the reverse complement.
GCAGTAGCGATTTCTATATCATCACCTCTGCCGACCAGTCGATCATCGAACAAATCCAGTTGATCGGTGTGTATAATTTGAACACCGCTGCCGGCAGCAACGATTTCAGCTTCGGTTGAGCCGAGGTTCACGCGACGTAGAAAGTTTGCGTTGGATACGTCGCGTGCAACTGATGATATAATAACGCCGGCGTTGCCGATTTGGATCGTTTTTGGTTTTCAGATAGCTTTAGGTTGCAAATAAGGCCGCTTCGTCTATGTCGTATTATGAAACATAATTAAGATTTTGTCTTGATGAGGTGGGACCTTTCCGATGGTGTTCGAGCAGGCAACGATGACTGAGCAAGTCGACCTTTGGCCTGATCCCTTCGAATCGGTCCGTTCTACGTGGAAAGTTCCCGGTTACATTTGGCAGGTGCCGGACGATGGATGCGTCAATGACGAAGGCAAGGTTCAGCAAATATGATGTTGTCGCTACCATGCTTAGTTTTGGAACATGAGCTAAAGCCAACATCCGGTATTAACCGGAACGATCACCAGTGTCGTTCATTTATGGAAACGCCCTCTATCACTAGCTGTTAATGGCGCCGTCGAACTTGCTCGCTTCCAATTGGCCTATTGCTACCTTGGGTATGCCCAGTTGAGCCGAGGAATGATGAGCGAACAGCGAAGCAGTATAATCCGGGCCGTTCGAGTGCACCTCCGCGTCAGTACCGACGAACAGGATCTCACCCGGCAGGAGGCGATCGTTGCCAGCGCGCGGGCCGCCGGCTTCTATGTCGCGGCGGTGTACCGTGAGAAGGCGTCGGGCGCGCGACCCGATCGCCCCGAACTGTTGCGCATGGTCGCCGACTTGCAACCCGGCGAGGTCGTGATCGCCGAGAAGATCGACAGGATCAGCCGCCTGCCTTTGCCCGAAGCCGAACTGCTGGTCGCAACGATCCGAGGGAAGGGGGCACGGTTGGCGGTGCCGGGGATCGTCGACCTTTCCGATCTGGTTGCCGACAGTTCGGGCGTCTCGCGTATCGTGCTAGAGGCGGTCCAGGACATGCTGCTCCGCGTGGCACTGCAAACTGCCCGTGACGATTACGAAACGCGGCGCGAACGCCAACGGGAGGGGATCGAGATCGCCAAGCGGGCGGGGCGCTATACCGGGCGAAAGCCAAACCTTGCCCACCATCGTCGCATTATCGCGCTGCGCGAAGCAGGCATGAGTATCGCTCGCACGGCGGAACTAGCCGGCTGCAGCATTGCACAGGTCAAGCGGGTGACTGCGCTACACCGGATGAAAGAAGTAGTATCAACGACCGAGCCGTCGATCGCGCTGCCGGGACCGGCCTGAGTATCCGGCGTCAGTACGAGAGTCCGCATTTTACGCGGTAGAGAGCTCATATTCTTCGTAACCGCGACGAGCCACACCCCGCATTAAAAAAGTTTTCAGCATAATCAGCACATAAGCGGTCTTCGCTCGTCCGAAGCGGGTAGGGGCTAATGGTGCGTACGACTGCAATGTCTTTGAGAATGCTGCTTGGCCGCCTTTGGTCCGATCAGCGCGGCAATACGCTGGCGATGATGACGCTAGCGCTCATACCGCTGGTCGCGCTCATGGGGTCAGGTTTGGACATGACCCGGGCCTACGTTGCGCAGAACCGTTTCCGCCAAGCATGTGACGCTGGATCGTTGGCTGGTCGACGCATGCTGGCGGGGCTGACCTTACCCCAAGCGGCGCGTGATGAAGCAACCAAGTACTTCATGTTTGATTTCCCCCAAGGGTATCTGCAGTCGGCGCCTTACACCCTGACGATGTCGGTCCCGACTGCAGGCACCCTGCAAATCAGTAGCCAAACCACCGTCCCGACAACGCTGATGGGCCTGTTTGGCTTCGATACCTTGCCAATTTCGACGACCTGCTCGGCAACGCAAGATTTCGTGAACACGGACATCATGTTCGTGTTCGATCTATCGGGGTCGATGAATTGCGCGCCTGGCGTCACTGGCTACTGTGGCGACGTCGAGCAAAGCGGCTCTCGAATGGGTGCCCTGCGGAGTGCAGCAACAAGCTTCTACGACACGTTGGAAACTGCCCAGTCCCAGCTCGCTGCTAACAATCTCCGGCTCCGCTACGGCTTCGTCAACTACAACAGTACGGTCAATGTCGGAAGGATCCTGTACGAAAAGAACCCAGACTGGATGGTTCAAAGCTGGTCGTATCAGTCGCGTACTCCCGACTGGATCGATGCAACAGCATATTTCAACAACAAGTCAGCGTGCAACTCCGCCTACACTTATGACAGCCAGGCGAGCCAAGCGGACGCCAATTACACAGGTGTAATGGGCGGATGGTGGTTAGCTAGTAATCGATGTAGCGTGATTGTTCAAAGCAAGGGCAACCCGGATGGCTATACCTATGGTCGTCGATCGGTCGACGTGCGCCCGTTTTTGGCAAGCAACCTGAAGGCAACCAACGTCCAGTCACCGACGCCAATCTGGCAGATAACCGGCACTAACGATCCTTCTGATGATCGGCCTTACGAGTTCAAATCGGTTTGGAACGGCTGCATCGAGGAGCGTAAGACCAATTCGGCCGCGATCAACGGCGGTTCTTCGACCACCGCGCCAAGCGACGCCTATGATCTCGATGTTGATCTGGTGCCGTATAACGATGACACCCGTTGGCGGCCAATGTGGAACGACGTCAGCTACTACCCCGACTGGTCGTGGTCGTACGGTGTTGGCCGTCAACCAGTTGCTTACTGTCCAACTGAAGCCAAACGGCTACAGAACTACTATAACAATCGGTCCGGTTTTGTGTCCTACCTGAATGGCCTCGTAGCCCGTGGCGGCACCTATCACGATATTGGTATGATCTGGGGCGCACGGTTCCTTTCGACGACAGGTCTGTTCAAGTCAGCAACGCCCGAAACTAACGATGTGACCGACCCTGATAATCCAGCAAAAATTCGTGGCTTCTCTGTAAAGAAGTACATGATATTCATGACGGACGGGGACATGTCTCCTACTTGGAACGACTACTCCGCCTATGGCATCGAATATCTCGATGGAAGAGTGAACGGTTCCCCCACTACCGATAACGCTGCCTTGCTCGCTCGACATCTGCAGCGCTTCCGTATGGCGTGTAACGCTGCGAAAGCGAAGGGCATCGACATATGGGTCATTGCTTTCTCGACTACGTTGACGGCGGACATGACCAACTGTGCGTCGAAACCAGAGCAGGCTGCCGGCCTATCATCCAACGCCGCCTTGATCGCCAAATTCAAAGAGATTGGATCAAAAATTGGTTCACTGAGGCTAAGCCAGTGATAACCAGGTTCCTCACTGCGACACGCGGAGCAACGGTGCTGGAATTCGCACTGATACTACCCGTCTTGTGCGCTCTTCTGGCTGGCGGTTTCGAGCTTGGTTACCGTGCGTATGTCAATGCAATCCTTCAGGGCGCGTTACTTGAAGCGTCGCGGCAGGCAACGGTTGGCGATCGGAGTGGCGCGCAGATCGACAAGACCATAACGGATCGGATGGCAACGCTGTCTGGAAGCATCAGCATCCAGTCGATCAAGAAGGAGAGCTTTTACAACTTTTCGAACGTCGGAAAGCCAGAGAAACTCACCTTCGACCGTAACGGTGACGGTGCCTATGATAGCACCCAAGATTGTTATGAGGATGCGAACAATAACGGCGCATACGACGTTAAAACGAATAGCGGCATTGGTACTGCGGATGATATCGTCCGCTACACAGTTAGCCTGCAGTACCCGAGCATCATGCCGGTTGGCAGCCTGTTCGGTTGGGGATCTCAGCAGGAGATCACAACCTCGACCGTACTGCGCAATCAGCCCTTTACGTCACGCGCAATGCCGACGGTACGTTGCCCATGACAATACGAACGAAATTGTCTTCCTTCGGGAGAGACAGGCAAGGACTGGCTCTGCTCGAGTTCGCCCTTACGCTGCCGTTGGTGCTGACCGTGCTGCTTTTTGGTCTTGAGCTGTGCAATTATGGCATATCCATACTGCGCGTCCATCAGATTGCGGCGACCAGCGCGGACAACGCGGCCCGCGTACGAGATTCGATCAGCGAAGCTGACGTGAACGAAGTGCTTCTCGGCGGCAAGATCGTTGGGGAACCAATGGATTTTGCTGGCAGCGGTCGCATCGTAATGAGTGACGTGACGTCAAATGGCTTTTCAGATGGCCGTAGAGGGCAGCGGATCGTTTGGCAGCGCTGTACCGGTGCGCTGAACGTTCCGGACTCACAGCCGCAATACGGCACGTCTGGGAAGGGGGAGAGTGACGCAACGCTTCAGGCCATGGGCGCCCCCGGCAACCAGATTGCGGCGTCCGACAATGCCGCGATGGTGTTCGTCGAAGTTACGTATCGCTACAAACCGATCGTTTCATCCATGCTGTTCGGCACGCCGATCATCCGCTCCGAAGCCTCGTTCCCCGTCCGGGAACGGACTTCGGAAACGCTGAACCCGACACCCGGCGCCACCGCGAGTGCGTGCTCAGTCTTCCAGAGTTAGCGACCAATATCCTCCGCCGCGTTTTGAATTAAAGTTATCAAGCAGCGCCACTCGTATGAACTCCAACGTACCTATACCTCTAGGATATAGACCGACATCATAATTCGAGGTGGCTTTCGTTTTAATCGATTTGCTACAGGCGCACTGGGGGTACTGTATGCAAAATCCGTATAACGAAGGGCTGGCGCATGGCCGCATAGCCGGTTCAACAATCTGCGATTGCCCGTACAAATCGCCATTCATGCATGCGGAACGCAGTCAATGGATCTCGGGATTTAGGGAAACAGCAACCGCTCGGTACAACGATACGAGTAACGTGCAAGTCGAATTCGGCACCGTATTAGGCCGCGAGGGATGCGAATTAACAGCCGTTTAGCTTGTGCGGTTCTTGAGCCAATTATTCCGTGCTGGAGAGCGCGCACCATTTGCGTAGCCGCTTCCTTAAGCGATTTCGCAGATTGCGATCCGTACGCCTTACGGCAGTGTGACTTATGATAAGCTGATAAGCCAGTAAGCGCATTAGGGGACTAAAGGCCCAGCGTCGGCATTCGAGATTGCGCGTCGTACCTGATCGAGGTGAAGTGCGGCCACCACGTCGCCCTTGGCAAGCTGGTCGTTCAGTTTGCTCTCAACGAGACGGAGCGCTCTACCCTCATGCTCAGCAATCAAGCGACGAGCTTCATCCAGGGCGGCAGGATGGTAGACGATAGGAAAAGCCACTGATCGCTCGCGTCGGACAAGAGTCATGCCTGTGTAAACGCCGCGTCGGCCCGACAGGTCCGTTACATTCGATCGCAATGCATACGGACGGGGCCAAGCGGTACTGGCTAGCGGCGAACGGCGCCCTTTCCCGAACGTTCGCTGGCAGAATTGATCGAAGCTCCACGACTCGCCTTTATCGCTATGCCTCTTAGGCGGCGTGGACGAATTTGAGCCAGTATCTGGCGGTGGCAAGGTGGACCATGCCCAGGAAGCTGCTGGCCAGCTG
>NZ_JBQCMO010000019.1:0-23422 GCF_051965015.1 Sphingomonas sp. SAFR-052 | reverse complement strand
CGCCCACATGTCCCTTCATCTAAACTACAATGTCAAATAGCACTCCCTGCTCCAAACCCTCAGGTCGAAGCGCCAGCAAGCCGGCGATAGAGAGACCGGAACCACATGACACCAACCTCTCGGTCAGTGCCAGGTCCCGGTTGAAGCAGAAGCGACCGTGTCGGCCACCGCTGCGGTGACACCCATCTAGGTGGAGGCGATTGGGAGGTCAACAGCTATTTTCGATTCGCGGGAACAAAATCTTCGGAAAGCAAACGTGGCGACGTCTGGCGGGCCCTCCACGGCGCTTGTGCGAGGCGATTTACCGCCTAGTCTCCGCGGCATGACCCAGCTTCCCCGCACCGACCGCCGTACCGTCCTTAAGGGAGCCGCCGCCGGCGTGGCCGCGGCGGCGTTGCCGGTACAGGCTGCCTCGCCGGCTTCGACGGCCGCGACGCTCTGGTATCGGCAACCCGCGACGCTTTGGACCGAGGCGCTGCCGGTCGGGAATGGCCGGTTGGGGGCGATGGTGTTCGGTGGGGTCGAGCGCGAGCGACTTCAGCTGAACGAGGCGACCTTGTGGAGCGGGGGTCCCTATGATCCGGTCAACCCGGCGGCGCGTGCGGCATTGCCCGAGGTTCGGGCGCTGATCGCGACGGAGCGCTATGCCGAGGCAGAGAAGCTGGCCAACGCCAAGGTGATGGCGACGCCGCTCACGCAGATGGCGTATCAGCCGCTCGGCGACCTGATCCTCGAGCTGGTCGGGGCAGGGGCAGCGAGCGACTATCGTCGATCGCTCGACCTGGCGACGGCGACGGCGGATACGCAGTTCACGCTCGGCGGTACGCGGTTCCGGCGCGAGGTCTATGCCGCACCGGACGACGCGGTGATCGTGGTCCGGTTGCGCGGGGACAAGCCGTTCGGATTGTCGGTAGGGATGACTTCGCCGCAATCGGGCGTCCGCGTTTCGGCGACCGGCGATGTGCTGATGATGACCGGGCGGAACGGCGCGCGGACGGGGATCGCGGCGGCGCTACGCTTTGCCGCGCGGGTGCAGGTCTCAGCCGGGCGGGGGCGGGTAAGGGCGGTCGGTGATCGAATTGAGATCAGCGACGCGCGCCGCGTGACGATCCTGCTGACGATGGCGACCAGTGTTCGCCGGTTCGACGACGTCGGCGGCGATCCTGAAGCAGCGACGCTGCAGATGATCGAGCGGGCGCGGGCAAAGGGAGAATCACGGATTCGGCAGCAGGCGCTGGCAGCGCATCGCGCGCTGTTCGATCGGGTGAAGCTCGATCTAGGCGAGACCCCGGCGGCCCTGCGGCCGACCGACGAGCGCGTCGCCGTCGACCGGATGGCCGAGGATCCGTCGCTTGCCACGCTATATTTCAACTATGGCCGCTATCTGCTGATCGCGTCGTCGCGGGCAGGGGGGCAGCCCGCGAACCTGCAAGGCATCTGGAACGACAAGGTCGATCCACCGTGGCAGTCCAAATATACCGTCAATATCAACACCGAGATGAACTATTGGCCGGCCGAGGTCACGGCCCTACCCGAATGCATGGCGCCGTTCGTGGCGATGATGCGCGAGCTGGCGATCACCGGCGAGCGGACCGCGCGGACGATGTACGGCGCACGCGGATGGGTGTGCCACCACAATACCGATGTGTGGCGCGCAACCGCGCCGGTCGACGGCGCGCAATGGGGGTTGTGGCCGACCGGCGGCGCGTGGCTGTGCACGCATCTGTGGGATCACTACGACTATGGCCGCGACCTCGACTATCTTCGCTCGGTCTATCCGATTCTGCGCGGGGCGGCGCTGTTTTTCCTCGATACCTTGCAGGTCGATCCGGCGAGCGGCGGCCTCATGACCAGCCCGTCGCTGTCGCCCGAAAATATTCATCCCAAGGGGGCGTCGATCTGTGCCGGGCCGGCGATGGACAATCAGATATTGCGCGACCTGTTCGATCAGGTCGGTCGCGCCGCCAAGCTGCTGAACACCGACGCCGTCTTCGCCGCCGAGATCACCGCCGCCCGCGCGCGCCTTGCCCCCGACCGGATCGGTGCCGCCGGGCAGTTGCAGGAATGGCGCGAGGATTGGGACATGGCCGCGCCCGAGCCGAAGCATCGCCATGTCTCGCACCTCTATGCGCTATTCCCGAGCGATCAGATCAGCCCCGACCGCACGCCTGACCTCGCCGCCGCCGCCCGCCGGTCGCTGGAGTTGCGCGGCGACGAATCAACCGGGTGGGCGACGGCGTGGCGCGCGAATCTGTGGGCGCGGCTGAAGGATGGCGACCATGCGCACCGCATCCTCGCCTATCTGCTGGGGCCGGCGCGGACCTATCCTAATCTGTTCGATTCGCACCCGCCGTTCCAGATCGACGGCAATTTCGGCGGCACCCGCGCCATTGCCGAAATGCTACTGCAGAGCCGTGACGACGAGCTGCTGCTGCTGCCGGCACTGCCGCGTGCCTGGGGCCAGGGGTCGATCACCGGCCTGCGCGCGCGGGGCGGCCTCGGCATCGACCTGCGCTGGCGGGGCGGGCGGCTCGACGAAGCGGTGCTGCGGCCGGGCATCGCCGGTCGGCGGCAGGTCCGGCTGAACGACGTGACCACCACCATCGATCTTATCCCCGGCCGCATCGTCCGCCTGCGCGGCGAGCGGCTGATTCCTGCCTGACCCTTGGAGCTGGACGAATGAAGACGATCCTCGCCGCCCTCGCGCTGCTGTCGCCCGCCATCGCCGCCGCGCAGGTCGCGACGCCCGCCCCCGCCGCGGTCGCCGGTGCCAAGCCGATGAGCGTCGAGCGCATTACCGTCCATTCGCCAGCGGTCGAAGGCAATCTGGAGGGCAACAGCGCCGACCGCCCGGTCATCGTCCTGCTCCCGCCCAGCTACAGGACGTCGCGCAACCGCCGTTATCCGGTCGTCTATGCGCTACACGGCTATTCGATCGGCGCCGACCAATGGGCGAGCGAGATCCACGTCCCGCAGACGATCGAGGCCGCCTTCGCCAAGGGTGCGCGGGAGATGATCGTGGTGATCCCCGACAGTAAGACGATGCACAACGGCAGCTTCTATTCACGGTCAGTAACAGTCGGAAATTTCGAGGATTTCATCGCGCGCGATGTGGTCGCCTATGTCGACAGCCATTACCGCACCGTGCCGAAACGCGAGAGCCGCGGTCTCGCCGGTCATTCGATGGGCGGTTATGGCACGACCCGCATCGGCATGCTGCATCCCGACACGTTCGGCGCGCTCTATATCATGAGTCCGTGCTGCCTGCTGACCCGGGCGCTGGGCGTGACCGATGCCGAGCAGGAGAAGGTGTTCCGCGCCATGACCTCGCCCGCCGACAGCGCCAAGCTGAACTGGGGACAGCGCGCGCAACTGGCGACCGCCGCCGCATGGTCGCCCAATCCGAAGGCGCCGCCGCTCTATCTCGACCTGCCGATCAAGGACGGGGTGCCGCAGCCCGACGTGCTCGCCCGCTGGAACGCCAACACCCCGATCGCGATGTTCGACCAGCATGTCGGCCACCTGCGCCGCTATCGCGCCATCGGCCTCGACGTCGGCGATCGCGACGGGTTGAAGGACGGCGCCGAACAGCTGCACGCGGCGATGGACCGCTATGGCATCAAACACCGCTATCAGGTCTATTCGGGCGACCATACCAGCGGCGTCGCGACGCAGATGCAGACGGTGGTCATCCCGTTCTTTTCGGACGCGCTGGTCTTTCCGAAATAGGGTCAGGGGGCGGGGGGCGGGCCCCCTCGATCATGAACTACGGCGTCGGCCCGGTGTCATAGGGCGGGGCGGGGTAGAGCCAGCGCAACGCCGCTTCGGCTGCCGTGTGATACACGGTCGCATGGGTCGCAGTGGCGCGGTAATCGGCATAGCGCAGCGTCACCCGTCCCGCCGGCAGCCGATCGATCATCGCGCGCAGACGGTCGACCCCGTCCTGCATCGTGCCGCCTTCATCGGCGACCGCGAGGAACAGGCGCGTGTTCCTCGCCCGCGCCAGAGCGGCGGCGGCAGCGGGGCCGAGCGACCGCCGATCGTCCCACCAAAGGCTGGGGCTGATCGCGACATAATCGCTGAACGCCGACGGTTCGGTGAGCAGCGTGTCGACCACGAACAGCCCGGCGAGCGATTCCCCCATGATCGCGCGCCTGCTACCGGTGCGGTAGCGGCGCTCGACGAACGGGATCACCTCCTGCGTCAGGAACCGGCGAAACCGCGCCGCACCACCGCCTTTGGGAAACGCGGCGACATAGCGCGGATCGCTGGCAGGCGGCGTCAGCTCGGCCTGCCGGTCGCGGGTCTGAATGCCGACGACGATGAACGGTCCGAACGTCCAGCTGAGCGAGGCGAGACTGCCGAGTGCCGCGATATGCCGGAAATCCTGGCCGACCGCTCCGTCGAGCACATAGACGACCGGATAGCGATCGGTCGACGCGGCATAGTTGTCGGGCAGCCAGACATTCACCTCACGGACGTTGCCGAGAATGGCAGAGGGCAGGTAGTGCCGGGTGCCGATGGTGATCGGCTGCGACGCCGGGGCAGGGGCCTGTGCCGGGGCGATCGCCGGAAGCGCGAGCAACGGGGCGGCGATCGAGGCGCGGATCATCATGGTCGGAGTATGGCGGTTACGCCGGGCCGGACAAGCCGTGGACGCTGCGAAACCAATTGCCCGTCGGGGGCCCCTCAAACCCGCGTGCGACCCGAAGGCGCTTCGACCGTTATGCGCGGCGAAGGAGAGCCGCCATGTCCCGTTCCGTCCTCATCACCGGTGCCAGCGTCGCCGGCAATATCGTCGCATGGTGGCTGGGCCGGGCCGGGTTCGACGTCACCGTGGTCGAGCGCGCGAGCGAATTTCGCGATGGCGGGCAGAATATCGACGTACGAGGGCCGGGCCGCGAGGTGCTGCGTCGCATGGGGCTGGAACGGACCGCGCTCGACCAGGGTACCGGCGAGGAGGGGACCGCCTGGGTCGATGCCGACGGCAAGGTCGACGCCCAGTTCCTGACCAGCGATCAGGACGAGGACGGCCCGACCGCCGAGATGGAGATTTTGCGCGGCGATCTGGCGCGGCTGCTCTACGAACCGGCCAAGGAGCGTGCGACCTATCGTTTCGGCGATCATATCGCGACGATCGATCAGGCCGGCGACGGCGTGACGGTCGGTTTCGCCGGTGGCACGACCGCACGCTATGACGCGGTAATCGTCGCGGAGGGTGTCGGATCGACGACGCGCGAACTGGTGTTTCCGGCGGAGAACGAGCCGCGCTGGATGGACCTGACCATCGCCTATTTCACCATTCCCCGTACCGCCGACGACGACCAACTATGGCGCTGGTACAATGCGCCGGGCGGGCGCAGCGTGTCGCTCCGCCCCGACCGCCATGGCACGACGCGCGCGATGCTGTCGGTGCAGCAGCCGCCCGGCGGCGAACAGGATTGGGACGTCGCCCGGCAAAAGGCGTGGCTGCGCGACCGTTTCGCCGATGCGGGGTGGCAGTCGCAGCGGGTGCTGGACGGCATGGACGATACCGACGATTTCTATTTCGACGTGCTGCGACAGGTGCGGATGCCGCGCTGGTCGAACGGTCGGGTCGCGCTGACCGGCGATGCCGCATGGTGCGCCACGCCGATCGCGGGCTATGGCACGACGTTGGCGGTAACCGGTGCGTACGTGCTGGCACAGGAACTGATCGCTCACGCCGATGTCCCCGCCGCCTTTGCCGCATACGAAGCACAGATGCGGCCGATGGTCGAGGATGCGCAGGGGGTGCCGAAGATCGCGCCGCGGCTGATGAACCCGCACAGCCGGATCGGCATCCGCCTGCTCCACAATGCGCTCGACTTCGCGAGCCGTCCGGCGGTGCGCAAGCTGTCGGGCAACCTGTTCGGCGGCGATACGCCCGAACCCGATCTGGCGCGCTATCTGCCCGAAAGCGAGCGACCGGCACCGGCACCGGAGAAGACCGGGCTGTCGCCGCTGCTGGCGCTCGGCATCGTCGGCGCGGTGCTCGGCGTCAGCGCGCTGGTCGGGCGGCGCAACGCGCCCGATCCGTCGCACCCCGGCATCCGCCGCTGGTATCGCCGCCTCGACAAGCCCGACTACACTCCGCCCGACGCCGCGTTCGGCGCGGTGTGGCCGGTGCTCGAAACGGGCCTCGCGGTCGGCGGCTACCGCTTGCTGCGCGAACCAGCCGGGCCGATGCGCAACGCGGCGGTCGGCGCATGGCTGGTCAACAGCGCGATGGTCGGGGGCTGGACGCAGCTCTTCTTTCGCGAACGGCAATTGGGGGCGAGCGCGGCTGCGTCGGGCGCGATGATCGCAACCGGCACCGCCTATGTCGTGACCGCCGCCAAGGTCGATCGCCCGGCGGCGGCGCTGGGTGTGCCGTTCGTCGCATGGCTCGGTTTCGCGACGCTGCTCGCAACACGCATCTGGCAGGACAACGAGCGATGAGCCCTTGGCCAAAGCCCGATCCGGTCGGCCCCGGACAGACCAGCGTCTGGGACTATCCGCGCCCCGCCATCGCCGTGCCGAGCGACCGCCATGTCGAGATCGAGTATCGCAGCGTGATCGTCGCCGACACTCGCGCCGCGATCCGCACGCTGGAAACCAGTCATCCGCCCAGCTGGTATATTCCGCCCGGCGATATCGCGCCGGGGGTGTTGCAACGCTCGCCCCGCCGCTCGCTGTGCGAATGGAAGGGGCAGGCGGTCTATTGGCACCTCGCCATTGGCGACGAACTGCTCCGCGACGTCGCGTGGAGCTATCCCGATCCGACCCCTGCCTTCGCGATCCTGCGCGATCATGTCGCCTTCTATGCCGGGCCGCTCGACCGGTGCAGCGTCGACGGCCAGCGCGTCGTGCCGCAGCCGGGCGGCTTCTACGGCGGCTGGATCACCCCCGATCTGGCCGGCCCGTATAAGGGCGTGCCGGGCAGCATGGGGTGGTGAACTTGGCGGGCGTCACGCCACCGGCACGAACGCCAGATGCTGGAAATCATAGCTGAAATCGGCAAGCGGCGAGAGCGCCTTCATGCTAACGCCGGTGATCCGACCATCGGCAATGGCGAAGGTGACCACCGCATCCTCGCCCGCGCCCTTAGGGAAACGGGTGCGGAAGCTGTCCGGGCCCCAGGGTTCGAGCGGCCCCTTGAATGCCGGGGTCGGCACGAAATCGATCGCCAGTTTCCCGCGCCGTTCGGTGACGACGATATCGCCATACCATGGGTCGCGATAGCGCCCGGCATAGCGGGCGATCGGCAGCGACGGTCCGCCCGGCGGCGCCTTTTCCACGCCGCCGGCGACGCTCGCCAACGCCTCGGTCTGGTTCTGCTCGATGCGCTTGCCGAAGAACGCGATCCAGTCGAAGGCGGGGGCATCGATCAGTCGGTCGAGGATCGCGTTACGGATCGGCTGCGACACGCCGTCTTCGACATTGGTCAGCACCGATACGGCGATCCCACGCGTCGGCAGCATCGCGCTGTGCGTGACCTGCCCCGACAGGCCGCCGCTGTGCTGGATCATCTGCAAGCCGCGATAATCCTGCACGAACCAGCCCAGCGCATAGGTTTGCAGGATCGGGCGGACCGGGTTTTCGGCGGTCGCGCCGCTGGTCGACGCGGTGATGGTGGCGGGCGTCCACATCTGCTTCGCCTGTTCGGCCGACCAGATCCGCTTGCCACCTGCCAGCAACCCGCCGGCCAGCTGCGCCTGAAACCATTTCGCCATGTCGGCGACACTGGCGTTGATGCCGCCCGCCGCGTCGACCATCGGCCCTTCGTCGGCAGCGATCACCTCCAGCTTGCCCATGCCCCGCACCGGCGGCCCGAGCCGCGCATGGCGACCGGCGACGTCCGGGTCGTTGGCACGCCGGGTCGGCGAGGCGTCGGCCATGCCCAGCGGATCGAACAGCCGCGTCTGCACGAACCGGTCCCAGCCCATGCCCGACACCCGTTCGATCAGCAGCCCCGCGACCAGATACAGGATGTTGTCGTAATCATAGCCATCGCGAAACCCACGCACGGGTTTGAGATGGGGCAGGGCCTTCAGCGCATCGGCCGCGACATGGCTGCCCGCCGGAAAGAACATCAGGTCGCCCGCACCCAGCGGCAGGCCCGAGCGATGCACCAGCAGGTCGCGCACCGTCATCATCGGCGTGACCGCGGCATCGTACATGCGGAAATCGGGCAGGTGTTTGACGACCGGATCGTCCCATCCGATCTTCTTGTAATCGACCAGCAGTGCCAGCGCGGCCGCGGTGAATGCCTTGCTGTGCGACGCGATGCCGAAGCGGGTATGGATATCGACCTTGTCGGGCCGGCCCAGCGTACGGACGCCATAGGCGCGGAGCAGCGGCGGACGATTGGGTCTGAGGACGGCGATGGCGACGCCCGGCGTCTGATAGGCGCGCATGAAACCGTCGACGATCGCGTCGATCTCGGCATCGTCCGCCTCCGCCGCACGCGCCCATGCCGGCACCGTCGCCGCACCCGCGCCGGCCAACGAATAGGCGAGCAACTGCCGCCGCGACGTCGTGAATCCGCTCATGATCTTCCCCCCGGTCGGGCGATCGTAGCGGTTATGCGGCGGGGCGCCAGTCCCTAGTGCGCCGCCCCCGGTCCCGCCATTCGCGCGGGGCGGGGGGCCAGCCAGATGATGAGCGCCGCCCCGGCAAAGATGATCGCCGACAACAGGAACATGTGGTTGATCGCCAGCGTGCTGCTTTCCTGCGTCACCGTCATCTCGATCGCGCCGCGCACCTGATCGATCGAGAAGCCTTGCGCGGTCAGCGCCTGTTGCGTCGCATCGGTGTCGAGCCGCGACACCATTTCGCTGCGGGCGACGGTCATGTTGTTGGCGTACAGCGTCATCGACACCGACGTGCCGATCGCCCCGGCCATGGTGCGCAGGAAGCTCATGACGCCCGCCGCCGACGCCGTCTCCTTCGGATCGACCGCACCCAGCGCGATCGTGGTCAGCGGGATGAAGAAGAACGGCATGCCGAACCCCTGCAACATCTGCGGGAAGGCGAGCGTCCAGAAATCGGAGCCGGTCGTCCATCCGACGCGGAGAAGATTGCACCCCGCGATCCAGAAGATGCCGAAACACACCAGCGCCCGCGGATCGCGCTTCTTCAGCATCTTGGCGACGAACGGCGACATGATGACCGCCCCCATCCCGTTAAAGGCGGTGGCATAGCCGGCATAGGTCGAGGTGTAGCCAAGGCTCGCCTGCAACCATTGCGGAATCAGCACGACCGACGCGAAGAACGTCCCGAACGCGAAGGACAGCGCCGCGACCGCGACGGTGAACCCCCGGTGGCGGAACACGCGCAGGTCGACGATCGGCTGCCGCTCGGTCAGCTCCCACGCGACGAACACCGCCGCGCCGACTGCCGCCACGATCGCAAGAATGACGATCGTCGGGTCGGTGAACCAGTCATGTTCGCGCCCGATGTCGAGCATGATCTGCAACGCCCCGATCCACAGGATCAGCAGCGCCAGACCGATCTTGTCGACCTTCAGCTTCTCGCGCTTCGTCTCGGCGGGCTTCAGCAGCCGCAGTGCGCCGAACACGCAGAAGATCGCGACCGGAATGTTGATGAAGAAGATCCAGTGCCACGACCAGCTGTCGCTGATCGTCCCCCCCAGGATCGGGCCAAGAATTGGCGCGGTGACCGTCGTCATCGCCCACATGCCCATCGCCTGGCCATGTTGTTCGCGCGGAAAGACACGCAACAGCATCGTCTGGGTCAGCGGCATCAGCGGGCCGCCACACAGCCCCTGACCGATCCGGGCGACGACGATCATGGCGAGGCTGGTCGACAGCCCGCACAGCACCGAGAAGACACCGAAACCGATCATGCCGATCACGAAGGTCCTGACCGTCCCGAACCGCCCGGCCAGCCATCCGGTCAGCGGCACGCAGATCGCCTCCGCCACCGCGTAGGAGGTGATGATCCACGTGCCCTGGCTGGTCGAGATGCCGAGCGATCCGGCGATATGCCCGACCGAGACGTTGGCGATGGTCGTGTCGAGCACGACCATGAAATTGGTCAGCGCCAGCACCAGCCCGGCCAGCCACAGCGTGGCACCGCTATAGGGTTTGAAATCGTCCTGGCCGGCCATGCCGCCTTGCTCCCTTCGTGCTCCCCGCCCTCGTCAGGGAGGGGAGATCGTCCCGACTACCGCCCCGAAACGTCCACCTCGGCGGTCATCGACAGCCCGACGCGCAGCGGATGCGCCTGCAATTCCTTGGGATCGAGCGCGACGCGTACCGGCAGCCGTTGCACGACCTTGATCCAGTTGCCGGTCGCGTTCTGCGCCGGGATCAGCGCGAACGCCGATCCTGTCCCGCCCGAGAAGCCGACCACCCGGCCATGATATTCGACATCGTCGCCATACAGGTCGGAGGTCAGCTTCACCGGCTGGCCGGGCTTGACCTTGGTCAGCTGGCCTTCCTTGAAGTTCGCATCGACATAGGCGCTGTTGACGGGGACGATCCGCATCATCGTCGTGCCCGCCGCGACGCGCTGGCCGACCTGTATGGTGCGGTTGGCGACCACGCCGTCGATCGGCGCGCGGATGACGGTGCGGTCGAGGTCGAGCTGCGCCTGTCGCACCCGTGCTTCCGCCGCCAGCACGTCCGGGGCGGTGTTGGACGTTGCGCCCTGGACCAGCGCCTGATTGGCCGCCAGATTGCCCGCCGCGGCGCTACGCTGCGACGCGGCCTCGGCCACCGCTGCCCGTGCCTGTTCGAGCGTCGCGCGTGCCGCCGCCAGCGCGTTGGTCGCCTGCGTCAGTTCGTCGCCCGATACCGCGCCATTGGGGGCAAGCCGCTGCCGCCGGTTGAAATCGACCTGTGCCTTGTCGAACGACGCCTGTGCCGATGTCAGCTGCGCGCGGGCACTGACCACCTCGGCGCCCTTGGCCTGCACCTGCGCCGACAGCGCGCCGCTGGTCGCCGAGGTCTGCCCGAATTCACGCCGTGCCTTGGCCAGATCGGCCTGTGCACTCGCCAGGGCGATGCGCGCATCGCTGTCGTCCAGGCGGACCAGCACGTCGCCGCGCTTCACGCCTTGCGTTTCCGAAGCCCCGATCGCGATCACCTGTCCCGCGACCATCGGCGTAATCTGCGCGGTTTCGGCGCCGACATAGGCATTGTCGGTCTCGACATAGTTGCTGCCGACCAGCGCATACCAGCCACCATAGCCCGCGCCGGCCAGCAGCACGACGGCGGCGATGCCGCCCAACAGCTTCTTGCGCTTCGACGGGGCAGGGGTGTCGGCCGCGGCCTTGGCATCGGCGAAGCTGCGGTCGGCGGGATCGGCATCAGCCATGGGTCAGGTCCTTCGTTTGCTGTGCGGTGGCCGGGGCGGTGAACCCGCCGCCCAGCGCCCGGACCAGCGCTATATCGAGGGTAAAGGCACGCGATTGCAGATCGGCGACGATCCGCCGCGCCTGCAACACCCGGTCCTGCGCGACCAGCACATCGGTGAAACGCGACAGGCCGCCTTCGAACCGCTGCCGCGCGACGTCGTATCCGGCCTGCGCATCGGCCAGCGACTGCTGCGATTGCGTCAGCCGCGTGGTCAGCGCGCGCTGGCTGGCCACCGCATCGGCGACCGCGCGATAGGCGTCGGTGACGGTCCGGTCGTAATCGGCGACCGCCGCATCGAAATCGCCGCGCGCCACGCGGTACCGCCCTTGCAACTCGCCGCCGCGAAAGATCGGGAGGCTGAAGGCCGGACCGACGCTGCCCGCGGTCGATCCGCCGTTGATAAGGTTGCTAAGCCCCAGGGACTGGAGGCCGAACACCGCCGACAGGTTGAACGACGGGTAGAAATCGGCACGCGCGACCTTGATCCGGCTTGCCTCCGCCTCGACCCGGGTGCGCGCCGCGACGATATCGGGCCGGCGCGCGATCAGGTCGGTGGTCACACCGATCGGCAGCCCGCGTGCGCCAATCGTCGCGGCGGGCGGGGTGATCGTCAGCCCGCGGTCCGGCCCCTTGCCGAGCAGCGCGGCGATGCGGTTGCGGGTCAGTGCGATCGCCTCGTCGGTCGCCGCCAGATCGGCACGCGCCGCCGGCACCGCCGATTCCGCCTGTTTGAGTTCCGCGCGGGTATCCAGCCCACCAGTCACCCGGTCGGCGGTCAGCTTCGCGGTCTGCTGCCGCACGTCCAGCGCCGCCAGCGCCACCATGCGTTCGGCGAACAACCGCGCCAGATCGGCATAGGCATCGGCGATATTGGTCGACAGCGTCAGCTGTGCCTGCGCCAGATCGAGCCGTGCCGCCTCCGCGTCCGACCGCGCCGCGGCATAGGCCGCGCGGTTGCGCCCCCACAGATCGAGATCGAAGCCGAGTTCGCCCTGCACCCGCCCGGTGTCGTTCCACCCTTTCGGCACGAAATCGGCGGGGATACCGTTATTGTAGCTCTGCTTGGTCAGGCCGACATTGCCGGCGACGCCCAGCGTCGGCAACCGGGCCGCGCCCGCCTGCTGCGCATAGCCCTCGGCCCGCGCGATGCGCGCAGTCGCGGCGGCAAGGTCGGGCGAACCCGCGAGCCCCTCCGCGATCAGCACGTCGAGCTGCGCATCGCCATAGCCCTGCCACCAGTTCGCTGCCGGCCAGGCGGTATCGCCGGTCGCGGCAAGGCTGCGATCGGCGGCGAAGCTGGCGGGAGTCCGCGGGGTCGGCGCATCGGCGAGATGCGGCACGCTCGCGCAGGCGGACAGGAGCAGGACCGCAAGCGGCGCCAACGGGCGGGCCTGCCGGAAAATCTGGCGTGTCATGGCGAAAACCGTACTAATGGGTACGCTTCGCTCCATGATCCTGCTGGTTGCGCCTGTCAACGACTTTCTGTACCAAGGGGTACAGTTTATGATGCCTACCGAAGAACCCGTCCTGGGCAAGCGCGAAGCCCGCAAACAGGATCGCCGCGACGCGATCATCGCCGCCGCGCGCCGGTCGTTCCTCGAGGACGGCTATGCCGCCACATCGATGTCGGGCCTGCTCAAGACGCTGGGCGGGTCGAAGGCGACGTTGTGGAGCTATTTCCGGTCGAAGGAGGAATTGTTCGCCGCGGTCGTCGCCGATGTGACCGCCGCCTTCCGGCAGCAGGTGACCGGCGAATTGCTGACCCCCGGCGACATGGAGGCGACGCTGGTCAATTTCTGCCGCGTGTTCATGAACAAGACCGCGCATCCCGATGCGGTCGCGACCTGGCGGCTGGTCGTCGGCGAAAGCGGTCGTTTCCCCGAGGTCGGGCAGATTTTCTACGAGCAGGCCGCTCTGCATATCGAACGCGCGCTCGCCACCTATCTGGCCGGACAGATCGCGGCGGGCCGGCTGCGCGACGAAGGCGCGACCGACATGGCGCGGGTCCTGATCGGGATGGGCGGCGCGCAGCAGAACCGCCGGCTATGGGGCGTCGAGTCCGCACCGGCCGATGGCATGGAGGGGGAGGCGCGACGCTTCGTCAGCTATTTCCTGCGCCTGTTCGCGCTCCCCTGACGCCGTTCGTCGCGCGGGCGAGTCAATTCGACTCAAGACGGTGGATCGGTGTGAATCGCCGACTCATCGTCGCGCGCATGAAACGGACGATCTGGCACCGCTGCGGTCATGCGCAGCAACACGAGCTTTTCGGCAGCACCGCCGCCGATTGCATCCGCGACGAACGGCGGCTGGAGCGGCAGCGCTGCGCCGATTGCACGGCGGCGGCGCGCGTCGAACAGGCGGCGGCCTGTCGCGCGGCGATCGCCGGCCACGTGCTGCCGCCGCTGACCGGCAGCGCGCGTCAGGTGGCCTGGGCCGACAAGATCCGCACCGAACGGCTGGCGAAGCTGCTGCGATCGCATCCGGACTGCATCACCGACCTGGCCACGCGGGTCGACGCGAAATGGTGGATCGATCACCGGCAGGCACCCGACGACGCGCTGCTGCGACCGACCGTCACCGCCTGAGCCGCCGTTTCTCAAGCCGATAACAAAGATTATGTAAACTGCGCAGTTGTAGTTCGCGCGGAATTGCGCGGATCGCGATTCGGCCTTGCGATCTGGGATGTTCTGGTCCGCTTGATGAGGGGCAGCATCGTAGTCGATGCGCGGGTGATCATCGGAACGATCTTCCAGATCACCCTGCCGTTCGAAGGCGATCTTGCTCCGGTCTAATCGGGTCGGACCACCGCAGCCGTCGAACTTATGACCATGTCGATTGCGTTGTCGCCGCTAACCGTGACACCGCCTTCAGCATGGCCCGGCGGACCGGCCGGCGATCAACCTTCGCGGACGGATCCGGCCGACAACCGGCGCCGCGCCGGCAATCCCCACCATGGCGTGCCGGGATACAGGTGGTGTTCGTGATGATATCCGCCGAAATGGAAGCAGGTCAGCAGCGACAGGACCGGCCCCACCTTGATACTGTGCGCGCGGTGCCCGTCGGCGAACGGCGCATCGCTCTCGCGATGGGGCAACCACGTTCCGAAGAGGAAGAGTTGCGCCACCGCGCCCAGCGCGGGCACGGCCCAGAATGCGACGATGTTGCCGAGCGTCGCGCCGAAGCCGAAGATATAGATCAGCGCCATGACGGTGATGCGCACGATCTGCCCGTGCGAATAATAGGTCCGGAAGAATTGCAGGAACCAGCGGGAAAGTCGCGGATCGCCGTCGTGAAAATCCGGATCGCCGGGCCGCCCCGCATGTCGGTGGTGCAGATGATGCTGCGGTAGCAGCACCGCATAGGACAGGCAGGCGTATAGCGACAGGCTGATCGTGCCGATCGTCCGGTTCAACTGCGGATAGCCGGGGGCAAGCGCGCCATGCATCGCATCATGGGCGACGATGAACAGTCCGGTGCTCAGCCAGGTCTGCACCAATATCAGTGCGACGGCGATCGGCACCGTCCCGGCATTCCACTGCCAGAAGAAGATGCCGCCGACATGGATCGTCAGCCACGCGCCGATGATCGCCAGCGACAACGCCACGCCGACGACCGTCTGATGGCGCATCGCTGCGGATCGGGCCGCGCCCGACCTCACCGCTCTGCGTCTGCCGCCAGGCGCTCGTCGTGCCGCCTGCCGGCCGCTTCGGCCTCGCGCCGGCTCGCATTCGCGCGGAGCTGCGCCTTCAGCACCGATGGTTTGCGGGCGAACAGGAAACCGTGGCTGACGGTACCGTCCTTGCCTTCGACGGCATGGTGCAGACGGTGCGCCTGCAGCAGCTTCTTGAAATAGCCCTGCTTGGGCACCCACCGGAAACCGCCGCGCTGATGCACCAGCATGTCGTGCACGAACGCATAGATGCCGCCATACACGGTGATGCCGAGTGCCGCCCACCACAGCGGTTCCCACCACAGCCCGACGACGAACAGGACGATCGGCACGATCGCAAAGACGACGGCATACAGATCGTTCTTCTCGAACCACCCGTCATGGTCTTCGTGATGCGACTTGTGCCAGCCCCAGCCCCAGCCATGCATGATGTATTTGTGCGCCGCCCAGGCGAAGCACTCCATGAACAGGACCATCCCGACGACGATCGCAAGTTTCTCGATCCAAATCACCGGGACGGGCCTTTGCACGATGCGGCGGGCAGGAAGACGCGGAACAGCATGGGACCCACATAAGGCATAGACCCGGTCGATGCGAGGGCGCAGGCGGTCAAATTCCACCGGGTGTGACGACCGATCCGGGGATCGGAAGCGAACCGGTAACGGCGCCGCCCGATCGGATCCGCCGCACGGAACGCACGGCGACGGGCGATGGCAGTTGCCCCCTTACCGCTCGTCCGCCTGTTCGCGGATGTCGGGAAAGCTGTACGCCGACGGTTCGTCGTCGAAGGTCCCCTTCGCGAACACGGCGATATCGCCCGGCACCACTTCCTGCCTCGCCCAGCGGTCCCACCCGATATGAACGAAGTCGGGCGTGCCGAAGACGCGGACCGCACGGACATATTCGTCGCCGCGAAAGCCGATGAAATGAAGCGCCATAGTCAGGGTCGGTCCGCCGTGCCGTGCGCGTGGTCGATCATGTCATCTGCAATTACGCGCGCCGTTGGTTGTTCCGCCGAAGCGACCAGCGGACCCGGCGACGCCTTTTCCGTCCACCTCGGCCCTGCCCGTGCGGATCGGAACGACAACCGCGCAATCCCGTTCGTTACCCGGCAAGCGTAGGAGCCGTGCATGAACCCGATGCCAAGCAGCGATCCGGAGACGAACGACGATGCAACGGAGGTCGAGAACGAACCATCGAGCAACGATAAATCCACCCCAGACCTGCCCGACGACGTGGCGGAAAACCTCGGCGATTTCGCGTAGCAGCCGCACCATGCGACGGGGGGTTTGATGCGGATCGGGATCGTCGGGGCGGGCATGGCGGGGTTGTCCTGTGCGCAGGCGCTGCGCCTGCACGGGCACGAACCGGTGCTGTTCGACAAGGGCCGCGGGCCGGGCGGGCGGATGTCGACGCGCCGGCTGGATACCGTGCTCGGGCAGGTCTCGTTCGATCATGGCGCGCAATATCTGACGGCGCGCGATCCGGCCTTCGTCGCGCAGGTCGCGAATTGGGCCGATGCCGGGCATGTGGCGCGCTGGCCGGCGGCGGGTGCCGATGCCTGGGTCGGCACACCGGCGATGAACACGCCGATCCGGGTCATGGCGCAGGACCATGACGTGCGGTGGAACACGCGGATCGACGCGATCGCCCGCGACGGCACATGGCGGATGGGCGACGAAGCGTTCGACGCGGTGGTCATCGCCGTACCGGCGGAACAGGTCGCGGCATTGGTCGAACCCCACGACCGCGCTTTAGCCGATACCGCCCGCTCCGCCGTTTCCAGCCCGTGCTGGACGGTGATGGCGGCATTCGACCGTCCCGTGCCGACTGATCGCGACCGATGGACGAACATCGGAATCGTCGCCTCGGCGGTCCGCAATTCGGCAAAGCCCGGGCGGACCGGCCCTGAAGCATGGGTGTTGCAGGCCGACGAGGACTGGTCGCGCGACCATCTAGAGGACCAACCCGAAGCGGTCGAGCAGACGTTCCTCGCGACCCTGACCAAGCATATCGGCGTTGACCTGGAAAATATCGTCGCGACCAGCGTCCATCGCTGGCGCTACGCAAAGGCATCGCCGCTGGATCACGGCGCGGTCTGGAACGCCGCGATCGGGCTCGGTGCCTGCGGCGACTGGCTGATCGCGCCGCGCATCGAGGCCGCGTGGCTGTCCGGACGGAAGCTCGCCCAACGGATCGGCGGCTGACGCGAACGGTCTGCCGCTGTGTCAACGGTTGCGATCAGCGCTGTTTTTTGGTGATCGTCGCGGTGAAGTCGGGATCCTTCTTCGCCACCCAATCGACGAATTTGCGCACGTTCGGCCGATCCAGCAGCGCAGCCACATCCATGCCGTTCCGCTCCAGTTCGGAATTGGTGAAATTGGCGATCAGCGTCTGCTGGCAGATCGGATGCATCGGCACCACGTCCCGCCCGCCCCGGCTCTTGGGCACGGGATGGTGCCAGACGATGGTCTTGCCGGTGGGTCGGCCGCACAGCCAGCATGGCACCGGGGCGGGCGGCGCGTCGTCTTCCTTTGGAAGATGGTCGTAGGGGTCCTGTTTGGAACGTCTGGCCATGGCTCGATCTGACTGTCTCGGTTGGTCGACGCCTATAGCGAGGCGATCCCGCCGATCCCAGAGCGTTACCGGATCAACCGAGGCGGACCGACGCAGCCATGCGGCACGGTTCGAACGGCATGTTCGGGGAACGCAGGTTTCGACAAGACCCTTCGCGATCTGCGCTTTACCCAAGCCGCTGAAAAGTTTAGCCTTATTCTTACAAAAAGTGAGGAGGCGACCCGATGGGAGTGTACGAGCCCAATCTGATACACGAATCGCTGCGACAGGCAGCCGTCGATCGGACCGGCATCGTACGTCGCCCCAAACATCCGGCGCTACAGGCGATCGTCGAGGACGCGGCACGGCTGGCCAGGGCCCCGATCGCGGCGGTGACCATCATCGATCAGGCGCGGCAATGGTTCGCGGCCCGGACCGGGCTCGACGATGAGGAAGGTCCGCGCAGCGACGCCTTCTGCGCCCACACCATCCTGCGCCCGGGCGAACCGCTCATCATCCTCGATGCGCTGGAGGATGTCCGGTTCGCGCAGAACCCCGCGGTGCTGGCGGATCCGCATATCCGCTTCTACGCGGGGATACCACTCGTCAACCGCGCGGGCTACGCGCTCGGCGCCCTATGCGTCGCCGACACCCAACCGCGATCGGAAGTGTTCGACATCTACCGGCTGAGCCATCTCGCCCGCAGCGCCGAGCGACTGGTCAGCGCGATCTGACGCATTCGTCACCGACGCGGCGTCCCGACCTGTTTCCAAATCGGCCGCCGTGCGTTCCTTCGCGACGAAGGAGAATGACATGCCGGAAGAACCGATTGACGGGCAGGCTGCTACCAGCTTCGCCGGACTCCCCATTCAGCCGACCGGATCGGGGGCACAGGACCTCGACATCGCCTATGAACAGATGCGGCTTTCGGAAGCGCAGCAGGACCCGCGAAACGTCCCGCCGCAGGAAGTCGCCGATGACGCGATGCCCACGCTCGACGACGAAGCCGCTCGGATAAGCGCCGCCCATCCCAGTTGACGGCCCCGGCCTGCCGGCCAGGCTGCGGCGCGTCGACCCGGTCCCCGGATGCTCTGCGAGGACGTCGTGATCAGCGTGATCGCGATCCCCACTCCGTTACCCTAATTCGCGACTACGGCGTCGTCGAAGACCCGGTCGCGATCGGGCAAAGCAGGCCCGGCACGGCGGATCATGACGCTGAAGCCGCAACCACGCCGCAAAGATAAGACCCGCACAAACTACAGTAAGAGTTTTACTGAACCTGCCGGCACCTTTGGTTATCGACCGGCAATACCGTAGAGATGGCAGTTCAATCCGCTACCGCTACGGCCATCTTCTACGGTGACGGGTGCCCGCCCCCGGATCTCAAGAGTTGTGGACTCTTAGGATGCCCGAGGCCGACATGATCTGACCCAAGGTTGCTTTCTATGGGAAGCAATCATGGGTGTGCTGGACCGGCTGATCCTGGCTGATCAGCAGTGGGGACGGATGTCGCGCCACATAATCGGCGGCGAGCGGACGCGCGGTTCATCGGGCTGCGACAACCGGGCATTCGTGGAAGCGGCGCTGTGGATCGTGCGGACGGGTTCGCCCTAGGGTCAGGACTCGTTGGTCATAGCCAGAAGATGACGGTGGCTGCGAGCGCTACGGCAGAGAAGAAGACGGTTGGGCAGCGGTCGTAGCGGGTGGCGATGCGTCGCCAGTCCTTGAGACGGCCGAACATGATCTCGATGCGGCTGCGGCGCCGGTAGCGGCGTTTATCGTACCTGATGGGCTCGTTGCGCGATTTGCGACCCGGGATGCAAGGCTTGAGCTGCTGCCGGTTTCGCGGACACGAAGTTAAGCTACCTGCGCTTGCCGCTTGAAGTCCATGGGGCTGAGATAGCCCAGCGTCGAGTGGCTTCGCGTCGGATTGTAGAAGCGTTCGATGTAATTGAACACGTCGGCCTTCGCTTGATTGCGCGTTCGATATGTCTTCCGGCCGATGCGTTCGGTCTTCATCGACGAGAAGAAGCTCTCCATTGCCGCGTTATCCCAGACGTTGGTCCGCTTCACGATCCTGATGAGACCGCACGCCGCCCGGCTTGTCGACCGATACTCGGAACGGAAAGACGCTGGCGTTGCGATCAACGCGGCAACCGACCTGTCCAGCATCGCGACGGCCTTACAGGAACGTAGCTGACCTAATGGCACCTGGTGGCTCGACTGCGATAACCGGACTTCTCCTCGTAATCATCGACGAGGGCTCAAGCCCATGGCTGGCAGGACCCACAACCGGTCATTCCAGGCCTTTCTCGTCTACCCAACTTCCGCCATTCGTTCATTTGGACAGCTTAGAAAGCTCAAAGCCTCGACCCTACCCGCACGCCACAAGTTTTCTTCGACAGCCGTGGTAGAATGAGAATCCTTGGCCTTCGAAGGCTCATGCGTGATCGATGGAGCCGCAGGGGTGGGAACCCTCTGCTAGTCGTAGGTATTTAGACAGCATATTGTCATAACGACAGGATGCTAATTTAGTGGTCAACGACGATGTTTCTGTGAGAGATCTCGCGCTTGCGGTCTTTGAGACCAATGGGCGTTTGGTAGACGCCGGCAACGCATTGGTCCGCCCGGCCGGGTTGACGACGGCGTGGTGGCAGGTGCTGGGGGCTCTGGGCTATTCGTCGCATCCGCTGCCCGTCGCGCATATCGCCCGCAACATGGGGCTGACACGGCAGGCGGTGCAGCGCGTGGTCGATCTGCTTGTCGACCACGGCCTGGTCGAACAACGGCCTAATCCGCATCACCAGCGTGCGAAGCTGATTGTCCTCACGCCCGAAGGACGCGCCGCGCTGACCAAGGCCGAACAAGCCGTCGCGCCGCTCGACCAGGCCATCCTCGACCGGATCGGGCCGGAGCGCCTTGCTATCGCCGTAACTGCGCTACGCGCAATGAACGCAGCGATGGCCGACTATTTCGCAGACATCCCGCCATCATTCGTCGCCACGGACGAGGAGGACCTCGCATGACCAGTTCAACTTCCGACACTCGGTTCGACGCCGACGTCATCATCGTGGGTGGCGGACCGATCGGCCTGACCACGGCCTGCGCGCTCGGCCATCACGGGGTCGACTGCCTGCTGATCGAGCAGCGGCACGATGTGAAGGAGTGGTCGCGCGCCAACAACCTGTGGGCGCGCCCGCAGGAGTTGCTCGCCAGCATCGGCGTCCGCGACGCGATCGCCGCAAACGCCTATGCCATCACCCAGGTCAACACGTTGCTCAACGGCCGCGTCGTCGATCCCGTCGCGATCGCGGACGTGCCCAGTCCCTATGGTCCGGTCCTATACAGCGGGCAGGACGTCATCGAGCGCACGCTCGCCGAGCAGGCGCGGGCAAAGGGCGCGCGCATCGAGCAGGGGCGCAAGCTGACCGGCTTCGTCCAGGACGATGACGGTGTGACGTTGACGATCGTCGATGTCAGCGACGATGACGAGACCAAGGTCGCCGGGACCGAGCGGACGATGCGTTGCCGCTACATGATCGGCGCGGACGGGGCGAAGGGCTTCGTCCGCCGCGAACTGGGCCTCGACTTCGTACCCGACAAGCTGCCGAACTGCATGAACCGGCAGGTCGATGCGAAGCTCAGCTGGCGGCGCTCGACCGATTTCGACCATCTCTGGTTCTTCTATTATCCGCGCGGTTTCTGCGGCGTGCTGCCCGTTTGGGGTGGCTACCACCGGCTGTTTTTCCTCGCTGACGATACCGGCATTCCCGACCGCGATCCGACGCTGGAAGAGATGCAGGCGATCGCGCGCGAGGTGACGCAGGACGAGACGCTGACGCTGACCGACCCGATCTGGCTGACGCACAGCCGTTTCCAGCATGGCGCGTCGGCGCACTACGCCAAGGGGCGGGTGCTGCTGGTCGGCGACGCGGGCCACCTCTCGCTCCCCGCAGGCGGACAGGGCATGAACTCGGGCTTCCACGACGCGATCGGGGTGGCTTGGCGGCTCGCGATGATGCTGGCCGGCACCGGTGATCCGGTCCTGCTCGACTCCTACGACCACGAGCGTGGCGGCGAGCATCGCCGGCTCGATGCGCAGCAGGTGCGCGGGTTCCAGAACAGCGTCTATCGCGGCAGGGTGAAGGATACCGTCATAGACGTCGCCGCTCGCTTTCTACCGAACATCGGCACGCTTATTCAGGGTAGCGCCGACCTGCAGCAACTGACCGTCGGCTATCCCGACAGCCCGATCAGCGAGGACCATCTCGGCAGCGTGCGCGATCTGCTGAGCCGCCATGCGCCCAAGGCGGGCGAACGGGCACCGGACGCGAAGCTCGTGGCAGCGGACGGCGCCTCGACGACGCTGTTCGCCCAGCTTTACAACCCCGATGGCCAAAGCTGGGGGTGGACATTGCTCGCATTCGACGGACGCAACCCCGATGCCATGCCAACTCTGCGGAAAGCGATCGCGACGGTCGCTTCCTGGGAATGGGTGAGGCCGAGGCTGGTGCTGGGGGCGTCCGTTCCCGAAGCCGATGACGCCATGACGCTATCGGACCTCGATGGCGAGGCGCATACGGCCTATGGGATCTACGACGAGGCTGCGTTGGTCCTCGTGCGCCCCGACGGTCACATCGCTTTCCGCGGCCGCGCCGATCGTCCAGACTTACTCCTTGCCTATTGTAAACGTGTGTTCGCCGATTCGAATGACATGCCAACAACGACGATAGCGAAAGCGGGCTAGACCGCGAAAATGCGTATGCACGGCGGAGGGATCCTTCGCCGCGCGGTAAGTTTGGATGAGGGAACTCCCGCCCCCGTCACAATGACGACCTACAATCGGTCATTGAACGCCCCCTGTCCGCTCACCGACTTCGGCCATTCGTTCAGGTTGAATCCTCGCAGCAGCGCTGGCCTACCGCAGGAAAAGGATTCGTCTAAAGAGTGGTCTAGCATTCCACCGTTTGACGCTGGCCAAATGGACTGGGTCAGTGGCAGCCGCCAAAATCCAAAACAGAAATCATGCGCGATTGGCCGATCCCTTGGGGATCACCGCGTCGATGCTCCATGCTCGAGGTGATCGCAGATGGAGCCGGCGAACGCTTCGAGGCGCTGCCCATGCCCAAGCGCAACTGCCCACCCGAGGTCGTCCGGCAACTCTACCAGGCGATGGACAGAGGGCTGCGGATCAGCATCGACTACGTCTCGATGAGCTCGGGCCGGACCGCGCCGCAGTGGATCGCACCCGCAAGGATTGGCTACGACGGCGAACGCATCCACTTCCGCGCGTGGAGCTACAGGCACGCGGAATGGCGCGACTACCTGCCGGTCCGCGTTTCAGAGGACAGCGCCTTCATCGTCGAAGCTCTGCCCGAGCCGCTGCCGCGCGACGACGAGTGGGAGAACCGCGTCCGGGTTGAACTCCGACCGAAGTCGGGGCTCTCCGAGGAGCAGCGTTCGGCCGTTCTGGTAGAATACGGCATCGGGGACGCCGGACTCGTGGTCGAGAGCAACGAGGCGCTGGCCTTCTATCTCGATCGCCGCTGGGGTCTCGATCAGCCAAACGCCCGTCTGGTACGTGCGCATGGCGCATTCGCCCCCGACGCGGCAATCCATCGTTTCAAAGGCTAGAACCCAGGTAGCGAGGCAAGTAGCGACGACACCGCCGCACGCAGACCCGTGACCCGATGCGAATTCATTGACGTCCTCGGAAGCCGATTCTGTGGAGCCTACCTAGGTGTTCAGTCCCGGCATCTGGTGGATCGGATTTACGATGAACCGGTCTGGCTCTGACGTCCAGATCTTGGTG
>NZ_JBQCMO010000018.1:0-27941 GCF_051965015.1 Sphingomonas sp. SAFR-052 | reverse complement strand
TTCTTCGAAGGCATTCGTTGTCCCTTCCTTGGTCCAGACTGTCATAGTCGATGGACCACTCAGAAGGGGGCAGCTCATAGCCCTGAGCGCAATCTAGAGGACCACGGGATGCTGGACGGTCTGCTTGGTGATGTGGCCGATCTCTGCCGGGACGATGAGCGGCTTTGCCTGCTGCCCATTTCGCGTGTGCTGGTTGACGATGCGGACTGGCTCTCGGAACGGATCGCGGTCTTTCCGCCCGAAGCGATTTCTTCGAATAAGCTGCGGGTGGTGGAATGGCCCGCCCGCCGCCTAGCCGACATCATGCGTCTGAAGGGCGACGGCGCCCTTGCCTTGTCCGGAGACGCACTGGACTGGGCGAAGAGCTCAGCGACCAACATCGACTTGCCCGACTTCTTCGGAAGCGCGCTTCTTGCCTTCCCGGTCCGCATCGACTGGTCCAGGCTGCTCACGCCCGGGAGTCATGAAGCGCATCTTGAGATGCTGCGCACCCAGATGGAAGGCTGCGAGCGCATACTCGACCTGGTGCGGTTCGAGCAGAGCGATTTGTGGACGCCTCAGAAGCTGCCGGGCCGGGTCGGGCTCCTCCAGAATACGCCCTACTGCGCCGGCCTCTTCTACTCGCGCGCGGATCACGAGAGCTATCTGATCGCCGGCGAGATCGTCACGCATCAGCTGATCGTCGGGTTGGGCACAGACTTGTCTGGGGTGTTCATCGCGCCGATCCCCACCGGGGAGCTCGGGTCCCTCGCGACATATGCGCTGCGCCTCTACACGGACGCTCTCGAAGCGCAGAGCGAGACCAGCCGCTTTGTTCAGCTGATGTCCCTCATCGAATTTCTCGCCGATCCGAACGGGTTCACCAGGATGCAGGACGCGCGCAAGGCAATCGGGCGACAGATCGCCCGCGACCGGGCGGACTATGAGGCGATCCAGCTCGACTTTCACTATCTCGCGACCGAGCCAGGGCCGGTCGACCAACCGAAGCGCGGGCTGCGTCACAACATCGTGCACCTCGGCAAGCGTCTCGAAGACCTGACGATCGCCAACGAGCGTAATGCGCTTTTTAGGCGTTTAGCCCGCTATGTCGGCGTGCCGATCTCACACATGATTGAGCATGGCGACAAGGACTGGAGCTTCATCGTGGCGCTGCGCGAAAAGGCGAAGGGCAGACTGGGGTTGGTCTGATGACTGCGCCGGTCCGATCGTGACCAGATTAACTGAGCTGGCGCTTCTAAAGACGCCGATGGACCACTGTTACTGCAGCGTCTTGAATAACCGAACAGCAGCCGACGATTCGCTGATGACAAGGCGCAGCGGGTTTCCGCCTCCTCACTGTCAGGCAGCCTTGGCAAACGACTCCTTTTTGTTCTCGGGGGTCCGGATGGGCGTACACGCGGCTTCGACCTCGGCATGGGTGGAGAGGCGTCGACCCAGAGGCGGACGTTATAGCGCTCTTGCTTGCGTCCCCCTTTCGGCGGTTCGTTCAGCTTAGGCGCGCAGCCGGCTCCGACGTGCCAGCGCTTTTCATCCAACTCTATCCCGGCTCACCGCCTCTGCTTAAGATGCCTCACGCGACAAGGAGGTGGGATGGCGATCAGATCAAGGAACAGGCTGGCGGTCCCCTATAAAAGTGAGGCTTTCCCGCCGGGCTCGACTCCCAACGGGAACGGCAGCCTGTCAGTCTCTTGGGACCGAGTCGTGTGGGCAGCCCTGACGATTGGACGGCCTCCAACGCATCACGTCTTTCGGCACGGCACGAGCTCTTTCTATGAGGCGATCTTCCGCATCTCACTGGTGCGCATGGCGCTTGATCAATCAGGCCCTTTCGCGAGCCGCTTGCGCCGTTCCGCAACCTTCAAGGCGCTGGATCCGACCGAAAAGGGCGCGATTAGCTATTTTCTCGGCATGACCTTCTGTAAGGTTTTCTCCAGCAGATTGCTTCGAACGCCTTGGCTACTTCATCTCGACGCCTTCCGGGCGATGGCAACCCTTCCCCCTACTGGTAGATCGCGGCCCGATTTGATCGGACAACAGACCGGAACGGGCAACTGGATTTCCTTTGAAACAAAGGGTCGGGCGAGCAAGCCAACGTTCGATGATCTCAGCAAAGCCAAGACTCAGGCTCGGCGTGTCCTATCGGTTAATGGAACAGCCTGCACCTTGCACATCGGAACGTTTGCCTACTTTCTGAACGATGTTCTTAATTTCCACTGGGTCGACCCACCCACGGAGGCCAAGCGACCAATCACTCTTCCGGATCCAGGAGGTCTCTGGAGCTACTACTATGGTCCGACAAAGGCATTGTGGGAAGCTCGAGCCGATAAGAGCTCAAAGAGAGATGGTGGGTTGATTGTGTCGCTTCCAGAGTTCGACGTCACGCTCAAAATCCATCCACTACTTGCTCCTTTCTTCTTAGTGTCAGCGTGGGAAGGCGCCCAGCGCGAGCTATTGACCGCGAGTGAAGAGCTTGAGGCGGACGGCTTTCAAGATGACGGGATTAAAGTCGAGTGTGGACCAACCTGGCTCGATAGGTTCGGAAGCGATCTCGTCGATCTTGAGTGAGCGACGACAATGGCAGGTTAGACAATCGATTCAAAATACTCCGCGTCGTAGGTATCTACGCCACGAGATGATCTTTCGCGCTTTGCTCTGCCCAATCACAATTTTCAGAGAGCGCCATTGATTTTTTCTTTGATGGAATGAAACAATGATTTTTGGCAGATCCTCGTCACCGGCACTGAGACGGTAATTAGGCGAGCGCGTCCGAAGCCGACTGACGAAACCGTCTTCACGATGGGGCAGACCCACATCCGGTCATCTGGGGCCTATTTTCATCTCCCCAACTTCGGTCGTTCGTTCATCGTCTCGAAAGATAGGTCTGCCGTCCCGCGTCTTGTTTGGGATTGCCCGCACCCGCCGACCGGCTGACCCGGGGCTTTCGGGAGACGGATGGCTGCAAAGCGAACTATGATGTTCCTCTGGTCAACGCAGTTATATCCACTATGCTAGATGTATGGATAATGATTCTGCCATCGTCGCCCTTGCCGCGCTCGCTCAAAGCACTCGCCTAGACGTGTTCCGGCTCCTGGTCCGGCACGAACCGGACGGCATGGCGGCGGGCGAGATCGCCCGTCAGCTCGACGTGCCGCAGAACACCATGTCGGCGCATCTCGGCATCCTCGCGCGCGCCGGCATCGTCCGATCCGTGCGGCACAGCCGGTCCATCATCTACCGCGCCGACCTCGATAGCCTGCGGGCGCTGACACTGTTCCTGGTCAAGGACTGCTGCGCCGGCTCACCCGAGCTGTGCGCGCCCCTCATCGCCGAACTCTCCCCCTGCTGCTGAAAGGACGCGCCATGGCCGTCGACGTCGTGATTTACCACAACCCCGCCTGCGGCACGTCGCGCAACACGCTGGCGATGATCCGCAACGCCGGCATCGAGCCGCACGTCGTGGAGTATCTGAAGACCCCGCCTTCCCGTGCCCTGCTAGTCGAGCTGATCGATCGCGCCGGCATCACGCCCCGCGATCTGCTGCGCGAGAAGGGCACGCCCTATGCCGAGCTCGGCCTTGGCGACGCCTCGCTGACCGACGACGCCCTGGTTGACGCCATGATGGCGCACCCGGTCCTGATCAACCGGCCGCTGGTCGTCTCGCCGCTCGGCGTGAAGCTCTGCCGCCCGTCGGAGGCCGTCCTCGACCTGCTGCCCGAGCCGCAGCGGGGTGCGTTCGCCAAGGAGGATGGCGAACAGGTGGTGGACGCCTCAGGACAGCGCGTCGCCTGATGCTCCTTGCCCTCGCCATTTTCGTCGTCACGATTGCGCTGGTCATCTGGCAGCCCCGAGGCCTCGGCATCGGGTGGAGCGCGCTGGGCGGCGCGGCCGTGGCGCTGCTAGCCGGAGTGGTCTCGCTCTCGGATGTGCCGGTGGTGTGGGGCATCGTCTGGAACGCGACTGCGACGTTCGTCGCGATCATCATCGTCAGCCTGCTGCTGGACGAGGCCGGCTTCTTCGAATGGGCGGCGCTGCACGTCGCCCGATGGGGCGGCGGGCACGGTCGACGCTTGTTCGTCCTGATCGTCCTTCTCGGTGCAGCCGTGTCGGCGCTGTTCGCCAACGACGGTGCCGCGCTGATCCTGACCCCGATCGTCATCGCGATGCTGCGAGCACTTGGCTATCGTGATAGAGCGACGCTGGCGTTCGTCATGGCGGCGGGCTTCGTGGCCGACACGGCCAGCCTGCCGCTGATCGTGTCCAACCTGGTCAACATCGTGTCGGCCGACTTCTTCCGCATCGGCTTCGCCGACTATGCCTCCGTGATGGTACCGGTGGACCTCGCGTCGATCGCCGCGACGCTGGTCGTGCTGCTGCTGTTCTTCCGCCGCGACGTGCCGATCGGCTATGACGTCGCTGCGCTGCGCATCCCGGCCGACGCACTCCGGGATCCCGCCACGTTCAAGGCGGGCTGGGTCGTTCTTGCCGCCCTCCTGGCCGGCTTTTTCCTGCTCGAACCCATCGGCGTTCCAGTCAGCGCCGTTGCCGCTGCCGGTGCGATCCTGCTACTCGCCATCGCCGGGCGTGGCCATGTTATCGAGACCCGCAAGGTCCTGCGTGGCGCACCGTGGCAGGTCGTGATCTTCTCGCTCGGCATGTACCTGGTCGTCTACGGCCTGCGGAACGCCGGCCTGACTGACCATCTCGCCGGTCTCTTCGACCGCACAGCCCAGGGCGGCGTCTGGGGTGCGGCGTTCGGCACCGGCATCATCGCCGCGCTGCTGTCGTCGGTGATGAACAACATGCCGACGGTCCTGGTCGGCGCTCTGTCGATCGACGCGACCCACGCCACGGGTGCGGTCCGCGAAGCGATGATCTACGCCAACGTGATCGGCTGCGACCTCGGCCCCAAGATTACACCGATCGGGTCGCTCGCTACCCTCCTATGGCTGCACGTCCTTGGCCAGAAGGGCACCCGTATCGGTTGGGGCTATTATTTCCGCGTCGGCGCGACGCTGACCGTCCCCGTGCTGCTGGTCACGCTCGCCGCACTGGCGATCCGGATCAACGCCGAATGAGCTGCGGAAACCCTCTAAAACCCAACGGAAACCCCTCCTGATGCCCCTCCGCACCCTTACCGACCCAGACCACCTGCCGGCGCTCGATCACCGCTACGCGATCGGCAGGCCTGCCGTGGGGCTGGGCGCGGGCGACCCGCCCCTGCGGTTCCTGCTGCTCTACGGATCCTTGCGCGAGCGGTCCTACTCCCGGCTGTGCATCGAGGAGGCGGCACGCCTGCTGCGCTTCTTCGGCGCCGAGACGCGCATCTTCGACCCATCTACCCTGCCGTTGCCGGATCAGGTGGCCGGCGACGACCATCCCGCCGTCCACGAGCTGCGCGAGCTGTCGATGTGGTCGGAGGGACAGGTGTGGTGCAGTCCGGAGCGGCACGGTCAGATCACCGGCATCATGAAGCTGCAGGTCGACCACCTGCCGTTGTCGATGGGCGGGATGCGACCGACACAGGGCCGCACCCTCGCCGTCATGCAGGTGTCGG
Source organism: Sphingomonas sp. SAFR-052 (assembly GCF_051965015.1). Lineage (NCBI taxonomy): Bacteria > Pseudomonadati > Pseudomonadota > Alphaproteobacteria > Sphingomonadales > Sphingomonadaceae > Sphingomonas > Sphingomonas sp. SAFR-052. Next base: position 22,387 of record NZ_JBQCMO010000018.1, on the reverse strand, counting down.
CCGGATCACAATCGTTCAACAGCGTGAACACCCTGCGCATCCTCGGCCGCTGGATGCGGATGGTGACGATCCCGAACCAGTCGAGCGTCGCCAAGGCGTTTGAGGAGTTCGACGATGCCGGTCGCATGAAGCCGTCCAGCTACTATGACCGCATCGTCGACGTGATGGAGGAGCTGGTCCGCTTCACGATCCTGTTGAGACCGCACGCTGCCCGGCTTGTCGACCGATACTCAGAACGGAAAGACGCTGGCGTTCCGATCGACGCGGCAACTGACTTATCAAGCATCGCGACGGTACCGCAGAAAGTTATCTGACTGAATGGCCCCCCCGGCTCGGCGGTCGCAAACCTTGCGGCTGCTCGTGGGCATCGACGTGAGCCCGGCTCGTTGGCAGCCAGGACCCAAAACCGGTCAGTCGCGGGCAACGATCGACTATCCGAAAGCCGACGTTCGTTCATCATGGCGGCAATCCTGCTCGATCTCGCTGGAGATACGGTGGATCAGTCTTTCCGCCAGGGACGCACGGACTGCCGCACCTTGCTCGATGCGCCGCCACGTGTTGTAGCTGATGCCGAAACGGGGTTGCAGTGCCTCGTCGGTTCGACCGGGGCATCGATCGCGCATGTAGCGCACGATCTCGGGTGGCAGCGGGACCATCGCCATCACTGCACCGGCGTCGACGGACCGCTGCCCTTCGCCTTCACGATCGCCTCGTCGATATCGGCGCTCAGGCAGTTGCGCCACTCCGCGTCGTAGCGCACCACGCCTTCGCGTCCGACGACATAGGGGTTGGGATCGTTCGGCCCGCGCCTGGCCAGCGCGGCGATGCGGGTCAGGCCGTCGTCGCCGACCGTGTGGTTCGACAGCACGACATCGGCCTGCATCCGGTCGGTATGGTCGGCGAAGTGGTTGAGCGCCCGGCGGAACTGCATCAGCGACGCGACGTCGCGCGGCGATCCCTGCCCACCGAACAGCGACGCCATGTGCGGCACGCCGCGATCGGTGACCGGGAACAGCAGCGATACCGTGCCCGGCGTATGTCCCGGCGTCAGCAGCGCGGTCAGCGTGCGGTCGCCCAGCGTGATCGCCTGCCCGTCCTCGATATAGAAATCGTCCGGCCCCTTGACCGGCAGGACGCCACGAAACGGCGTGGCGGTCCAGTCGGCACGGCTCATCCCGATCCGCGCGCCGGACAGTTGCTTGAGATAGGCCGCGCCGCCGAAATGATCGAAGTGATTATGGGTAATCACGATGATGCGGATGCGCTTGGGATCGAGCTTCAGCGCGCGCAGGTTGGCGACGATCACGTCGCGCGCGTCCGCCTCGCTCGACAGCGCGTCGAGCAGGACGATACCGTCGTCGGTGTCGATCGCCCAGATGTTGTTCTCGGCGGTGCCGATCGAATAGACGCGGTCGAACACCTCCATCGGGCGGGGCGCGGGTGCCTTGAGTGGTCGCCGCTCGCGCACCGCCTGGCACCGGTAATAGAGCGTCACCGGCCAGTCGCGCGCGCCTGCCTCCGCCGCCATGTCGGCATAGGCCCGCGCGCCCGGCGCGGTATAGCCGCCGATGCGGCGCATTTCCTCGACACTGCGGATTTCGGGGCGTCCGCCGTTGGGCGAGGACGGTGCCTGCGCGACGGCAGGCGCGACCACCGCGGCGGCGAGCAGCAGCGATATCGGCGTTCGCATGGCAATTTCCTTGACGCCGGGGATCATGCTGCCAGCACCGGCTTGCGTGCGGCCTGCCGACCGTCAACAGCGCCAGCGGCAGCAGCGCCAGCACATGGCTGTCGGTCGCGTCGTGGATATAGCCATAGACGTTGACCATCAGCCCCCCGCCGATCAGGTTCGACGTGGCGTTAATCGCCGCGATCCCCGCCGCCGCCGTTCCCGCCGACAGCCAGCTCGACGCCATGCTCCAGAACGGCCCCTTGAAGCAGTAGGCCCCGGTCAGCACGAAGGTCAGCAGCAGCACCGTCGGCGCCAGCCCGGTCAGCGCGAAGGTGCCGAGCACCCCGGCGGCGATCAGCAGCAGCGGCAGCGCGGTATGCCAGCGCCGTTCGCCGGTCTTGTCCGAATGGCGGCCCCAGAAGATCATCGCCACCACCGCGACACCATAGGGGATCGAATTGACCAGCCCGGTCTGGAAATCGGTGAGGCCGTAGGATTTGATGAGCTGCGGCTGCCACACGCCCAGCACGCTGCCCGCCGCCGACGCGCCGCAACACGCCAGCACCATCGCCCAGAACGCGGGCGTCGTCAGCAATCGCCACGGCGAACCGTCGACCATCGAGCGATCGCCCGCCTTCGGCGCAATTTCGGCGGCAAGCCACGCCTTCTCCTCCGCATCGAGCCAGCGCGCCTCGGCCGGGCGGTTGGTCAGGACGACCAGACAGGCGATGCCGCACAGCACGGTCGGCACCCCTTCGCAGATGAATAGCCACTGCCACCCGCGCAGGCCGCCAACCCCGTCCATCGACAGCAACACCCCACCGAGCGGCGATCCGATGAAGCTGGAGAGCGGAATGGCGACCGCGAACAGTGCCAGCGCACGGCCACGGTAGCGCGCGGGCATCCAGTAGGTGAGATACAGCACGACGCCGGGAAAGAACCCGGCCTCCGCCGCGCCCAGCAGGAAGCGCATGACATAGAAGGACGGTGCGTCCCACACGAACGCCATCGCCGCCGACACCGCACCCCAGGTAATCATGATCCGCGCGATCCAGATGCGCGCGCCAACCTTTTGCAGCATCAGGTTGCTCGGCACCTCCATCAGGAAATAGGCGACGAAGAACAGGCTGGCACCGAAGCCGAACACTCGGCTGCTCAGCCCCAGGTCTTCGTTCATCTGCAAAGAGGCCATGCCGATATTGGCGCGGTCGATGAAGGCCAGCAAATAGCAGAGCATCAGGAACGGTAGCAGCCGCCACGTCACCTTGCGCATGGTGCGGGTTTCGATCGGATCGGGTCCGGTCATCTCACTCTCCATCTGGCGGCGGCATCGTCTCTTGCGGACGATGTCCCCCGGGGGATTGCTACGCGGCGCTTGCCGGCAGTTCGTTCACAAGGTTGCGGGTCACGATCGCGCCCGCGGCCAGATAGTCGGCGACCTGTTCGACAACGCTGATGCCGACGCGGATGCGCGCCTCCTGCGTGTTCGCGCCGACATGCGGGCTCGCAACCAGCGTGTCCAGCGTCCACAATTCGCTGTCGGCAGGCGGCGGCTCGACCGCGAAGGTGTCCAGCCCGGCCCCGGCGATCGTGCCCGCGCGCAAGGCCGCGATCAGCGCCGGCTCGTCGATCAGTTCGCCCCGCGCGGTATTGATGAGGACTGCATGGGGTCGCATCGACGCCAGCGCCGCCGCATCGATAAGCCCCCGATTTTCGGACGTCAGCGGGCAATGCAGGCTGACGATGTCGCTGTCGCGCAAGAGCATGTCCACGCTGTCGCAGCGGATGGCTCCCGCTGGCAGTTGCGCATCGGCCAGATAGGGGTCGTAGATCCGCACGCCCACGCGGAACGGCGTCAGCAGGTCAAGGAAAGCGCGACCGATCGCGCCAAGGCCAATCAACCCGACCTGCTTGCCCGAAATTTCGGTTCCGGCGTAGGTGGATTTGTCCCAATGGCCGTCACGCATCCGCCGGTCGAGCCACGCGGTCGACCGCGCGACCGACAGCAGTAATGCCAGCGCCTGTTCGGCGACCGACTGCGCGTTGGCCCCGCCCGCAATCACCACCGGGATACCGCGGTCAGCGGCGGCGGCCAGGTCGATCCCGTCGACGCCGACGCCATGCTTGGCGATGATGCGCAGCGTCGGAACCGCGCGGACGACCTCGGCGGTCACGCGGCCCATCCGCACCACGATGCCCTGCGCGCCGACGGCATTCGCCGCCGCGATCATCTCCTCGGGGGCAGCATAGGGTTTGAGCGGCACCAATCGCAGCCCCCGGTCTGCGGCGACGGCCATCGCGGCGTCGCTCAGCAACGGTCCGGCGATCAAAATCGTGGCGGTGGCGGATTGCCCCATCGTCCTCAGCCTCTCTCCTGTGCGGCGGCACCGCATCTCGATGGTGACCATAGTGAAATCCGAAAGTAACGCAATGTTATTTTGAAATGCCATTGCATTTATGAATTATGGTCGTACAAGCAGCTCCCGACGAGGCAAACTCGCAAGCATCACAGGAGAGGGTCTATGCAATCCGGCCGCACCCATGCCGACTATCGCCGCCTGCTGCTCATCGGGGTCAGCGCCGCCGGCCTTTGGACGGCTCCCGCGTTCGCCCAGATTCCAACGCCGAGCAGCGCCGCGACCGCCGCCCCGCAACCGGGCGAGGCCACTGCCGATCCGGTCATTGCCCCCGAAGCGGTCCAGACGCAGGAAGGTCAGCAGGCCGAGGCTGAGCCCGACACCACCGCCAACCCGCAGGAAGCCGGCGAGATCGTCGTCACCGGATCGCGCATCGGGCGCAGCGGCTTCACGACCCCGACCCCCGTCACCGTCATCAGCACCGACCAGCTCGCCAAGAGCGCGCCGTCAACCATCGCCGAATCGTTGCGCAACCTGCCCGCGCTGACCGCGACTTCGGGACCACAGCGCGCCAGCGGCACGCAGGGCGGCGGCCAGTCATTCCTGAATCTGCGCAACCTCGGCGCGGTGCGCACGCTGACGCTGCTCGACGGGCGGCGGTTCGTCGCCGCCAGCCAGTTCGGGACGGTCGACGTCAACCTGCTGCCCGCTGGGCTGATCCAGCGGGTCGACATCGTCACCGGCGGCGCATCGGCAGCCTATGGCTCGGACGCGGTCGCGGGCGTGGTCAATTTCGTCCTCAACACCCGGTTCGAGGGGATCAAGGGCGAAGTCTCCTCGGGCATCTCGACCGAGGGCGACAATGCCGAGAAGCGCGCCATCCTGAGCGGCGGCGTCAGCACGGCGGGCGGACGGCTGCACCTGATCGCCAGCGGCGAATATTACAAGAACGATGGCATCCTCGAAGGGCAGCGCGACTGGGCGCGGCGCGGCGTCAACCTCATCAACGGACCCGCAGGCGGCCCCGCGCAAATTCTGGCCGACGACGTGCGCAACATCGGCACCTATGGCGGCATGCTGCTGACCGGCAACGGCGGCACGGCGGCACAGAATGCCGCGTTCCGCGGGCTGCAGTTCGGTCCCGGCGGCACGGTGCTGCCCTACAGCTTCGGTTCGTACCTGACCGCGACGCAGCAGATCGGCGGCGACGGCGTCAACACCGAACTGTTCCAGGAGATCAACCGTCCGCTCGAACGCTGGTCGGCGTTCGGACGCGCCGAATATGAACTGACCGACGCGATCTCGGTGTTCGGCGAGGCATCCTATGGCTGGACCGACACCCGCTATTCGACCTCGGTCAACCGGCATCAGGTGCAGAACCCGATCACCATCCGGCGCGACAACGCCTATCTGCCGCAGGGCATCCGCAATCTGCTGGCGGCGAACCCGAACGTCACGACGCTGACCATGCTGCGCTGGTCGACCGAGGGCGGGCTGACCGACGTGGCGGTCACCACCGACACGCGGCGCTTCGTGGGCGGGTTCAACGCCGAATTGGGCGGGCTGAAGCTCAACGGCTATTACCAGCACGGCCGCACCAACCAGCAGACCGACGTGCTGAACAACGAGATCACCGCGAACTTCACCCGCGCGGTCGATTCGGTGGTGAACCCGGCCACCGGTCAGATCGTGTGTCGTTCGACGCTGACCGATCCGACCAACGGCTGCGCCCCGTTCAATCCGTTCGGGGTGGGCGCACCGTCCGCCGCCGCGCTCGCCTATACCCGCGGCACGAGCCGGACCAAGTCGGTGTTCACCGAGGACGTCGTGGCGCTGAACCTGTCGGGTAATCTGTTCGAGGGCTGGGCTGGGCCGATCTCGTTCGCGACCGGCGCCGAATATCGCCGCGAGGCGGCCGAACTGGCGGTCGACGACCTGTCGCGCGCCGGTGCGTTCCTGTTCGCCAATCCGCAGCCGTGGAGCGGCGAGTACGACGTGCACGAAGGCTATATCGAAACCGTCGTCCCGCTGCTGCGCGACCTGCCCTTCGCGAAGCGGGTCGAGTTCAACGGCGCGGTCCGCTACACCGACTATTCGACCAGCGGCGGCGTCACGACGTGGAAGGCGGGCCTGAGCTGGACGCCGTTCGACGCGCTGCGGCTGCGCGGCACCCGATCGCGCGACATTCGCGCGCCCAACCTGTCGGAACTGTTCACCAGCGGGCGGACCCAGTCGGCGACGATCGTCGATCCGTTCAAGAACAACATCCGCCTGTCGGGCATCTTCGTCACCACTGGCGGCAACGCCGCGCTGCAACCCGAAAAGGCGGATACGCTGACGCTGGGCGCGGTGCTGCAACCAACCTTCATTCCGGGTTTCAACCTGTCGGTCGACTATTACGACATCAAGATCCGCGACGCGATCGGCACGCTGACGCCGCAGCAGACGGTCGACCAGTGTTTCCAGGGCAACCAGCTTGCTTGCGGCCTCGTCCGGCGCGACGCGGGCGGCAACCTGCTCGACCTGACCGCCTTCCCGATCAACCTTGCCGAACTGGAAACCAACGGCGTCGACGTGGAGGCCAGCTACCGCGTGCCGCTGTCGTCGCTGATGGACACCGACGCGACGCTCGGCCTGCGTACCGTCGTCTCCTATGTCGGCAAGCTTGCATCGACCACGCCCGGATCGCCTTCGATCGATCGCGCGGGCGAGGTCGGCATCAGCGCCAACCCGCACTGGCGCTTCAACGCGCAGGCGGATTTCTACAAGGGCGACTTCAACTTCTTCAACCAGGTCCGCTTCATCGGCGGTGGACGCTACGACGTGACGCGCGGACCCGCGCAGATCGATCTCCAGACGATCAAGCCTCAGGCCTATTGGGACATGCAGCTGGGCTACAGCCTGAAGAACGCCGGGATCGAGGGTGCCGAATTCTACCTGAACGTCCGCAACGTGCTGGACACCGATCCGCCGCGTGCGCCGGGCGACGGAACGATCGCACTGGCGACCAACACCGGGCTCTACGACACTACCGGCCGCCTGTTCCGCGTCGGTTTCCGCTTCAACTTCTGACCCGCACGACCGGGCCGTCCGTTCGTGACGGCCCGACAGGAGACTATCATGGCCATCGGTTTTCGCGTCCTTCCCCTTACCCGCCGGATCGATCCCGACCTTGTCCGGCGGTTTGCCGAACTGCCGGTCGCCAACGTCAGCGACGCCATGCAGCGCATGACCGGCGGCGGCACGGCGCTGCGGCCGATGCACGGTGGCGGCGTGCTGGCCGGCCCCGCCGTGACGGTGAAGGCACGCCCGGGCGACAATCTGATGATTCACAAGGCACTTGACGTCGCGCAACCGGGCGATGTGGTCGTGGTCGATGCCGCAGGCGACCTGACCAACGCACTGATCGGCGAGTTGATGACCGCCTATGCCGAAAGCCGGGGGATTGCCGGGATCGTCATATATGGCGCGATCCGGGACGCCGCGACGATCCGCGCCAGCAACTTTCCGGTGTTTGCGGCGGGTGTCACGCATCGCGGCCCCTACAAGGATGGCCCGGGCGAGGTGAACGTGCCCATCGCCATCGACGGTATGGTCATCCATCCGGGTGACCTGGTACTGGGCGACGACGACGGACTGGTCAGCGTGCCCATCGACGGTGCGGAAACGGTCTACGACAAGGCCCATGCCAAGCACGCCGCCGAGACCGCGCAGATGGAAAAAATTCGCCGGGGGGAAAACCCCCGCGCCTGGGTCGATGCGACTCTCCAACGGCTGGGATGCGAAGGCGTCTGATGACAGTGCCCCTTCCCGCCCGCTAAGGGGGGTAGGAAGGAAGCGACATAGCGACATGGCGACGATCATCAAGGAACGACCGGCCCTCGAAGGCGTGGCGGCAGCCGAGCGGGCGCTCGAACTGCTCACCTGCTTCCGCACCGGTGACAAGGCGCTGACGTTGGTCGAGCTGGCGGAACGTACCGGGCTGGTAAAGAGCACGATCATGCGGCTCGCCATCTCGCTCGAACGCTACAACCTGCTCGTGCGGATGCATGACGGCCGCTACCAGTTGGGCAGCGGCGTCCTGCGGCTCGGCACCATCTATCAGGACGCGATCGACCTCGAACAGCATATCATGCCGGTGCTGGCAAAGCTGGCGGCGGCGACGCACGAGACCGCGACCTTCTATGTCCCGCACGGCGAGATGCGCCTGTGTCTGTTCCGGGTGAACTCGCCCAGCAGCCTGCGCCTCGACGTACAGCCGGGTACGCAGCGCCCGATGGACACCGCCGGATCGGCGCAACTGATCCGCCTGTTCGCCGACTGGCCGGAAACGCAGCCTGCCTTGCCACCGCTGCCAATCTATACTGCGGGCGCGACGACACCGCACGTGGCCTCGGTTTCCGTACCGGTGATCGGGCAAGGCAATCGCCTGATCGGCGCCCTCAGCCTCGCTGGCCCGGATGCGCGCCTGACCGAAGCACGTGGCGGCGAACTGGCGCTGCCACTGCTCAAAGCCGGTCTGGAACTATGTCGCGCGCTTGGTGGCGACGCTGAACGCATATACCGCGTGCCGATTGCGTTGGCCAAGAATTAGCAAAAAATCAATGCCTCCGGCACTTGTGAAGTGGCGATACAAAACTGTTGTTCTACAGCTTTTTGGATGCCTCTGAGACTTTACAATTGTCCGTACGACCCAAGCGATGGGCCGTTCACCACGTTCCGAAACCGTTATTTCATACTGATCAATCAAATTGCTTGGAATCGACTCCGCTGAGTGGAGATAAGCGATGGGCCATTCGTCATTGGATCCCGCGTTCCACGAACTTCGGCCTTGGAACGAAGGCCGTTTGATTGGTGCAAAGCGGGCACTGAAGCAGCAGCAGGTTTGGGCCATACGGTTCTGGCTTGAGCAGCATAAGCGATTGCGAGATCGAGCGCTGTTCGACTTCGCTATCGATAGCAAGCTTCGCGGCTGTGATGTGGTCAAAGTGCGGATCGGAGATATAGTTTCCGGCGGACGTATTCGTGATCGTGCCTTGATCGTTCAGCAGAAAACCAAGCGTCCGGTCCAATTCGAACTGATGGACACCGCTCGAAAGACGATGCTCGCTTGGTTGGAACGTCGCGGTGGTACACTGAACGACTTCGTGTTTCCGAGCCGAAACGACTATATGGCGCATATGAGTACACGCCAGTATGCTCGTCTCGTCCACGAATGGGTAGCGGGCATCGGCCTTCCACCTCAAGAATATGGCACACATTCTCTTCGACCTACGAAGGCCTCGATAATTTACAAAGCGACAGGCAATCTCCGCGCTGTCCAGATTCTTCTGGGCCATGCGAAAATCGATAGTACCGTTCGCTATTTAGGCGTTGATGTGGAGGATGCTTTGGAACTGGCTGAACGAACGGAGGTCTAATCGACCCACAACCGGTCGTTCAATGCTCGTTTCCGGCCCTGCAATAGCGGACGGTGGTTCACAGGACACCGCCTATCGCCAAAAGGCGCGAAACGCGGCAACGGGACGGCATGAACCGTCTTGCCTTTCTTGCCCTCACACTGGCCGGACTTGCCTGGGGGCTTGGCTTTCCGCTCGGCAAGTTAGCCCTGCGCGAACTTGACCCGGCGCATATGGTGCTGCTCCGCTTCATCATTGCCAGCATCGTCGCTTGTCCCTTCGCCCTTGCCACGAAGGAGGCACGAGCGCTGTTTCGTTCGCCGCCGGTGCTGTTGGCGGGCGCGCTTTACGGATTGGCCTTTGTGATACAATTCGAGGGGCTGGCCGGCGTCACCGTCACGCTTGCTGCCCTGCTGGTCGGAGCGATGCCCGCGCTGATCGCGGTTTCGGCGTATCTGATCGGCGAACGGGTTACCCGCGCCTCGTGGATCGGCGTCGTCGCAGCGACGGGTGGCGCGGCTTTGATCGCCGGCAAGCCGGGCAGCGCCGGCACCGCGATCGGCATCGCTCTCTCATTGGCGTCGCTGCTCATATTTCTGGCGTGGCTGCTAGCGCTGAAGCGCGTGCCTGCGACGCGATCGGCGATGGCTGTGCCTGCCGTCACGTTGGTTGTGGCGACGCTCACTGTGCTGCCGATCGCCCTGCTGCTCCATGGCGCGCCCCCACTCGCGCTTAGCGCGGTCGCCTGGAGCGGGATCATTGGGCAGGGGCTCCTCTCCACCTTCCTCGCCACGGCCGCGTGGCAATACGGCGCGGCCCGCGTCGATAGCGCCAGTGCAGGCGTGTTCATCAACATCGAGCCGTTGATCGGTGCCGCGCTCGGCATCGGCTTGTTCGGTGACCCGGTGGGATGGCCAGTCTTGGTAGGCGGGTTGCTGATTGTGCTAGGCAGCATTGTCGTCGTTCGCGGCGAACGAGCCAACGCCAGTCACGCAGCAGACGCTACGCATGGTCTGTCGATCGATTAGGTCCTGAGACCCAATGTCGGTCGTTCCCCGCCGGTTGGACGCGTGCCGAAAGCGGTCGCTCGTTCAGCTGATACGCTGTGGCCGGAGCTGGGCCGAAGGCCGCCGAAATTGATGCATGAATTTCTGACACGCGCTTCTGCGATAGACGCTGATCTAGGAAAGGCACCACCCCTTATGTGGAGTGGGCTTGCGCTGGAGATCGTTGAGTGCACAAACAGTGCGACGCGTCGTGTGCATCAGGCGCCGACGGCGTCATACAGTGGCATCTTGCTAAGCAGACTCGAGGCCTTGACTACTATCGAAGGAACGATGTGGTTTATCGTTAGACATAGTTTTCGAAAGGCGACCTCTTGAACGACGAGCTATTCAGACGCTTCGTGCGCGACCTCGTCGAGGATCTCGCGCAGGTTAGCGGCGCCAGCCTTGAGAAGCTGCTCAAGCCGCTGTGGGATAAGATGGCAGGCGCACCCGTGCAGGCGAATGGCCTCAACCTCCAGGGCGCTCCGATTTCCGGCGCGCTCGACGCACTCTGGCCCGACGGCAGCGCGTCCGAGGCGAGCTCCCATAGCGACTACTTCGACTCCAGGGAGAAGAAGCTGCGGCATGACATCCGCCACATCCGCAAGGCCGCGCCCCACGTGAGCCACCTGCGGATGTTCAGCACGCGCCCGATGGGACCGACTGCCCGGACGCGCCAGGACAAGCGCCGGGCCAGGTATGCGGCGAAGGGGTTCACAATAGACGTCGCCGCGGCTCAGGATATCGCGGAGTACATCGTCGGCAAGTGCCTGCTGGACGACGTTCTCGTGAAGCGGATAGCGCCCATCCTGCCCAATCTCCAGCGCATCACGGAGCAGTTCGCGGCGAGCCAGCGGGTTCCCGACCTCGATGCCGCGTTCCTCGGCCGGGCCGGCGAGATCGAAGCGGTGAAGGCGCGCCTCGCCGTCGATCGCTGCGTGGTGGTCTCGGGCCTGGGTGGCATCGGCAAAACGGAACTGGCCTGCGCTCTGGCCCACGAAATCCAGGAGCAGTACGAGCAGGTTATCTGGATCGACGCCAGCAACCTGCACGAGGTCGCCCAGCTAGGCGCTTTCGATGTCAGGTCGAACGGCTACCAGTTGAACGTGCTCGGCCTCCTCCGGTCTCAGAACGCGTTGGTCGTACTAGACGACGTGACCGTCGATCTCGACCTCGCCGCCCTGGGAGCGCATTGCGGTCCCGCGTCCAACGTGGTGCTGACATCCCAGGCAAAGTGGGGCGCGTCTCCCTTCCATCTCGAAGAGCTACAGCGTCCCGACGCCGGCGCGATACTTTCGGCAGGCGCGGCCTCACCGTGTCCCGACAAAGTCCTGGACCACGTGCTGGAGGCAGTTGGGGCGCACCCACTGCTGCTGCGCATCCTCAACCGTCTCGTGACCGAGGCCGGCGCGAGCTGGGAGGAGGTTGTGGCGGAGTGCGACCACCTTCCCGATGCGCTCGATGATCGCCGCCAGACCGTCGCTCAGCGCATCGTCAGGCGAAACCTCCCAGCGCTCGCCGCCCGGCTGGCGCCGTTCCTCTGGATCCGTATCGCCGCAATCGATGCTGGCCTCCTGAGGCACCTTATTGGTGTCGGGGGCGTGGCCGACCTCCGGCGCTGGGCGTTCCTGGCGCGCAGCGAGCGCCGCGCCGAACGTCTCCACGACATCGTCTTCGGCTGCACCGTGTCGCTTGCGGATGAGATCACCGTCCAAGCCGACGATCTGCGGACGCGCCTCGAGGAACACCTGCGCGGCGCCATCGATCCCAAGGACATCGACTTCGTCAGGATCGCGCACCGGCACCGTTCTCTGCTCGGGCGTCTGCTCCTCGAAGGGCCAGCGCCAGGCATCATCAGATACGCCTATCTCCATAGCAGCGTGGCCCGCGACCTCGATCCCGCGCTGATCGGCGACCCAGCAGCAGACGTGGCGGGCGGGCCGGCAGGGCCCCGGCGCGAATGGGTGCTCAGCGTCGTCGAGGCGGTGGAGAGCAGTTACCGTCACACTCGTGATCTCGGCGAAAAGGATCGCGCGAAGCGCGAGCTGAGGGATCGCCTGGACGTATTCGATCAACTCCAGCGCGATCCGGAGCTGGACGCCGACAGCGTGACAACCGTCCGACACCACCGGGCCAAGTCGCTAGTGAAGCTGGGCGAGGTCGAGCAGGCGAAGGGGGAGTTCGAGGCCATCGTCGCCGACAATCCGCGGGCCTTTCCGTCGAAGCTCCAGCTGGCCCGGCTTTTGGAGGACGATCCGGATCGCGCCAAGGGGCTCATCTTCGAGATAATCGAGGCCGAGCGGGAAGACCCCGGGTCGGTCCAGATCACGACCGTCATCGAGACGCTCGCGACGCTCAGGCGCCGCCACCTACACAAGTTCAATGCGGAGATGACCAGGCGCTATGGCCCGTTCATGGCGCAGATGATCAAGGCCGCCGCGTGGTCGGGCGAGGCGCAGCCTGTCCGCGCCTTCGCAGCGGTCGGGCCCGACTGGTCCTATACGCAGCCGACGCTGTTCCAGGAGGTGTTCGAGGAGATCGAGCTGGGGGCCCCCTCCGCCGCCGAGGACGACGACGAGCGGGTCGCGGTCGCACGGATCTGCGTCGCTGCGACGAAGATGTATGCACGCGAGGGAAAGTCCGTCGAGGCAGACGCCGCCCTCGGGCGCGCCCTCGAGTTCTTCGAAGGGCTCGGATCGGTGACGCCGTTCGCGGCAGCGCACTACGCTGACGCGCGCCTGCTCGCCAAGGACGCGCTCGGGGCCGGCGAGGTTCTCGACGCCGTACCGGATGCCAAGCGCGACTCCTTCTGGCACCTGCGTCGAGCGGAGGCCTTGCAAGCGGCGGGAGTGGGCGGCGCGCTGGAGTGTATCGAACGCGGCATCGGGCTCCTTAAGCAACCGAAATACCTCTCCACCTTCCTCTCTAGGAAGGCCGAACTGCTGCACGCCGCTGGCGAGGGCGAGGCGCTCACGGTGCTGAGGGAGGCGATCGCGCGATGCGAGGAGCCGAAGTTCCGCGACGAGCTTCAGCAGAGACTGGATGACTGGCTAGCCCCGGGCCCTGGGGACCGGTGAGAGGATGGTCGAAAACGTACGCTAAGCGTCCCGGCTTTGCTGGTGGAGGCGCAGCGGCCTGAACCGCTCGCGAGGTTTGTCGATCTCGCCCCAGAGATAGTCGCCGGTGAGGCCGATATGCTCCCAGCCCAGAGGGGCGACGTGGGCGAGCAGCTCGTCGGGCACGTCGACGCCGCTGCCGCGCAGATGACGGACAGCTCGGTCGAGATAGACGGTGTTCCAGAGCGTCATGGCCGCGGTGACGAGGGTCAGGCCGGAGGCGCGATGGCGCTGGTTCTCGAAGGTGCGGTCGCGCAGTTCGCCGAGGCGGTTGAAGAAGATGGCGCGGGCGAGCGCGTTGCGGGCCTCGCCCTTGTTGAGAATGCTGCCGGTGCGACGACGCTGGTCGGGATCATCGAACCAGTCGAGCATGAACAGGGTGCGTTCGATCCGACCTATCTCCCGCAGCGCGCGGGCGACCGAGTTCTGACGCGGGAAGCCCGCCAGCTTGCGGAGCATGACCGAGGCGCTCACCGTGCCGGCGCGGATCGAGGCGGCAAGGCGCAGGGTTTCGTCCCAGTTCTCCTCGATCGCGCGGATCTTGACCGGACCGGCGACGAGCGGGCGCAGCGTCGGCCACGAGTCGAGCGGCGACAGGCTGTAGAGCCGGCGCTCGTTGAGGTCGCGGATGCGGGGCGCGAAGCGGAAGCCGAGCAGATGGCACAGGCCGAAGACATGATCGACCGCGCCGGCGGTATCGGTCGCATGTTCGCGGATGACCAGCTCGCTTTCATGGTCGAGCAGGCCGTCGAGGACATGCGCGGCCTCGCCGGCATTGGCGGCGATGACCTTGGTGTGGAACGGCGTGAAGCGGTCGGTGACGTGGGTGTAGAACAGCACGCCTGGTTCGGTGCCATAGCGGGCGTTGTGATCGGCGCGGGCCTCGCCCTGACCACCGGCACGAAAGAACTGCCCGTCCGACGACGATGTATCGCCCGGTCCCCAGACCGCCGCGAGCGGATGCGCGGTATGGCAATCGACGATCGCCGCCAGCGCCGACAGATAGGTTTCGTCGCGCACATGCCATTCCGCCGTCCAGCGCAGGCGAGACAACGTCAGCCCGCGCGAGCTTTCGGCCATGCGGCCCAGGCCGAGGTTGGTCGCATCGGCGAGGATCGCACCCATCAGCGCGGACTGGTCGGAGGCGGGGGCGCCGCTGCGCGCATGGACGAAACGGTCGGCGAATCCCGACCATGCGGCGACCTCGACCAGCAGATCGGTGATTCGGACGCGCGGCAGCATCGCGTAGAGCCGGGCCTTTAGCGCATCGGCATCGTCGGACGGGGATCGCCGGATCGACGATATGAGCAACTGCCCGCGTTCGATCGTCACATCGACCAGCTCGCCCGCTGCGGCTGCGCGCTCCACCTCCGTCATGCGCCGGGCCAACAGGGTGCGGCGTTCCTCGTACCATTTGGAAAAGTCGGTCGGCACAACCAGGCGCAGATCGCCGCTCGCGCGCATCGCTTCGAAGGCGGGCATGGGCAGCTGATAGTCGTCGAGCGTGCGATAGGCGCGGCTGCCGTCCACCCAGATGCTGCCCGAGCCGAGCCGCTCGCGCAGGTGGGCGATCACTGCGATCTCATAGGCGCGCCGGTCTATCGTCCCTTCCGCCGGCTGCACGACCTTGCGCCAGCGCGGCTTGATGAAGCTGGTCGGCACTCGCTTCGGCAGGACCGATCGACCGTCGCGGTACATCGTGCGCAGCACCTCGATCGCGCCGAGCAGCGGATCAGCCAACCGCGCGGTGCGGAAGGTGAAAGCGGCGAGAAACGTCGGGGCGAAACGCCGCACGGCGGGATAGCGTTCGACCACTTCTTCCAGCCCGTCATCGGCCGAGCGCGTCAGATCCTCGGCAAAGCGGATGCTGCGTTCGAGCTGATCCCAGCCCATCTTCGCGTCGATCGCGCGGAAGGCATCGCGCCCGCTCGCACGAGCATCTACCAGCAGGCGACCGAGCCGGGCATGGAAACGCGCGGTGTCCTTCAGCATCCGTGCCTGGCCGAGCAGCCGATCGGAGCGGGTGCGGTCGGCACGGCGGAACAGCGCGCCCACCATCTTCTCCACCATGACCAGCGCGGCGTCGGTCAACGTCGCTTCCATCTCGATCACGGAAGCTACGAGCATGGCGAGCCGGCGCGGACGTTCGAGACGCCGCAGGTGCTGGGCGGTGACGATGCCGGCGGTCCGCGCAATGACGGCATAGCGAGCAGCATGGATACGTCGTGCTCGATCAGCCGCGATCCCGATGCCGCGCACGGTGTCGAGCCGTTCGACGATTCCCTTCAGGTTCGCGGCCGATGGTGCTTCCGGCCATTCGCGTATCCATCCTAGCCGGGTGCGCCCATCATCGTCGGAGGCGATCATGTGTTCGAGTGCGGCTTCCTGTTCGGTCGAACAGTCGCGGATCAGATTGGAATGGGCCGCCTTGCGCGCCCGTGTCCGCACGATGAGGGCGAGCCGTTCCAGCGTCGATGTCGCCGGCAGTACGATCCGGTCCGCCCGCAAGCGATCGACCATGCCTGTGACGATCGTCTCACCTCTATCAGTCGAAGCGGCAATCTCCGATCCCAGCGCCAGCATCGCCCGTACATCCACCCGCGCGAAGGCGCGCAGACCGAGCAGAGCTTCGATCTCGGCCCGGTGTTCGCGCAATGTCGTGGGGCGCGTGGCATAGCCGGTGAAGTCGTCGGCTACGCACCCGATCTGATCGGCGAGCAGCGCGAGCATGGCGGCGGGCACCGCATCCCCCGTCAGTAGCCTGCGACCGGGATGACGCAGGTAGCAAAGCTGCACCGCATAGCCGAGCCGGTTCGCCCCGCGCCGACGTCGCGCCACCTGTGCCAGATCGTCGGGACCGAGCGTATAGAGCCGTTCGATCGTCGCGCGATCGGCAGGCGGGTCGAAGATCACAGCACGCTGCGCGGGCGACAGGATGGTCTTGGTCGGCATCGGCTTCCTGTTCGTCACGAAACAGGAAAGCGTACCCGTTCATGGAGCATAGACCAGAAGACGGGTTATGTGACATTATCGCGATTGATCGACGGGCAATGCCGCTCCGTCACGTGAACGGACGTATATGTGACAACGCAGATCGGTTACGCGCGGGTGTCCAAGGCGGACGGCAGCCAGGTCCACGACCTGCAGCACGACGCGCTGGTCGCGGCCGGCGTCGATCCCGAGCATATCTATGAGGATGCCGCATCGGGCCGGCTCGACAAGCGACCGGGACTGGACGCCTGCCTGAAGGCGCTGCGCCGCGACGACACGCTGGTCATCTGGAAACTCGATCGGCTCGGCCGCGATTTGCGCCACCTCGTCAATACGGTTGGTGATCTGACGAAGCGTGGCATCGGGTTGAAGGTGCTGGCGGGCGAAGGCGCGTCGATTGACACAACCACCGCCAACGGTCGGCTGATCTTCGCGATTTTCGCCGGCCTCGCCGAGTTCGAGCGAGAACTGATCGTCGAGCGCACGCGCGCCGGTCTGGAGTCCGCTCGGGCACGCGGTCGGCACGGCGGGCGTCCGTTCAAGATGACGCCGGCCAAACTGCGTCTCGCCCAGGCCGCGATGGGCAAACCGGAAACCAAGGTCGCGGAGCTATGCGCCGAACTCGGCGTGACGCGCCAAACACTCTACCGACACGTCACGCCGAAGGGCGAGATCAGGCCCGATGGTGAAAAGCTGTTGGCGCGAGGGCGCCGATAGCAGTCGGCTGAAGCTGCTCAGGTTCAGAGCGACGATGCCGTAACGTAGGTTCCTACCGCAATCACGACGGCGGCAAAGCCACGTTCGAGCAGCCCCTTACGGGTGCCGAGAACCTTGCCCAATGCAATACCGCCGATCGTTCCAGCGACGCCGCCCACGACCAGCATCGCGGTCACGCTCCAGTCGACCAGCCCCGACAGGGCGTAGGACAAGGCGGTGGTCAACCCCAGCGCGCTGACGACGACCAGCGACGTGCCGATCGCGAAGGGCAGCGGCATCGCGGTCGCGAGGATCAGCCCCGGCACGATCAGGAAGCCGCCCCCGATCCCGAAGAAGCCGGCGGCAAGCCCGACGCCCAGCCCGATCGGAACCAAGCGCGGCAGCAGCGTCGAGGCGCTATCGCGGGTCAGTCGCACGTCCGGCGCTTCCGCCGTGCGGCGCTTGCGCAACATCGACAAACCGACGCCAATCATCAGAAGCCCGAACAGGACAAGCAGTCGCTTGCCGTCGAACGCCTTGCCCAACTCCGCCCCCAGCGCCGCGCCGATCATTCCGGAGACGGCGAAGACACTGGCGCACCGCCATTTCACGCGGCCCGCTCGCGCATGGCCGACCAGGCTGGCAAGCGCATTGACGGTGACGGCGACAGCGGCCGTCCCGATCGCAGCGTGCGGTGATCCGACGCCGACAACATAGATCAGGAGTGGCACGGCGAGGATCGACCCGCCTCCGCCGACAAGGCCGAGGATCAGGCCAATCACGCCGCCCGATGCAAGCGCGGCAAGGGTGGCAGCGGTGTCCACGATCGCCTCAGGCTGTCGCGCGCCGGTTCCAGGGCATGACGCGCAGCAGGTTGGCCATGCCGCACCACCCCGTCACGCCCGCGAACATCAGCCCCGCCCCGACGAACGCCGACAGCCCGAAGAAGCCGGGAGCGACGAACGTGCCGAGCAGAACGCCGATCAGCACCAGCCCACCGGCGGTAATCTGCACCTGCCGCATGATTTCCAACGGCTGCGACCGATCGGCGACGGTGGGCTGTCCTGCCTGCCGCCACGCATCGATGCCGCCGCCCAGGATATAGGCCGGCGCGCCACCCGCTGCCGCGCCGAGCTGCGCCGCATTGGCGGCGGTGCGCATCCCGGACTTGCAGTGAAAGACGACCGGACGATCGTCGCGCGGGAGATCGCCGATCCGGTCGAGCGGCACGTTCATCGCGCCGGGAATGCGTTCGCGCGCATGCTCGTCGGCACCGCGAATGTCGATCAGGCGCGCACCGGCATCGATCGCGGCACGGGTATCGTCGGGAGAAAGGGTCGCGAGCGTCATCGCATCAATCCTTGCAGTAGAGCTGGTAGAGAGTGCCGAGCAGCGTTTCGACGCGGGCATCCGCGATGGCGTACCAGAGCGTCTGGCTCTCCCGCCGGTAGGTGACGAGACCCTCGTCGCGCATCCTGGCCAGGTGCTGCGAGCAGGCCGACTGCGACAAGCCGACATCACGGGCCAGATCGCCGACCGTCATCTCGCCATGCTCGACCAGCTTGCACAGCAGCATCAGCCGGCGAGCATTGCCGATCGCCTTCAGCGTGTCGGCGACCTGCCCGGCCTTCGCCTCGAATGTCGCCAGGTCCATCGGCGGTTTGAGCATCATCGCCACTCCATTAGGTGTTGCTTATGTAGCACCAGCTAATATATTAGCAAGCGCTAACGGAGAAAATCATGACTCAGCCCCTCATCGAGGCGTTTTTCGACGAGCCGACCAATACGATTAGCTACCTCGTCGGCGATCCCGCGACACGGACTGCGGCGGTGATCGATCCAGTCCTCGACTTCGACATGGCGAGCGGCGTCGCCGACACGCGCTCGGCCGAGCGGATCGTCGCCTTCGCCCGCGAGCAGGACTGGCGGATCGCGATGGTGCTGGAGACGCACGCTCATGCCGATCATCTGTCGGCCGCACCCTTCATCAAGGCGCATACAGGCGCATGGATCGGGATCGGCGCGCATATCCGCGACGTGCAGAAAATCTTCCGCCCCGTGTTCGCGATGGATGATCTGAAAACGGACGGCTCGGACTTCGACCGCCTGTTCGAGAATGGCGACCAGTTCGCGATCGGGGCGCTGGCGGTCGAGGTGCTGCATGTCCCCGGC
Source organism: Sphingomonas sp. SAFR-052 (assembly GCF_051965015.1). Lineage (NCBI taxonomy): Bacteria > Pseudomonadati > Pseudomonadota > Alphaproteobacteria > Sphingomonadales > Sphingomonadaceae > Sphingomonas > Sphingomonas sp. SAFR-052. The sequence continues at coordinate 2,938 of NZ_JBQCMO010000018.1, read as the reverse complement.
CACACCCCGGCCGACGTGACCTATCTGATCGGCGATGCGGCGTTCGTCGGGGATACGCTGTTCATGCCCGACTATGGCACCGCCCGCGCCGACTTCCCGGGCGGGGATGCGCGGACGCTCTATCGCTCGATCCGCCGGCTATTGGCGCTGCCCGACGAGACGCGACTGTTCCTCTGCCACGACTACAAGGCACCGGGTCGCGACGACTATCGCTGGGAGACGACGGTGGGCGAGCAGCGACGGTCGAGCGTCCACGTCCATGACGGTGTGAATGAGGACGACTTCGTCGCCATGCGCGAGCAGCGTGACGCCGGGCTATCCGTGCCCAAGCTCCTGCTGCCCTCGATCCAGGTCAACATCCGCGCGGGCCATTTCGATCAGGCGGAGGCGAACGGTGTCACCTACTTGCGTATTCCGGTAAAATGGAAAGCCGGCCATCCGTGATGTCATACGATCGCTGACACGGCTTTGTGCTTAGCGTACGTTTTCGACCATCCTCTCACCGGTCCCCCCCTACATCCTAGCGGCCCTTCGCTTTGGTCCGGGCTCATTATCGACCGCCGCGCCGATCGATGCTCACAGTGCAGGTGCATACCGCAACCTGCGACCAACAAAGCGCCTCGCTGATCGTCTCCACGCCGGCCGCAGCCCAATATCCCGGGATCAGACCCGATGGAGCTGTCAAACTAACCAGAATCTGGTTCATTTAGGTGCGAACGGCATGATGAACGGTTGAATGGCCGCGGAACGGAGAGGGATCAAAACAGCTGCGGGTCATGAACTCGAAACTGTAATCAGGTCGCCTAACCAGGTTGGCTAAGCGCGGTGCATTGAGTAGCCCCTAGATTTCTGGACGCCTTCGATCCTAATTTTGAGGACAGGAGGGCGATGATGGGGAAGGCGAATTTCAGCGAGGCCTTCAAGCGTGACGCGGTGGCCCAGATCACCGAGCGCGGGTATCCGGTAGCGGAGGTCTCGCAGCGGCTCGGGGTCAGCGCGCACTCGCTGTATGCGTGGAAGCGGCAGCTGGCGAAGGTCGTATCTGGCGATGCCGGCAAGGATGCCGAGATCCGTCAGCTGAAGCGCGAGTTGGCTCGGGTAACCGAGGAGCGCGACATCCTAAAAAAAGCCACCGCGTATTTCGCTCGGGATGCAAAGTGAGATACGCGTTCTTTGCCGAGCATCGTGATCACTTTGGCGTGCGGGCAATGTGCCGCTGCCTCGCCGTGCAGCCCAGCGGTTTCTATGCTTGGCAGAAGAGTCCGCTGAGCCGGCGGGTTCGGGAAGATGCTCGACAAACGGAGTTGCTGCGGCGGGCTTGGCACGACAGTGGCAAGGTCTATGGCTACCGCAAGCTGCACGACGACCTGCTGGATCACGGCGAAACCTGCTGCCCGAACCGGGTTGCCAGGTTGACCAGACTGGCGGGCATCGAGGCGCAGATCGGCTATAAGCGCCGGCCCGGCAGCCATGGCGGCAAGCCGTCCTTGGCGGTCGACAACACGCTGGACCGCCAGTTCGACGTCGCTGCGCCAGACCGGGCCTGGGTGACGGACATCACCTACATTCGCATCCTGGAAGGCTTCGCCTATCTGGCGGTCGTGATCGATCTGTATTCCCGCCGTGTGGTGGGCGAAGCAGCCCAAGGTTCCAATGGTCCGAAGGACCGTTGGAATGGCTGCGGAGGGTGGTCGATGCACAGCCGACAGACCACCGATGTGGTGCTGCACATGGCGGTGTGGCGGCGCAAGCCGAAGCAACGGGTGCTGATCCACTCCGACCAAGGCTCGCAGTTCACCAGTATGGAGTGGGCTGCCTTCATCCGGGCTCACAATCTTGAGCACTCGATGAGCCGACGCGGCAACTGCCATGACAATGCCGTCGCCGAGAGCTTCTTCTCCTCGCTCAAGCGCGAGCGCATCCGGCGCCGCACCTATAAAACCCGCGAGGAAGCCCGGCAGGACGTGTTCGATTACGTCGAGATGTTCTACAACCCTGTGCGCAAGCAGGTCAGGAACGGGATGCTGTCGCCCCTTACGTTCGAACGGCAGCAGGTTTTGAAAGCGGAAGGCGTCTAGAAAACTAGGGGCTACTCACCTTGAGAGTCCTTGCGGCGCGTTATCAGAACAGCCGGTTCAGCAGACGAGGCTCACTGGCCTTCAGCCGGTCCAGCATGGTGTTGACGTAAAACATATCCGGGTTGGCGACGGCGGGGAGGACGACGACGTCATAGTCCGGTTGGTCGATGTCGAGAGTGAAGACCACTAGGCCAACACCGTGAATGCTGCACAGCGAGGTCAAACGATTCATGTCGTCGCTGGTAGTGGTGCGGGGTACGACGATGTAGCTCTTGTGACTGAACAGTCGGTAAGCGACCGCCTGACCGAAGGCGACGACGGGCTGGCTCGGAGTGGCCTTGATCTCTGCCGTCACGATCTGCGGCTCGAATTTGAAGATGTCCTGCGCGCGGGGTTTTAGGACGCCAATCACGTCAGGGGTGCCCCACTTCCCTCCCAGCACGCTGCCGCCGAGGGCGCCGGCGACAGTCACTTCGTCATTCTCCTCCAGCCATTCGGCGAAGCTGGCGTAGAAGGCTTGCTCTGAAGCCGAGGCCGTGCCGGGCGCGTCTGCGTCGACGGCAATTGGGGCGGCGGCGACCGCAGCATCATGAGCGACGGCTTCGGCAGCGTCGGCCTGAGCGAAGCGGGCGAGCTGGTATGTGCCGCGTGCAATTTTGACGATGTCGTCGGCGCTTTGAAAGAGAACGTGAGTCGCACCGCGAACGCTGTTGATAGGCGTCTCTGGGTGAGCCGCCCCGATGGCCCTCAGCACCTCGGCCCAGCGCATTCCTCCGGGATTGGTGACGTGACCCCCGTTTCTTCATCCACCTGGACCTAGAGACCGGCCCTCGAAGGGACGGACGGAATGAAGCGGAAGC
>NZ_JBQCMO010000017.1:0-31844 GCF_051965015.1 Sphingomonas sp. SAFR-052 | reverse complement strand
CACCTACGCCCGGCAATGGCGGCGGAGACGACAATGCACTAACTAACATGCCGGACCACCCGCTGGGGGCTGTTCAGCCGACGCCGGCAGAGGCGCGCATCCACCGCGATTTCGGGATGAACGACCTGCTCGATGCGGCGTCCTCCGTTCCGCTTGCCGGTACCGTCATCGTCCAATCGCAGCCGACCGACAACGATACCGACTGGCTACTGATGCAGGCGGAACGGCTTCCCGTCCCGGCGGTCGTCGTCGGCTGGGTCGATCTCACCTCGGCGGATGCGCCCGGACGCATCGCGGAATTGGCGCGCAATCCCAGGATGCGCGGGCTGCGGCCGATGCTCCAGTCGATCGACGACATCGACTGGCTGCTGGGCAAGGCGCTCTCGCCGGCGTTGAGCGCCATGTGCGACCACGGCCTCGTCTTCGATGCGCTCGTACAGCCACGTCATCTGTCGATGGTGCTGGCGTTCATGAAACGATGGCCGCAACTGCCGCTCGTCGTCGATCACGGGGCCAAGCCTTTCGTGACAGAGGGGGCGCTGGACCCCTGGCGGGCGGATATGGCGGCGTTGGCTGCGGCGGGAGCCTATTGCAAATTGTCCGGCCTGCGGACCGAGCAGACATACGGCGCAGCCGTCGACGCACTGGCGCCCTATGTCGCGCACCTGCTCGAATGCTTCGGCGACCGGCTGATGTGGGGCAGCGACTGGCCGGTATTGTTGCTGTCGGGGGACGATTACGGCTGCTGGTATCGTGATGCCGATCGGCTGACCGGCCTCCGCGGCGCGGTCCGCGAACGGTTGTTCCATGGTGCGGCGCGGGAATTCTACGGGCTGGAGGAAATGCGATGAGGACGATGTTCGGGATGCTGTCGGCGGGCTTGACGATAGCGATCATGACCGCGCCGGATGCCGCGCAAAATCTGTTCGCGCCGCCCATTCCCCCTGAGCCGATCCCCGCGACGGCCGAAGAGATGCTGGAGACTGCGCATATCCTTCGGCGACCGCCGGGGGTGCCGGTCGTCATCACCGTGTCTCCACGCGGCGACGATGCGGGTGACGGGTCGGCCACCCGTCCTTTCGCCACGCTGAGCCGCGCGCAGGTCGAGGTCCGGCTCCACAATCGCAGCAGCGATGTCACCGTACGGCTGGCGGACGGCACCTATCGCCTGTCCGCGCCGCTTCAGTTCAGCGCGGCGGACGGGGGGCAGAACGGCCATGTCGTCCGCTGGGAGGCCGCACCGAATGCCCGCCCCGTCATCTCCGGAGGCACGGTCGTGACGGGCTGGCGATTGGCGGATGCGCAGCGCGGCATCTGGGTCGCGTCCGTGCCCATCGGCTCGGATCCACGCCAGATCTGGGTCGAGGGACGTATGGCCAAACGCGCGACCGTGGAAGCGTCGCGGCGCGCCTTCGCCTTTCACGACTGGGGAATCGAAATCGTCGATCCAGCCTGGCGCTTCCTGGCCGACCTGCCCGATCAAGGCCGCATGGAGGTGGAGGGGACGAGCTGGTTCACCCATCGCCATGCCGTGGTCGACCGTGTCGACGGCAACCGGATCTTGATGAAGCAGCCGGGCTGGCAGAACAACATCATCGGCTATGACACGATCGCACAGCCTCTGGCGGGCGAAAAGGCGCGCCTCTTTCTCGTAAACGCGCTCGCCTTTCTGAAGAAGGGCGGGGAGTTCTACGTCGATCCGGCCAAGGGACAACTCTACTACAAGCCCCGCGACAGCGAGGATATGGGGCGGGCCGAGGTAGTCATGCCTAGGTTGCAATCGCTCGTCGCAATCGGCGGCACCTACGACGTGCCGGTCCGCGATCTCGCTTTTGTCGGTCTGGGGTTCCAGCATACAAGCTGGCTCGCACCGTCCAGCCCCGACGGCTATGCCAGTCAGCAGAGCGGTGCGTTCCTGTCGGGAAGGTTGGCCGACTATCCCGACCATCCGATCCGGGATTGCAGCTGGGGGTGCCGCGCGTTCGAGACGACGCGCAACCGCTGGCATCAGCAGCCCGCGGCGATCCAGGTGGCGGCCGCCACCCGTATCCGGTTCGAGCGGGACGACTTTACCCATCTTGGCCAGATCGCCCTGGGCATCGGCAACAATGCCGATGCGAACGACCGCGGCATCGGCATGGGGGCGACCGCCATCACGGTCGAGCGCAACCGCTTCTTCGATCTGGCAGGCGGCGCGATCATGGTCGGCGGCATCACGCCGGATGCGCATCATCCCGTCGTGCCGGAAGCGGGCGTCCGCGATATCCTGATCCGCAACAACGTCGTGAAGCGCGTGTCGCAGGATTATCATGAGCAGGCGGGTATCCTCGTCACCTATGCGACGGGTGCGGTGATCACGCATAACGACGTGTCGGACGCGCCCTATGACGGGATCGACGTCGGCTGGGGCTGGGGCACCAACGATCCGGGGGGCAGCCCCGCATACCGGGTGGCGAGCCGGGGCTATTATGATTTTCCGGGCAATCGCGTCTACGACACGCCGACCATCCTGCGCGACACGGTCATCACGGCCAATCGCGTGCATAACGTGAAAAGCTGGTTCCCCGATGGCGGCGCGATCTACCATCTTTCGGCCGATCCCGGCGCGCTGATCGCGGAAAACTATATCTATGACGTGCCCGGCGGCATCGCCCTCTATCTCGACGAGGGATCGCGCTACGTCATGGTGCGCAACAATGTCGTCAGCAACGTCGGCGTCTGGCTGCACCTGAATTCGCAGGGCGATATGCTGCCGCGGCGCACGGCGATGGACAATACCGCCAGGAACAACTGGTACGATTCGGGCAAGCAAAACGGGGAGTGGACCGACTATCTGAACAATCGGACGGTCGACAACGTCCTGGTGAAGAATGGCGAATGGCCGGCCGCCGCGCGCGCGGTCATAGACCGCGCCGGTGTGGAGCCCGAGAAGTGAGCGGGGCGCCGGCCGGGGCCGCCACGCGGCGTATCGTCAGGATCATGGACCTGACGGACGATCCGGCCGCTCGCCGCCTATGACCTCGCCCATGCGCCCGGCAATACGCCGCCGGAGGTGATCGCGGCTCAGCTTCGCTACGGCATCGCCGAGTTGCAGATTCATCGCGCCGGATGTCGTCTGGTGATGCTGATGGAGGTGACGCCGGACTTCGATCCTGCGGGACTCGATGCCGAGCGCCACGTCCATCCCGCGATCGACCAATGGCACATCCGGATGGGTGCGCTTCAACGCTCGCCCTTCGCCGATGGCAAGGCATGGCCGGAGGCGAAGACGGTCTTCCGCCAGTCGGATCACGTAAAGGGCACGGATCGGTCATGACGCGACTGGAAGGCAGGCGCACCCGCGTCACGGGCGCGGCGCAAGAGTTCGGCCGGGGGACGGCGGCGATGTTCGTGCTGCACCCGGCGAGTGACGAAGGCGGCTATGCCACCGGCGGCCCGATGGCGGTCGATGGCCGCCGGACCATGGCCTGATCCTGTGGTGACGATTTCCTCCGTCGAGGATTTCCGGGCGGCGGCGCGGCGCCGGTTGCCGCGCTTCCTGTTCGACTATGCCGATGGCGGCGCCTTTGGCGAGGAGACGCTGCGCCGCAACGTCCACGATCTGCGGGACGTCATGCTGCGCCAGCGGGTGCTGCGCGACGTTGCGGATGTGGACCTGGGCACGTCGGTCCTCGGCCGCGATCTGCCGTTGCCGGTCATTCTCGGCCCGGTGGGCATAGGCGGCATGTTCCGACGGCGCGGCGAGGTGCAGGCGGCGCGGGCGGCGCATCGCCACGGCGTGCCGTTCACCCTTTCCACGGTGGCGATCTGCGGCATGGACGAGCTGCGCGGCGGCGTTCCGTCCAGACCCTTGTGGTTCCAGCTTTATGTCATACGCGATCGGGGTTTCATGCGCGAACTGATCGCCAGGGCCAGGGCCGCGGGGGCAGAGGCGCTGGTGTTCACCGTCGACATGCCGATCCCGGGCATCCGGTATCGCGATGCTCATTCGGGCATGTCCGGGCGGTCCGGCCCGGTGCGCCGCATTATGCAGGCGATGGGCAGGCCCGGCTGGGCCTGAGACGTCGGCCTGCGCGGGCGGCCGCACCGTCTGGGCAATCTGGAGCCGGTGCTCAGCCGCGACAGCGGGATGAACGATTATATGGGCTGGCTGGGCGCCAATTTCGATCCCGGCATCGTCTGGCGCGACCTCGACTGGCTGCGCGCCGAATGGGACAGCCCGCTCATCATCAAGGGCGTGCTCGATGTCGAGGATGCGCGCGCCGCCGCCGATTACGGCGCGGAGGCGATCGTCGTTTCCAACCATGGCGGGCGGCAGCTGGACGGCGTGCCCTCCACCGCTGCGGCGCTGCCCGGAATCGCGGCGGCGGTGGGCGAGCGCCTGACCGTGCTCGCGGATTCCGGCGTCCGCTCGGGCCTCGATGTCGTGCGATTGCTGGCATTGGGAGCCAAAGGCGTGCTGCTGGGTCGCACATGGCTCTGGGCACTCGCCACGCAGGGGGAGGCGGGCGTCGAAAGGATGCTGGCCATGCTGGCGCAGAAGATGCGCGTCGCCATGACGCTGACCGGCGTCGCCTCCGTTGCGGCGATCACCGACGACATTCTCGTCCGACCTCCTTCCATCTGATGTCTTGAAGGGATCATCATGAAACTCTGCCGTTATGGGAATACCGGCCAGGAAAAGCCGGGCCTCATCAACGATGCCGGTCGTATCCGCGACGTATCGGCGCATGTCGCCGATTTCGGGCCCGATGCGATCGGACCCGAGGCGCTGCGCCGCCTGTCCGCGCTGAACCTCGAAGATCTGCCGCTGGTCGAAGAGCCGGTCCGCTATGGACCGGTCACCGGCACGCGCAAGTTCATCGCGATCGGGCTGAACTATGCCGACCATGCCGCCGAATCGGGTTTGCCGATTCCGGAACAGCCGGTGGTGTTCGGCAAATGGGTCAATTGCATCCAGGGTCCGAACGACCCCGTCGTCATTCCGCGCGATTCGGTGAAGACCGATTGGGAGGTCGAACTGGGCGTCCTCATCGGCACCGGCGGACACGATATCGCGCAAGCCGACGCGCTGAACCATGTCGCGGGATATTGCGTCATCAACGATGTGTCGGAGCGCGAATGGCAGGCCGAACGCGGCGGAACCTGGGACAAGGGCAAGGGCTTTCCGACCTTCGGGCCGGTCGGTCCATGGCTGGTGACATCGGACGAGGTGGGCGATCCGCAGGCATTGTCGATGTGGCTCGAGGTAAACGGCAAGCGCGTACAGGACGGCAACACCGCGACGATGATCTTCACCGTTGCCGAGATCGTCTCCTATTGCTCGCGGTTCATGGCGCTGGAGGCGGGCGACATCATCACGACCGGCACGCCGCCGGGCGTCGGACTGGGTCAGAAGCCCGCGCCATGGTTCCTGAAGGCGGGGGACGAGGTGTGGCTCGGCATCGCCGGACTGGGTGAGCAGTGCCAGCATTTTGTCGCGGCCTCGCCGACGCAATGATGCCCGCCGTCCGGACCCTGACCGTCGCGAGCGGTCATGGCGGCCCGCTCGCGAAAGGTGCGACGCATGACGTCTTCCCCGCGCCGCCGGCATGGACGCGACATTTGCAGGAGATCCCGGGGATATGACCCAAGCCGCTTCGTCCACCGCCGTTCGTGTCAAGCGACGTCTGCCGCCGGCTGTCGAGGAGGTGCTGACGAAGCGTCTCGGTGCAGAGACGAACCCGGCGGACGTGCCGCTCGATCGGGCGACCCTGATCGACGCGATGCGGAGCTGCGACGTGTTGGTGCCGACGGGCGGCCTGTCGCCGCACCTGGCGGGCAAGCTGCGCGAGCAGGGTTTCCAGGTGGCGGTGCTCGACGCGCTGCAGGTCCACCGGGTACTGTCGGTGAAGCGCAACAAGACCGACACCAACGACGCGCGCGGCATCGCCGAGATCACGCGCAGCGGCCGCGACTATCTGACCGAGGTCTACGTCAAGTCGAACCTGTGCTTCGAGGTCCGGGCGTCGCTGATCATGCGCGACCGCCTGGTCAAACAGCGGCGTGAGACCGAGGCGATGATCCGCGGGCTGGTCCGCGTCTATGGCGGGCGTATCGAACCCGGCAGCGACAGCCCGGCGACGTTCCGCGAACGGGCCATCGACCAGCTGTGTCTCATCGCCGACACCGAAAGCGTCGACCTGCGGCCGCGTGTCGTCCCGCTCCTCGACCTGTGCGAGCGTTTCTACATCGAGGCCGGGCGGATCGAGCGCGAACTCGACCTGCTCGCGGCATCGAATCCGGTATGCAAGCGGTTCATGGAAATCCCCGGCATCGGCACGATCACGGCGCTGTCCTTCTATAGCGCGATCGAGGACCCGACGCGGTTCCGGCATGTTGACGATGTCGCGGCCTATCTGGGTCTGACCCCGCGCGTCTACCAGTCGGGTGAGAGCCTGACACATAGCGGGATCAGCAAGATGGGTAACCAGCTGACCCGCACGCATCTGGTCGGCGCGGCGACGGTCATGCTGGCGAACACCAAGTCGTTCATCACGCTGAAGGACTGGGGCATGAAGCTCAGCAAGCGCGTCGGCTTCAATAAGGCCAAGGTCGCGTTCGCCCGCAAGCTGGCGAGCGTGATGTTCAGCCTGTGGCGCGACGGCACCCACTTCATGGCCAAGGCCGCGATGTGGGACCACATCGCGATCTGATGCAGGCGCGCGCGAATGAGGGGCACCTCCAGGGATAAGATATCAAGAAAGATTGTCTCGGGAACTGAGATAACAAAAGACAATTTTTTTGAAAGCGTTACTGATCTGGTGGAGGTTAGGCTACTTCATCTATCTCAACAAGATTTTTCAGAAATAGACAGTGTGATTAGAGATAAGGTGTTGGAAGGTGACTGGGTTTTAGGAGAACGGCTTAAGGCTTACACATCGGACCCGGAAAATTACGATTATTTCTGTAAATTTGATCTAGAATTAATTAAGAAAGTCAACTTCTTACACTAGCGTACATCATTTGGTGAAGCCTAGGCGTGACTCGCCTATATGCTGCGAAATACAAGTTCGAACGCTTTTTGAGAAAATATGAAGTGAAGTCGATCACCAAATAAACTACCCTACTCCGACGACCAGCGTCGCCTGCAAGGAACAAATAAAGGTCCTTTCGAAGATTGTCGGTGCCGGTAGTAGGCTACTTGACTCATTGCAGCGTGTTCAGGACTCGTCGGGAATGTAGGTGCTTGGGCTCCCACCGTTTGCCAACGCGAATGTGACGAACGGAGATGAGGCCTACGCGCCTTTACGGAAGGAGCAGCGACGCATCCCCGTAGGAATAGAACCGATAGCCATTCTCGATGGCATAAGCGTAAGCGGCTTTCATCCGTTCGCGCCCCATCAGGGCCGATACCAGCATGAACAAGGTCGATTTGGGGAGGTGGAAGTTGGTCATCAGGCCGTCAATGCCACGGAAACGGTAACCGGGCGTGATGAAGATCGCGGTGTCGCCTTCGAACGGCTCGACCTGTCCCGCTTCGTCGCAGGCGCTTTCGATCAGGCGCAGGCTGGTGGTGCCGACCGCGATCACCCGGCCGCCGGCGGCGCGGACGGCGTTGAGGCGGGCGGCGGTCGCGGCGTCGATGCGGCCCCATTCGGCGTGCATCCGGTGGTCGTCGGTATCCTCCGCCTTGACCGGCAGGAAGGTGCCCGCGCCGACATGCAGCGTCAGCGTCGCATGGCCGATTCCGGCCGCGTCCAGTGCAGCCATGAGTTCGGGCGTGAAGTGCAGTGCGGCGGTGGGGGCGGCGACGGCGCCGGCTTCGCGCGCGAACAGCGTCTGGTAATCCTCGGCATCGCGCGCATCGGCACCGCCGCGCTTGGCGGCGATATAGGGCGGCAACGGCATGCGCCCGGCGCGCTCCAGCAGCAGTTCGACCGGTTCGTCGCCGGCGAAGTCGAGCGCGAAGCTGCCATCCTCACCCCGTTCGCCCGCGGTCGCGGTCACGCCCGCGCCGAAATCGATCGTGTCGCCGTCGCGCAGCCGCCGGCCGTTGCGGACGAAGGCCCGCCAGCGACGCGGCCCCTCCCGCTTGTGCAGGGTCGCACCGATGGTCGCATCGCCGCGCCTCCCCTCCAGCTGCGCCGGAATGACGCGGGTGTCGTTGAAGACCAGCAGATCACCGGGACGCAGACAGGCGGGCAGGTCGCGCACGCCGCGATCGAGCGTGGCGTCGCCGTCGAGCACCAGCATCCGCGCCGCATCGCGCGGGGCGGCGGGACGCAGCGCGATCCGGTCGGTGGGCAGCTCGAAATCGAACAGGTCGACGTGCATCGGACGTGATCGACGGTCGGGCGTTAGCGGGCGGGCTTGGGCTGGACCCGCTTCGGTGCGGCGGCGGCCGGCTTCGCGCGGGGAGCGGTGGCGGGCAGCGGTGCGACCGTTTCGGGCAGCGCGACCGGTGCCTCCGCCTGATAGGGCGGGGGATTGTCGCTGGCGACATAGGCATGGACGATGCGCGACGGGTTCGCCGGCGGCTCGCCGTTTTCGATCGCATCGACATATTGCATGCCGTCGATCACCCGCCCGAACACCGTGTATTTCTTGTCGAGCGCAAGGCGCGGGGCGAGCATGATGTAGAATTGGCTGTTCGCGCTGTTCTCGTCATTGGCGCGCGCCGCCGCCACCGCACCGCGGACATGCGGCAGATAGTTGAATTCCTTTTCGACGTTCGGCAGCTTGGAGCCACCGGTGCCGTCGCCATCGGGATCGCCGCCCTGCGCCATGAATCCGTCGATCACGCGATGAAAGGTCAGGCCGTCATAGAATTTCTCGCGCGTCAGCGTCTTGATCCGCGACACCATTTTCGGCGCGACATCGGGGCGCAGCCAGATCGTCACCCGCCCGCCGGTCGACAGGTCGAGAATCCAGAGGTTGCGCGTGTCGGTGGTCGATGGCGGCGGCGCGCGCCCGGGCACGTCCATGACCTGCGCCATGGCGGGCAGCGCGAAGAGCGAGGCGAGAAAGGCGAACAATAGGGCGATACGACGCATGGAGTTCCCGAAACACGCGAGGGATATGGGGTCAGGCTGCGGCGCATAGACCATGTCGTCGCTTGCGCCAATCTGAACATCGACGGACCGCCATGGCACCGTTTCGGCAAAAGGGATTGGCAAACGGTGGAACGCCCGGCTATCACCCCATGCGACTGGACGGAGAACCGATCGGTCCGGCGTCGCTTCCACGAAGGCGACCGGAGAGGGGCAGGGCGCAAAACGCGTCCGACGACAAGGGCTGTTGAATGGCGACTGACGACGATCAGCACGTACCCGCAGGCGGCGCAACCGCGCTGGATGGCGGGCCGGACAACCCCCGCAGGCGCGACTATCTGTCGATCGGCGCGGTGGCATTCGCCGGGGTCGGCGCGGGCGTGATTGCGCTGCCGCTCATCAACCAGATGTCGCCTGCCGCCGATACGCTGGCGCTGTCGACGACCGAGATCGACCTGTCGGCGATCGAGCCGGGACAGGCGATCAAGGCGACGTTCCGCAAACAGCCGCTGTTCGTGCGCAACCTGACGCCCAAGGAAATCGCCGAGGCGGACGCGGTGCCCTTGAGCGACCTGCGCGACCCGCAGACCCTCGAAGAGCGGACCAAGACCGGCAAGAACAACTGGCTCATCACGCTGGGCGTCTGCACCCATCTCGGCTGCGTGCCGCTGGGCGCCGGCGAGGGCGAGAACAAGGGCCCGTTCGGCGGCTATTTCTGCCCGTGCCATGGTTCCGCCTATGACACCGCAGGGCGCATCCGTTCGGGTCCGGCGCCGCAGAACCTGCACGTTCCCGAATATGCATTCACGTCCGACACCGTCGTGACGGTCGGCTGAGGAGAGAGTCATGAGCTTCCCCTGGGCCAAGCATTACGAACCGAAACAGCCGCTGATGCGCTGGCTGGACGAGAAGCTGCCGCTTCCCCGTCTGGTCTATAATGCGGTCGGCGCCGGCTATCCGGTCCCGCGCAACCTCAACTATTTCTGGAATTTCGGCGTGCTGGCCGGGGCGGCGCTGGCGGTGCAGATCATCACCGGCATCGTGCTGGCGATGCATTATGCCGCGAACGGCGCGGTCGCGTTCGATTCGGTCGAGCGCATCATGCGCGACGTGCCCTCGGGCTGGTTCCTGCGCTATGCCCACGCCAATGGCGCGTCGATGTTCTTCATCGTCGTCTACACCCACATCGCGCGCGGTATCTATTACGGGTCGTACAAAGCGCCGCGCGAGATGGTGTGGCTGCTCGGCGTCGTCATCTTCCTGCTGATGATGGCGACCGCGTTCATGGGCTATGTGCTCCCCTGGGGGCAGATGAGCTTCTGGGGTGCGCAGGTCATTACCGGCTTCTTCTCGGCGATCCCGGGGGTGGGCGAAACGATCCGCGTATGGCTGCTCGGCGGCTATGCGCCGGACAATGCCGCCTTGAACCGCTTCTTCTCACTCCACTATCTGCTGCCGTTCGTGATCGCGGGCGTCATTGTCCTGCACATCTGGGCGCTGCACATTCCGGGGTCGAACAACCCGACCGGCGTCGAGGTGAAGGGGCCGCAGGATACCGTGCCCTTCCACCCCTATTACACCGCCAAGGACGGGTTCGGCCTCGGCGTGTTCCTGATCGTGTTCGCGTCGCTGATCTTCTTCGCGCCGAACCTGCTCGGGCACCCTGACAATTATATCCCGGCCAACCCGCTCTCGACGCCGGCGCATATCGTGCCCGAATGGTATTTCCTGCCCTTCTACGCGATCCTGAAGGCGTTCACCGTCGACTTCATCCTGCCCGCGAAGCTGTGGGGCGTGCTGGCGATGTTCGGCTCGATCCTGCTGCTGTTCTTCCTGCCGTGGCTCGACAAGTCGCCGGTGAAGTCGGCCAATTTTCGCCCGACCTACCGCCTGTTCCTGATCGTGCTGCTCGTCGACGTGCTGGTGCTCGGCTATCTCGGCGGGGCGGAGGCGACGCCGGTCACGGTGCTGCTCAGCCAGATCGCGGCGGGATATTATTTCGCCCACTTCCTGGTCGTGCTGCCGATCGTGTCGGCGATGGAGCGTCCGCGCCCGTTGCCCAATTCGATCACCGAAGCGGTGCTGAAGGGCGAAGGCGGCACCTCGCCCGCGCAGACTGCCGCCCATGGGTCCGTCCTTCCAGGGCATAACAGCCCGGCCGCGGCCGAGTAAGGGAATCACGATGCTCTCCTTCGCTTCCCGTTTTCTCGCCCGCAACCTGAACCTCGTCGTCGGCGCGGGCTTCCTCTTCGCGCTTCTGCTCGGCGTGTTCTCGACCGTCGGCGGCATGCTCCATGACGAACACGTCGAATCGGCCGAACACGAATTCCACCTGAAGCCGCGCGAGGCGGGGCTGCAATCGGCGGGGCTGTTCGGCACCTTCGACAACCAGCAGCTCCAGCGCGGTTTCCAGGTCTACAAGGAAGTCTGCTCGGCCTGCCACTCGCTGCGGCTGGTGTCGTTCCGCGATCTCGCCGCGCTTGGCTATGACGAGGGGCAGATCAAGACGATCGCCAATGACTGGCAGATCGAACAGCCGAGCGTGAACCCCGAAACCGGCGAGGCGGCGACGCGCAAGAACCTGCCGTCCGATCGTTTCCCGCTGGTCTTCGCCAACGACGTCGCCGCGCGCGCCGCCAATAACAACGCAGTGCCGCCCGACCTGTCGTTGATGACCAAGGCGCGCGACGACGGCCCCGACTATGTCTATTCGCTGCTGACCGGATACAGCGCACAGCCTGCAGAATTGCTGCGCAAGTTCCCGCAGGCGAAGACGCCCGAGGGGCTGCACTTCAACCGCTATTTTTCGACGCTCAACCTCGCCATGGCGCCGCCGCTGACCGGGACCGACCAGGTCCAGTATCAGGACGGCACCCGCGCGACTGTCGACCAGATGGCGAAGGACGTCGCGGCGTTCCTGACCTGGACCGCCGAGCCGAACCTGCAGAAGCGCCACACCTGGGGCGTGGCGGCGGTCATCTTCCTGCTGATCTTCACCGGCCTTGCCTTCGGCGCCTATCGCAACATCTGGCGGGGCATGAAGCATTGATCGTTGCGGATGCCGCCGGGTCGGCGGAGATCGCCCGGCGCATCCGCACCATCCCGGATTTTCCCAAACCCGGTATCCAGTTTCGCGACATCACGACGCTGATCCTCGATCCCGAGGGCTTGCGACTGGCGGTCGACGCGATGGTGGCGGCGGTGCGCGGTCCCGTTGATCTGGTCGCGGGCATCGAGGCACGCGGTTTCGTCTTCGCGCCGGCCGTCGCGCTGGCGCTGGGCGCGGGCGTGTTGCTGGTGCGCAAGGACGGCAAGCTGCCCGGCGCTACCATCGCCGAGGATTATGCGCTCGAATATGGCACCGACCGGATCGCGATCCACGCCGATGCCTGCGCACCCGGCGCGCGGGTGTTGCTGGTCGACGACCTGATCGCGACCGGCGGCACGGCGCGGGCGGCGGTGCGGCTGCTGCGCAAGGCGGGTGCGATCGTCGAACAGGCGGTGTTCGCGATCGACCTGCCTGATCTAGGCGGGGCGGAGTCGCTGCGCTGCGAAGGGATCGGGGTGTCGGCGCTGGTGGCGTATCCGGGCGAGTAGGAGCGAGACGACCTCAAGCAGACCCGCTCGTCCTGAGTAGCCATTGAGCGTAGTCAAAATGGCGTATCGAAGGACCGCCGCAGGTGCTTCGATACGGGTCTTCGACTTCGGTGCGCAGCACCGAAGCCTGTCCTGAGCGCCTGCCGCAGGCAGGCAGTCGAAGGGCTCAGCCCCTGCTCTGCACGAACGGGTAGGCTTCAGGTCATCACGGCCCTACCCCCGCGCCGGAGACCGAACCGGCACCCCCGCCGCCGCCAGCGCGGCATGCGCGTCGGCGACCGACGCCTCGCCGAAATGGAAGATCGACGCCGCCAGCACCGCACTGGCATGGCCCTGCGTGATCCCGGCGACCAGATGGTCGAGCGTGCCGACCCCGCCCGACGCGACCACCGGCACCGACACCGCATCGGCGATGGTGCGGATCAGGTCGAGGTCATAGCCGTCGCGCGTCCCGTCGCGGTCCATTGACGTCACCAGCAATTCGCCCGCGCCCAGCGCCGCCAGTTTCAGCGCATGTTCGACCGCATCGATGCCCGTCGCGTGCCTGCCGCCATGGGTGAACACTTCCCACCGTCCGTCGCTGCGCCGCGCATCGACCGAGGCGGTGACGCACTGGCTGCCGAAGCGGTCGGCAATATCGGCGACCAGTTCGGGGCGGGCGACGGCGGCGGAATTGACCGCGACCTTGTCCGCGCCGGCCAGCAGCAGCGCGCGGGCATCGTCGGGCGATCGCACTCCGCCGCCGACGGTCAGCGGCATGAAACAGACCTCGGCGCTCCGCCGCACCACGTCGATGATCGTGTCGCGGCCTTCGTGACTCGCACCGATATCGAGAAAGGTCAGTTCGTCCGCCCCCGCCGCGTCATAGGCGCGCGCCTGTTCGACCGGATCGCCGGCATCGCGCAGCTCGACGAAGTTCACCCCCTTCACCACCCGCCCGGCATGGACGTCGAGACAGGGGATCACCCGCGCCCGCACGGTCATACGGCGGCGACCCGGATGGCTTGCGCCAGGTCGAGGCGCCCGTCGTACAGCGCGCGGCCGGTAATGACGCCCTCGATTCCCGGCTGATCTTTCAGCGCATGGATATCCTCGATCCCCGCCACGCCGCCGCTGGCGATGACGGGAATCGAGACGGCGGCGGCCAGCGCGGCGGTCGCCTCGACATTGCAGCCCTTGAGCATCCCGTCGCGGCCGACATCGGTGAACAGCAACGCGGCGACGCCGGCATCCTCGAACCGGCGAGCGAGGTCGGTGACCGAGACGGTCGACACATCGGCCCAGCCGCGCGTCGCGACCATTCCGTCCCACGCATCGACCGCGACCACGACCTGCCCCGGACAGGCGGCAGCGGCCTTGCGGACGAAGTCGGGATCTTCCAGCGCCGCGGTGCCGATCACCACCCGAGCGACGCCCAGATCGATCCAGCGATCGACATTGGCGCGGTTGCGGATGCCGCCGCCCAGCTGCACCCGGCCCGGAAAAGCGTTCAGGATCGCGGCGACCGCATCGCCATTGACCGATGCACCTGCAAACGCGCCATCGAGGTCGACGACGTGCAGGTGATCCGCCCCGGCCTCGGCGAACAGCCGCGCCTGCTGCGCGGGATCGTCGCCATAGACGGTGGCGCGGTCCATATCGCCCTCGGCCAGGCGGACGATCTGCCCACCCTTCAGATCGATGGCGGGAAAGATGGTCAAGGACGCCATTCGAGGAACCTCTCCAGCAGCGCGATGCCGTAGCGCTGGCTCTTTTCGGGGTGGAACTGCACGCCCAGCAGATTGTCGCGGCCGATCGCCGCGGTCACCGCACCGCCATGGTCGGTGGTGGCGAGAACATGGTCGCCGTCGAACGCATAGCTGTGCAGGAAATAGGCTTCGCCCGGCACCAGCAGTGGGTGTGCGCGGGCAGGGACGACGTCGTTCCAGCCCATATGCGGCACGGTGATGCCGGGTGACGCCGGCAGACGGCGGACGCTGCCGGCGATCCAGCCAAGCCCGGCATGGGTACCGAACTCCTCGCCGGTCGTGGCCAGCAACTGCATGCCCACGCACACGCCGAGGAACGGCACGCCGCCGTCCAGCGCCCGCTCGCGCATCGCCTCGACCATGCCGGGGATCGCGGTGAGGCCGTTCATGCACGCCGCGAACGCACCGACCCCGGGCAGGACGATGCGGTCGGCACGCCGGACCGCGTCCGGATCGGCAGTGATCGCAAGGTCCGACGCGCCCGCCGCCTGCAGCGCATTGGCGACCGAATGGAGATTGCCCGCGCCGTAATCGATCAGTGCGATCAAAACAGCGCGCCGATCTGGTCCATCGCCAGCGTCATGGTGAAGGCGACGATCTCGACCGTCGCGACGCCGTTGACAACGAACGGATCGGTCTCCGCCACCGCGCGCACCGCATCTTCCTCACCCCGGAACAGCAGCACGCCCCCGGTCGGCGGATTGCGGCGCCCGGCGAGCAGCATCACGCCCTCGTCCATCGCCGCCTTGATCCACGCGACATGCGCCTCGCGGTGGACGTCGACCTCGTCAAGCGGCTTTACATAGGTGAGCATCGCAAGGCTCATCGGCTGCATCGGACGGGCTACCATGTCACAACACTCCCTTGGTCGACGGGATGGCATCGCCCTTACGCGGGTCGATCTCTGTCGCGGTGCGCAGGGCGCGCGCCAACCCCTTGAAGATGCTTTCGGCGATATGATGGTTGTTGGTGCCGTAGATTGTTTCGACGTGCAGCGTGATGCCGGCGGCTTGCGCGAAGCTGTGGCAGAAATGGCCGAACATCTCGGTATCCATCGTGCCCAGCTGCGCCTGGGTGAACTGCACCTTCCACACCAGCCATGGCCGGCCCGAAATGTCCAATGCGACGCGGGTCAGCGTCTCGTCCATCGGCGACAGTGCGTCGCCATAGCGCCGGATGCCACGCTTGTCGCCCAGCGCCTTCGCAAAGGCTTCGCCGATCGCGATGCCGGTATCCTCGACGGTGTGATGCGCGTCGATATGCAGGTCGCCGACGGTGCGCACGGTCAGGTCGATCAGCGAATGGCGGCTCAGCTGTTCGAGCATATGGTCGAAAAAGCCGACGCCGGTCGACACGTCATAGGTGCCGGTGCCGTCGAGATTGACCGTGACGTCGATTGACGTCTCGCTGGTCTTGCGGGCGATGGTGGCGGTGCGCATGCGCGGTTCCATAGCGCCTGTGGGCCGGCATGCAACGCAACGAATCTTGACGGGCGGGCAAACGCCGCTAACCCAAGGCCCATGACCCAGTCCGTCGCCGACAGCCTGATCCCGTATGACGAGATCGTCCAGGAAGCTTTGCGCGCCGTCGTCGGGCGCGTGCTCGGGCAGGTATCCGCCAGCGGCGGCCTGCCTGGCGAGCATCACTTCTACATCACCTTCAAGACGCAGGCCCCCGGCGTCGACATCCCCAAGCGGTTGATCGAACGGTTCCCGGACGAGATGACGATCGTCATCCAGCATCGTTTCTGGGACCTGACCGTCGATGCCGAACGCTTTTCGGTGGGGCTGAGCTTCGGCGGCATCCCGTCGACGCTGGTCATTCCCTATGGGGCGATCACCGGTTTCCACGATCCGGCGGTCAATTTCGAACTGCGCTTCCAGGCGAATGACGAACCGGGCGACGAACCCGAACCGCATGACCCGCCCGAAAACGATGCGCCGATCGCGACCAGCGAGGACGGGTCGAACGTCGTCGCCGTGGATTTCAAGCGCAAGAAGTGACGGTCGAGGTCGTTGCGACGCCGGGCGAGGCCGAGCGCCAGGCGATCCTGCGCATCCTGTCGGCGCATAACGATGCGGCGGTCGGCCCGACCGAGCGGCGGCAGGTGGCGATCGTGCTCCGCGACGATGCCGGTACCATCACCGGCGGGCTGTGGGGCAAGATCGGCTATCGCTGGCTGTTCGTCGAATTTCTCGCGGTGTCGCCTGCGCTGAAAGGGCAGGGGATCGGCCGCGACCTGATGCAGCGCGCCGAGACGCTGGCCCGCGACGCGGGTTGCATCGGCATCTGGCTCGACACGTTCAGCTTCCAGGCGCGCGGCTTCTACGAGAAGCTTGGCTTTGCGCATTTCGGCACGATCGACGATTTCCCGCCGGGCCATGCCCGCTTCTTCCTGTCGAAACGGATCGACTGACGCGCCCGCGGGTTTTGGCCGCATGACCGATACCCGTACCGAAACCGACTCGATCGGCGCGATCGAGGTTCCCGCCGCCGCCTATTGGGGCGCGCAGACCGAACGATCGATCGAGAACTTCCCCTTTCCGCCGTCCGAACGAATGCCGATCGGCATCGTCCATGCGCTGGCGATCGTGAAGCAGGCGGCGGCGCGGGTGAACCGTGCCGATGGCCTCGACGCCGGACTCGCCGACGCAATCGAGGCGGCGGCGGGCGAGGTGATCGCCGGCAAGCTCGACGATCAGTTCCCGCTGGTCATCTGGCAGACCGGCAGCGGCACCCAGTCGAACATGAACGCCAATGAAGTGATCGCCGGGCGCGCCAACGAAGCGTTGACCGGCACCCGCGGTGGCAAATCGCCGGTGCACCCCAACGATCACGTCAACAAGGGCCAGTCGTCGAACGACAGCTTCCCGACCGCGCTTCATGTTGCGGCGGTGGTGGCGCTGAACCGCGATCTGCTCCCGGCGCTCGACCAGCTTGCCGGTTCGCTGGCGACGAAGGAAGAGGCATGGGCCGATATCGTCAAGATCGGCCGCACCCATTTGCAGGATGCGACGCCGCTGACTTTGGGCCAGGAATTTTCGGGCTATGTCGCGCAGTTGCGCGATGCGAGACAGCGGTTGCAGGCGGCCGAGGGCGACCTGTTGCGGCTGGCGCAGGGCGGGACGGCGGTCGGTACCGGCCTGAACGCCGCGCCCGGCTTCGCGGAAGCGGTCGCCGCCGAGATTGCCGCGATCACGGGGCACGCCTTCGTCACCGCGCCCAACAAGTTCGAGGCGCTGGCGTCGAACGACCCGCTGGTCCAGTTGTCGGGCACCCTCAACACGTTGGCGGTCGCGCTGACCAAGATCGCCAACGATATCCGGCTGCTGGGGTCGGGCCCGCGTTCGGGACTGGGCGAAATCGACCTGCCCGCCAACGAACCGGGCAGTTCGATCATGCCGGGCAAGGTCAATCCGACCCAGTGCGAGATGCTGACGATGGTGTCGGCGCAGGTAATGGGCAATCACCTGTCGGTGACGGTCGGGGGGATGCAGGGGCATCTGGAACTCAATGTGTTCAAGCCGTTGATTGGTGCAGCGGTGCTGCGCTCGATCGATCTGCTGTCGATCGGCATGGTCAGTTTCGCGGAACGCTGCGTCGACGGGATCGAACCCAATCGCGCGCGGATCGGCGAACTGGTCGAACGCTCGCTGATGCTGGTCACTGCGCTGGCGCCCGAGATCGGCTATGACAATGCCGCCAAGATCGCCAAGCACGCGCATCACGAGGGGCTCACGCTGCGCGAGGCTGGGCTGGCGCTGGGGTTGGTCGACGAAGCGACGTTCGACCGGCTGGTCCGGCCGGAGACGATGGTCGGATAGGCGCTCGCTGTCCTACACGGCCGGCTTGTGCGATGTCGCTGGAGGGATGCAGCCCCTGGCTTTCCGACGCGTTGGTCCCGTGATCGGCGTAATGCGCGCACGCTGCACAAGTGTGAACTTTGTGAACTTTGGCATCGGCGCGCGGTTGGCGAACACGTATGTTAGGGAACATTCGATCCCGTCCTGCGCTGTATTTGTATAATGTTAGCGAGGAAGACATGGGTGTAACGACGATAGGCGCACTGGTCGGTGCCGACATCGACAAGATGAGCGGCGACGATGATTCGAGTATCGACGGCGCCATAAAGGGTGCAGTCATCGCCAATGTCCTTAAAGTCGTCGTTCCGATGGCAATTACCTACGCTGTCGGCTGGGCCGTGTTGCGCGGTGCCGGCGAATTGAAGGCGCAACTTTTCGAAACGGAGGACGCGGCATGATCGGACGGATTATCAGTGCACTGGTCGGGCGCGAAATGGATCGCCGCGACGGACGCGGTGGCGCCAGGGGCGCGGCGACGGGCTGGCTCGCCGGCAGTGCGATGCGCCGCATGGGCCCGCTCGGCATGATCCTCGGCGGCGGCTATGTGGCGAAGAAGGCCTATGACCGCCGTAAGCTCGACAAAATGCGACGCGGCTACTGAGAGCGTCGCGGTTCCCGCCGGTGGCGCGAACCGCACCCGCCCGGCAGACCGGGACGGCAAAGGATTCCGGGCGACCGGATCAATGCAAGGGGCGATGGCGTGCCGTCGCCCCTTGACGCCGTGCATCGCCCCGCGCGATGAGGCCCGGCCATGAGCCATCTGCCAGACCCCGACCTTCACGGCTTCAAGCGCCGGGGGGTGTTGTTCGTCCTGTCCTCTCCGTCCGGTGCGGGCAAGTCGACGATCGCACGCAAGCTGCTGGCTGCCGAAACCGACCTGTCGATGTCGGTATCTGCCACCACCCGCCCGCCGCGTGAGGGCGAGGTCGACGGCAGGGATTATCATTTCGTCGATCTCACGGAATTCCGGCGCATGGTGTCGGACCACGAGTTTCTCGAATGGGCGCACGTCTTCGGCAATCGCTACGGCACGCCGCGCGCTCCGGTCGAGGAGATGCTGAGCGCCGGCAAGGACGTGCTGTTCGACATCGACTGGCAGGGGGCGCAGCAGTTGTTCCAGATTGCCGGCGGCGACGTCGTCCGCGTCTTCATCCTGCCGCCGTCAATGGCCGAACTGCGCCAGCGGCTGGTGTCGCGCAATACCGACAGCGTCGAGGTGATCGACGGCCGCATGGCGCGCGCCGCAGCCGAGGTCAGCCACTGGGACAGCTACGACTATGTCCTCGTCAACGACGATGTCGAGGATTGCTTCCGCAAGGTGCAAACGATTCTCGCCGCCGAACGCCTCCGCCGGTCGCGCCAGACCGGACTGATCGGCTTCATCCGCAAATTGCTGCGCGCGCCCGGCGAATAGGCGAACCCCCTCTCCGGTGAGAGGGGGCTGCCAACGCGTTACGGGTGTGCGACCTTGATGTCGGCCGCACTGGGCGCTTCCGCGGCACCCACCGGCCGTTCGGAGAAGACCGGCTCGTGCGGCGCGGGGACCGTGCCTTCATCGGCGATGCCCGCCGCGAACGAAGCAGAGGCGTCGGTCCCGTCCGCCTGATGCGCGCCGCTGGGCGGCGGCAGCAGCTTGACCGCTTCGTCGCTCCGGCGCGGGCTCGATCCGCGCAGCGACAGCAACATCCCCGCCGCAACCCCGACCCCGCCCAGGATCGCCATCGTCGTCCATGGCCGCATCTGCGCCTCTAGCGCAAGGCTCTGCTTGCGCACGTAAATGTCCTGGTTCGACCGCTCGCGACCGTCCTTGCGCGGTTCGAACAGATTGTCCTTGGCACCCGGCGTCGCGGGCGTGTCGATCGTCTGCGCCTCTTCCTTGAAGAACATTTCCATGACGCGATCGGCACTGCGCGGCAGCAGGTTGCTCATCTTGGTCATCGCCATGCCGGTGCCGCCGACGGTCAGGTCGCGCTTGGGATGGGCGGCGGCAAAGCAGATCGCCTTGGCGACCAGTTCGGGATCATAGACGACCGGCGGCACCCGCGCGGGCTTGTCCATGCGGTTGCGGGCATGTTCGGGATAGGGGGTGTCGATCGCGGCGGGCTTGATGAGCGTTACCGAGATCGGCCGTCCTTCAGCCTCCATCTCCATCCGGAACGCTTCGGTAAAGCCCTGCACCGCATGCTTCATCGCGCTGTACGCGCCCTGTACCGGCACCGTCCGGTCGGACAGGATCGAGCCGAGATTGACGATCGCGCCGCCGCCCCGCGCGGTCAGCTCGCGCGCGGCATAGAGCGAGGCGGCGACGGTCGCGAAATAGCCGACGTCGAACACGCGGCGCTGTTCGTCGATTCCGGTCTTCTCCAGCCGGGCATACAGCGCGACGGCGGCATCGTTGACCCAGGTGTCGAACCCGCCGAACGCCGATCGCGCCTTCGCTCCGATTCGTTCGGGGGCATCCGCAGCGGTAATGTCGATCGCGAGGAAATCGGCCTTGCCGCCGCGCAGGCGGATCGAATCGACCGCTTCGCGCAGCGCGTCTTCGTTGCGCGCGACCAGCAGCACCTTGGCCCCCTCGCGTGCAGCGCGGCGGGCGGTGGCGAGTCCAATGCCCGACGATGCACCGGTGATGACGATGGTCTGTTCGGACAGCGGCTTGAGCGTGACGGCCATGAGGGGAACCTCCGAATGTCTGGATGGCGCGCTCAACGCACGGCAACCGTCCGGGGTCCGGCCAAACTATTGTTCGAGAACCGCCATCCGCTGCGGCAGGATCGCCATCACCGCGCGACGGGCATCGCCGTCGATCACGGTCCAGCGCGCGATCTCGTCGCGCGTCCGGCCGCAGCCGAGGCACCAGCCGGTGTCGGTGTCGATCGAACAGACCAGCACGCACGGGCTCTCGATCGCTTGTGGCGCGACCGATTCGAACACATCGTCCACGCGATCAGACCGGGATGCGGACATTCAGGAAGGCGGGGAAGGGTCCGTTCCAGCCGCCATCCTCGACCGCGTCCTGCTGGACATAGCGGGCCGGGCGTTCGTCGCGGCGCTCGGGCATGCGCTCTTCGCGTTCGCGACGCGGGCGGCGTTCCTCGCGCTCGGCACGGGGCACGCGCTCGCGCGGCGCTTCCGGTTCGGGGGCGGCGGGACGGGTGCGACGACCGCGGCGTGGTGCTTCCTCGACCGGTTCGGCCTCGACCGGCGCTGCCGCCGGCTCGCTGCCCATCTCGAGCACCGGAATCTTCTGCCCGGTCAGCTTTTCGATATTGGCGATATTCTCGGCATCGTCGGGCGTGACCAGCGTATAGGCGATGCCCGTCGCACCACCGCGCCCGGTGCGGCCGATGCGATGGACATAATCGTCGGGATGCCACGGCGCGTCATAGTTGAAGACGTGGCTGACCCCCTTCACATCCAGCCCGCGCGCCGCGACGTCGGACGCGACCAGGATCGAGACATCGCCCTGCTTGAACCGCTCCAGCTCGGCGATGCGCGCCGACTGGTCCATGTCGCCATGGATCTCGGCCGAGCGGAAACGAGCGCGCTGCAGGCTCTTGTTCAGCTCGCGCACCGTCGTCTTGCGGTTGCAGAAGATGATCGCGGTGCGAACGTCCTCCTGCGCCAGCAGCGTGCGCAGCACTTCGCGCTTCTTGGCGGCGGCGACCGGCACGACATGCTGGGTGATGTTCAGGTTGGTCGATGCCGGGCGCGACACCTCGATCGTCTTGGGATTGTCGAGAAACTTGTCGGCCAGCTTCTTGATCGGCGGCGGCATCGTCGCCGAGAACAACAGCGTCTGGCGCTGCTTGGGCAGCTTGGTGCAGATTTCCTCGATATCGGGGATGAACCCCATGTCGAGCATCCGGTCGGCTTCGTCGATGACCAGCATCGAACAGCCGGTCAGCAGGATCTTGCCGCGGGTGAACAGGTCCATCAGCCGGCCCGGCGTCGCGATCAGCACGTCGACGCCCTTTTCCAGCGCGGCCAATTGGTCGCCCATCGACACGCCGCCGATCAGCAGCGCCATCGACAGCTTGTGGTTGGCGCCGTACTTCTCGAAATTCTCGGCGACCTGCGCAGCCAGTTCGCGCGTCGGCTCAAGGATCAGCGAGCGCGGCATCCGTGCCCGGCTGCGGCCTTGTGCGAGAATGTCGATCATCGGCAGCACGAACGATGCGGTCTTGCCGGTGCCGGTCTGGGCAATGGCGACCAGGTCACGCATCATCAGCACCGACGGGATCGCCGCCGCCTGGATCGGGGTCGGTTCGGTATAGCCCGAATCGTTGACGGAACGCAGCAGTTCGTCGGACAGGCCGAGATCGGCGAAGGTCATTGCGGTTCCATGGCTGGGGAACGCAACACGCCCGCGCTCCGGTAAATCGGACCGCGCGTCGCGGAAAATCGCCGAAAAGTCAAGTTTGGCGTATGCGCCGCCTGAAAATCAGCGCGCCGGCACCAGCGCGCGGAACTGTGCGATGCGGCACTGGCCGCCGGTGCGCGATCGGATGACGTCGCGCGACGCGCACATCCGCCCGTCGCTGCTCGGCTTGATATACATGCCCGAATAGAAATCGAGCGAGGGGCAGTCGTCGGCCAGCCGCGCCCGCACCCGCCCGCCGCCGTTCAGCAACAGGTCGACGCTGTCGGTACGGCTGATCGTCACCGCCGCGACATTCTGGACCGGCAGGCAGCGATCGGCACGCTTTTCGACCCACTGGATCGGCGGCAGCGCGCGCGGGGCGCTGAACGCGACGGGGGCGAAGGGGGCGCGGGGAACGCGGATAATCATCCGCTGGATGCGGACTTCGGTCCGTACGGTCGCGGGCGACGCGGGCGCATCGGCGACACGACGCTGCGCAGCGCCGGGCAGGGCCAGCAGAAGCAACATCATGGTCGCTGCGGGAAGCGGCAGGGCGGTCACGCGAACAACATCTCCGATCGGAATTTAACCGCAGATGAACTGGTCGCAAGGGGGCAGCGATGCTAACCGGACGCCCATGATGCCGTCGCCCGTCGCCGCGATGGTCGCCGATGCGCGTGACGCGCTGGGCGACCGGATCGTCACCACCGATGCCGATCGGATCGCGCCGTGGCTGACCGACTGGCGTGGCCGCTATCATGGGCGAAGTGCCGCGCTGTTCGAACCTTCCGCTACGGAACAGGTCGCCCGGCTGGTGGCCCTTGCCGCAAGACACGGCGTGGCTGTCGTGCCGCAGGGGGGCAATACGTCGATGGTGGGCGGGGCGACGCCGCCGGCCGATGGCGGCGCGGTGCTGCTGTCACTGCGGCGGATGAACCGGCTGCGGCGTATCGATCCGGGACAGGCGGTCGTCGAGGCCGGCGTCATCCTCCAGCGCCTGCACGAAGCTGCCGCCGACACCGGGCAGCGATTCCCCCTGACGCTGGGCGCGCGGGGCAGCGCCACGATCGGCGGGCTCGTGTCGACCAATGCCGGCGGAACGCAGGTGCTGCGCTGGGGCAATATGCGGCGGCTGGTGCTGGGTCTCGAAGCGGTGCTGCCCGACGGGTCGGTGCATGACGGGCTCGCCGCGCTGCCCAAGGACAATCGCGGCTATGATCTGACGCAATTACTGGTCGGGGCGGAGGGGACGCTCGGCATCGTCACCGCCGCGACGCTGAAGCTGGCTCCGGCGATCGCCGAGCGTGCCGTCGCCTGGGTCGGGATCGCCGATCCGCAGGCGGGCCTCGACCTGTTGCGGTCGATGCAGGCGGCGACCGACCGGATCGAGAGTTTCGAGATCGTCCCCGCCGATACGCTGGCGCTGGCCGTCGCGCAGGTGCCCGGCGCCCGCACGCCGTTGGCCAGCGATCACCCTTGGCAGTTGCTGATCGAAGCGGTCGCAGCGCCCGGTGAATCGCCGCCCGCCCCCTTGCTCGAAACGCTGCTCGCGGACGGGTCCGCCGCCGGGCTGATCGGGGATGCGGTGCTAGCCACCAGCGAGGCGCAGGCCGACGCCTTTTGGCGCCTGCGCGATTCGCTGTCGGCGGCGGAAAAGTCGACCGGGCCGGCGGTCCAGCACGATATCTCGGTGCCGGTCGACGCCATGCCGCGCTTCATGGTGGAGGCGGCGGCGGCGGCGGAGGCGCGCTTTCCCGGCACCCATGCCACCGCCTTCGGCCATCTTGGCGACGGCAATGTCCATTTCCACGTCCGCGCGCCGGCCGGGGCCGATCCGTTGCGCTGGTATGCCGAGGATGCACCGGTCGTCACCCGCTTCGTCCATGACGCCGTCACTGCGGCGGGCGGGTCGATCTCGGCCGAACATGGCATCGGCCAGATGAAGCTGGGCGAACTCGAACGGCTGGGCCCGCCCGCGCGCCTTGCCGCGCTGCGCGGGATCAAGGCCGGGCTCGACCCGCTCGGCCTGTTCAATCCGGGCAAGCTCGTATCGCTTGCGCCCCGCGCGGCCAACCCATAGACGGTGGCACGAGGTACGCCCGGGGGGGCGGCCGTCCGGCAAATAACCGGACCGAATTGAGTATCTGGAGACCCTGAAATGGCCAGCGCGCCGCAGAATCAATCGCTTCCGCTGTTCTATAACCAGCTCGAACCGCTTTCGAGCCAGACGCACGGCAATTGGAAGGTCCGTTCGTCGGATCGCGCGCCGTTCCTGACCGGGCAGCATGCGATTCCCGTCACCGTCGAGGAATTTCCGCTGGTGCAGCGCCGGATGCCGATCGTGTTCTCGGTCGGTGACGATCCCGTGCCGCTGGCGCTGATGGGTCTGAACGAAGGGGTCAACACCTTCCTCGACGACGAAGGCCGGCTGATCGACCAGGAAACCTATATCCCGGCCTATATCCGCCGTTACCCCTATCTCCTCGCCCGGCTGCGTCCCGATTCGGACGAGCTGTCGCTGTGCTTCGACCCGACGTCGGACGTGATCGGCCCGTTCGAGGATGGCGAGCCGCTGTTCGACGGCGACCAGCCGAGCGAAGTGACCAAGCAGATCCTCGCCTTCAACGAGCAGTTCGAGCAGGCCGGCCAGAAGACCGGCATGTTCATGAAGGAGATCAAGGATATGGGCCTGCTGATGGACGGCGAAGTGTCGATTCAGCAGGAAGGCAACGACCAGCCCTTCGTCTATCGCGGCTTCCAGATGGTGTCCGAGGAAAAGCTGAACGAACTGCGCGGCGATCAGCTGCGCAAGATGCAGCAGTCGGGCATGCTGCCGCTGATCTTCGCGCACCTCTTCTCGCTGTCGCTGATGCGTGACGTGTTCGCGCGCCAGATGCGTCAGGGCAAGGTGCAGCAGCAGCCGGTCGCGGTACCGACCTTCTGATGGCCGCCTCCCGGCCGTTCCACGCCCGGCGTTATGCGCGCGGTGCGATCTTCTTTCACTGGACGATCGCGCTGCTCGTGTTGGTCAATCTGTGGATCGGCCTGGTTGGCGGATCGATGGGCATCCACAAGGCGGTCGGCATCACCGTGCTGGTGCTGACCGCCGGGCGCATCGTCTGGCGTATCGCCAACCCGCCGCCCCCGCTGCCCGCCCATGTCGCGGGGTGGGAACGGCTGGCGGCGACATGGACGCATCGCCTGTTCTATGTGTTGCTGGTCGTCCTGCCGCTATCCGGCTGGGCGATGGTGTCGGGGGCGAAGCGCTACCCGCTCGACTGGTTCGGGCTGTTCCCGATTCCCTATCTGCCGATCCCGCCGGTCATCGCCGGGGTGGGGCATGAAGCGCACGAGCTGCTCGGCCTGCTGATGGCCGGGCTGGTTGCGCTGCACATTGGCGCGGCGCTGCGGCACCAGTTCCTGCTGCGCGACGGCATCGTTTCGCGCATGCTGCCGGGCGGTCGCCGGGCGCACTGATCCGCGTTGCGATAAAGTCACGGTCAAATGCAAAAAGGCTCTTGAAGCCTTCCGACCTGCTTCCTAAATACTGGTTACACGGTTCGATGTCCCCCCTTTCGTTGGACCGTGCGGCGCGTTTCACGCGCCTCCTCCCTGAACCTTGGCCACTCCGTGTTTTGCACGGGGTGGCTTTTTTCTGTGCTATTCCGCTGCGATGCGGCGTGTCATGTCCAGCGCGAAATCGGTCAGCCGGTCGAGCACCATGCGCACCAGCGCCACCGTATCCTCCAAGCCCGCGCCCGGCTGGTCGAGCGCGTCGTCCAGATACAGGCTACGATCGATCTCGAGCTGCAGCGCATGAATCCCCGCGCGCGGCCGGGCATGTTCCGACAGAATGTGTCCGCCGGCATAGGGATGGTTGATCGCCAGCGGCAGGCGGTGGTCGCGCATCACCGCCGCGACCATGTCGGTCAGCCGCCCGGCGGCGGTCCGCCCATAGCGGTCGCCGAGCACGATCCGCGCCGGGTCCAGTCCGACGAGCGGCGGCATCGAATGCAGGTCGAGCAGGATCGCGATGCCGAACCGGGCGTGGGCCGCCGCCAGGGCGACCGCGAGCGCCGCATGATAGGGCGCATGGTCCTCGGCGATCCGTTCGGCCACCTCCGCCGCGGTCAGCTTGCGCCGCCACATATTCTCGGCCCCGCCGCCCCGGCGCGGGATCAGGCCGATGCCGCTGCGCACCTTCTCCGATGGCGACAGGCCGGCGATGCGCGGTTCGGCGCCGGCATCGACCTGCGGATCGCGGTCGCGCAGTGGCGAGCGGTTGAGGTCGATCCAGCCGCGCGGGCGTAGCGCGACCAGCATCGTTTCCGCTCCATGCGCGCCGATCGCGACCGCATCGACATAGCGATCCTCCAGCGCCGCCAGCCGCGCGACCGGCACGGTCAGCAGCGACTGCATCGCCGGCGGATAGTCGCGCCCGGCATGCGGCACCGACACCACCACCGGCGACACCGGATCGGCCGGGCCGATGCGGCGAAAGGACGGGGGCGGGGCGGGGATCATGTCCCGTACAGGATCACGCCCCGCCGCACTTGTCGAGCATAGCGCTGGAAAATCTTAACCCGGCCGGGCATAATGAAGTTGCTCGGGTCGAAGGGGTTGGGATGTACAGGATTTTGCTGGCCGAAGACGACCAGGTGATGCGTGAGTATCTCACGCGCGCACTGGAACGTGCCGGCTATGGCGTCAGTGCGGTCGATCGCGGCACGGCGGCCATCCCGCTGCTGCGGACCGAATCGTTCGACCTGTTGCTGACCGATATCGTCATGCCCGAAATGGACGGCATCGAACTGGCGCAGCGCGCCGGCGAGATGGTGCCCGACCTGCGCGTGATGTTCATCACCGGCTTCGCCGCGGTCACGCTCAAGGCCGGCCGGCAGGTACCGCACGCCCGCATCCTGTCCAAGCCGTTCCACCTGCGCGAGCTGGTGGCGGAGGTCGATCGCCTGTTCGCGGAAGAAAGAGTGCCGACCAGCAATTAAGCGCTTGTCAGGCGGCAATCGCGCCGCTAACAGCGCCACTCCGGTTTCGCTCTCTCCGGCAACAGAGAGAGCGCCGGGCGCGTAGCTCAGTGGTAGAGCACTGTGTTGACATCGCAGGGGTCGCAAGTTCAATCCTTGCCGCGCCCACCATTTAGAAAGCCCGCTAAGTCTATGACTTGGCGGGCTTTTTAGTTCTCTAAGCTGCTAGCTGGAATTGTTGATTTTGCCGCTCCTGCCACAATGGCGACACAGGAGGGTCGATTGGCGACCATCAGCAAAAGAGCAAAAGGTTGGTTCGTACAGATTCGCCGGAAGGGCTACGAACCGGAGTACCGGACATTCCCGACGAAGGATGCTGCGCAGCGGTGGGCGAGAGAGCGAGAAGCAGTCTTAGACACCGGACAGGTGACCACCAGCCGTCGTGATCTAAAGTCCATAACCTTTGGCGATTTAGTGCGACGCTACATAGTCGAGATAACCCCCGCGAAGCTAAGCGCAGAGAGTGAACGGATGCGTCTTGGCAGAATGCTCAAAGCGCCCGTGTTCGATCTGTCGTTGGCGGAACTCTCGGCAGGTGCCGTTGCGGCATACCGGGATGCGCGAGCCAAGGACGTTAAGCCGGGTACGATCGGGCGGGAGTTGTCGTTGATGCACAACGTCCTTGATATCGCTCGGAAGGAATGGGGTATCGGCCTCACTGAGAATGTCGTTGCGAGCGTGCGAAAGCTACCCATCCGTAATGCACGCGACCGTCGACTCCGTGCCGGTGAATTGGAGCGAATACTCATAGCGCTGGAAGACTGTCGCAATCGGCTGGTGAAGCCCGCGATCCTGTTCGCCATTGAAACTGCAATGCGACGTGGGGAACTGCTTTCCCTTACTTGGGACGCGATCAGCTTTCATGAGCGAACCGCGCATATACCTCATACCAAAACCGGTTATGCCAGAACGGTGCCGCTGACGGATCAGGGTATAGCCCTTTTGAAGGGGATGTCTCGAACAGGTCTGATGGTGTTCGACATGACGCCTATGGCGCTCAAATTGGCGTGGAACCGGGTCCGTGAACGTGCCGGTATTCCTGACTTACGGTTCCATGACCTACGGCATGAAGCGATTAGCAGGTTTGCGGAAATGGGGCTGTCCATCGTGGAACTGTCCGCAATCAGCGGTCACCGAGAACCCCGTATGCTGTTCCGCTACGCCCATATCCGCCCGTCAGATTTGTCTAAGCGGTTAGCTGGTAGATCATGGGAGGCGGAAAGCCGCGAATGGTGAGAGTATGTTCCTACATCCTGTTTCTCACTGCGAGTAAGGGAATACACCCTTCAAACGCCAGTGCTCAATATAACGGTTTAGATTTAATCCATTCCATTTCTAAATTATGTTCAAGAAGTTTAATTTTTCCAGTCTTTAGTTAAACATAAGACAAACAAAATTAAACTATTCGTTTTTTTGGCAATTGACGCCAAGCCCTGAATGGTCCAAATGCCATTCCGTCATCAAATGACCAAACAATCCATTCGTCCTATATATACTATAGGGAGGGTGGATTGGTTGCGCTCACACAAAGGATATTGGAATGGAAATTATTGAATGCTTAAATCAATACTCATTAAATTAACTTATAAAAATCTTATTGAATCTCTTAAATCATATGGACAGATATTGGAGAAGGGAAGCAGGCAACCTCTCTTTGAACTAGTAAAATGTATGGTGGAATGTCTATTCGGCGGAGGAAATGAGAAGTATTATTTAGCTTCTCTTGATCCCGGTTCAGGAAAAACCGAAGCCATCATATCATTTGTCAATGCATGGAAAAAAATAGGGTTTGACCCAAAAGCTGGAATCGTAATAGCGGTAAGCAGCCTAGATCAGATAAAATCTATAATAGATCGTGCCAAATTAGGTAAAGATGATTTTGCCTGTATAACCTCGGATGATGATCTAAATATGTCCGGTGTTGGATTACTAAAGGCTACTACCGCACCAATCCTGTTTACGTCTCATAAAATGATTAGGACAAGAACGAGTGGTAAGCTTTGGTCTTCGGCTAAAGAATTTTACTTCAACGGACAGGTAAGGAGATTAAAGATATGGGATGAAGGATTGGTATATTGTGAACCGCTTACGATACCATTGGATCACATAACAACGCTAGCCGTTGATATTGAAATACCTAACCGGGCTTTCGCGGATACGTTAAAGGCCTTCGTCAATCGGGCGACAACGGCACATGGCAGCGGGATTCCCGAAGTCGCGATCCCGAAGGACATCGTGGCAATCGCCAAGGGGTTTCTTTCTACCCAACGCGGAGACGGTAAAAGGGCCGCGATCCCTTTGCCACGTCGATCAAGAGCCACTTTAGAAAGCTTGGCGCGGTCTGCTAATCAGCCGCTTTCAATCAAGGCGTATAGCGGTGCTCATAACCGGGTGCTCGTTGGTGCGGTGGAGCCGCTGCCGGATGATTTTGCCCCGGCAATCATTCTTGATGCCTCTGGCAGAACCCGCACGACGTACAGCCAAATGGATGATGCGCTTGGGAATTTGGTTCGATTGGCGCCAGCCGTCCACGACTACCGGAATCTCGATATCCAGCTTCATCGGATGAATACTGGCAAGTCCGCGTTGGTCGGCGAAGATGCTGTAGCGGTTTTCAAGCTTGCGGCGGGAAAGATATCAGCAAAGCCCAAGGAAGCATGGCTTATCATCGGACCCAAAGCAGACGAATCTATAGGGTTAGATATCGAGAGTAGCATAAAGGACGCTCTGCCGTTAGCTGTATCTAGCATGGCTTCGGTCAGCTTTTTACATTGGGGAGCGCATACTGCAACAAACAGATATAAGGACATAAAAAACATTATTATTATTGGTGGTAATTGCTACAATGATCCAAGCTATGACGCTCTAGAGATTGCCAGCACAGGTTGCGCCAAAGGGCCAACCTTTGCTTCGACGTCTGGTTATGTTAGAAAGGGAGAATTCAAAAGTCATAGTTTGCAGGCGGTTATGCGGGGTAATGCAAGAAACATTACAAACGGTGCCTGCGGAGAGTGTGAATTGCATATCTTAGTCCCAAGGAAATTCACAAAGAGGGATATCAGTGACACCTTCCCGGGGGCTAAGATATCTGATTGTACAGTGCATAAACTTAAAAAGGGAACATTCCCATATGAGGTGTTCCGGTTCGTGGCGAGGGAAATGTTCCTTCGGGGTAAGTCTGTATTACCGAAAAGTGAAGTGATTGATGCTGTTGGATGTAGCAAGAACCATATGTCCAAAGTCATGAAAAACCCTACCCTTAGTAGAATATTTTCGAAACTCGGGGTATCTAACGGGAATAAGAACTTTGTACGAAGCGCTTCAACGTAGTATTAGTGAGAGTATCACGATTTGATCGTGATTCGGCTGGATGGATGGGACTGGGACCACCTAACAGCTTCTAGGACTTCGGCTTATTTTAAGCCGATATAAGCGCCCTCTTTGGATTGTGCAGGGTGGCAACGGTGATGGAATGATTGTCGCTGTGCGACCTTCCTAGGTAGCATAGCGTCGATCTAATCAGGCTGCGGATGCTTACCGCTTCACGGACCAGCGGTCGCAAATCGGGCGCTGTATGGGACATTCCTTCCCACGCATTGAACGGAGCCGTGCCGCTTCTACATCGCGGGTATGTTGCTTGATCGCTTCCGTCACGAAACGCCGACTAGCATCATTAACAGCGTTCATGCGACCGGCAACGATAGCTGAACCCCAGGAACGGCAAGTGCAGCCTTTGCCATCTGCGCGGCGCTAACAGCTTGCCGATACTGAACGGTCGCATACCGCTCGGCTTCTTCGAAGCTGTATGGTGCCCATTCGTCCGACGGGTAAACCTCGTTGTATATTGCCCTTGCAGCATCGCGAAGGGTGGCGTCGTGTTGAAGGTTTGGCATCGGTTCGACTCGTTTTCCGGCAATCGGGGCAACGTAGAACAAAAAGCGAACGAATGGCAACGGTGGGTCGTGATGGCGCTACACCCATGTTGCGCTTTGCTCCAAGCCCATCCATTAAAGGCGCGGCCTCCTGCAAAATCAGGGGCCGGGGCTTGGAATCCCCTTTGTCACGTCGCTCGGTCGAGTTTTCGGCCGGGTGCCGTCGTGCTGTACAGGGTTCGTCCTAAAATCTCTAGCTGCTGCCCCTTGGTGTGAGGGATATCCCGCCTTTTTCTGCTACCTCATGATCTGCTCCTTCGCGGATGT
>NZ_JBQCMO010000016.1:0-33893 GCF_051965015.1 Sphingomonas sp. SAFR-052 | reverse complement strand
CCACCTACGCCCGGCAATGGCGGCGGAGACGACAATGCACTAACTAACATGCCGGACCACCCGCTGGGGGCTGTTCATCGACCGGACGCGAAACGGTCGGAACGTCCCCATTCTGCTGCAACGATCGAAGCACATCCGCGTCGGCGGCAAGCTCCGCTTCGATGCGGTCTTGATTGAGTTTTGCGGACGTCATGGCCAACACCTTTCAAAGCGACACAGCGCAAGGAGCGAATGAGCCCATCAGGGCATCGCACCGCGAATTTGTAACTGCTATCAAAGGAGCGTCTACCCGGGACCCAAGTTGTCGCGGGTGATAGGGACCCCGCAATCAACGATCTGTAGTGAGACGCTCGCGCCGTCCGGCAGATCGCGAATGTGCTCGAACAGGTCAGCGGTAAACCCGAACCATTCCGTCCAAGGCGCAACCCAAACGTTCTCAACAGTGTAGTCGCCGCCAAGTATTGAGGGCGTAGTAAACGCGTAACATTGGCCATCCTCAAGCGGCATGCCGGCCTCTCGACAGGCGTCCACCAATCGACGTAGCTGCCATCCCTCGTCATCGCGTTGCACGGCAACCCAGAACTCCTTCTCGGTTGCGGCAATTTGCTGACACGAACAGGCGCCACGCTGCAGCATGTGAACCGCCCCGGCAGCGTCCAGTAGGAAAGTGTCGCCAAACAGATTGGTTCGCAGAACGCGAACCGACTCCGGAAGCAGCGACGACCACGGCGACAGGTTCGTCTCATCGGCAGAGGTTGGTAGAAAATAGCTGAGCAGATCAATTGTTGTAGGGTGCCGTGCCGAACGCATCTCCGCAACTGGGGAGGCCCGGTCGCTACGTGCGTCGCGACAGTCCGTAGGCAACGCATCGTAAGCCGGTGGCATGGCTGCGAACGGTTCTAGAAGTCATCCTCGTACTGTCCGATGAGGTTCTAGACCCTCCAACCGAACTGTCCGATTTGCCTGACACCTACCCTGATCGAACGGCCGAAATGTCTAACCAAACGCGTGATCGTAGGGTTCACCCTGATCGGGCAGACGAACCGGCTAGGATCGCAGCAAGGGCTAACCAACCTAGAGCCAGCACCCGCGCCCACGGGGAATAGCCTTGCCGCAATGTGAGCAGTGCGAACGGCATAGGCAGCAGGAACATCACGAACCCCATCCCAAAGCCTACCTGCCGATACTCGCTGTCAGCCATCGCCGCCCCCCCGGTTGCTACTAATTGCCATGCGACATTGCGGGTCAGTCAGTCTACGACGATCTACGGCCCAACCTTAGCAAACCTTAGCAGCTGCCCGCCTATACCTATCGCGCACCTGCGCATGCTGGTCCCGTACCGGTAGCGTCCGGTGGCTACGCAAGGTCGCTTAGCTGAGCTAGGCCACGTAGGATTGCCGACGGCAGCTTCTAGCCACCATCAGTTCGTTTGGCTATTTTGGGTGTACGCTTGTTAGCTAGACCGTGTCCCGTAGGATCCGCCGCAACGCTGACACCTCAGCCGTCCGAAGCCCGTGCTTCAACGCGTTGCGGTTGCCGCGTGGCGCGCCGGGGTTGGTGCCGCCGTGCATCCGGCACCTGCGCTTCCCCCGGACTGCCGGCGATTGGCACGGCGTCCCCGAGCGGGTTCGGGCTAGGCAGCGAAGCGCGTTTGCCAGCGCTTCCGGCTCGGGCTGTATGGGATTGATCGTCAGTTCCTGCATTTAATAACCCCGGTCCATTCATGTGTAATTGTTCGGCAACCACCGCCTGTCCGCCCTCGTAGACATGGACGTGCCGCACGATCTGTTCACGCGGCTGGTGGATCTTCGCCAGCGCTTCCAACGTCGCGCGGCTCTGCGCCTGCGCCTTCATCGCCAGACCCATGTAGCTGCGGAACGCATCAGGGTATTCGCCCGCGTTCCGCCAAGCCCGGTTCATTAGCTCGGTTGCGTTGGCGTCGAGCATAAGCCCTTGGCTCAGAAGCATGTTCGTAACCGGCGCCAGATCACCCGCGGAAATACGTGCGGCCATCGCCTTCATGGCGTCGCCAACTTCAGCGGAGCTGCATTTGACGCTGTCGCTGGTAACAATCTGGCTGGTGAGGTGGTTGGCGAGAAACCCGTGCCGCAGAAAGGGCTCGAGCCTTAATTCTGCCAGCGCTTCGCGTTCGGACTTGCCCGCCGGCATCGCAATATCAGCGGTTTCTTTCGGCTTCGTCATGTGCCTTGCGCCCTTCCCTTCAGTCGCTTGATCCGAGTGTGAATGGCGTCCGTGCTCCGCCCGATGTGGACGCCGATCTCGGCAGCCGTCAGTCCCAGATTGACCAGGTCGCGGAGTTGCGTGTCCTGCGCCACGGTCCACCGGCGCAGCGGGCGGGGATTAACGGAACGAGCGACCAGCGCTGCCACGAGTTCGCTTTCCCGCGGCGTCAGCGCGCGTTCCCGGTTCAGTGCGTTCGCCAGTACGATGCCGATCGAAATTGCATCCGTCGGATCCCGATCGTCGGCGTGGTCAAGAACGCCGCGCCCGCCCCGGTCGCACTGGTCAATTTTGCCCTGCCCGCCCCACCCCGCCCCTATAGGGGGGCGGTCGGGGCGGGGCGCCTGGCAGTGTCCCGGTTGCCCCGGTGCGCCCGCCCCAATATTCAGACCGGGGCGGATCATAGTGGAGCCTCCCCAACCTCGACATACCACCGGTCTTCACGCTTCTGCGGGTCGCGCTTCTGCACGCGTTTCAGTGCGCCGTTGTCGATCCACGTCTTGAGGATACCGGTGATCTTCGCCCGGTCAGCGGCCGCCCCCTTTTCGGTCGACAGCCCGAGGACTTCTGCAATAGCCTCCCCTGCCCACGGCTTCGACGTCGGGTGGTCCTTGTACTCGCCATCTGCGATCAGTGCCTGAACCCGTCGCAGGTGATCGACGGTCACGCCTTCGAAGGCATCCGGCGGCGACCAGGGCACGACGACGCCCATATTGTCGCCGCCAGTATCCGCGTCGTCAGCCGCGGCGTTGTCGAGCGACACGCTGACCATACGAAACCAGTCGGAATCGTCCGACGGCGGCGCACGATTGTTCTTGTCGTCATAGGTCCGGAAGTATCGCCGACGACGTTCCTGCTCGATGCCGTACTTCTTGGCTTCGTCCTCGGTCATACGGTTCAGGACGAGCACGGAACGGCAGGCGTTGATCAGCGCGACCGCCCCTCGTGCAGACAGCGCCGTCGCCTCTGCCGCTCCGGCCTTGCTGACGTGATGCGCCAAGCCGATTCCGCATCTGGCGTTCTTGCCGACCAGTGCCCATTCCTTGGCGATCGCGTCGATCTCCATGTTGTCGCTTTCGTTCGCCGCGTGGGACGACACGAAGGGATCGACGTGGAAATAGTCTACCCCGCGGGCCAGCAGTTCGTCGGTCAGGGCGCCGACGAGCGGTCGGTTGATGACCAGCCCTTCCGCAGCGGTCGACGTCGCTAGCTTGAGGATCGCGCCGTCCAGCGCACTATCGACGAAGAGACGACCGCCAATGTCCGCGGCGGTGATGCCCCAATGCTTGCAAGCAGCCTGGATAATCCGGGACAGCTCCTCGCGGTCGTCTTCGAGGTTCCACAGCCACACCCGCTTCGGTCCGCCGGGCACGTCCTGCCCGAGCAGGTTGCGACCAGTCACCATAGCGAGGGCTTCGCCGACGCTCAGGATCGTCTTGCCGGCAGCGCCCTGCGCAACGACAGCACGAAGATGCCCGCGCTGGATCGAGCGTCCGTAAACCCATTCGCGCGGCTTGATCGTACGGGGGTCGCACCACTCGTATGGCGTAGCAACGACCCGGATCGGTTCGTCGTTGGCGGTGGCGCGCGGCTGTCGACCACGTCCCATAAAGGGCGGAGCCTCGAAAGGCGGCGTGTCCCGGAAGCGCGCCTGCATATCGGCAGCTGGGCTCATACGGGCACCCCACTACGCTGCGCCTGAAGCCAATCGTTCCAGTCCTTGTGCGGCGGCGGCGGCGGCGTGATGCGGACCGACAACCCGCGTTCGACATAGGCAGTGGCGGCCTTCTCCGCTGCCACCTTGCCCGGCTCGTCACCATCCGCGCCGATCACCACCGCGCGCACGCCGTCCGGAAACTGCATGTGTCGCAGCATCGACGTTCCAGCAGCAACCCAAACGGACCGACCGAGCGATTGCGCGATCGTGGCGCCGTCTTCGATCCCCTCGGTGACGACGATACTGGCGGACGCAGGACCCAACCGGATCGCGCCGCCACGGACGTTGCCGAGGCTGTATTTCACCTTCGGCTTGCGATCCTGTTCGGTGGGGACGACCGCTGCCTTGTGCCCGTCGCCAGTGAGATAGGTCCGCTGGATTGCAACCAGCGATCCGTCCGATCCAGTGACGGCGGCAACAAGCGTCGGCAGCGGATCGGGACCATTCGCTGCCAGTAGCCCGTTCCCTTCGATCGTGGGCGGTGGCAGCCGTGCGAACCGCAAGCATTCCGGCAGATCCGTGTCGATGCCGCGGTTGCGCAGGTACAGCGCAGCCGGGGTGCCGGCGATCGGCTGGGCGGCATTCCAGATGCGAGCGACCAGTTTCGACCAGTCCTTGCGCGGTTTCATCGGCGCGGGCTGTGCGATCGGCCCCAGCGCCCCGGCGTCAAGTGTACGAATGGCTTCGACCAAGGACGCGGCAGTGGCCTGTCGAACGAAGTCCAGCACATCACCCTGGGCGCCGCACCCAAAGCAGATGAACCGGTTGTTGAAGATGTAGAACGACGGCGTTTTTTCGGTGTGAAACGGACACAGGCCGCGCAGTTCGTCGCCTGCGCGGTGCAGCTTCACGCCAGCACGCTCGGCAACAGCCGACAGGGCGAAGTCATTGCGGATACGGTCGATTGCCGCGCGCAGTTCACCAGTCATAATGCGGCCCCCTATCCAGAATGTCGCCCAGGCTCGACCTGCCGGGAGCGTAGCTGTTGCGGAATGCCCGCTGCTCGCTGGGCGAGAGGAACCGCGCTTCCTCCCCCTTCGGCTCAATCAGAACCGGCAATCCCGACTGGCGAAAGATGCGATGCGCCTCAGCCAGCGCGCCAGCATATGCGCGAAGATGTTCGGCCGGCGGGATGAACGCAGGACGGTTGCCTTGGCGTACAGAGAATGTCCGCACGACGATGACCCATTCGGTCTGACTTTCTTGTCGGATCACAAGAGCGCGTCGTTGCGATCGCTCGGGGAAGGCTACCAGCACGGTAATTCTTTCAAGGTTCGTGCAGACGACACCGTATCCGCCTTGGGATGCCCAGAAGAGCGCCGCGGACATGGCATCGGCATAGTTGGTGACGGAACGAGGCACGCCATCAGGGCAGAGGCAGTGCCATTGCCCATGCGCTACCTGCTCGACGATGACGAATGTGTGAGGGTCAGGGTTCATACCTCCCCCTCCATTCGATCTAGGACTGTGGCCCGCCACACGATCGCACGCGCACCGGATTCGTTGTGACGGCGCTCACCTGTATCGCGTATCATCCCGAGCTTCAGAAGCTCGGTGTGCCTAGGTTGAAGCGAATACCGCGGCATGTCGGCGATCTTGCAGACTTCCTCGACCGTCAGCCCCATAGGATGGCGGTACAGGATGCCATGCACGACCGCGCGCAGACGGCTCGACAACGGGCCGATCATCTCGGCAGCTTCGCGACTGGTTTCGACGCCACGATGATTATCTTCTGTGGGATACGTCATACGGCCTCCCATTCGTTGAGAGGTGGCAGACCGGCACGATCCAACAGCGTCGCAAACCAGTCGGCTTGCTTCTCGGTCATGGGCGTTGGGTCGACAACAAGCTGTCCCAAGAACGACCCGGCCTTCCGGGTCATCGGCGGATTATTGGCCCGTAGAAGGGCCAACGCTGCGGCTGTGACGGGCGTCATCCTAGCGCCCCCCATGCCAGTTCAGCAATTAAGTTCGCTCGGGTTTTCGACAGGCCAAAGGGTACGAGCCGTTGCCTACGCAGTAGCTCGGTGGTATCCTTCCGATTGTCGCCGCCAAGCAGACAAATCATCGGAAGCCGCTCGGTCAGCGCCGAGCGGCTTTCT
Source organism: Sphingomonas sp. SAFR-052 (assembly GCF_051965015.1). Taxonomy (NCBI): domain Bacteria; kingdom Pseudomonadati; phylum Pseudomonadota; class Alphaproteobacteria; order Sphingomonadales; family Sphingomonadaceae; genus Sphingomonas; species Sphingomonas sp. SAFR-052. Next base: position 27,834 of record NZ_JBQCMO010000016.1, on the reverse strand, counting down.
CGTTTACGGGCGACCCCATTCCTGGTTGCCATGGCCTATCACGCGACCTCGCCCAACAAAGCACGCCGCGCGCTTGCGTCAACGATCAGGCGCTTGCGGCCAACCTTAACGGTATCCAGCGTACCGGCGTTGATCAGCTCGTAAGCCTTTGTACGACCGACCCCGTAGATGTCACAAAATCGGTTGATGGGATGGAGCACTGCTTGCATTCGTCGCCTCCAAGAATGCTGGCGAACGCCAGCGGGCGACTACGGAATTGAACCGACGGTTATCCGGTTAGGATAGGGCCAAATCAGATTTTCGACATCAACCCCGGCTGACGCAGGCAAGCTTCAGCCCATTCTTTTGCTTGGTTGAGGTCGCCCTCGACGCCGGAGACAGTTTTGCTGCGATGCCGGTTCACAAAAGCTTTGGTTTTGTCATCGGCCGCAGCATCCCATTCCCAAAGCGTCTTTTCGGTAATCTTACCGCCCTTCCGCCCTACGTGCCCCGCTGATGAGAGCACGCGCGCAACGAACTCTCGGGCGTCGCGCTCAGAGAAACCGCAAGACGAAAGGACCGCTACCGCTAGGAGGCCGTACTTCTTCACGAGAAGACGACTTAGGGAGTCTTTAGCGCTACCCCCGCTTGGTAGAGGCTGGAACAAGGCAGGCTTTCGCCCAATATGAAGGTCCAAAAAAGCGGCCTGAAGGTCGTGCAGCGCGGCAATTCCGGGGTTACCTTCGAAAGCTGGTATCGAGTTAAGTGCCCCGCAGACCCGTTGAACTAACGCAGCCATCAGGGTTTGCGGCAATTCGCCAAGGGCCGTAACGCCGTCAAGCGATCTGCGAGCCTCAATGTATTTCTCGCCCAATACAGAAAGATCGAGGTGCAGGTCACGAGCCCACACTTCCGAGTCCTGTCGCTTATCCGACATTTAATTTAGCATTCACAGAGGTACCGGCTCGACAAATGTAACTGCCCCAACCATCCAGCAGCTTGCGCCGCATCTCTACGAACGTCGTCCGTTTGTACGCTCGGACGACTTTATCAGGTACGACGTGCGCCAACGCTGCCTCGGCAACCGGATCGGGTATCTCAGGCATCTTCTCGGCAGCCCAATCGCGAAACGAGCTGCGGAAGCCATGCGCGTCGTACGGCTGCCCCGCAGTCCGCAGCACCTTATTCATCGTCATGTCGGAGAGCATCCCGCCTTGTTGCCCTTGGAACACCAGCTGATCGGCCTTTGAAACGGCGTCCCCCTTGACCTGCCTCAGCAATCCGACGGCAGCGTCGTTCAGGGTGACGGTGTGCCCGGAGGCGTCCTTGCCCTCATGAGCGAGGCGGGCCGATTCCATTCCTTCTTGTCCAGATCGATCTGCCCCCAGCGTGCCCCGCGGACTTCGCCAGGCCGGGCGGCGGTGTAGATCTGAAACAGCAGCGCCGATCGACCATTCGTGGCGAGCTCACCAGCAAGCTTGGCAACGAAGGCCGGCACGTCGGCATACGGCATCGCCAGGTAGTTTCCGCCCTTCGGCTGGCGCGGCAGCCCAACGGTAACTGATCGGCCTGGGGCTTCGGTCGGACGCCAGCCCTTCCCGTGCGCGAAGTTGAGCACTGTACCAATACGCTGGCGCACCTTCCGAGCCATATCGACCTTGGTGGTCCAGATCGGTGCCAGCGCACTCGATATGTCGGCGGCGGTCACTGCATCGACACGCAGGTCACCGATCGCTTTGTAGGCATGCGTCTCGAGCGAATTGATGAATGTGGCGGCGCCCTTGTCGGACCAGCCTTCCTTCAGAGCGGCATGGGCGACCTTCGCAGCCTCCCGAAACTTTGGGATCTTCGTCCGCTCACGGTCGCGCTCGGCGATCGGATCGAGCCCCGACTTCGCAGCGACGCGGAGCATGGCCGCCTTGTCCCGCGCTTCGGCTAGCGTGAGTATCTTTCGCTGCAGGAGCGGGATGATGATAGGGGACGCCTCCCCCTTCCCCGCTGCGCGCGGCGAAACGTCGACCGAACCTAGGCCAATGTCGCGCCGCTTCCCTTCGACCTGCACCCGCAGGAGCCACGTTTTCGCACCAGTCGGTTTAACAAGCAGGTATAGCCCGTCGCCATCAGCATGCCGGCCGGGCTTCGCGTTCTTCACTGTCAGGGCAGTAAGCTTCGCCAAATCGCTCCCCTATCCGTTCCCTCACTGTGACGCGATTGGGAGCGAACGTCAACGAACAGTCACGGAACATACGTTCCTTACCTGTTTCAATCTAGGAGAGAGAAACGAACTACAGCGAACAGTGGCGAATAGTTAGTTAGAAGCCTGCACGGGGCACCACCGCTTTCCGCGTCAGCCCATCAGCCCGGCGGCGCGAGGCGGTAGCCGACGCCCGGTTCGGTCAGGATCAGCCGCGGATCGGTGGAATCCTCCTCCAGCTTCTGGCGCAGATAACCAATGTAGACGCGCAGATACTGGCTGTCGGCCGATGCCGATCCCCAGCCGACTTCGAGCAGCCGCTTGTGCGTGACGACTTGGCCCGCGCTCATCGCCAGCGCCTGCAACAGGTCGAATTCCTTGCGCGACAGGCGGATCGGTTCGCCCTCGATCCGGACCGAGCGCGCGTCGAAATCGATGGTCAGCGGACCGCTGACATAGGTACGCGGCTTGAGTTGAACGCTGGCACGCCGCCGCACGGCCGCGCGGATGCGCGCGGTCAGCTCGCCGATCTCGAAGGGCTTGTTGACGTAATCGTCGGCGCCTTCGTCGAGCGCCGCGATCTTTTCGCTTTCCTGATGGCGTGCCGACACGACGATCACCGATGCCGCGCTGATCGCGCGGACTGCGCCGATTACGGTTTTCCCATCCATGTCGGGCAGGCCGAGGTCGAGCAGGATCAGGTCGGGATCGCTGCGCTCGACTGCCGCGACCGCCGACTGTGCGTCGCAGGCGGTGGCGACGTCATAGCCCGCCGCACGCAGGCTCGGCTCCAGCACCGCGATGAGCGAGGGTTCGTCGTCGACGATCAGAATCCGGGTCATGCCGTGCGTGTTCCGCTGGCGATCGGCAGTTCGATAACGATCTTCGTGCCTCCATTGGCGACGCCCGGCGTCCGTGCCTCGATCGATCCGCCCAGCGCCTCGACAAAGCCCTTGGCGATCGCCAGCCCCAGCCCGCTGCCGCGCGGCGACGCCTCACTGCGGCGGACCCGGTAGAAGCGTTCGAAGACGCGGACTAGGTCGTCCTCGGGAATACCGCAACCCTCGTCGGCGATGCCGATCCGGCAGCGATCGCCCAGATCCTCGGCGCTCAGCACGATGCGGGTACCATCGGGGCTATAGAGGATCGCATTGTCGAGCACGTTGATAAGCACCAGTTCGAACAGCGCCGGGTTGGCCGACACCGCGATGCGGGTGTCGAGGCCGTTCGTTTCGAAATGGCGGTTGCCGGCGCGCGGGCGCACCCGCTGGATCGCGACGCCGATCATGTCGGCCACACCCAGCGTCTGGAGCGAGGCAGGATCGTCGCCCGCCTCCAGCTTGCTCATTTCGAGCAGGTTCGAGGTGTAGCGGTTCAGCCGTTCGCAATCGTCGACGATCTGGCGTAGAAACTGGTCGAACGTATCGGCGTCCAACTTGTCGCGGTAGAGGCGCAAGCTCGACGCCGATGCGCTGATCGCGGTCAGCGGCGTACGGAAATCGTGGCTGACCGAATTGAGCAGTGCAGTCTTCAGTTCCTCCGCCTTGACGCTCGCGCGGCGTTCGGCATTCTGTTCGGACAGGATGGCGCGTTCGAACGCGACCGACACGCTGCCGCCAAAGGTCCGGAGCAGATACAGGTCCATCGGCCCGGCCCCGGTCTCCTCCAGCAGCAGCACGCCGATCGTGCCCGCGCTGCCATCCAGCCGGATCGCCACCAGCGGGCGGTCGACCAGCATCCCGTCGTCGCTGGCCAGCAGCGTCGCGATTATCGGCTTGACCTCGCGTACGGTCTGGGTCGGCCCCAGGGATTCGACGCCGCCGGGCCGCAGCCGCAACAGCGTCAGCCGGGCGTTGAGGATCGGTTCGGCGACCTCGGCGAGCGCCGCGGTGATGTCGACCACCCGCCCGGCGGATTGCAGCGCACGGCTGAGCCGCAGCAGGTTGGTCAGCCGCGCATTGCCGAGCTTCGCTAGTTCCGACCGGTCGCGCAGCCGCCCGGCAAGGATGCCGGTCACGATCGCGCACAGGTTGAAGATGAACAGCGGCGCCAGATCGCGTTCGGTGCCGAGCCGGAAGGAAAAGGCCGGCTGGGTAATGAAGAAGTTGAAGATCAGGAACGCCGCCGCCGCCGCGATCAGCGCGCTGGACAGCCCGCCGACGGCCCCGGCAACGGTCACGCCCAGCATGAACACCAGCGCGGCGGTCACCTCGTCATAATGGGCCGCGACCAGATTGCCGACCAGCGCGAGGACGAGGATGACGGTCGCGGTCGAGGCAAGCCCCTGCCGCGTCAGCGACAGCTTGAACCCGCGCGAGGCGAGGTCGGCAGTGATCGGATGCGACGGCATATCGGCAGATCCACTCCCACGCACGTGCCGCGGCACGGCCCGCATGCCCCCGGCCGATGCGTAGCCGGGCGGCGCAGGCGGTCCATACATAGGAAAGCTATAGTAACGGCTTAACGCCACTTCGGCCTAGCACTTGTTTCGGGCGTTGCGGTGGCGAAGCCGTACGGAAGATCGAGTCCGTCCGGCGCCTTCCGCCGCCCCCATCAATCTGCGCAGGAGAGGATGTATGCAGTGGCCGTTTATCCGTCGTCAGCGTTTGCAGGACGCGTTGCTCGACGCCGATCGCCGGTTCAATCAGGTCGAACACGCCGCGCGCACCTATCGTGACGAACGCGACCGGCTGCGGGCCGCGTTGACCGCGGTCAGCAACTATCCGCACTGACGATGGTCGACATCGCTGCCTTCGTCGCGATCCCGATCGGGAACATCGTGATGACGATCGGCTTCCTGAAGCTCATCTTGGTATCGGATCAGGCGTTGGCGCAGGTGGGCGGTCGCCACGCGACGCGCAACCTGCGCGGCCTGATCTGGGTCGCGGTCGGTGCCGCGCTGTGCTTCCTGCCGCTGGCGCTACGCTATCCGGGATAGCGTCGCCCCGCCGCCTCGGTCAGCCGACGTGGCGGCGCAGGCGCTCCAGCATGTCCTCCAGCGTCACTTCGGCCAGCCGGTCCTGTCCGTCGCCGCCGCGCAACACCGTCGCAAGGTTCAGCAGGATCTGGGTGACGTGATCGATCGACTGCAGGCCGGTCAGATGCCGGCGCAACGTCGCCTCGTCGCTGCCGAGGTCGAAGGCGAGATCGCCCAGCATCCGCGAGGCGCGCACCAGCTCGTCGGCCAGTGCGTCGCCCATCGGGATCGGCTGCGGAAAGGTCGCCACCGCGTTCATTTCGAACACAGCTTCAGGACGCTGGCGGTCAGCGCGTCGGCCGCGATCGGTTGCGCCACCATGCCGCGCGCCAGCGTGTGGCCGCCATTCTCCGCCGGGGAAAAGGCATAGCTGCCCGCCCCCAGCATCGCCTTCAGCCCGCCACCACCGTCTTCGCTGCCATCGATCATCAGCACGCCGACCGCATTGGCGCCCGCCGCCTTGGCCGCCGCGGCGAACAGCAGCGAGATCGAAGGCCGCTCGCCCGCCACCGGATCGCGCGCCAGGAGGCGCAGCTTGCCCGAGGGCCAGGCATCGACCACGACGTGGCGATCGCCCTGCGGCGCGAAATAGATCGTGCCCTGCTTGATGGCCATGCCGTCCTCGGCGACGACAACCTTCGGCGCGACCTGCGACCCGAGTTTTTCGACCATGCCCTCGACCAGTCCCGGGCCGAGATGCTGGACGACGATCGTCGGCGGGCAGTTGGCGGGAAAGGCGCCGAACATGTCGAACATCGACGCGGTGCTCGACGCATCGCCGCCCAGCACGATCAGGCGACCGTTCCAGTTGATTGGCGGCGCAGCCTTCGCCGCCGGCCCCTTCGACTTCGTTGGGGCGTTGCGCGCCGACTTGATGCGTTTGCCGAGCTTCGCGATGATCGCATCGAGTTCGGCCGGCGCCGCGACGCGCGGTTTCGGCAGGCAGTCGATCGCGCCGAGGCGCAGCGCCTCGATCGTCTCGCCCGCGCCGTCGGTGGTGCGGGTCGAGAACATGATGACCGGCATCGGCTTCGATTCCATGATCTCGGCCAGGTATTCGATGCCACTCATGCCCGGCATCTCGACGTCGAGCGTGATGACGTGCGGCTTGAGCGATGCGACCATCGATCGCGCCTCGTCGGCACCATCGGCGAGGCCGACGACTTCCACACCCGGAATCCGCTCCAGCGCTCCCGAAATGAGCGCCCGCATGGTCAACGAGTCGTCGACGACGAGAACCTTCGTGCTAGCAGCCATGATGTGTTTGTCCCAAAAAGATTACGCGGTACGTCAGGCGGCTTCGGCCATCGGCTGGTCGACCAGCCGGTCGAGCGCCAGCACCAGGATCATGCGGTTGTCGATCGTCGCCAGTCCTTCGAGGAAGCGCGACGATTCGGTGTCTCCCATGTCGGGGACCGGCTGCATCGCATCGGGATGGATCGACACGATGTCGTTCACCGCGTCGACGATGATGCCCTGCAACTGTTCGCCGATGCGCACGACGATGATGACATGGCGCGCCGACGGATCGGTCTGGCCCCAGTTCAGCCGGTGGCGCAGGTCGAATACCGGCAGCACGACGCCGCGCAGGTTCACGACGCCGCGGACATAGGGCGGGACGTTGGGCAGCGGCGTCGCCGGCGACCAGGCGCGAATTTCGCGGATCGCCATGATGTCGACGCCGAGAATCTGGTCGCCCAGCTGGAAGGTGATGAGTTGGCGGGACATGCTCTAATCCTCGGGCCGGAAACGGGTCAATGCAGCACGCGGCGGATGGCGGCCGCGAGCTTTTCGGGGTGGAACGGCTTGACGATCCAGCCGGTCGCGCCGGCATCGCGCGCACGCTGCTTCTTCTCGTCCGAACTCTCGGTCGTCAGCACCAGGATCGGCAGGTTGCGTCGCCCCTGCCCGCGCACCTCGCTGATGAGGCCGAAACCGTCCATGCGCGGCATGTTGATGTCGGTGATGAGCAGGTCGGGATGAAAGCCGTCGAGCTTTTCGAGCGCGTGGACACCGTCCTCCGCCTCGACGACGCTATATCCCAGATCGGTCAGCGCGACCCGCAGCAACATCCGCATGCTGGGCGAATCATCGACGGTCATGATCGTCTTTGCCACGGTAGGCTCCCTCGGTACGAAATCAGTCATCAAAAAAATTCCACGTCGCCGACGGCGGCGGGCGGCGGTGGCGGTTTGCGGACCACGATCACCGGCGGGGCCGCATCGACCACCGACCGGCACCGCGCCAGCCCCACCGCCGCGCGAAACTCGACCCGGCGCGCCTGCGTGCCGCCGACATCCTCGCCGACCAGCGCGATCCGCTCGTTGCGCAGGAAGGTGCGGGCAAAGGCGATGTTGGCACCCCCGATATCACGAAATCCTTCCCGCATCGTTGCACCGCCGAAGATTCGTGCGCGCAAACGCGATCTTGCCGCACCCATGGTCAACATTGCGTTGATGAGTACTTCCATCGCGTAAACGCCGTAGCGTTGCATCGATGCCGGGTCCGACGCGGTCCCGTCGGCCAGCAGATAATGGTTGATCCCGCCGATCTGCGCGACCGGATCATAGAAGCAGGCGGCGACGCAGCTGCCCAGCACCGTGGTCAGCACGACATCGGGTTCGCGGCTGACCTGCGTCTCGCCTTGCGCGACCGTGATCCGGCGCAGACCATCGCGGGCCTGCAACGCGTTCACAGCGCACATTCCGCAAGCAGACGCCCAGCGATGCGGCGCAGCGGCAGCTGTTCGGCGACGCCGCCGATCTGCCACGCGATCGCCGGCATGCCGTAGACGACGCTGGTCGCCTTGTCCTGTCCGAAGGTCATTGCGCCCGCGGCGCGCATCGCCTTCATCCCCTCCGCCCCGTCGCTGCCCATGCCGGTCAGGATCGCTGCAGTGGCATCGCGTCCGGCGAGCTTCGCGACCGAATGGAACAGCCGGTCGACCGAGGGGCGATGGCCGTTGACCTTGTCCCCCTCCAGCAGGCGGCAATGACGGCGGTCGCCGATACCGGCCAGTTCCATGTGACGCTCGCCGCCGGGGGCAAGGTAGATCTTGCCGACGCTCAGCACCGCGCCGGGACGGGCTTCCTCGACGCTCGGCGCACACAGGCGGTTTAATCGCGCGGCGAAGCTGGGCGTGAAGGTTGCGGGCATATGCTGCACGATCATCGTCGGCGGGCAATTGGCCGGAAAGGCGGAGAGCAGTTCGATCAGCGCCTCGACCCCGCCGGTCGACGCACCAATCGCGATCATCGATCCGGGCCGCGGCGTATAGGTGGGGCGTTCATGGACCACCGGCGCGACCGGAGCGACCCGCGCCGCCGGCCGGGTCTGCGACGCGGCGCGGACCAGATCGGCGAGGTCGAACCCGCTATGGTCGTTATGCGCCATCAGGCGATTCTTGTCGAAACAGTCGAACGCGCCACGCTCCAACGCGGTCAGGCTTGCCTCCGCCCCTTGCGCGGTCAGCGTGGAGAGCATCACCACGGGCGTCGGGCGCAGCCGCATCAGCCGTTCGAGGAAATCGAGGCCGCTCATCCCCGGCATTTCGATGTCGAGCGTGACGACATCGGGGTCGAGCGCCTTGATCTGCGCGCGCGCCTCGTCGGCGCTGGCGGCGGTGCCGACGACCTCGATCCCGGGATCGGCTTGCAGCTTGCGGCGGATGATCGCCTGCATCGAATAGGAGTCGTCGACGACCAGCGCGCGGACGGTCATGCCGATACCTTCTGATACGCGGTACGACCGATCGGGCGGAATTTCCCCGTTACCGCGCCGAGCAACCGCTCCGAATGACCGATGTACAACATCCCCCCCACCTCCAACCGGTCGGCGAGCCGACCGAGGAGCTTCTCCTTGGTCGGTTCGTCGAAATAGATCATGACGTTGCGACAGAAGATCGTGTCGAACCGCCCCTTGATCGGCCAGTCGCCGAGCAGGTTGAGCGGTTTGAACGCGATTGCGTCGCGCAATATCGGGTCGACGATCAGGTCGTCGCCCTCCCCCTTCGTCCATGCGCTGCGCAGTCCGGCAGGCACGGTCCGCATCGTCTCCTTCGAATATCGCCCGGTACGCGCTTTCTCGAGCACGCTGGGCGACACGTCGGTCGCGAGCATCCGCAGATCGGCCTTGAGCAGCCGCTGCGCGAGGCTGCGGTCGGCGCCGAACGCCGCCATCAGCCATGAATAGGGTTCCTCGCCGCTGGAGCACGCTGCCGACCACAGGCGGACGCGGCCGCCCTTGTTCAGCTTGTCGACCAGCCCCGGCCAGATGCGATCGACGAAATCCTCGAAATGATGGTTTTCGCGGAAGAAGCTGGTGTGGTTGGTCGTCAGCGCATCGACCGCACGGCCCCGTTCCTCACCATCGCGGCCGATGAACGCGACATAGTCGGCGAAGCTCGACAGGCCGCAGGCGCGGACACGCGGAGCGATCCGCCCATAGATCAGCTGCGCCTTCCCCTCGGGCAGCAGGATGCCGACCTCTTCATACACCAGCGCGGCGATCGCGCGGTGGTCGGCCGGCTGGAAGTCGAACTCCCGTGCCCGGCCATTGTCGAGGGCGGCAGCGGCGCTCATGCGGCGATCGCCACCGGGGTGCGGCTGGTGACGAAGCGACCGCGGGTGGTGAGCGCATCGACATCGGCGATCAGCGCGACGCGCCCGTCGCCGAGGATGGTAGCCCCCGCCACGCCGTCGATCGCCTGGTAATTGGCCTCGAGGCTCTTCACCACGACCTGCCGCTGGTCCTGGATCGAATCGACCACCAGCGCCGCCTGGCCATGGTCGCCCTCGACCACGATCAGCACCGCATCAGTCGCGTTGCGCTGTGCCCCGGCGATGCCGAGATGATCGGCGATGTGCAGCACCGGCACATAGGCGCCGCGCACGTCGAGCAGCTGCCCGTCCGGCCCCAGCCGATTGAGCGTCAGGTCGGTCGGGCGCAGGCTTTCGACGATGTGGCCGAGCGGAATGACGAAGGTCTGTTCGCCGACCGTCACGATCATCCCGTCGAGCACCGCCAGCGTCAGCGGCAGGCTGAGCGAGAAGCTCGACCCGAAACCTTCGCGCGACTGGATGCCGATACGGCCGCCCAGCGCCTGAATGTTCTTGCGCACCACGTCCATGCCGACACCGCGTCCCGAAACGTTGGTGATCGCCGCCGCGGTCGAGAAACCGGGCGCGAAGATCAGATTGTCGATCTCTTCGTCGGTCAGCGCGGCGTCGGGCAGGATGATGCCCTTCTCGATCGCCTTGGCCTTCACCCGCGCGCGGTTGATGCCCTGCCCGTCATCGGCGACGGTGATGACGATCCGGCCCGACTGGTGCGCGGCCGACAGGCGGACGACGCCCTCGGCCGGCTTGCCTGCCGCGACGCGCACGTCGGGCATTTCGAGACCGTGGTCGACGGCGTTGCGGATCAGGTGGGTCAGCGGCTCGCCGATCCGCTCGACCACGGTCTTGTCGACCTCGGTCATTTCTCCCTCCACCTCGAGGCGGACGCGCTTGCCGGTCTCGCCCTCCAGTTCGCGGACGATGCGCGGCACACGGCTGAACACCGTCTTCATCGGCTGCGCGCGGATCGCCATCGTCGATTCCTGCAACTCGCGCGTCAGATGCTCGAGGTCGCTGAGTTCGGTGATGCCGCCCATCGCATTTTCGGCAAGACGCTGCGCCAGCATCGCCTGGGTAATCACGAGTTCGCCGACCAGGTTGACCAGCCGGTCTAGCTTGTCGAGGTCGACGCGGATCGTCTGCGCGGCCGGAGCGGCGGCAGCCGCCGGCGCACGCGGCGCGGCCTTTGCATCGTCGACCGGCACCGGCGCTGCCGCAACGGGCGGGGGCGGCGGTGGAGGCGGCGGCGGCGGCGCGACCGGTTCCTCGACCGTCGCGACCGGTTCGATGACCGAATCGAGCAGGTCGAACAGCGAGTCGACATCGTCCATCACCGGCGATGCATCGCCCTTGGTCAGGGTAATCGCGCTGCTGTCCGAAAATTCGAAGACCGCGCGGATATCGTCCTCGGCGACGCTGGCAGGCAGCGCCACGTCCCAGGCCAGATAGCCGGTTTCGGGATCGAGCGCGTCGAGCGCGGGTAGCGCGCTGCGGTCGCACTGCGTCACCTTGCCACCGAGCAGCGTCAGTTCGCGCAGCAGCAGCAGCGGTTCGGCGCCATGATCGAACGCATTGGCGCCGGGCTGATAGCGCAGCCGCCAGCCATCGGCGGCATCGGCGCCTTCTTCGGATGGGGCGACATCGCCCAGCATCGACATCAGGTCGTCGAAATCGTCGGAGATCGCGACCGGTTCGGCGGCGGCGGCGGTCGCGGCCGCTGCGGGTGCGGGTGCGGCACCGTGTGCGCTGCCACCGCCGGCGGCGGCGGACAGCCGGTCGAGCATCGCCGCATCGGCAGGCGGTTCGCCGCCATCGCGGGCGGCAGCGACATGGTCGGCCAGCATGTCGAACGCGCCCATCACCACGTCGAGCAGCGCGGGGGTCAGTTCCAGCGTGCCGTTGCGGATCAGGTCGAGCAGCGTCTCATATTGATGGGTATAGGCCTGCAGCCGTTCATGGCCGAACGCGCCCGCCCCGCCCTTGATCGAATGGACGCAGCGGAAGACGGCGTTGATCGTTTCCGAATCGCGGTCGCCGTCGCGCAGCGCCGCGAAATTGCCTTCCATCGCGGCAAGCCCTTCCTCGCATTCCTGGAAGAAGATCTGCTGAATTGCGTCGAGGTCCATGACGGGTCGCTCCGGATCAGGCGGCGAGAAGGGTGTCGAGGGCCGCCAGCGTCGCCATGTCGGCAAAAGCCGGGCTCGCGCCGACGATGGTGAAATCGATGCCGACCATCTCCGCGGCGGCTTCGGCGGCGGCGAGGACTTGCAGACAGGCTTGCCCGATACGCTCGACGCCCGATGCGTCGAGGCGGATCGGCTTGCCGGCATCGATCGCGGTGCGCAGCGTCTGGCGCAGCGGGCCGGCAGCGGCGGTGTCGAGGACGGCGGCTAGGGCGAAGGGCATGATCGGGTCCAATCGGAAGGGACGTTGGGGCGCGCGGGTGGCGCGGATCAGAATTCGGACCAGTCGTCTTCGTCGACGAAGGCCGCGGCCGCCGGCGCGGGACTGCCGCCGCCGGCCAGCATCTTCTTGCGCGACGAACGGGCGATCTCGCGCCCGACCTGCGCGGCGCGCGCCTGCAACCGATGCACGGCGGTCGGCATCTGCGAGATATGGCCGCTATTGCCATGACCGTGGAAGCCCGAGCCGATGGTGAAGCGGGCGACCTGTCGCGCCAGTTCCTGCGCCTCTTCGGCCAGGCTGCGGGCGGCGGCGGTCGCCTGTTCGACCATCGCCGCATTCTGCTGCGTCACGCCGTCCATCTCGCCCACGGCGGTATTGACCTGTTGTAGCCCGGTCGCCTGCTGATCGGCCGAGGTGGCAATGGTGCCGACCAGCGTGCTGATCTCGCCGATGCGAGCGATGATGCGCTGCAACGCCTTGCCGGTTTCGCTGACCAGTTCGACGCCCATGGCGACCTGTTCGGACGAGGCGGTGATCTTGGCCTTCACGTCCTTGGCCGCATCGGCCGAACGCTGGGCCAGCGCGCGAACCTCACTGGCGACGACCGCGAATCCCTTGCCCGCATCGCCGGCACGCGCCGCCTCAACCCCGGCGTTCAGCGCCAGCAGGTTGGTCTGGAACGCGATGCCGTCGATCACGCTGATGATATCGCCGATTTCGGCCGAGGCGCGCTCGATTCCGTTCATCGCCTCGACTGCGCGGCGGACGACGTCGCCCGACTGTTCGGCCTCGTCGCGGGTTTCGATGACCACCATGTTGGCGCGATTGGCGCCAGTGGCGGTTTCCTTCACCGTGTTGGTGATCTGGTCCATCGCCGCGGCAGTTTCCTCGAGGCTGGCGGCCTGCTGCTCGGTGCGCTGCGACAGGTCGTCCGATGCCTGGCGAATGTCGTTGGCGCCGTTGTTGATGCCGCTGGTCGCGTCGCGCACAGCCGACAGCACTTCGGACACCGCGTCCATCGCCGCGTTGAAATCGATGCGCAGGCGTTCGTAATCGGAGGGGAAACTCTGTTCGATGCGATAGGTCACGTCGCTCGCGGCGAGGCGCGACAGCCCCTGCCCAAGCGAACCGACAACCTGCTGCTGCGCGGCGGCAGCTTCCTGCACGACGCGGCCGTTTTCGCGGAACACTTCCATCGCCCGCGCCATGCGACCGACACAGTCGCGATGGTCGGAAAAGCCGATCGGCGTGGTCACGTCGCCCTGCGCGATGCCCTCCATCCGCTCGACCGTGCCGACATAGGGTCCGCAGACGATATCGCGGAACATCACGCCCAGCAGGATGGCGACAAGGACGGTCGCGCCGTTGATGCCCAGCAGCGCCGTTTCGGACAGCGTGTCATTGACCGCGAGCACCGTCGTGCCGAACGGGACGCACATCAACACGACATAGACGATGCCCATCACGAGAAATTTCGTGCGGATCGGTGCGTCCTTGCTGAACCACTTCATCGTCAACCTGCTCCCCGAAACGCCCGCGCAAGACGGCGCTGTCGTATCGAATCAGGGGTTGTAGGGGGGTGGCGATAATTTACGGTTAACGTCGGAATTCAGCCGTTTTCGACGCCGCGCCCCGCCAACATCGTAAAAACGGATACAAGATAATATCTTAGCGGCAACAGTTTGGATTGTTCCCGTATTGACAACGCTAGACAGACTGGTAGCGGTACCAAAGCCGGATCATCCGGCGGGAAGATGGGCGGATCGAACCGTCAGAACCACTTAGGGGAGATTTCGTATGAAGGGTCACCTTCTCCATACGCTCGCGCGCACGTCCTCGACGATCGCACTTGCCGCCTTGTTCGCCGCACCCGGCATCGCCGCTGCGCAGACCGCCGACACCGCCACCAATGCCCAGCCGGGCGCGACCGAAGGGTCGCAGGGCAGCGTCGCCCAGCCGACCGGCCAGGACCCCGTACAGGAAGATGGCGGCGAGATCGTCGTCACCGGCATCCGCGCCTCGCTCAACCGCGCGATCGATATCAAGCGCAACTCGGCAGGCGTCGTCGATGCGATCTCGGCCGAGGATATCGGCAAGTTCCCCGACACCAACCTCGCCGAATCGCTCCAGCGCATCACCGGCGTGTCGATCAACCGCGTCAACGGCGAAGGGTCACAGGTCTCGGTTCGCGGCTTCTCGGGCGGGTTCAACCTCGTCACGCTGAACGGCCGCCAGCTTCCCGCCTCCAACGTCGACACCAGCGGCGCGGGCGACTTCGCCCGCGGTACCGGCCGGTCGTTCGACTTCCAGAATCTCGCCTCCGAAGGCGTGTCGGCGCTGGAGGTCTACAAGACCGGTCGCGCCGCGATCCCGTCGGGCGGGATCGGCGCGGCGATCAACGTCGTCACCCGCAAGCCGCTGGAAGCGCGCGAGACCGGCGTGACCGGATCGTTCGGCGTCAAGGCACTGCACGACCTGAGCACCAATGATGGCGAGGGCGCGCGCGTCCTGCCCGAAGTGTCGGGCCTGCTCAGCTGGCGCAACGACGGGCGCAGCGTCGGCCTGTCGATCTTTGGCAGCTATCAGCGCCGCGACAGCACCTCGGCCCAGAGCGCGCCCAACTACTTCACGGTGGTGCCGACCGCCGACGTGCTGAACCCGGCCGGTCCCTACGTCAACGCGCAGACCCAGATCGGCAACCGCCCGACCACCGAATTCACGCTGGTCCCCAACGACAGCCGCTACCAGTTCTCGGAAAACAAGCGCGAGCGCATCAACGGGCAGGCGGTGCTGCAACTCGCGCCCACCGAACGCCTGACCTTCACCGCCGACGCGCTGTTCGCGCAGAACCGGCTGGAGGAGCAGCGCAGTGAGCAGACCAACTGGTTCAACCGCCCGTTCGGCGAGATCCGCTTCAACGGCAACGACGTCATCGCCACGCCCGATTTCATCTCGGAATCGATCAACGGCGTAAAGGATCAGGGCTTCGAACAGCAATTCCGCGCGACCAAGACCCAGCTCCAGTCCTACGGCCTGAACGGTAAGTGGGAGATGACCGACAATCTGACGCTGAACCTCGATGGCTATCACGCCATCTCGAAGTCGACGCCCGACGCCGCCAACGGCACGTCGGTGACGCTGGTGTCGCTCGGCGCGCCGGTCATCAGCAGCCAGGCGATCGACTATAGCAGCGGCTTCCCGCGCGTGACGCAGACGATCAACGACTCGATCAACGGCAACGGTAACGGCGTCCTCGATCTCGGCGACCTCGGCACGCAGATCTCGCGGACCAACACCGCGACCCAGCGGCAGCGGATCAACGGCGGTCGTGCCGATCTCGGCTGGGATCTGGGCGGCGGCAGCCGGTTCGATTTCGGCGGTACCTACACCGATTCGCAGATGACCAGCGCCCGCGTGCAGACGCAGCAGCAGTTGGGCGACTGGGGCATCACCGATCCGGGCATCGTCCAGCGGCTGGCGTCGAACGTCGTCAAGACCTTCTGCCTCGACTGCAAGTTCGACACGTTCAGCCCGGCCGAGCAGAAGCGCACCGCCTTCCGCGGCAACGCCGTGGTCCTGAACGACCTGTTCTCGAACTTCTACGCCGCCAACCCGATCAACACGACTGCCAACGATTACGATCAGGTCGGCGAAAAGATCTGGGCGGTGTACGGTCAGATCACGTGGAAGGGCGAGATTGCCGGCCGCACCGCCAACCTCGTCTTCGGCACCCGCTATGAAGAGACCAAGGTCCGCTCGACCGCGTTGCAGGCGGTGCCCTCGGCAATCAAATGGGACGCCGACAACGATTTCTCGTCGGTCATCTCGGCGACCTCGTCCACCGTGTCGCAGCGCGGCAGCTACACCAACCTGCTGCCGGCCATCGATTTCAATATCGAGGTGTTCGACAACTTCATCGCCCGCGCCTCGGCCAGCCGGACGCTGGCGCGGCCCGATTACGGCAATCTGTTCGCATCGACCACGGCGGGTGCGCCGACCCGGCCGGTCGCGCTGGGCGGTCGTCCGACCGGCAGCTCCGGCAATGCCGGGTTGCTGCCGCTGGTCTCCGACAATTTCGACCTGTCGGTGGAGTGGTATTACAAGCCGTCGAGCTACGTCTCGCTCGGCTTCTTCGACAAGCGGGTGCGCAACTTCATCGGCACCGGCGTCTTCAACCGCAGCCTTTTCGACCTGCGCGATCCGTCGTCGGGTGCGGCGGGCACGCGCTCGGGCACAGCGGCGGCTCGGTTGCAGGCGCTCGGCGCCGACCTGAGCGACGTCAACCTGTTCACCTATACCGCGCTGCTCAGCCAGAATGGCGGCAACACCGCACAGGCCGATGCCAATTTCCAGGCGAACCGGAACGCGGCGGGCGCGCTGAACCAGGATTACGTCAACAGCATCCTGCAATCGGTCGACATCTTCGCCAACGGGGACGACCCCCTCTACGACTTCGCAGTGTCGCAGCCGGTCAACAATCGCGACGGCCATATCTATGGCTTCGAACTGGCCGGACAGCACTTCTTCGGCAATACCGGCTTCGGCGTGCAGGCCTCGTATACGAAGGTATATGGCGACGTGAATGCCGACATCGCCGCCGACCCCAGCGTCAACGTGTTCGCGCTGACCGGGCTTGGCGACAGTGCCAACGGGTCGATCATCTATGACAAGAGCGGCCTGTCGGCGCGCGTGTCGTACAACTGGCGCGACAAGTTCCTTGCCGCGACCAACCAGGGCGACAGCCGCAACCCGCTGTTCGTCGCCCCCTTCGGCACGCTCGACTTCAACATCAGCTATGACATCAGCGACAGCATGGCGGTGTCGATCGAGGGCGTGAACCTGACCAGCGAGCCGCTGGTGCAATATGGGCGCGATCGCAACGCGCTGGTATTCGCACAGGAGCTGAAGCCGCGCTTCCTGCTGGGCGCGCGCTACCGCTTCTGATCGCGGTCAAGTGACTGGAAAGAGCCGTTCGCATCCCCGGACGGCTCTTTTCTTTGCCACCCGCCCTCCATAACGTGGCGGCTTGCTGCCCAAAGGATCGCGATGCCCAACCCCGTGCCGCTCAACAATGTCGACCATCACGATCTGACCGTCGCGGTGGAACACGGTGCCGCGCATGGCGATGCGGTGAACCAGGTGCTGCTGTTCCCCAACGAGTTCGAGGCGGCACAGCGCGACTATCCGATCCTGTTCCGCCGCGACGATCGCGGCGGCGTCTATGCCGTCGCGCTGCTCGGGCTCGACCCCGACGACAATCTCTTCCTCGGCGCCGATGGCACATGGTCGGCGAGCTACGTTCCCGCCGTCCGCCAGCGCGGGCCGTTCGCCCCCGATCCGTCGGGCCAAGGGGTGCGCATCGACCTCGACGACCCGCGCGTGCACCGCGACGGATCGGGCGAGCCGCTCTATCTGCGCCATGGCGGCACCGCCCCCTATCTGGCGCATGTCGAGGCGGTGCTGGCCGTCATCCGCGAGGGACAGGCGATCAACGCGCCGCTGTTCGCGGCATGGGAGGCCGCCGGCTTGCTGCGCGCGACCACGATCGAGGTCGATCTGGGTGACGGACAGACCTGCGCCATCGCCGACATATTGGTCATCGCCGACGATCGGCTCGACGCGCTGGAGGCCGAGACGCTGGCGACGCTCCACCGCAGCGGCGCGCTGCGCGCGGCGTTCATGGCCTCGGCTTCACTCGACAATATCCCGCGGCTGATCGAACGGCGGCAGCGGCGGCACGGCGCGTGACCGCCCCGCGCGCCGTCCGGTCGATCGCGGCGAGCGCGGACTGGTCGCCGGCGGCACTGGTCGCGGCCAACGAGCCGGTGGTGCTGCGCGGTCTTGCCGCCGACTGGCCGCTGGTCGCGGCGGGACGGCAGGGCGCAGACGCCGCCATCGCCTATCTTAAGCGGTTCGATGGCGGACGGCCGGTCGTCGCCTTTACCGGCGATGCGGCGATGGGCGGGCGCTTCTTCTACCGCGACGATTTCAGCGGGTTCAATTTCGACGCGGCGCGCACCGGCCTGTCCGCCTGTCTCGACCGGATCGTCGGCAGTCTGGACGATCCCACCGCCCCCGCAATCTATGTCGGGTCGACCGATCTCGACCTCTACCTGCCCGGCCTGCGCGGCGAGAATGATCTGCCCTGGCCGGATGCGACGCCCGCGCCGATGGTCAGCATCTGGATCGGCAACCGCACCACCGCCGCGACCCATTACGACATGTCGAACAATCTCGCCGCCTGCATGGTCGGGCGGCGGCGCTTCACCCTGTTCCCGCCCGATCAGGTTGCGAACCTCTATCCCGGCCCGCTCGAACCCACGCCGGGCGGACAGGTGGTGAGCATGGTCGACCTGCGCGCGCCCGACCTCGACCGCTTCCCGCGCTTTGCCGAGGCACTGACCCACGCGCAGGTCGCCGAGCTGGAGCCGGGCGACGTGCTCTTCTACCCGGCACTGTGGTGGCATAATGTCGAGGCGCTGTCGCCGTTCAACGCCATGATAAACTATTGGTGGAACGACGCCCCCGCCTTTGCCGACAGCCCGATGACGACGCTGCTCCATGCGCTGCTGTCGCTGCGCGACCGCCCGGCGGCGGAGCGGGCGGCATGGGCGGCGATGTTCGACCATTATGTGTGGAGCGGCGGCGCGGCGGCGCGGGCGCACCTGCCCCCCGCGATCCAGGGCGACCTCGCCCCGCTCGACGAACCAGCCGCCCGCCGGTTGCGCGCGCGCTTGTTGCAGAGGCTGAACCGATGACCCCCATGCGGATCGTGATCGCGGGCGGCGGCACCGCCGGCTGGCTGGCGGCCACTCTACTTACTCGGCAACTGGCGTCGCTCGTCGAGGTAACGCTGGTCGAGTCCGAAGAGATCGGCACGGTCGGCGTCGGCGAGGCGACGATCCCTACGATCCGGTCGTTCCACGCGCTGCTCGGCCTCGACGAAGCCGAGTTCATGGCGGCGACCGGCGCCAGCTTCAAACTCGGCATCGCGTTCGAACATTGGGCGCGGCAGGGCGACCGCTATCTCCATTCGTTCGGCGAGGTCGGCCGCTCGACCTGGATGGGCGATTTTCAGCATTTCTGGCTGGAGGCGCGCGCGCAAGGCGCGGCGGGACCGATCGGCGCCTATTGCCTCGAACATGAAGCGGCCGAGGCCGGGCGGTTCGCGACCGGCCCCGACGCGCCGCTCAACTATGCCTATCATTTCGATGCCGGCCGCTATGCCGCCTTTCTGCGCCGCCGCAGCGAGGCGCAGGGGCTGACCCGGATCGAGGGCAGGATCGACCGCGTCGAACGCGACGGGCAGAGCGGCGACATCGCCGCGCTGGTGCTGGGCGACCGGCGGCGCGTCGAGGGCGACCTGTTCCTCGACTGCACCGGTTTCCGGGCGCTGCTGATCGAACAGGCGCTGGGCGTGGGGTTCGAGGATTGGGGCCATTGGCTGCCGACCGACCGCGCGCTGGCGGTGCAGACTGCCGCGACCGGCCCCGCCCCGCCCTATACCCGCGCCATCGCGCACGATGCCGGCTGGCGCTGGCAGATCCCGCTCCAGCACCGGGTCGGCAACGGGCTGGTCTACAGTTCGCGCCACCTCGGCGACGATGCCGCGCGCGACCGCCTGCTGGCCTCGGTCGAGGGACAGACGCTGATCGAGCCGCGGCTGATCCGCTTCCGCACCGGGCGGCGGCTGGCGACGTGGGAGCGCAATTGCGTTGCGCTCAGCCTGTCGAGCGGCTTCGTCGAACCGCTCGAATCGACCAGCATCCATCTGGTGATGATCGCGCTCACCCGCCTCGTCCAGCTGCTTCCCTTCGGCCATCCGGGCGACGCCGCGCGCGCCCGCTTCAACGACCAGTCGCGCCGCGAGATCGAGGCGGTGCGCGACTTCGTTCTGCTGCATTATCACCTGAACGAACGACCCGAACCCTTCTGGCGCGAACGGCGCAAAATTGCCCCGCCCGACACGCTCGCCGAACGCATCGCCCTGTTTGCCGAAGGGGCACATGCCTATCAGTCGGCCGACGACCTGTTCCGGGTCGGATCATGGTTGCAGGTGATGCTCGGCCAGCGGCTCGAACCGCGCGGCCATCACCCGCTGGCGAAGCTGATGCCGCCGGGCCAGCTGGCGGCGGTGCTCGGGGATTTGGGCAATAATATCGCCGCCGCGGTCGCGACGCTCCCGACGCACCAGCAATTCCTCGACCGCTATTGCCGCAGCGCGAGCTGACCGGTCAGTCGCCACCCCGGCGATAGGGGCTGTACATATTGTCGAGCCAGCCCGCGACGTTGCGCGGTGCTGCCGACACCGTGCCGCGCGGACGCCGGGCGGCGGCGATGTCGATCTCGACCCCTTCGAAATGCAGCCCGGCGCGCCCGCCATTGGCCCAGCGCACGCTTGCCTCGACATGATGGACCATGCCCATTGTAACCAGCACGCGGTCGCCGGCGCGCAGATTGCCGACATTGTCGATGCACGCGCCGGTTTGCGACAGGTTGCGGACGCGGCATTCGACCATCCCGTCGGGGGTCTCGATCCGGGCGTTCAGGATCACGCTGTCGCGGCGTGACCGTTCGGCGGGTTGGTCGGTGGCAACTTCACTCATGACGACCCCGCTGTAGCAGATCGTCGCCTAACGCCCGGTAAACCATAAGGGCGTTCGCGAAATTGGTGCCCCTGGCCGGGCTCGAACCAGCACTCCTTGCGGAATCCGATTTTGAGTCGGACGCGTCTACCAATTTCACCACAGGGGCACGCAGCCGGTCCGTTAGCGCAAGGCGATGCCGCCTGCAACCGTCAGGAAAAAACCTGATCGATATCGAGGCTAGGGTTTTTCGGATCGGGGCCGAAGCGATTATCGCCATAGGTACCCGGCAGCACGAGCAGCACGAACCACGCAACCGATATGAACAGGCCGAGGATGGGGACGTTCGACAGGATCGAAAACCCGAGCACCCACCATCCGCTCATGTCGCGATCATGGAAGCGGCGAACCTGCACCGCGACCGACGGCACGAAGATGACGATATAGAACAGGATCAACGGCACGAAACCGACGAAGCTCGACGACGCGAACACGTCCCCGACAACGTCGCCACTGAACGAGACGCTCGACGTCGTGAAGCCGATCGTCGCGAGGAATATCCCGACGATGCTGACGAATAACGAAAACATCCAGAACTCCATCCGGCGCGACCGGCCGGAGAAGTCCGCGTAACGCCGCAGCGGCAACAGCATCCAATGCATCACGACCCCCCGTCAATTCACACCGATCCTCGCAACCCGGACGCGGCAGTGCAATCATTCAATTGGTCGGCGCGCGCCGCCGATAACTCAGCGCCTCGGCGACATGCGCCCGGCCGATCCCGTCCGCCCCCGCCAGATCGGCGATCGTGCGGCTGACCCGCAACACCCGGTGAAAGCCGCGCGCCGACAGCCGCATCGCCTCCGCCGCCTGCGCCAGCAGCGTCCGTGCCGGCACGTCGAGCACCGCGACGCGCTCCAGCACGCCGCCATCCGCCTCGGCATTGGTCCGCACGCCGTCGGCGGCATAACGCTCGCGCTGCACCGCCCGCGCCGCCGCGACGCGCGCCGCGACCTCGGCCGACCCTTCGGCAGGCGGCGGCAGGACCAGATCGGCGGCACTCACCGCCGCCATCTCGATCGCCAGGTCGATCCGGTCGAGCAGCGGGCCCGACACCTTCGCCTGATAATCGGCGGCACAGCGCGGCGCACGCGCACAGGCGAGTGCCGGATCGCCGAGATGCCCGCAGCGGCACGGGTTCATCGCCGCGATCAACTGCACCCAATTTGCGACGCACGTAAACTGGACAGCAATACAAATGCACGCAGGGTAGGTTCGTGTCGCAAATCGCTATCATATATGCGCGCTTTTCGAGCGCCGAGCAAAGCAAGGGTTACTCCCTCGAACGGCAACAAAGTCTAGGCAACGCCTTCGCAGCCGATCGAGGCTGGTCCGTCGAGAAGAAGATCAGCGATGAGGCACGATCAGCTTTTCACGGCACAAACCGGCTTGAGGGTTCGGCGCTACACCAATTTGAATTAGAAGCCCGTAACGGCCTGCACCGGGGCAAGGTGCTGGTAGTCGAAAACATCGACCGTCTCAGCCGTCAAGGTGCGAAGGTCGCGGCGCAGCTGATATGGGCGCTCAACGAGGGCGGCGTCGATGTAGCCACTTTCCATGACGGGCACGTCTACAAAGCGGGTGACGAAAACGAGATGATCGACCTGTTCAAGGTCATCATCCTTGCCCAGCAAGCTCACGAAGAGAGCAGCAAGAAGAGCAAGCGGACTGCCGCTTCATGGGCTGCTAGGCGCGAACGGATCGCGGCTGGTGAGCAAGACGTGCTGATGCCA
The DNA here is from genome assembly GCF_051965015.1 of Sphingomonas sp. SAFR-052. Taxonomy (NCBI): domain Bacteria; kingdom Pseudomonadati; phylum Pseudomonadota; class Alphaproteobacteria; order Sphingomonadales; family Sphingomonadaceae; genus Sphingomonas; species Sphingomonas sp. SAFR-052. Next base: position 5,284 of record NZ_JBQCMO010000016.1, on the reverse strand, counting down.
AACGTGCCGCTTTGGTGCGACCGGATCGACGGAAAGTATGTCCTGAACGAGTACCGGACGAAGGTGCTGAACGACATATTTGATCTCTACATCGACGGCCTCGGCATCCATCGCATCATCACCGTTTTGCATGATCGCAACGAACCCAGCTGGACTCCGCCTGAGCAACGGCGAGGCAATAACGGCTGGTTCTACAGCTACATCTACCGGCTGCTGACGAAGCGCACCGTAATCGGCGAGTACGTGACGCTCGACGGTAAGACGGTGGGCACGAACTTCTACCCGCAAGCGATCAGCACCGAGAAATGGAACCGGGCGCAAGCCGCGCTCAAAATGCGGAAGGCCAATCACAAAACCGCCGACAAACTTTGGCTCCATCGCAATCTGTTGCAGGGCATCGTCGTCTGCGGCCAGTGCGGCGGCGGCGCTCATTTCCGCCACATGATCGACAAGGGCCAGCAATACACACGCAAGGACGGTACGACCGTCACCTACAAGCGGAACGATCATCGCCGCATCCGCTGCGACCGCGCCCGTCGAAAGCACCAGTGCGATAACGGCACCGTTCTGAGCTACGACGTGATCGAAGCCGCTGTTCTGAACGAGATGCTTCCCCAGCTTGTGACGAAGCGTGATCGCAACCCCGCAATCGTGGAACTGCGCGAGCGTATCGCTGAAACGGCTCGATTGCGCGACGCAGATCAAGAGCGGCTGAACAACCTGGTCGATGCCCTCGCTGACGGCGGCTCCAAAGCGATCATGCAGCGCGTCGGCGCTCTAGAGGCTAAGGTCGAGACATACGAGCGGGCCATCGACACGGCTCAGCAGGCGCTCGATATTGAACTGTCAAAGCCATGCGCCGATGACGACGTTGAGGCCATCGAAAGCCTTCGGTCTGAACTGAACCACGCTGACGACGAGGTACGCTCCTATGCGCGCGGGCGGGTCAATATGAGCCTCCGTCGCCTCATCAAGCGGATCGCAATCACAAATGTGGGGACTTTCCGTATCGAGCCAGACGACTACAGTGCGTGGCTATTCGATGAAGATGGCAAGCTGCTGGAAGGTGCATGGACCGGGCCGGTAGAGAGGGCCGCTTAGGAAGCGCTCTTAGAGCGTCGGACATGGCAACGCCCAAGCATACTCGCCGGGGCATCTTGCTATCAGGACGGGCTTCCTAGCGCGTCAGCGGGGCAACTGGTGGCGCTCTGTACCGATGTGGAGCAGGAAGTGACTGTGCTTCCGCTCGACATACACCCGGAAACCCTCAAATTGAACCGAGAAAGCATCGTCTTCGAACTGCTCGTTGAAGTCGAACGTAGCAAGTGCGTAATCGGCGAATGCGTTGAGATCGATCTGCATGTGGGCTACTCCTGTTGCCCACTCGGGATGTTGCCGTTGGAATCAGAGGGCGAGCAAAGAAGTGACACCTTGGGTAGAAATCTACTCAACACCAGATTGCTGAATAACGCTCGCCCTTCCCCAACTCTGGTGCTTAATCCGCCTGTGGCACAAAACAGGAGTACGCCACATGGATTTGGTTGCATTGCTAGGGCCGGCAGCTGCTCAACAGCTGATATTGAACCACAACGAACAGCTACCCCTGAAAGGCACCCGTCAAGAGCGAGACTTCGAACCAGTCTGCAAGCTATTCTTGCCGTGGACCTCCGGGACGTGGTTGCTGACGGAAATGGACGACGACGGCCTTGCGTTCGGACTTGCCGATCTGGGTATGGGCACACCTGAAATGGGCTACATCAGCTTGGATGAGATATGGGAGGTGGTCGGTCCCGGTGGCCTGCGCGTCGAACCTGATATTGACTGGTCGGCAGAAAAGACGCTGTCCCAGTATGCCACGGAAAGTCGACTACTAGGCTACATCCGCGCATAACGGCGAAGCCCCGGAACAGCACTCCGGGGCTTTTCCACGTCAGGCCGCCATCGAGTTGTCGCGCAGGCATGGCGAAGCCCCGGAGTGGTTCTCCGGGGCTGTAAGAGTTTACTTGTTCGCAGCGGCCTTTTTGCTCTCTCGCGTCGCCTTCGCGCTGGCCTTCCGGGACGCGCTGGCCGCGCCATACTTTTCCAACTGCGCGTCAAACGCCCCCTTCCCTGCTTCCGCCTTGTAGTGCTCCAACGCACCAACAAACTGATCCTTTGGAACAGCGACCTTCGTCTCGTTCGGTAAAAGCGTGAGGGCCTTGCCGCCGTAGCGCAGCGAGAACGTCACCGTATTGTCCTGCACCTCATAGAGCCGCTGTCCGATCGCTTTGGGGTAGGCAAAGAGGGCAAGCTGCGTCTCGATTACCGCCAGCAGTTCATCGCGGGCCGTAACGTCGCTGGTAGCAGAAGCGTTGGTACGAACAGCGGGCTTTAGGTTCTTTGGGTCGAATGCCATGTTGTGTAACTCCGATCTTGCAGTGCGCTTCGTTGCGCCTGTTCCGATCGTGTGTTGCCATCCAACTCAGAAATCAGCCGATCAATGCGGTTGACAGGCAATCATCCTGAGCATTCTCGGGAGCCGATCAGCTAAGTAGATCGTGCCCCGTAGAACGCCCCGTTTCAGTATCGCGCCCGCTGCAAAGCCCCCGAAGGTCAACCTGACTGGCGGCTATGACGGACAGTGGCGCAAGATGCGTAACCGACGGCTCGATGCGGAGCCGCTATGTCGTCATTGCACAGCACGTGGCTTAGTGACGCCAGCCGTTGAAGTCGATCACATTAAGCCCAAGGCGCTTGGCGGTGGTGACGAGTGGGACAACACGCAATCGCTGTGCAAGGCCTGCCACGTTGAGAAGACGCGCACAGATGTGCAACGCATCCGACGAGGTTACTAAACGATAGGTATTGTATACCGGCTCGGTGCCGCTAACGTCGCACGATGTTTGGCAACGACCATCTCGATAGAGTGCAGCAATCCTTCGCGGACCAATTCTCGGACGCGGGACACGACTTCATCTATCGTAAGTCGCAGAAAGGACCGCCAATCCGGGTAACCCGGCAGGAGCGGGACCTGTTCGTCGCTCAGTTCGGCAAAACCATCCGCTACACGATGTGGGCAGTTATACCAGCAACCTTCGGCCTCATACTGCTGTTGGCTTGGCTAACACCCTCGGCGGACAGCCCATCCGCAGATTATGGCGTGTGGATCGGCGTTGCGGCAATCTTGCTGCCGCTCGTGACGATAATGCTCGTCGCTTGGACCGCACCCTCGAGGCATCTGCGGGATCGGACACCTGAAGGTTCACCGCTATCGAGAGGCGAAGCGCGCGAGCTCGCCTTCTCCAAAATCAGTTACCTACAGCTTGCTGGTGGCGTTGTCGTCGGCATCCTATTCGCTTCGGAGTTTGTGACTGCATCGGAGCCGTTAGAGGGCCACCAGTTAATTAAAGCCGTTTTCGGCACTTTATTGTTGCCCTTAGCGGTCGTGCAAACGGTTAGAAAGTGGCTGGAAAGCCGTCGATGATGCGATTGTAGTGGTAGGCCGGCTGTTATTACGCAAAGCTAGGCGGGTACATTCGGACATAACGGAGCCCCTGCCCATGCAACGACTGAAGCAATTGCATGAGGCTTACACGGCTTGGGTTCAGCGGACGAAGTGGGTGCATCGTCCGATGTTCATAATCATCAACGGCTTCCTCATCATTCTCGGCTTCATCGTGATCGTTTATATTCCGGCCGTGGTCCTGCTCGGCGTGATGAAAGCCTCCGGCTTCAAAGCCCCTGATGGATCGGAAGCGCTGGCCATATCCGCCCTCTTGAAAGCAACGCTAGCCGCTTGCATCTTTTTCGTAGCCATCGTCTCTGGTGCCACGGCTGGCTTGATGCGCTCGCTGTTCCGTGGAGGTATGTTCGACCTTCAGTGGATTATGCTGGCCGTCTTTGCCGCGTCTGTGTCCCTTTTCCTGTACGTCAGCTTTGCAGTGAGACAGATCACAACTGCGCTGAACACCGTTGGTGGTGACACTCCCACCATCGTGGCATTCTTAACAGGGTGGCTTCTGCTCTTGGGTTACACCGCGAAGGTTCCGTGGGACGAGTTTCGGGACCGTTGCGCGGCGCTCTTCGATGGGAAGTGGGAACTCCGCCAGTACTGGGACCAGCGCCCCGAGAATGCGACGACGGCGGCCGCGTCAACCGATGTCGAGACGCCGGCCGAAGGGGGCAGTCAAAATCTGCCAAAACAGTAGGTCCGGCAACAGCCACCCCCTCAAAAAGCCGCGAGCGTGAATTAAATACCTAGTTGTCAGCATGAAACGGCGGGATAAAGCGCTGCGGCTAAACTAACGAATAGTCCCCAGGTCGCCAACGCTTTGAACAAGCGACCGTAGGCCGTGTACTGGCTAGCACGCATTTTATCCCGCGCGATACCTGCGGTTTTGCTAGGGTCCTTTGCATCGGCAACGAAATTCGCTTGATCCGAAAGCCAGTGCCCATAGGCTTCAAGCAATTGGCTGAAGATGGTAGAAAGACCGGTTATAAGTAGCACGGTAGCTCGATACTTGAATATCGACGCCGCAAAAACCTGCAGAGGATAATCGAGCATAGAAAGCATTAACCTTGTTGCCGCAACGGGATCGCTGCTATTGATATTTTCCCTGTCGGATCGATACCAATGCTCGATAAAATTTCGCTAAACGCCCACGCGACTTGGTTGGGATACACACAAGGTCCGACGATGATGCTATGCAATAGTCGGTCTAAGCTCATCCAAGGCATGTCCAGTCCGGGCTGGTTGACCAATGGAACCTTACAGATCATCTGCGGGATACCTCGCACGGTTTCAACGCTCGTTGGTATGAAAGCCGACGCGTCCGTAAGTGGACGATGGATGACCCTCCATTCCTGCTCTTCTGCAAATGCTGGATGCTTGAACGATAACGTAGCAAACTGAAGAGCGTTAGTTACGATCGCCTGCGCGTTCTGGAACGGCACACTCCTGACAAGATCAATGTTCGCCGTAAGTCCGTCAGCCATCTCTTTCAGGTTCGAGAACATAACTGCCGCGTTCCCGTAGGCCACCGGACTAGAATACGTATTGAGTTGACCGGCATCGTTCGCGAATACTTCGGTGTTAAATATCAATGCCACGCCCGAGGTAGGGCCTCCGTACGCTCGCCACATCGACAACCTTCCTAGCATGTCGTCCGGATCATGGGCGGATAATGACGTCAGATAAGTCTGCGTTCGGGCTTGCCAATCGACCTTATTGAGCTGCCCCCTTCTGAGTGGTCCATCGACTATGACAGTCTGGACCAAGGAAGGGACAACGAATGCCTTCGAAGAA
>NZ_JBQCMO010000015.1:31026-37084 GCF_051965015.1 Sphingomonas sp. SAFR-052 | reverse complement strand
CGTCCTCGGCCTGCTTCAGCACGAAGGCGATCTGCGCCTCCGAAAACTTCGACCTCTTCATCGCTCGCTCCGCTTCCTTGGCCCTCCACCATAACTGGAATCTTCCACCTCAAAGCGGTCCAGAAAACCGGCAGCAGGTCACAGCTCCAAGCGGTCCAGAAAACCGGCAGCAGGTCATGTCGCTTGTGCTTGGTCAGAACGACAGGTGCCTGCTGGCTTTGGTCGATGATCGTACCAGGATGGTCATGAAAGTCGGTCAGTGCCATGGATACGAAGCTCTCGGCGTTGGTAGCCATTATAATCTCCGTTGATGGTCTGGCTATTATAGCCAGAATGACCTGGTTAGCCGGACAATCGCGAGATGGCAGTGATTATGCGGCCAGTGCCATCAACCGGGTGGTATCAGCGAAGGCGCGCAACGTGTGCTCCATATGACGTGGCTCAACGACCACATCATTGCGCAGCTATACTGGTGCAGGGGCCGTCCAACCCATCAGGTCAGTAAGGCTCGGTTCTGCTGGGCGTGCGGGATGCGCAGGTGGCTGCCGATCACGGCTGTCACAACCGCATCCGTCGGTTGACGTCCTTCGCAGTACGGGAGCGTTCGATGGCTGGGGTCAGCGCTTCGCTGCCGCTGACCCAGTGGCCAGTCGCCGGAACATGGTCTGCCGCGTGATCGGGCGGCGGAGCTTGCGGATTACCGGCCGGCAAGTGCCCCGTCGAGATCTACGCCGGTCGCTTCCCATGCGCTGCGGGTCTTGCACAGCTTGCGCACGATACGCGATCCGGTCACTTCGGTACGGAAGCAATAGCGGGCGTTGGGCGATGCCTTGTAGGCGATCGCGGCGGGGCCGGCGGCCAGCGTCACGATCGACGGCAGGCTTGCGGCGACGGTTACCGGAACCGTTGCGGTGGCAGGTGCGGCGTTGGGTTCGGCGGCCAATGCCGAGGTGCTGGCAACCAGACCGAGGATGATCGACGTAGCGAAGCGGATGGCGGTCATGATGGTATCTCCTGTTCATCCCGGTGTTTTTCCGGATATGAAAAGGGATTTGCAGCAACCGTGCCAGATTAAAAAACCGTTTTATAACAACGATATATACACATCACACGCCTTATCTGCGGTTTTTGCCACTGTGGATCGGTAAAAATAGCCATCAATTAGCAATTCCTCAAAGGTCGACGAATGGCGGAACCGATATCCGATCCGGTCGCGACTGCGTGCGCCACGACGCTGACGTTGCTTGCTGCCCGCGCCGCCTGCGCGACGGTCTGCCCCAGCGAAGTCGCCCGCGCGATGGCCGCTGCCGATCCGGGTGCCCCGGCATGGCGGGACCTGATGCCGGTCGTCCATCGTGGCGTCGACCGGCTGCTGGCCGAGGATCGCGTGCGGTTGCGCTGGAAAGGACAGGCGCTGGCGACGCGGACCGGCCCGTACCGGATCGCGCGAGCGGTGAGGTAGACGGACCCGACCGGCATACCCCCGACCTGTGTCTGCCGGCAGGACGGGCACATCCTGACGTTGCACTGCAGCAGTAACCTTCTATGAGACGTTGCAACATGACAAACGCGAACGCGTGTAATTCGGAGCCGCAATGTTCTCATCCCTTCTTCCCGATCTGCGTCCATGGCTGTCGATCCATGCGCTGGCGATCGGCCTGCTTCCGCCGCCTGCGACGGCACAGGAGCGGTCAGAGGACGCGGATGCAGGCGAGATCGTAGTGCTGGGCACCCGCAATACCACCGATCGCACGCTGTCGTCCGATCGCGTCACCGAACGCATGTCGCAGTCGAGCCGGTCGATCGAGCGCGACATTCTCGACGCGGCGGGAACCGCTCGGCTGAGCGATGCGCTCGAACTGGTCAGCGGCTTCAGCCAGCAAAATAATCGCGGCGGCATGATCGACAATTTCGCGGTCCGCGGCTTTCTGGGGACGCCGGACGGCGGGGCCGAATATTATCTGAACGGCTTTCTTGCCAATCGCGGCATGGCGCCGCCCCGCGATCCCGCCACGACCGAACGGATCGAGGTTCTGAAGGGGCCGGCGGGCGCCTTGTTCGGCGATGTCGATCCCGGCGGACGGGTCAATATCGTGACGAAGGTGCCGCGCTTCGCACCGCATGCGAATGCCATGGTCAGCTATGGATCGTTCGACACCCGTCGCGTCGAGGTGGACGCGACCGGACCGTTGTCGCGCACGCTGGCGGCACGGATCGTAGTGGCCGGCGAAGACAGCGAGGGATGGCGCGACACCGTCACGCTTCGCCGCCGCATCGTTTCGCCGTCGCTGACCTGGCGACCGAATGATGCGCTCCGGTTCACTTATACCGGCGAGTTCAGCCAGTTCGACACGCCGTTCGACCGCGGCATACCGGCGGTGAATGGCGATGCGAACGCATTGCCGCGATCGAACTATTATGGCGAACCGGCGAACGGCATCACCCGATCCCGCAACGACCAGCACCAGATCACCGCCCTCGCGGAACTGGGAGGAAGCTGGACGCTCAACGGCGGCGTGGTCTGGCGCAAGGGCAGCTTGCGGGGGCTGTCGGCCGATCAGTCGCGGATCGTCGGCACGGCGCTCTGGCGGCAACGCCGCTCGCGCGATTTCAGCGTCGATGACCTGTCGGCACGCCTGGAACTGGCCGGACAGATCGGACGGCACCGGGTCAGCGCCGGATGGAAGGGCTATCGCTTCTTTTATGGCGAGCGATGGATGCGCATCAATCCGTCGGCGGCCGCACCCTATGCGATCGACCTGTACGATCCGGTCTATGGGTCGGTGGCCGCGGCGCTGCGACCGTTCACCAACAACGACGAAAGCCGTTGGGCAGGAACCTTCTACGTGCAGGACATGTGGGACGTCACCGACCGGTTGACCCTGGTCGGCGGGGCGAGGATCGATCCCTATCGGCAGAAGATCGTGAACAACAATACGGGCGGCACCGGGCGCAACATCGACGCGCCGGTGAACTTCCGCGTCGGCGGGCGCTATCGCCTGACCGACATGCTCGCGGTGCACGCCAATTGGGGGCAGAATTTTGCGCTGAACACCGGCACCGATCGCAACGGTGCCGGGTTCGGACCGGAAACCGGGCGTGGGTACGAAGTCGGGATCGCCGCCAATCTGCCGGGCGTCGATCTGGCGGCGACATGGTTCGACATCCGCAAGCGGGACATTCTCACCACCGATCCGGTCGATCCCAATTTCCTGGCACCGGTCGGCAGCATGGTTAGCCGCGGGATCGAACTCGACGCGTCGGCACGGCTTGGCGCGCGGTGGCAAGTGGTCGCGAACTATGCATGGGTGGATGCGAAGGCGGACGACACGACATTCGCGACACCGAAGGTCCTCAACGTGCCGGCGCATTCGGCGACCCTGCTGGTCGTGCACCGGATCGCGACGTCGCGGGGCGATTGGCAGCTGAGTGGCGGTGCCGCCTATGTCGGCGATCGGGCCGGATCGCTGACCGCGCAGCCGCTGGTGCTGCCCGAATATTGGAAGGTGAAAATGGGCCTGGAAGCGCCGTTGACGCAAGGGCTGCGCTTCCGCCTCGACGCCGACAATCTGTTCGACCGGCGTTACGCGGCAAGCTCGTACAGCGCCTTGTGGGTCTATCCCGGCGCACCGCGAAGCGTGCGCGCCTCGCTGCGGCTAGATATCTGAAACGAAAGGGGTTCGACGGACGGCCGCCCTGGCCTAGGGTATCGTCGATCGGCAGCAAGGATGGGAAGCAAGGTGGACAGGCGAGACATTCTCACAGGCATCGGACTTGCCGCTGCAACGGTGGCCGGCACCGACCCGGCCAGGGCTGAACCCGCTGGCCGGATCCGGCATCAGGTGTTCTTCTGGCTCGAGCGTGCCGGAAATGCCGCGGATCGGGCGAAGCTGGTAGCCGGGCTGAAAGCATTGGCGGCGATACCGCAGATACGCGAGCTGCATGTCGGTGTGCCGGCCGGAACCGAGCAGCGCGACGTGGTCGATGCCAGCTTCGACGTGTCCGAACTGATGCTGTTCGATACGGTCGCCGATCAGAAGGCCTATCAGGATCACCCGGCGCATCAGGCGTTCGTCGCCGCCTGCGCGCCATTGTGGCGCAAGGTCGTCGTCTATGACAGCGTGCCGGCCTGACCACCACGCCAAGCGGGTAGCCACGGCCGGCGGGGCATTCGATCAACGGATAATGACGACCTTCGCCGCGACGTCGACGGTAATGTCGCGCCACGCCTTGTCGGCCGTATAGGCGGGAACGCCGAGCCGTTTGGCGAGGGCGAGGCAGAAGCGATCGCCCAGCGACAACCCGGTTGACGCCGTCGCCGCGCGCAGGCTGCCGGCTTCCCACGCCAATGCGTCATCGGCGGGAACGATGGTATAGGGCAAGGCGCCCAGCATGGCGCGGACCTCTTCGAGCGGCGCGCCGAGATGGACGAAATGGCTGACGACCTCGGCCTGGTTGATCGCGCAGACCGATGCGTCCGCGATGACGCCAACGACCTTGCTGGCCCCGCGCTCGCCTTTCAGCAGCGCAAGGATCGCCGAGGCATCGAGGACGACATGGGTCATTCTCCACTATCCTCGCGCCGTGCGGCCAGAAAGGCATCGACCGACGCATCGGGTTGCTGCGCATAGCGTTTGGCAATGGCCTGCGCTTTAGCCACAGCCTGCCCTACAGTGCGCAAAACGACTCCGTCTGCAGTTTCCTCAACAAGGACCGCGCCGCCAGCCTCGAGACCAAGACGCTTGCGAATGCCGATTGGCAGACTCATACGACCATTAGGAGTTATGTTAACCTGTAATGTCATGTGGCACCACTTTCACAAGATGGTATTTATAGCGTTGGGTGCCACAAATTCGGTTTGAAGACTAGTGATAGTATGTGCGCCGCTATCTAGCCCTTCGAACACCGCAATGAACAACTGCCAAGACATTATAGCTAGTTGAACACGGTTCGGTTGGCTAGGCTACGCAGGATCGGCTATGGCGGTTCCGAGCCGGTCGGCGGACGCTCGGCGCATATGGGTATACCCAATTGAGCCGAGCAACGATAAGCGAGCAACAAAACATGATCCGGGCGGCGCGCGTATATCTGCGGGTCAGTACCGACGAACAGGATCTGGCCCGGCAAGAGGCGATCGTCGCCGGCGCTCGGGCAGCCGGCTTCTATGTTGCTGCGGTGTACCGTGAGAAAGCGTCTGGCGCGCGACCCGACCGCCCCGAACTGTTGCGCATGGTCGATGACCTGCAACCCGGCGAAGTCGTGATCGCCGAAAAGATCGACCGGATCAGCCGCCTGCCTTTGCCCGAAGCCGAACTGCTGGTCGCAACGATCCGGGGGAAGGGGGCGCGGTTGGCGGTGCCGGGGATCGTCGACCTCTCCGATCTGGTTGCCGACAGTTCGGGGGTATCGCGGATCGTGCTGGAGGCGGTCCAGGACATGCTGCTCCGCCTCGCGCTGCAAACCGCCCGCGACGACTACGAGACGCGCCGCGAGCGCCAGCGCGAGGGCATCGAGATCGCCAAACGGGCAGGGCGCTACACCGGGCGGAAGCCGGATCTGGCGCACCACCGCCGCATCGTGGCGCTGCGCGATGCCGGCATGAGTATCGCCCGTACCGCGGAACTGGCAGGTTGCAGCATTGCTCAGGTCAAACGCGTGACCGCGCTACACCGCAAAAAGATTGCGGTGCCAGACAAGCATGATGAGAGTATCGACACTGGGTAATAAGCTGTGCCGATATTTCCTGCACCGCTGCCATCTCCGGCGTGGAGATAGCAGCGTTGCAGGGCACCCGCCTAAAGCAGGGTATCTGAGAAGCCGGCCGAATGCGTGGTGGCCGACAGGTAGTTCCACGGATCGAGCCGCACGTCGTCCCAGGATGCAATTGCCGGTGCTTGGTCGTCTTCGGCATGGTTGTCGCCAAACGCGAATAGCGTTGAGCCGGTATCGATGCGGAGCGCGAACGGTGCGGCCGACTTGGTATACGTTCCGCTGGTATCGGTGATGGTTTCGATGGAACTGGTAGCGAAGATGGCGTTGCGCTGATCGATGGTGAAGG
>NZ_JBQCMO010000015.1:27445-30926 GCF_051965015.1 Sphingomonas sp. SAFR-052 | reverse complement strand
AACCCATATAGCCCGGCATCCCCGGCGTGCTCGCCGTCAGCGTCGCCGACGTTCCCGTCACCATAATCCCGCTGTCGGGTGCGGTGATCTTGTCGACGCCGGCAGTCAGGCGGATCAAGTTGGGATCGGCCTGATACGTTCCGCTGGTATCGGTGATGGTTTCGATGGAACTGGTAGCGAAGATGGCGTTGCGCTGATCGATGGTGAAGGCGCTGCCCTTGAGGACGAGCGTGTCTTGTCCGGCACCGCCCTGTACCTGGAAGGCGGTCGAACTGCTGGTAGTAGTGAAGGTGGTGCCGGTTACGTTGGTCGATATGACCTTGAAGTTACTAAGCGACGATGAGCCAAGATCGATGCTGCTATCAGCCACGTTCAGTTTGTTATCGGAGGAGCTGTACCAGCTTCTCACTCCGGCCATTACTGCGCTGTTCACCAGGAAGGTATTGGCTGTACTGGAGTTGATGCTGACCGACGCCAGGCTGGCCGAGCGCAGATCGTAGGTCTGCGCTCCGCTGTACCCAGCGAAAGTAACTGTAATAATTGAACCCATATACATGTTCTGCGGTGTCGGCGTGATGCCCTTCAGGACGTTGGCGACGTTCCAATTATCCGTCGAAGTGACCGTGACCGATCCGGACACGCTGCTCTCGAACGTGACCTTGCCCGAGCCTAGATAGAAGTTCGCATTGTAGCCGTGCGACACGCCCAATTCGATCGTTTGGGCACCCAGGTACACCCGAGCTTCGCTACTACCGCCCGGATTGGTCACCAACACCCGCTCGAACCCGGTGAACGCGCCCAAATTGTTGATCCGGTATTCGCCCCCACCGAACAGTTGCAACGTGTCGTACCCGGCACCGCCAATCAGCTGATCACCAGCTACCGGCGGTATGCCAGGCGAACCCATATAGCCCGGCATCCCCGGCGTGCTCGCCGTCAGCGTCGCCGACGTTCCCGTCACCATAATCCCGCTGTCGTCGGCCACCACATCATCGACGCCCGTAGTCAGTGTCGTTGTACCGGTACGGCTTTGTATGCGCAGAGCAAGCGGGTCGGACTTGTCGCTGACGTTGCCGGCCGCATCGGCTACACGGATCTGGACGATGTGGTCACCGACCGACAGCGCCGCGTCCGGGAGGTAGGACCATGCGCCCGTCGCATCCGCCGCGACGGTCGCGACCTTGCGATTGTCGATGTAAAGCTGGACCGTGCCGTTCGCTTCCGCCGTTCCGCGCAGCAGCGGTGCCGCCGTCGTCGTGCGGCCATCGCCGATAATGCCGGTGTCCGATGCTGCATCGATCATGACCTTGCCCGGTTTCGACGGATCGATCGTGTCGATGGTCAGCGCAAGCTGTTCGACCACGGCACCGCCCGCTCTGACGCTGACGAGATGTGCGCCATCGTCGAGCGGGGTGGCAAGCTTGTAGCTCCATGCGCCGGTCGCGCTGTCTGCGGTGACGGTGCCGACCTGCCGGCCATCGAGTGTGATCGTCACGGTCGCACCAGCGTCGACCACACCAGCGAGGGTGGGCGAAGCGTCCGAGGTGATGCCGTCGCCAAGCTTGCCGGTATCGGACTCCGCCGTGAGCGCTGGGGCTGCCAAAGCCGTAACCTGCTTCTCGATCGTCAGCGCGAGTACCGACGACGCCTTGCCGATATTGCCGGCCGCATCGCGCGCGACCGCCACCACCCTGTGCTGTCCCACCGACAGCAGCGCGGTCGGCGTATATTCCCATTGCCCGGTGCTATCGGCGACTACCGTCGCGACGTCCTTGCCGTCGATCCGTACGGTGACGCTGTTGCCGGCTTCCGCGACACCGGAAAGGGTGGGCGTATAGTCGTTGGTGATGCCGTCACCGACCTTACCGCTGTCGGACGTTTCGACCAGGACAGGCTGGCCTGCGGTGGAGGCAACCGTGTCCACCGTCACGTTCACTGCGGACGACCGTTCACTGGCATTGCCGGCAAGATCGGTAATGGCCGCACTGAAGGCATGGGTGCCGTCGCTCAGCGGTTCGGACAGCGTGATGCTCCAGACGCCGTTCGAAGCAGCTTTGGTGCTGCCGATGGCAACGTCGTCGGCATAGAGCGTGACCGTCGCACCTGCCTCGGCGCTGCCGGTCAGGGCAGGACGATTGGACTTCGTAATATTGTCGCCGATCGTCCCACTATCCGACTTTGCCGATAGCCCGGCGACGACCGGCACTGCGGCAACGGTGTCGACCGTGACATATGTCTTTTTGGTCGCACTTGCGTTGCCTGCAATGTCGGTCGCGCGGACTGACACGCTGTGGCGTCCCTCCCCAAGATTGGTGGGGGTATAGCTCCAGGCGCCGGTTACCGCATCGGCAACGATCGAGGCGGCTTCGACGCCGTCGATGGTGAGCGTGACGGTCGACCCGGCCTCCGCCACGCCCTCCAGCACGGGAGCGATATTGGTGATGCCGTCACCCAGCACCCCGGAATCGCTGTCGGCCGACAACAGCGTGGCGCCCAGTGTCGGGGCAAGCGTATCGACCGTGAAGCTATAGGTTCCGGAAGGCAGGCTGGCGTTGCCGGCGGCATCGACGGCGGTGACGTACGCGTCGTGCAAACCGTCCGACAGGACGGGATTGGCAAAGCTCCACTGCCCGAGACTATTCGCCTTGGCGGTACCCATGGCAACGCCGTCGACGAAGACCGTTACGGTCGCACCTGCCTCTGCGGTGCCGGTCAGACCGGTCTTGGCGACCCGGCTGATGTCGTCGCCCTTGACGCCGGTATCCGACCGCGCGGAAAGACCGGTCAGCGTGGGGGCTTCGATGGCAGTGTCGATCGTAAACGTCGCTGTGCGGGTGGCGCTTGCGTTGCCGGCAATATCGGTCGCGCGGACCCCGATCCGGTGTTTGCCTTCGACAAGCGTATCGGCGGTATAATGCCACGTTCCGTTCTGGTCCGCGTTCACGGTTGCGACTGCTACATTGTCGACGACGATGGTGACGACCGCATCTCTTTCCGCGGTGCCGGTAAAGGCGGGCGCGGTTCGCGCGGTGACGCGGTCACCGGCAAGACCGGTATCATCGCCTGCAACGAGGACAGGGCCGGTTACGTCGGGTCCGATCGTGTCGATCGTGACGGTAAAGGACTCTGATCGAGCCACCTCCAAGCCATTCCCATTGACCACGCTGGCTGTCACGATCCGAGGACCATCGACCAGAGCCGTCGTAGGCGTGAAGGACCACACTCCGGTCGCTCCCGCTTTTGCCGTACCGATCACAACGTCATCGACGAACAACTTCACGACGGAGCCAGGGTCCGCCTGACCAACGAAAGTGGGGCGCGTGCTCTTGGTGATGCCGTCACCCGCAACCCCACTGTCGGAGCGCGCGAGCAAGGCAACCGTCGGCAAGGAGCCAAGCGCCCGCGGCGCGAGTCCTGCGAAATTCTCTTTGGTGAACTGGCTGGCGGTGGTGTTCTCGAAGGTGACGAGCGTCGCGAAGTT
>NZ_JBQCMO010000015.1:0-27345 GCF_051965015.1 Sphingomonas sp. SAFR-052 | reverse complement strand
CGCTTCCGCCCAGGCCGGAAATCACGTCGTCCCCCGCCGTGCCCGTCAACGTCTCCGATCCAGCAGTGCCGGTAATGGTACGTCCGGCAATGGCGCTGCCATCGGGCGCGAGTCCTGCGAAATTCTCTTTGGTGAACTGGCTGGCGGTGGTGTTCTCGAAGGTGACGAGCGTCGCGAAGTTCGAGCCGTTGGCGATGCCGTCGCGGTCGACCTGAAGGAGGGTGTTCGTCCCCTGCTGCACGAGCCGCAGATAGCCGCTCGCACCGAACGGATTGACGCTGCCGTTCCAGCCCGACAGGCCGTTGTTGAAATACTGGCTGCCGTCCAGCACATCGCCGCTCGCGCCGGTTACGAAGTCGGTCACAACCAGCTTGCCCAATCCAATGCTAAAAGTATTGGAAAGCTCCAGCGTGTCCCGGCCGGCACCCAGGGTCACCCGTGCGCTGTCTTGCGTGCTCATCAGCTGAAGACGATCGGCACCGTCGCCAAGATCGATTGCGACCGATCCAGCGCTATAATTTAGGTAAGAGACGGTGTCGTCGCCGGTGCCGCCATCGATCGTGACGTTCTCGACTGTGTTGTTGCTTGAGCGCGCGATTGAAATCCAGTCGTTGCCAGCGCCGCCGCGCAGCGTATCCGACCCACGGTCGTCGCGGATCCAGTCGTCCCCGTCGCCACCATCAACGATGTCATTACCCGCACCGCCGCTGATCGTGTCGCTTCCGCCCAGGCCGGAAATCACGTCGTCCCCCGCCGTGCCCGTCAACGTCTCCGATCCAGCAGTGCCGGTAATGTCCATGTCCATCCCCCCCCCAAGAAAGGCCGCCGTTCGAGCAGCCTTTGCTCAGCCTTAATGGATGTCCCAGTGCAGGCGGAAGAGAAAACATCCCTGCCGTCTCAATTTGAGAATGGTCCCTCAGCCGCTGAGGGGGCATATTGCGGCGATGCTTGGCATCCGTTGAGAGGTCTTAAACGGCTGCTCGCTGATGCTTTCGCAATGATCGTCGTTTTCGCAGCACCCGCGTTTCGTTGAAACAAAGTAGTGATAAGCAACGTAAGCGATTCAGCAGCAAAAGTCAGGGTCTTGCGCCATCGGTCTGAACGCAAAGCTTACTTCTCACGCATCGGCTGTGATAGCTAACCGCGTGTGACTAAAAATCGGAAGGCGTTTTAGAAAATAAAGATACATGATTGAGCCGCCCTCTCGCATGTAGAAGTCTGAACGATCGTCGCTGTCGTTCATATATACCAAGACGCCAATCACTAGGCTCAGGACCTATTAAATAGCTTGCGTGAGCGGTGGCGTGTTGATTCATTGGCGGTGGAGGAGCCGCCGATGAGTGACCTGTTCTGGCTGACGGACGAGCAGATGCAGCGGATTGAGCCCTACTTTCCGCTGTCGCATGGCGTGCCGCGCGTGGATGACCGGCGGACCGTCAGCGGGATCATTTTTGTGATCCGCAACGGCCTGCGCTGGCGGGATGCACCGGCGGCATACGGTCCGGCCAAGACGATCTACAACCGGTTTATCCGCTGGAGCCGGATGGGGGTCTTCAACCGGATATTTGCCGGACTGGCGGCCGAGGGCGGGCCACCGGATCAATTGATGATCGATGCTACGCACCTGAAAGCGCACCGGACAGCAGCCAGTCTGCTCAAAAAGGGGCTCTTCCCCGATGTATTGGGCGAACCAGGGGCGGCCTGAACTCCAAGCTGCACGCCGTCTGCGATGATCGGGGACGGCCGCGCGTCATGCTGCTCACCGAGGGGCAGATGAGCGACTATAAGGGCGCAGCCCTCATGTTCGACGCGATGCCGCCCGCTCCAGTGCTGCTCGCCGATCGCGGCTACGACGCCGACTGGTTCCGCCAGGCGCTCGCCGCACGTGGAACCGCTGCCTGCATCCCGTCACGCAAAGGACGCAAGGCACCGATCCCACACGATGCCGCCCTTTACCGACGCCGCCACAAAATCGAGAACATGTTCGGTCGCCTCAAGGACTGGCGGCGCATCCACACCCACTACGACCGATGCGCCCACGCCTTCATGTCCGCCGTCGCCCTCGCCGCATCCATCATCTTCTGGATCAATCAATGAGTCCTGAGCCTAACTGTTCGCGGCGCGACAAAGTCGGTCCGCTCCTAATTAGCCGATCGCCACCTTGGGTATACCCAGTTGAGCCGGGGAATGATGAGCAAGCAGCAAAACATGATCCGGGCGGCGCGGGTATATCTGCGGGTCAGCACCGACGAACAGGATCTCGCCCGGCAGGAGGCGATCGTCGCCGGCGCGCGGGCGGCCGGCTTCTATGTCGCGACGGTGTACCGCGAGAAGGCGTCGGGCGCACGACCCGATCGACCGGAACTGCTGCGCATGGTCGACGACCTGCAACCCGGCGAAGTCGTGATCGCCGAGAAGATCGACCGGATCAGCCGACTGCCTTTGCCCGAAGCCGAACTGCTGGTCGCAACGATCCGGGGAAAGGGCGCGCGCCTGGCGGTGCCGGGGATCGTCGACCTGTCCGATCTGGTCGCCGACAGTTCGGGGGTATCACGGATCGTGCTGGAAGCGGTGCAGGACATGCTGCTCCGCGTCGCGCTGCAAACCGCCCGCGACGATTACGAAACAAGGCGCGAGCGCCAGCGCGGGGGGATCGAGATCGCCAAGCGGGCAGGGCGCTACACCGGGCGGAAGCCCGATCTGGCGCACCACCGCCGCATCGTCGCACTGCGCGAAGCTGGCATGAGCATCGCCCGTACGGCCGAACTGGCGGGGTGCAGCATCGCGCAGGTTAAGCGCGTGACTGCGCTGCATAGAGCGAAATACGCGCCGATCGACGGCGTTGCAGATTCTGAAACAGCGTCGGCGAGTGCAAGGTAAGCGGTGTAGAAGGGCTATCTCGTAAGGCGGGACGTCTGCACAGCCTTCTGAAACAGGGCGGCGAGCGCTTGCGATATGTTACCATCGGTCGATACTTCGAAGAACAAGTCGTCCGATGCGCACCGTTTCAAAGCAGGTCCGATCTCCGGCAGGCGTGGGACTACGTTGCTGACCGCCCAAGGATCGTAATTGATCGATTCCGGGGTGTACGTCGTGTAGAGGACGGCAATACGGATGCCGCGCGCCTTGATCGCATCGCATTGATCCGGGGCAATCGGACCCATTTGGCGACCGTTGATCTCTTCGTCGCGCATGCCATCAGTGATCAGGAATAGCGTCGCTTTTGGACGATCTCCCGGCGTACGAAGGCCATTTCCCGGATTCGACGTCACGGCGGCGTTCAGCTTGGCCAGTGATCCGGCATGTTCTGTCTGGCGATCGTATAGGTAGCCATGCATCTGTACGGCAATGGTCTCAGCCGTAATAGCTTTGGAACTAACGTAATTGAAATCACCTGACGGCGTCGGCCCGGTCAGTTCACGGTAGTTGGCGCTTCGGTCGAATGTAGCGAGATAGAAGCGATACGCCGCGCCGTTCGATGCGGCTTCGCTACGCGCGCTCGAGACCATATCGCGAATGGCATTTTTACCTGCGTCGATCCTGAGTTCGATGCCGTTGTTATGTGCGAAGGTATAATAGTCGATGATCTGGCCGCTGGAATTGCGGATGTTCGGGTTGTCCGGATTTGTTTGGTGGCATGCGAAAGCACAGCCATCGGGGTTTCCATTGCGAACAGTCCGCGATTTTAGAAAGTTGATGCCGGCGGTCGTGGTCGGCAACGCCATCGACGACGACGCATCGAGTAAGACGTAGAAGTCGGTATCGGGTGCCGTACTCGCCTTTGCCGTGGCGGTACCCGTTACGGTCAGTGTATCTTTGCCAAGGATGCCAGCGAAGCTGTTTGTGGATTGCCCACGGTAGGTGACCGTTGCCGTGCGCACGAAGCCCTCGGCTTGCGACGTCCCTTCGGTTACGGTGATCTGCAGTTGCGCCGTGTCCGCGTAGTTCAACGGGACGAGACCAGGCAAATCAGACGTTTGCGCCTGAAACATTACTCGCGCTTGCGCTTGGGCAGTGGCAAGGGGTTGGCGCATCATCGCCGCACTCGTGGCCGACAGCGCGGCCGCATCGGCCGCAGCATTGAGATCGGTCTGCAGCTGCATGGCCGTTCCGTAGTCGATTGCCATGCCGGTGGCGAAGGTGATCGGTACCAGGGCCAACCCCAAGATCATCATGATGTTGCCGCGCTGGTCGCGGGCGAAAGCGGACAGGAGAGACATGCGCATGGCTTGGCTCAGGACAGCGTGATTGTAGAGGAGCGGCGTGGTAGCAACCACAGATCTTCCGAGAAGGTGATCGATCCAAAGTAACCGGACAGCGCGGTATTGTAGGTGTAGGCCGACTGCGTGTAGATGAAGACCGTATTCGGCTGACGATACGCTGCCGGCAGTGCGCTTGCGTAATAGCGGCCGGTAGGAAGTGCTGAGGCGTTACGGCTGCGGCTCCAGTCGATCCGGAAGACATCTCCGCTGCTCTCGATCGTTATTTGGGTTACCCGCAACCGGGCCGGAGCGGTGGCGTAAGGCGCCAGAATTTGTGTGGACCCGTTCATCAGCCCGTCGAGTTCGTTGGTCGTCAGCGCCCGGTATTGCGACGTCATGTCCCCGACCGCGCGGGTCATGATGGTCACCTTGCGCCTGGCGGTAATTGCGTCGCTCAGCTGGTATCCGCCGAGGAACAGCAGCAGCAGCACCGGCAAAGCGATGGTGAACTCAATGAGCGCGGTTCCGCGGTTGTCGGCCATCATTCCGGTGGGTTGCGAGCGCGTCATGCGTACGGCTCCGCCTTGAACGCCATCGTGCCGACGATGATGCGCGTGTCGCCTTCTTGATTGCTGAGTTTAAGCCCGAGCGGCGCGGTACCAATCGGCCAGTTGTAGAGCAGCCGCAGCACGACGATGTCGCCAGCGCCGCCCAACTCGAAGCGGGTAGCATCGGTTACCTGTCCAGCAGCATTGACGCTAACCCCGGCATCAACCGATCCGACGCCGCTCAGGTCCGTCAGCTTCCGGACATCAACATACAGGTTGCTGCAGGTCAGGAACGCTGGAAGACTGCCGCATGCCAGCACACGGAACTGTTTCTGTGTCGTTCCCGAAGGAATCTGTCCGGTCAGCACCTGTCGCGCAACCGTCTCGGCAACCGTCTGCACGCTGTTCTGAACGAAGAAGACGACCGCGATTTGCAGCGTGCCGATCAGCAGTCCTACGAACCCCGCGGCGCACAGGGCGAACTCGATCGCTGCGGCGCCCCGTTTGTCCGCGCGCAGGCTGTGGTCTTTTGACTTTATGCGAAGACCGTAAAACATTCGTTCTGTTTAGAAACGTAATCTTAAAAACGGGTTAGATGGTCATTCATCCTTTGGTATGAGACCTACAGCGACAGCGGTTCGTCGTGGACTGACGGTCCTGGTAGGAACCGGAATTATCGGCGCTGATCCAAGAACGAAAATTTCGAGAGTAGGAAATCAACGCATTTTTAACGTTCCCCGGGCACGAGCGGTGGTCTGTTTTCGGGGGGCCGGAGACGATGATGCAGCAGACCGCCATTGAACGCGAAATTACCCGCGCAAAACATATCATCGACCGTCTGAACGACCATCCGTCGCGTCAGGCGATCGGCCGATACATTGCCGAACTCGAAGCGCGCATTGCCCCCGTTCGATCTCTCGGACCTGAAATTTTGATTTAGCATTTGTCGGGGGCGGATCGAGCCGGTCGCCGGCGCATGGCGCGCCCAACCTGAGGATCTCGTGCAGCGGCGTCTATCGCTTCCTGCCGCCGGCCTACACCGACACCCCCGTCAACTGCTCGACCAGCTGCATCTGGCGCGGCAGGCAGACCGACAGCGCGCAGCGGCCGACGGCGGTCGCGCGTGCCGCCTTGCGCAGCCGCAGGTGGTCGCTGCGGTCGGCCAGCACCCCGATGATCCGGTCGGCGATGGCGGCGGGGTCGTGGAACGGGACCAGATGCCCGTTGATGCCGGGTTCGAGGAATTCGAGCACCGGCGCGGTGTCCGACGCGACCATGACGCAGCCGGTCGCCATCGCCTCGATAAACGACCAGGACAGCACGAACGGCACGGTCAAATAGGTGTGAACGCTGGAGACGCGCAGCAACGACAGATAGTTCGCATAGGACAGCTTGCCGGTGAAATGGACCCGGTCGGCGAACGGGCCGGTGGTCAGTGGGATTTCCAGCTCCATCTGCTCGCGCCACGACCGTCCTTCGGGGGCGGGGGCGCCATAGCTGACCTGATCGCCGCCGGTGATGACGACCTGTGCCTCGGGCCGGGCGGCGAGGATGGCGGGCAGCGCGCGGATGAACGACGGATAGCCGCGATAGGGTTCGAGGTTGCGCGCGACATAGGTGATGACCTCGTCCTGCCGCGACAGCGTCCGCCCGTCGGGCAGGCGGAAGCGCGCCGCCGGATCGGGCTTCACCACATCGGTCTCGACCCCGTCGAAGATGGTGCGGATGCGGGGCTGGTAGATTTCGGGATGGCGGCTGCGCTGCCATTCGGTCGGCGCGATGCCGGCATCGGCCATGTCGAGGCTGAGCAGCAGATGCGCGTTGCGCGCCCGCGTGCGACACACGGTGTCGAGATCGGCGGGCTGCGCCGGATCGAAGCCGACATCGGCCCCGGCGCCATGATAATAGAATTCGGCATAGCTGAGGATCACCGCGCGCGGAAACACGTCGCGCACGAACATCATCTCGCCCCAGCCCGGATGGCCAATCACGATCGTCGGCACGAATCCTTCGCGCTTGAGCTGGAGCAGGGTGCGTGCGACCTGCTGTCCATAGCGGACGCTGGCTTCGTACAGGCGGACATAGTGATGGGTGGTCGGATTGGCCGGACGTGGCGCTTCGTACCCGACGCAGCGGACGCCGGGAATATCAACGCCTTTCCCGCGGGTTACGAAGACGACGCGATGTTTTCCCGATGCCGCCAGTGCCGGAGCAAGATGTTTGAACTGCGCCGGCATGTTCTGGTGAATGAACAATATGTCCAACCGCAATACTCCATTTGGGGTAGATGCAAATAAACGAATAATGTCCTGTCAATAGACAGTTAAAGTTATTGAGAATTTACATTCAAGTAACCATTATGTCGCGCGTTTCCGGCAATGGGTCGGGTGAAGGCGATGGCAGGGGGCATGCCGTCGGACGTGGGGGGGATGGCAGATGGCGAACTATAGCGGCACCACCGGTGGCGACAATTATTCCGGTACCTCCTCGGACGACAGCATCGCCGGCAATGGCGGCAACGACACGCTGTACGGCAATGCCGGGAACGACAGCATCGACGGCGGCGACGGCAACGACGTGCTGTACGGCAATGACGGCAACGACACCGTGCGCGGCGGCTTAGGCGACGACTGGATCGAGGATTATCGCGGCAGCAACGTCCTTGATGGCGGGGCCGGCAACGACACGTTCAACTGGGTCAGTAGCATGGGATCCGATGGTGTCGGTGGCGCCGATACCATCACCACCGGGGCGGGTCGCGACACGTTGCGCGTCGATGGCTATGGCGTCCGCAATTTCCCGCTGAGCTTCCTGGCCGATACCGTCACCGACTTCACCACCGGTGCGTCGGGCGACGTCATCGACCTGTCCGAAGTCGTCAACGACCTGATCGGCTATAGCGCGGGCAGCAACCCGTTCCTCACCGGGTTCCTGTCGGCGGTGCAGTCGGGCAGCGACACGCTGATCCGCGTCGACATCGACGCCAGCGGCACGGCGCATGGCATCAAGACGCTGCTGGTGCTGAAGAACGTCACCGCCACCGCGCTGGTCGCGACCAATTTCGCACCGAGCTGGAGCCCGACCGGGGTGGGCGAGACGATCACCGGCACCCCGCTCGCCGATACGCTGACCGGCACCGATTCCAACGACCTGATCGACGGCGGCGCCTTTGCCGACCGGATCGATGGCGGCGGCGGCAACGACACGATCCGCGGCGGATCGATGGGCGACACGCTGATCGGCGGATATGGCAATGACTCGATCGATGGTGGCGATGGGGGTGACTCTATCCTTGGCGGCGTCGGCAACGACACGCTGATCGGCGGTGCCGGCGACGATATCTTCGAGGACAATGCCGGCGCGAACCTCATCAATGCGGGAGCGGGCGACGACGAGATCCGCTATGTCGGTGTCGGCCGCGGCGAAGCGGGCGGCGCGGATACGATCACGCTGGGGGCCGGCAATGACACGCTGACGATCGATGGCTACGGTCTCTATGCCTATCCGTCGAACCAGCATACCGACATCGTCACCGACTTCGTCGCCGGTGGCGGCGAGAACCGCGACGTCATCAACCTGAACGACGTCGTCTATTATCTGTCGGGCTGGGATTCGAGCACCAATCCGTTCGCGACCGGCTTCCTCCGGCTGCTTCAGTCGGGCAGCAACACGCTGCTGCAATATGATCGCGACGGGGCGGGCACCGGCTTTGGCTGGGTATCGGTGCTGCAACTGAACGGCGTGACCGCCAGCGCGATGACCGCCGCCAATTTCATCGGCTATGCGCCTGCCGACAAGGGCTATGTCCTGACCGGCGGCGAAGGGCGCGACGTGCTGAACGGATCGCTGGTCGCCGATACCCTGTCGGGCGGCGTCGGCGACGACGTGCTGAGCGGCGATTCCGGCAATGACAGCCTCGACGGCGGGGCGGGCAACGACACGCTGTACGGTGGCGGCGGCAACGATACGGTCGCGGGCGGCGACGCCAACGATACGCTGTACGGCAATGCCGGCAACGACAGCCTGGTCGGCGGCGCGGGCAACGACTATTTCAGCGATACCGAGGGCAACAATACGCTGGTCGGCGGCGATGGCGACGACCGGTTCGACTGGGTCGGCTATGGCGCCGGCGCGGATCGCTTCGTCGGCGGGGCGGGGCGCGACACGTTCCACACCTATTATTACTATGCCAATCAGGGCGCGGACACGATCGCCGGGTTCGAAGGCGGCGCGGGCGGTGATGTCGTCGATGGTTATTGGAACTTCTCCGGCCTCGCCACTGGTGCCAACCCGTTCACGACCGGGCATTTGCGGCTGCTGGCGAGCGGCAGCAACACCCTGCTCCAGATCGACCAGGATGGCGGCGCGAACAACTGGGTGACGTGGCTGACCTTTGAGGGGATCGCACCCTCGGCCTTCACCCGCGACAATTTCACGCTGGGCTTCGCACCGAACGGTCAGGGATTGGTGCTGAGCGGCAGCGCGCTGGCGCAGGAGATCAACGGCACCAATGACGGCGACACGATCACTGGCCTTGGCGGCAACGATACGCTGAACGGCGGCTCCGGCGCGGACAGCATCGATGGCGGCACCGGCGACGATTATCTCTATGGCGGCTATCAGAACGACGCGCTGCTGGGCGGCGACGGCAATGATTATGTCGATGGCGGCGAAGGTGACGACGATGCCGAAGGTGGCGCGGGCGACGATCGGCTGTACGGGCAGGGCGGCAACGACACGCTGTCGGGCGATGCCGGCAACGACTATGTCGATGGCGGGTATGGCGACGACAGCCTGATCGGCGGTGATGGCGACGACACGATCGAGGCGATCTATGGCAACGACACGGTCGTCGCCGGCGCGGGCAACGACAGCGTGCGCGGTGGCTATTACAGCTATGCCGGCAATGTGACGGTCGATCTGGGCGATGGCGACGACACGTTCGGCAGCGAATATGGCTATGGCGGGTCGGTCGATACGGTGACCGGCGGGGCCGGGCGCGATACCTATATCCTGTCGGCCTATCCGACGACGAACGCCAACCTGACCGTCATCACCGATTTCGCGACCGGCGCCGGTGGCGACCGGCTGCAGATCGACACCGGCTATTTCTACAACTGGGACCCGTCGACCAACCCGTTCACCGCCGGCTATCTGCGCTTCACCACCGACAGCGGCGCGGTCATCCTGCAGGTCGACAACGACGCCGGCGGCACCGGCTATGCATGGCGGACGATCGCCCGGTTCGAAGGGGTGACGAACCCGGCGGCCTTCACCGCCGACAATTTCACGACGTGGTATCGCCCGGGCTTTGCCGGCGCGACGCTGACCGGCGATGCCAATAACCAGCGGATCGACGGCACGCCGATGGGCGACACCCTTTCCGGGCTGGGCGGCGATGACTCGCTCTATGGCGGCACCGGCAACGACAGCATCGATGGCGGCACCGGCAACGACTATCTCGACGGGGGCGAGGGCAACGACACGCTGATCGGCGGGGCCGGCAACGACACGCTGATCGGGCAGGGTGGCAATGACAGCCTGTCGGGCGGCGATGGCGACGACGTGTTCAGCAGCTACGAACAGGGCAACGATACCTTCGACGGCGGGGCCGGGGACGACAGTTTCGGCTATTCGTACGGCGACGACAGCTTCGTCGGCGGCGATGGCGACGACAGTTTTGGCGACTATTACGGCGCGGACACGTTCAGCGGCGGCGCGGGCGACGACCGGTTCGATTATGTCGGCTATTATCAGGGCAATGACAGCTATAGCGGTGGCACCGGGCGCGATCGCTACAACCTCTATTACCTGTTCAACCAGACGCCGATCGTCAGCACGATCACCGATTTCGCCACGGGCAGCGGCGGCGACCTGATCGTCCTCGATCAGGCCGGGCTGTCGCTGGGTGGCGGCACCGGCATGGATGCGACCAAGCTGATCTCGGGTGGCTGGATGCGGCTGCGCCAGGTCGGCAGCGATACCGCGATCGATTTCGACCAGAATGGCGGCGGCGACAATTTCCAGCAATATCTGCTGCTCAAGAACGTCACCGCGACCGCGCTGACCGCCGACAATTTCACCCCCGACCTGCGCTCGACCGGCGTCTATGCGGTACAGAGCGGCACGACCGGCGCCGACAGCTTCACCGGCGCGGGCCGCGACAATTATTCGGGGCTGGCCGGCAACGACACCATCAACGGCGCCTATGGCGACGACACGCTCTACGGCAACGAAGGCGCGGACTCGATCAGCGGCGGCGAGCGCAACGACCAGCTGATCGGCGGTGCCGGCAACGACACGCTCGACGGCGGCGAGGATAATGACGCGCTCTATGGCGAAGGCGACAACGATCAGCTCTCGGGCGGCGCGGGCGACGACTATCTGAACGGCGGTGCCGGGCTGGACACGCTGGTCGGCGGCACCGGTGACGATAATCTATTCGGCGACAGCGAGGCCGACAGCCTCGACGGTGGCATCGGGCGCGATACGCTGGACGGCGGTGCCGGCAACGACACGCTGTCGGGTGGCGACGGCAACGATCGGTTCGACGATTGGCAAGGTGCCAACAGCGTTGTCGGCGGGGCGGGTGACGATTACTTCCGCTATGTCGGTTACGGCACGGCGACCGGCACCGACACCAGCACCGATACGCTGACCGGCGGCGATGGCCGTGACAGCTATGAACTGGGCAGCGTTTCCCCCGGCAATCTGACCGCGGCGCGCATTACAGATTTCGCCACCGGTGCAGAAGGCGACATGGTGTTGCTCGCACCCTTGACCGGCTATTGGACCGGCTATGTCGCGGGCAGCAATCCGTTCGCGACGGGCTATTTGCGACTGGTGGTCAGCGGCAGCGACCGGGTGTTGCAGGTCGACTGGAACGGGGCGACCGGCGGCGCGACCTGGGTCGACCTCGTTACCTTCGCCGGCAAGGCGGGTGCGACCTTCACCCGCGACAATTTTCGGATTGGCGATCAGGGTTATGATCCGACTGCGACCGGCATCGCCATCACCGGATCGGCCCATGACGATGTGATCGCGGGCACCGGCGACGGCGATACGCTGAGCGGCGGTCTCGGCAATGACACGATCGACGGAAACAGCGGTCACGACGCCGTGACCGGCAGCGATGGCGACGACTGGTTATATGGCGAACAGGGCAACGACACGCTGTCGGGCGATGCCGGCAACGACAATCTGCGTGGCGGGGCCGGTAATGACAGCCTGGCCGGCGGCGAGGGTCGGGATTCGATCTTTGGCGATACCGAAAACGACACGCTGATCGGCGGCGACGGTGCCGATACGCTCGATGGCTCCTATGGCGACGATTCTCTGTCGGGCGACGCCGGCAACGATACGCTCGACGGATCCTACGGCAACGACACCGTACTTGGCGGGGCGGGCAATGACCGCCTGTATGACGGTGCCGGCAAGAACGTCCTCAATGGCGGCGACGGCGACGATTATTTCGACTATGTCGGCTATAGCGACGGCAGCAACGCGTCCGACAATACGATGACCGGCGGCCTCGGCCAGGATCGCTATGTCCTGTATAACACAACCAACCTCGGCAAGCTGACGATCACCGATTTCGCGACCGGGGCGAATGGCGATGTGTTCGATCTGGCGGTGCTGTTCGGGCAGCTTCAGAACTATAACGGCACGGTTAACCCGTGGACCGACGGGCATCTCCGCCTGACCGCCGATGGCGGTACCGACACGCTGTTGCAGATCGATCGCGATGGCGGCGGCAATGCGTGGTCGACGATCGTCCGGTTCCAGAACGTCCTGCCGGCCGCGTTCCAGACGGCGAACTTCACCGGTGGCTGGAGCATCGACGGCACCGGCCAGTCGTTGCAGGGCAGCGACGGCGACGACCGGGCCAGCGGATCGAACGATGCGGATACGTTGGCGGGCGGTCTTGGCGACGATACGCTCGGCGGTGGCAACGGCAATGACAGCATCGTCGGCGGAGCGGGCAATGACTCGCTGAACGGCGACAATGGCAACGACACCATTCTCGGTGACGCCGGCAACGACCGGATCGATGGCAATTATGGCAATGACAGCATCGTTGCCGGTGCGGGCAACGATACGGTCGAAGGCTCCTACGGCAACGACACCATCTTCGGCGGGGCGGGTGACGACCGCTTGCAGGACGGTGCGGGCAAGAACGTCATCGATGGTGGCGATGGCGACGATTATTTCGACTATGTCGGCTATAGCGACAGCGGCGATCCGACCCAGAACACGCTGACCGGTGGCCTTGGCCGCGACACCTATGCCTTCTACACCTATCACCTGCGCTATCCGGCGGCGGGGACCGGGGTGACGGTCATCACCGACTTCACCGCCGGCACCGGGGGCGACATCATCCGCCTCGACGGCAGCTACATGACCGGGCTCGACGGCGGCAATCCGTTCGAAACCGGCCATATGCGGCTGTTGCAGGACGGCGCCGACACGCTGTTGCAGGTCGATTACGACGGCACCGCCGCCGCGCTTGGGTGGCAGACGGTCGCGCGGTTGCAGAATGTCGTCGCGACGGCACTCAACTACGACAATTTCGCGAACGGCGTAGGCCCGGTCGGCGTGGTCCGCACCGGCACGCAGCTTGGCGACGATATCGACGGCACCGGCAGCCCCGACCGGATCGACGGGCTGGGCGGCGACGACACGATCGAGGGCGGTCTGGGTCGCGATACCATCACCGGCGGCGCGGGCCGCGACCGGATCGATGGCGGACAGGGCGACGACAGCCTGTCGGGCGGTGACGGCAATGACTGGTTCAACGACCAATATGGCCAGAACACCGTGTCCGGCGGCGATGGCGACGATACGTTCAGCTATGTGCGCGGCATCGTGTCGGGCGATGCCGGCGACGATTATTTCGACAATGTCGGCTATGACACCATCGTCGACACGCTCGACGGCGGGGCGGGACAGGATGTGTTCCGCCTGAACGGCTATTATCTGCGCTATGGCGACGGCACCGCCGACGTCATCCAGAACTTCACCGCCGGGGCGGGCGGCGACGTGCTCGACGTGTCGCAGGTCGTCAATTATTTCAGCAACTACACCGCCGGCCAGAACCCGTTCCTGACCGGACATATGCGCTTGCTGGGCGCGTCGGGCGAGTTGTTCCTGCAGGCCGATTTCGACGCCGCCGGCACGTCGACCGGTTGGAAGACGATCGCGATCCTGCGCAACATGGACACGTCGGTGTCCGAGGAACTGACCCTCTACAACTTCACTCCGTCGATCTCGCCGAGCGGTATCGGCCTGCTGATCCAGGGCAGCGAGGCGGCGGACTCGCTGCCCGGATCGAACTCGAACGACACGATCGAGGGGCTGGGCGGCAACGACACGATCGACGGCAATGGCGGCGACGATTCCGTCTTGGGCGGGGCGGGCGACGACCGGATCGAGGGCGATACCGGCAACGACACGCTGCTGGGCGATGGCGGCAACGACACCATCACCGACGTGACCGGCACCAACCGGATCGAGGGTGGCGCAGGCAACGACTATCTGAGCGGCAACGGCACGCTGCTGGGTGGGGCGGACAACGACCAGCTGTTCGGTTCGGGATCGCTCGACGGCGGTGACGGCAACGACGCGATTTCGATCTACAGCGGCAGCGCGGCGGGTGGGACCGGCAACGACACGCTCGACGCAAGCTCGGCGGGGGCGGGTGTGCAGATGACCGGCGATGCCGGCAATGATAGCCTGCGCGGATCGGCGCTGGCCGACCGTCTCGACGGCGGCGCCGACAGCGACACGATCGACGGTGGTGCTGGCGCCGATACGCTGCTGGGCGGGGCGGGCGACGACATCCTGTTCGCCGGCGCCGGTGCCGACAGCGTCGACGGTGGCAGCGGGTCGGACGTGGTCCGCGTCGCCGGGCGGATGGCCGATTTCAGCATCACCGCGGGGGCCAATGGCACCACGATCCTGACCGACCTGCGCAGCGGCAGTCCGCTTGGCACCGACACGCTGTCGGGGGTCGAGCTGCTCCAGTTCGACGACGACGAATATGCGCTGGTCAGCACGCCGGGCATCTTCTGGCAGGATTCGGCCGGTATCGACGATCGCATCCCCAATGCGACGATCACCTCGGCCAATCTGGCCGGCGACGACACGCTCTATGGCAATTCGGGCTTCGACATCATCGATGCCGGGTTCGGCAATGACTCGGTGCGTGGTGGCGTCGGCAACGACGTACTCTACGGCCAGTCGGGCCGCGACACGCTGGAGGGTGGCGAGGGCAACGACACGCTGTGGGGCGGCACCGGTCAGGACGTGCTCGACGGTGGCGACGATGCCGACTGGCTGTATGGCGAGGGCGGATCGGACACGCTGCGCGGCAGCACCGGCAACGACCGGTTGGAGGATAGCCTCGGCAGCAACCGCCTGTCGGGCGATGCCGGTGACGATACGCTGATCGGGACCGGCACGCTGGAGGGCGGCATCGGCAACGATGCGCTCTCGGGCAGCGGGCTGCTCGACGGTGGCGTCGGCAATGATAACGTGTCGGGCGACGGCACGCTGATCGGTGGCGACGGCGTCGACACGCTGTCGGGGTCGGGGACGCTGCTCGGCGGGATCGGCAACGACGCGATCGGCATCGTGTCGGGTGCTGCCTATGGTGAGGCGGGCAACGACACCCTTTCCACCGCCTATCCGTGGAGCGGGCCGGTCACCATGGACGGCGGTGCGGGCGACGATCGCCTGATCGGCTTCTATGGCACGCGCGAGACGCTGCTGGGCGGCGACGGGTCGGACACGCTGTCGGGCGGGCGCTATCCGGGCGTATCGAGCGATAACGACAGCCTCGATGGCGGTGCGGGCAACGACACGCTCGACGGCGGTGACGGTGACGACACGATCGTTGGCGGCGGCGATTACGACGTGGCGCTGTACAGCGGGACGCGCGCCTTCGCCTCGGTCATCCGCGACGGCAATGGCGGCTATATCGTCGCCGACAACCGTGACGGGCGCGGTGTCGACGGCACCGATCAGGTGCGCGGCATCACCACGCTGCGCTTCACCGATCTCGATTTCGACGTGACCGCCGCCAACACCGGCATCGTCGTGTCCGGCACGACTGCGCCCGACAGCCTGACCGGCACCGCGTTCGACGACAGCATCGCTGGTGGCGACGGCAACGACACGATCGACGGCCTGGCCGGCAACGACCGCATCGTCGCCGGGATCGGCGCGGACAACGTCGCCGGCAGCGCCGGCAACGACGTGCTCTATGGCGAGGCCGGGTCCGACACGATCGACGGCGGCATCGGTGCCGACTGGATCGACGGCGGCACGGACGGCGACAGCATCGCCGGCGGCGACGGCAACGACACCATCGTCCAGAGCGCGGGCGCCGACACGATCGACGGCGGCGCGGGCGACGACCGCATCACCGACTATGACGACAATGGCAACATCCTGTCAGGTGGCGACGGCAACGATACGATCGGCGGCAGCGGCACGCTGCTGGGCGGCCTCGGCAATGACAGCATCACCGGCAGCGGACTGCTCGACGGCGAAGCGGGCAACGACACGCTCAGTGGATCGGGGCTGGTGCGTGGCGGCGACGGCAACGACGTCGTCTATGTGTCGAGCGGCAGCGGACAGGGCAATGACGGCAACGATACGCTGTCGGGCTATGTCTATAGCGACCTGCTGCTCGACGGCGGATCGGGCGCGGACTCGATCTCGGGCGGCTATGGCAGCGACACGCTGCTCGGCGGTGCGGGCGACGATACCATCTGGGCCGGCGGCGGGGCCGATACCGTCTATGGCGGGTCGGGCTTCGACAAGCTGGTCTATAACGGCCGCCGGTCGGACTATAGCATCGTCAACAACAGCGACGGCAGCATCACCGTGCAGGACCTGCGCGGCGGCAGCCCCAACGGCACCGACCGCGTCTATGGCGTCGAGCTGCTCCAGTTCGACAGTGGCGACGAACAGACGCTGCCGGGCAGCAATGTCGGGCTGGTGCTGACCGGGACCGCGTTCGACGACATATTGATCGGCGACAGCGGCAACGACACGATCAACGGCCTGGCCGGCAACGACCGCCTGGGCGGCGACGACGGCAACGACATCATCGATGCCGGGGCGGGCAACGACGTGCTGACCGGCGATTCCGGATCGGATACGCTGACCGGCGGCACCGGCAACGACTATATCGACGGCGGCACCGGTACGGACTCGATCAGCGCGGGCGACGGCAACGACACCGTCTATGGCGGCCTTGGCGACGATACGATCGATGCCGGCGCCGACGCCGATCTGGTCGAGGATTATGGCGGGTTGAACCGCATCCTCGGCGGGACCGGCAACGACACGCTGAACGGCAATGGTTCGCTCTATGGCGGCGACAATGACGATCGCATCTATGGCACCGGGCTGTTGTCGGGCGATGCCGGCAACGACAGTCTTACCGGCTTCGGCACGCTCGACGGCGGGACCGGCGCGGACACGCTGCTGGTCGGGACCGGCGGTACCGGTACCGGCGGCGCGGGCAACGACACGCTGTCGGGCTGGTCGCCGAGCGGGATCGACGGCGCGCAGACGCTGGACGGCGGGGCCGACAACGACGCGATCTATGGCAATTGGGGCGCCGACAGCCTGATCGGCGGCACCGGCAACGACTGGCTGTCGGGCGGCGATGCCAGCGACACGCTGGTCGGCGGCGATGGCGAGGATACCGCTTCGTTCGAGCTGGCGCGCGAGACCGCATCGGTCGTCCGCGACGGCAATGGCGGCTATTTCGTCGTCGACAATCGCCGCAACCTCGGCACCGATCGCCTGTCGGGCATCGAACGGGCGAGCTTCACCAACGCCGCCTTCGCTTTGTCGGCGACGACGGCGGGCATGGTGTTCACCGGATCGGCGGGCAACGACACGCTGACCGGCACCGAACTGGATGACTCGATCAGCGGCGCGGGGCTGCCCGTCGGGGTCACCGCGCCGGCCAACGGCATCGACGATCCCGATCAGGACAAGGGCGACGACCGCCTGTTCGGGCTGGGCGGCAACGACCGCATCTTTGGCGGGCGCGGGGCCGACCTGATCGACGGCGGCGTCGGCTATGACGTGCTCGACGGCGGGGCCGACAACGACACGCTGCTGGGCGGCAGCGACGACGACCAGCTGTTCGGCGGCGCGGGCAATGACAGCCTCGATGGCGGTCTCGGCAACGACACGATCGATGCCGGCAGCGGCAACGACCGCGCCGATGGTGGCGAGGGCGACGACTATATCACCGGCAATGGCGGCACCGACGAACTGATCGGTGGCACCGGCCGCGACACGCTCTATGGCGACGGCACCTTGAGCGGCGGCGAAGGCGACGACGTCCTGTCGGGCAGCGGCCAGTTGCTGGGTGAGGCCGGCAACGACACGATCTGGATCGGATCGGGCAACGCGCTGGGCGGTGACGGCAACGACGCGATCACCGGCTATGGCGTGTTGCGCGGCGAAGCGGGCAACGACGTGCTCGGCGTCTATACCGGTGCTGTCGGCTATGGCGATGCCGGCAACGATACGCTGTATGGCACCTCGCCCAGCGGCATCGACGGCGCACAGACGCTCGACGGTGGCGAGGGTGACGACGCCATCTACGGCAATTATGGCGAGGATTCGCTGCTCGGCGGCGGTGGTGCCGACTTCATCTCGGGCGGTGCAGGTAACGACGTTATCGATGGCGGCAGCGGCGGCGACTTCCTGGCGGGCAATGGCGGCAACGACACGATCGACGGCGGCGGATCGGGGGCGCTGACCCCGGATATCGTCCGCTATTACGGCAATCGCAACGACTTCACCGTGACCGAGAGCAACGGCGTCGTCACCGTGACCGACAACCGCCCCGGATCGCCCGAGGGCACCGACACGCTGACCAATGTCCGTGTGCTGCGTTTCGACGATGCCGATTACATCGCCAAGGCCAATCCGGGCGTCTATCTGCGCGGCGGATCGGGCAACGACACGATCGGCGACATCACCACCGGTTCGTCGTCGGGCGTGGTCAACGTCACCAATCCGTCGGGGCCGCGCTTCGCCGGATCGGGCGACGACACCCTTGAGGGCCAAGGCGGCAATGACTCGATCCGCGGGCTGGCGGGTGAGGACAGCATCCTCGCCGGTGCCGGCAACGATAGCATCGACGGCGGGACCGAAGCCGACCGCATCTATGGCGAGGCGGGCGACGACCTGCTCGACGGTGGCGACGACGACGATCTGGTCGTCGGCGGCACCGGTAATGACTCGATCCTCGGCGGCATCGGCGAGGACATTCTGGCCGGCGGCGACCTGACCATCACCCAACCGGTCGATCCGGTCACCGGGCTGCCGGTGGGTGGTCCGGTGCTGAGCGTCGAGACGATCGGCGGCGGCAACGACACGCTGCGCGGCGGCGGCGACGACGACAGCATCTATGGCGGTTCGGGCCTCGACAGCCTGTTCGGCGATGCCGGCAACGACCTGATCTATGGCGGCATGGATGCCGACACGATCGACGGCGGCACCGGCGACGACGCGCTCTATGGCGAGGATGGCAACGACATCCTGACCGGCGGTTCTGGCATCGACACGCTGTCGGGCGGGGCGGGCAACGACCTGCTCACCGGCTTCGGCGTCCTGTCGGGCGATGGCGACAACGACACGCTGACCGGTGGCGGCACGCTGTCGGGCGGCGACGGGGCCGATATCCTGACCGCGGGCAGCGGCAACGACCTGCTCGACGGTGGCGAGGGCGACGATACGCTGACCGCCGGCGACGGCAGCGATACGCTGATCGGCGGGGCGGGCACCGACCGCGCCATCATCGGCGGAGCGCGCGCCAACTTCACCGTCGCGGTCGGCGATGGCGGCTTGTACGTCATCGACAATCGCGGCGGCGACGGCACCGATTTCCTGACCGGCATGGAGACGATCCAGTTCGCCGACGTGACCCAAGGGGCGGTTGGTGGCAGCGTGCTGCACGGCGACGACGGCGCCAATGCCCTGACCGGTACCGCGCTCGACGATTACATCCTCGGGGAATCGGGCAACGACACGCTGATCGGCGCGGCCGGCAACGACCGGATCTTCGGCTATAACGACGATGACTCGATTGCGGGTGGTGCCGGCTATGACGCGCTGTTCGCCGGGGCCGGCAACGACACGGTCGATGGCGGCGACGACGACGATCTGATCGACGGCTTCGACGGGGCCGACAGCCTGATCGGCGGGGCCGGCAACGACACCGTCACCGGCGGCTTCGGCAACGACACCATCGATGGCGGCACCGGCAACGACGTGCTGGCGGGCGACGCCAATCACGACAGCTTGGCTGGTGGTGTGGGCAACGATACGCTGGGCGGCGGATCGGGCGACGATACGCTCGACGGCGGGGCCGACAACGACGTGCTGAGCGACAATGACGGTGCCAACCGCATGGATGGTGGTGCTGGCAACGACCTGCTGTCCGGGACGGGCACGCTGCTGGGCGGGCTCGGCAACGATCAGCTAAGCGGATGGGCCAATGCGTGGCTCGACGGCGGGGTCGGCGACGACACGATCGCAGGCAGCGGCGCGAACCTCTATGGCGGCGACGGCAACGACCGTATCACCGGATCATCGGGGACGGACACGCTGACCGGCGGCGACGACAGCGGTGCCGATACGTTGGAGGCAGGCGCGGGCAACGACGTACTGCTGGGCGGTGCCGGCGACGACCGGTTGGTCGGCGGCGGCGGCAACGACCGGATCGATGGCGGCAATGGCTATGACATCGCCGTCTATTCCTCGGTCCGCGCCGACTATACCATCACCCAGGAATCGCCGGGCGTGTTCCGCGTCGTCGACAATCGTGGGGGCCTGGGTCCCGACGGCGACGATACGATCACCGGCGTCGAATTGCTGCGCTTCACCGATCAGGATCTGGTGCCCAGCGACGGCAATACCGGCATCGTCTATGACGGCAACGACGCGCCCGACAATCGTGTGGGTGGCGAGGGCGACGACACGCTGCGCGGCTTTGGCGGCAACGACACGCTGGATGGCGGGTCGGGCGGCAATGACAGCCTCGACGGTGGCAACGGCAACGACATCCTGATCGGCGGTATCGGCAACGACATCCTCGACGGTGGCGACGGCATCGACACGATGACCGGCGGCACTGGCAACGACCTCTACCGGGTGGAGGATGCGGCCGATGTGATCGTCGAGGCGGTGAATGGCGGCATCGACACGGTCGAGGCCGACCTGCCCGGCGGATCGGTGGCGACGATCAGCACCTATTCGATCGCGTCGCTGACCAATGTCGAAAACCTGACCTATACCGGGGGCCTGCGCTTCGTTGGCACCGGCAATGCGCTGGCCAACGTCATCACCGGCGGCGCGCTGGCCGATACCCTGAGCGGCGGGGCCGGCAACGACACGCTGATCGGCGGGACCGGTGCGGATTCGATGATCGGCGGCACCGGCGACGACACCTATGAGGTCGATCTATCGACCGATATCGTCGTTGAATCCTCGGGCGGCGGCACCGACACGGTCCGCACCGCGCTCGGTAGCCTGACCATCGCTTCCTTCGCGAACGTCGAAAACCTCGTCTATACCGGCACCGCCAGCTTCGTCGGCACCGGCAATGCGTCGAGCAACCGCATGACCGGCGGCGCGGGCAACGACACGCTGTCGGGCGGGTCGGGCAACGACACGCTGGACGGTGGCGCCGGCGTCGACCGTCTGGAAGGGGGTGCCGGCAACGACACCTATCTCGTCGACACCACCACCGACACGCTGGTCGAATTGTCGGGTGGCGGCACCGATACGATCGTCACCGGCCTGACAAGCTGGACGCTGGCGCTGTATTTCGAAGCGGTCACCTATACCGGGACCGCGGCGTTCACCGGCACCGGCAATGCATCGGCCAACACCCTGACCGCGGGCAGCGGCAACGATACGCTGCGTGGCGGGGCGGGCGACGACAACCTCATCGGCGGGGCGGGCAATGACTCGCTGGTCGGCGAGGGCGACGACGATACGCTCGACGGGGGTGCCGGCGACGATACGCTCGAGGGTGGGCTGGGCAACGACGTCTATGTCCTCGACGGCAACGATGTGCTGGTCGAGGCGGCGAATGCCGGTCGCGATACGGTGCGCACCGCGCGCAGCAGCTATACGCTCGCCGCCAATTTCGAGAGTGTCGTGTTCACCGGCACCGGAGCCTTTACCGGCACCGGCAACGAACTGGCCAATGCGCTGACCGGCGGCAGCGGTAACGACCTGCTCTATGGCCTGGTCGGCAACGATACGCTGAACGGCGGCATCGGCGCCGACACGATGGACGGCGGCGTCGGCAACGACACCTATTATGTCGACAACATTGCCGATGTGATCGTCGAGGCGACCGGCGGCGGCACCGACACGGTCGTGACCTCGCTGGCCAGCTTCACGCTCGCCGCCAATTTCGAAAGCCTGAGCTATAACGGCACCACCGGCTTTACCGGCATCGGCAACGACGTCGCCAATGCCCTGACCGGCGGTAAATATGCCGACTCCCTGACCGGTGGTGCAGGCAACGATACGCTCAGTGGCGGGGTCGGTGTCGACACGATGACCGGCGGCACCGGCGACGACAGCTATGTCGTCGACAATGCCGGCGACGTGATCGTCGAGGCGGCGGGCGAGGGTGCCGATACGGTGACCACCTCGCTGCTCAGCTACACGCTGGGTGCCAATGTCGAGAAGCTCGTTTATTCGAGCAGCAAGGCCTTTACCGGCGTCGGCAACACCCTTGCCAATATGATCACGACCGGCAGCGGTGCGGACCTGTTGCAGGGCCTCGACGGCAACGACACACTGTCGTCGGGCAGCGGCAACGACACGCTCGAGGGTGGCGCAGGCAGCGACGTGCTGACCGGCAACACCGGCGGCGACGTGATGACCGGCGGCGCGGGGGCGGATCGCTTCGTCTTTACCAAGGTCAGCGATTTCGGAACCGGCGATCTGCTCGACCGGATCACCGATTTCGTCGCGGCGGACGGCGATCGCATCGACCTGGCAGCGATCGACCCGTCGAGCGCCAGCGGGAACCAGGCGTTCACCTTCATCGGCACCGCTGCGTTCACGACGACGACCCATACGACGTTCGAGTTGCGCTATCAGGCGGCCGCCGACGGCTATCTGCTGGTGCAGGGCGACAGCAACCGCGATGGCGTCGCCGACTTCGCGTTCCTCGTCTACGCGACGTCGCTCAGCGCGGGTGATTTCGTGCTGTAACGGGTCGGGAGCGGTCGGTGCTTTTTCTCGGCACCGGCCGTTCGGACCGACGTCGCTTTTTTGCAATGCAACATCTTCAGGTTCGAAAAACCCGAATTTGCTCCGGATCGAAGCGCTTCGCCCTGTGCGACGCCGCAGCCAAAGGGGTTGTTGCGTGCCCGTTCCGGGGTTAGGCGGTTTCCCATGCGGCTATGCGCCGGGCGGGCAAAGGGTGCTACGAACATGAAGATCGCGGTTTTCGGACTTGGCTATGTCGGCATGTCGAACGCGGTGCTGCTCGCGCAGCACAACACGGTCGTCGCCGTCGACATTTCGGACGACCGCGTCGCGCTGGTCAATGACCGCAAATCGCCGATCGTCGATGCCGAGCTGGAACGCTTCCTCGCCGAACGCACGCTCGACCTGACCGCGACCACCGATGCCGCGCAGGCGCTCGACGGCGCCGACTATGTGATCGTCGCCACGCCGACCAATTACGACGTCCAGACTGACAAGTTCAACACCAGCTCGGTCGAGGCGGTCATCATCAAGGCGGCGGCGGCCGCGCCGAACGCGACGATCATCGTCAAGTCGACGATTCCCGTCGGCTTCGTCGATGAAGTCCGCCAGCGGCTGAACGCGCCGAACGTGGTGTTCAGCCCCGAATTCCTGCGCGAAGGCCGCGCGCTGTACGACAATCTCCACCCGTCGCGGATCATCGTCGGCGAACGGTCGGAACGCGCGAAGATCTTTGCCGACCTGCTGCTGCAGGGTGCGGAGAAGAAGGATGCACCGATCCTGTTCACCGACAGCCGCGAGGCGGAGGCGATCAAGCTGTTCGCCAACACCTA
Organism: Sphingomonas sp. SAFR-052; assembly: GCF_051965015.1. Classification (NCBI taxonomy): domain Bacteria; kingdom Pseudomonadati; phylum Pseudomonadota; class Alphaproteobacteria; order Sphingomonadales; family Sphingomonadaceae; genus Sphingomonas; species Sphingomonas sp. SAFR-052. The sequence continues at coordinate 3,489 of NZ_JBQCMO010000015.1, read as the reverse complement.
TCTCGCGATGCGTGTCGCCTTCTTCAACGAACTCGACAGCTATGCGATCGCCGGCGGCATGGACACCAAGCAGATCATCGAGGGCGTCGGCCTCGATCCGCGGGTCGGCATGCACTACAACAATCCGAGCTTCGGCTATGGCGGCTACTGCCTGCCCAAGGATACCAAGCAGCTGCTCGCCAACTATTCGGAAGTGCCGCAGAACCTGATCCGCGCGATCGTCGATGCGAACCGCACCCGCAAGGATTTCCTGGCCGACCAGATCATCGCGCGCCGCCCGAAGAAGGTCGGCGTCTATCGCCTGACGATGAAGGCCGGATCGGACAATTTCCGCCAGTCGTCGATCCAGGGGATCATGAAGCGGGTGAAGGCGAAGGGGATCGAGGTCGTCGTGTACGAACCGACCCTCGACGAGGATAATTTCTTCGGGTCGAAGGTCGTGAAGGACCTCGACGCGTTCAAGGCGGAGTGCGACGTGGTGATCGCGAACCGCGCCGCCCCCGAGCTGGCGGATATCGGCGACCGGCTGTTCACCCGCGACATCTTCGGTTCGGACTGATCGGTCCTCTGCCGCCGCGTAAGGGGTTCAACGCGGCGGCAGAAGCCTATTACCCCCGCCCGATCCGCGTGAGCAGGCTGACCAGGTCGGACTGGCGCGACACGCCGGTCTTGGCAAAGATGTGGCGCAAATGGACGCGCAGCGTCGTCTGGCGGCAATCGCGCGCCGCCGCCGCCGATTCCAGCGAGTGCCCGGCCATCAGCAGCGCGGCGAGCGCGACTTCGCTGGGGGTCAGGTCGAACGCCTCGCGCCAGAGCTGCGTCGCCGGTGCCGGACGCTCGGCCGGGTCGATCAGCGACACCACCGCTGCGCCGGGCGTCGCGTGCAGCAGCCGCATGGCCCATGGCACCGGCCGTGCGATCAGGATCAACGGCGTGCGGCCGGGCGCGGGGTGATAGCGCAGCGCCGCCGCCTCCGGGGCGATGCGCGCGGTCGCGCGGGCGAGGGCGGCCTCGATCCGCGCCTGTTCGCACGGCAGCAGCGTCCAGCGCGCCACCCCGTCGGCACCGGTGACCAGCAGCGCGTCGCAGGCAGGCGTGGTGCGCAGGATGCGCCCGGTGGCGTCGAAGAGCGCGCCGGCCTCGTCCGCCTGATCGACGCGCCCCTGCCAATACAGGTCGCGGCCGGGATCCCCCGATCCCTGGTCCGCGACCTTCCCCCAATCGGTCGAAACGACCGTGCGTACCCCCGTCATATGGCTCCCCCGAACCGGTCGTTACCGAGGGGTGAAGGCTAAGCCCGCCGCAGCGGAATCGTCCGGTGGCAAGGTGTCGCAAAGCGTCGCATCGGGTGGTGGCGCCGCGGAATCGGTGTAGAATCAGCCGGATCGCCCGGTCAGGTGGGATCGATCCGCGGCTGTGCGAGTGCACTTAGCGTGGCATCGATCGCCCGGTCGCCGGCATAGCGCGCGCGGATGCGGCGGACGAATCCGGCCGACCCCCATTGTTCGCCGCGCGCCCGCGCATCGTTCAGGATCGTGACCAGCGTCGCCCGGTCGCCCGCCACCGCCGCGACGAAGGCGGGCCAGCTATGGTCGGGCGGGTCGTCATTCTGGGTGATCGCCACCGCGCGGCTGAGGATCACCGCATAGGTCGCGGCCGGGCCGTTGCCGGCGCGCCGGTCGCTGTCGATGGTCCGCTGGAGCGCGGTGCTGTAGGTGATGAGCTCGGGCTCGCCCCGCGCGCGGGCGCGGGCGGCGAGGTGGCGGGCATAGCCGGCAAGGTCGCCCTCGGCGAGCGCGGTGACGCTCAGCGCGTCATGGACGCTGGCCAGCGTCGGATACTGGCTGGCGACGGTGGTCAGCAGCGCCTGCGCCTGCGCGGTGCGCCCCGCCGACCACAGTCCCCAGCCATAATCGGCGAGCAGCCACGGCGCGCCGGGCGCCAGCGTGCGCGCGGCGTCGAATTCGCGCTGGGCGGCGGCGTCCTCGCCATTGTCGGCGAGGATATTGGCATACCAGAGATGCGCCAGCGGATCGCCCGGAGCGTGGCCGATGGCGCGGCGGAACAGCTCGCCCGCCAGCTGCGGCTTGCCGTCCCACCAATAGGCGATGACCCCGTCGACCCGGTCGGCGACCGCCGAGCGCGGGTCGATCGCCCGCGCCGCCGCCGCCGCCGCCCGCGCCCGACCGATGCTGAGCGTGTCGGAGGCCGAACCGAATTCGCGGGTCAGCAGCCATGCCTCGGCCAGCGCCTCCTGCACCTCGACATTGCCGGGATGGGTCTGGGCGAGGCGGGTGAGCACGGTGATGGCGGCGTGGAGCCGCGGGGCGCTGCGCATCGCCACGTCGTCGCGCGCGGCAACGAAACGGGCATGGGTCGCCGCGTCGAGCCGATCGGTCGAGGGGCCGATCCAGTCGATCGCGGCGACGCTGATCCCGAGCAGCGCCAGCGCGCCGAGCACGATCGGCCAGCGCCGCGGCGGGGCGGGGCGGGGCAGCGCCAGCGGGTTGGAGGCTGGCGGTGGAGCGGGGGGCGCTGTGGGCGGCGGGTCGGCGGGCGCGGGGTCGGGCGGCAGCGCCTCCTGTCCCGAGATCCAGGCGTCGAGTTCATGGGCCAGCGCATAGACGCTGCGGGCACGCCCGCCGGGCAGGGCATGGATCGGCAGGCCGCGCTCGCGTGCCCAGCGGATCGCGGTCGAGCGGTCGCGGCCGAGATAGGCGGCGATCGACTTCCACCCCTCGATCCGTCGTGCCGCTTCCCCGCCCTGCGCCATCGTGTCGCCACCCCCCGGCTTTGCTACTCGATACCGGGTACGCCACGGACCGTCCAGCGAGGGGGCGGGCAAAGGTGACGAAGGTGCCACGTAACGCATGGTGCGCGGGGTGTGCGGGGTGGGGGACAGGCATCCGGCCGGACCGGCCGAGCATGACGGGGGCGGGGCGTGTAGGAAAGGGTTAGGTGGCCTGTGTCTGCAGACTGGCGAGGATACGCTCGATGACGAGGTCGAGGTCGATCCCGCCACCAAGCCGCATTTCGGCGAGACTTTCGGCGATCGATGCGTCGAGCGCTGCCAGCAGGGCGGGATCGGCGGGGGGCGGTGTGTCGTTGGCGGGCATGGGGCGGCAGGCTATCGTGTCGAGATCGGATCGGGAAGACGGACCGGTCGAGCAAGGGAAAGCGTCATGACGACGAAGCCGGAAGGCGGTGACGCAGGCGATGACCTCGCCCGGATCGACGCGGCGATCGCGCGGGGGCTGGCCGATGCCGAAGCGGGTCGGGTCACGCCGGAGGAGGAGGTGTTCGATCGGCTCGAAGCGAAATATCGGGCGATGCCCCGGACCGGTGTCGATCGGGAGGCGCTACGGGCGGAAATCAATAGGCGGTACGGCAACAGCCTGCGTTATCTAAAGGACTAGGTCGCGTGGACAAAATCAGGTCTTGTGTTGGGGCGCGGCTTAAAAGGCGGACGATCGCCCATCAAGATGCCGA
>NZ_JBQCMO010000014.1:0-41533 GCF_051965015.1 Sphingomonas sp. SAFR-052 | reverse complement strand
GCGTCGGACACCTCCAGGCCGCCGAACTTCGCCTTCCATGCATAGTAGGTCGCGCTCGACATGCCGTGCTTGCGGCACAGCTCCGTCACCACTGCACCCGCCTCAGCCTCCTTCAAGATGCCGATGATCTGCTCTTCCGAAAATTGCTTCCGCTTCATTCCGTCCGTCCCTTCGAGGGCCGGTCTCTAGGTCCAGGTGGATGAAGAAACGGGGGTCACGTCAAGCAGAATTGTGCTCCTCTATAGTCGTCAGGATAGTGTACAGATTTGTATCGCTTCAATGTTATCCTGTTTCAGCCAATTTGGCGCGATTTTGCTTTGGCAACAATAAGTTTTTCCCGCATTTTGGAATACTCAGATCGCATTCGAAAGTCCGGAAATGACTCGAAATAGCTTAAGTAACCCTGAACTTCTCTAAGCTTAACTATATCAACCTTATCCGATTTTAATAAATTATAGCAAGCGGCGCGAATATTACGCCGTATCTCTCGCGGTGGGAGAACGCTGTCGCTAATAGTGGCCCCCGTGATTGCGCGCCGCGAAGAGGGGCCGTTTATACGAGATTTTTTCTCGTTGATCCTCATTCCATACTTCGAATTGAGGATTGTTTTTGCTGCATCGATCGCTGACGTTACCTGATGTTTGTTATCGCCACTGAATGTTAGATCGTCGGCGTAACGAGAATACTTTAGCCCGTTACCCTCCGCGATAGACGCGCAGATAACATCTGATTCGTACAGAACGGCGTTCGAGATGACGGGGCTCGCGGGTCCGCCTTGTGGGAGAGAGCCAAGATAGGTGCAAAGCCGCTTAATCGTCGTCGCTTCGCGGACCGAAAAGCCGTTTGTCATAAGTAACCGCTGAACGGCTTCCTCATTTATCGATGGAAAAAAATCTTCAATATCGATTGTTCCTACCCAGTGCGATCCGCGATGTACATGAGCATTCGTCACCGACGACCTACTTCTTCTAAAGGAATGTACTGCGTCGTGGACAGGCAAATCCCGTAGAACGTAGTCTGCGATAAAGCGCTGCACGGTCTTAAGGAAGACTCGAGGCGCTTCAATCTTACGAAAAGCGCCGGATGATTTTCGTATTTCAAATGTTCTGTAATTAGGTTCAGGCTTTATTGCCATTCGAAGAAGAAGAAGTGGGGAAACTCCCATCGATAAAGCGATTCCCGAGTAATCCCACTTATCGCTCGACCCAATGCGCGCCAACTCTAATTGGCGGATGGTCGAGAACGATAAATAATTCGGAAAAATGTCATCTGAGGAAACTAACGGGCCAGTTTCTTCTATTAACTGCCTTGAGATCCGGGGCCAATAAGATCGGACCCGAGGAACGCAGGGGCCGGGCTTATTGGCCCCGGACCCTTGTATGTCTATTCTATCGTTTGCGGACTGCGCTACGCCGTCCAATCCCGCGAACGTCTCCTCAGATGACCGTACTACCCTATCCGCCCAGAGGTCTCGCAGCAAGAACAATCGTTCTCGGTCTCTACTTAAGCGCTGCTTCTTGGAAAGGTAGTAGTTTCCATGTGACGTGAGTGAGAAGAGATCAGGATCCCTATGAACACGTACCACTTGCCGCATATCCGATGCATCGATTAAAAACCTTTGAAGATCGCTTTCATCAGGCGCGCTACCTGCTTCCGGCAGTACCATAGAAAGGTAGTTGCTCAACTCGCTCGCTGACGCTGGTTGCAAAATGCCCAGTGCCCATAAAATGCCAGCGCGATTTAGGGAAGAACTCATGCAGCGCCTCGCTTCGGTCGCCCCCGCCGATCCATTACATACATACTACGACGTGCGCGCATGCGATGTAATACGGTTTCAGGATTGTAGGTTTGCAAAGAAGTAATATCGGCACGACCAACTGCTTCGCCGTAGGCAACTGGACCCGATGCTAAGAAATTATGGCCAACAGCGTCGGCGCTATCGGCGATAACAACGATGTCTACGCCTTTGGCTCGGATTGATTTGTTACTGGCCATATGCCATCCGAATAGACCTAATTCGCTCCATCCGGCTGCCCCGCTGGCAATAACGACAACCGCGTTACAGCTGTTCCCAATGAAATTTAATTCTCGACCCAGCGTGTTACTTTCGTCACCCAATCTTGAGTCTGTCATACCTTGAGACTGACCTATAACAACTTGGAATCCATCGGATTCCAGAAGATTCTTGATCTTTGAACAAAGTTGGGCGGCGGGAGATAAGTCACTCTCTTTAATAGTTGGACCACAAAGTAGTATGGTGAATGGCCGCTCGTCCCCAGCATCCATAAGCGATTTGCGATGTGCTTCAATGCGCATATCTACACCGCGACGTCGGCGCTGCGTCTTTTCTGCAGGACTACTTAAAATGGAAGGAGGGTCTTGAAGTATTTCCGGTAGCTGATCTGCCATAACAGTCTGTATTGCATCGAGTATCAGCTTGTAGACCTCGCCACTACGGTCGTTTGGTTTGCAAATCGAGGAATGATTGGAATCGACAGGAATGGGCGTCACGTTTGGTATGCCCGGATCGGCGCTCGACGGTGATACGATTAGCGCTCCCCCTACCGTCGGTTTGGCTTCAACGAAGACCATATGTTTCGAATCCGGCAGGATGTTCGATCGATACCAACTCGTTAAGTCGCGAAGGATAGGTGAGTCCAAATCCAGCTCATCAACGGTCTTGGTGAAACGTAAGAGCTTTTGAATAAATATTGGTATTTTTCGGTGGATAGTGGCGCCGGTGTGCGGCGTCCCCAAAAAAACAACAAGCCGAATACGTTTCAGTAAAAGATCATATCGAGGATTGGTCGATCGGTGATCTTTAAGGTGCCTGATGATTGCCTTGATGACATTGCCACCTAAACTATGCCCTATAAGAGCTAGTGGTGCATCACAGTAAGTAGCGTCGACCGCAATTTGCGACGCAACATTAGCGGCACGATCGGTAAGCGTCATGCCGTCCGATCTCCACCGAGTGGGCGACGCGTCATACTCGACGGACGAAACCCTCACGCCTGGAGCGTCCTCAGCCAACCAGCTTGGCCAAAAAACCTTTTCTTTGCCTGGGCATGTCCAGGTCTCTTGGTGGTGTCCATTCAGACCATGAAAGAACAGGATGTTAAGCCGAACTTCGCAGTCGGTACCGGCAACCTGATGGATTACAGACATCCTGTCCTAGACCGCTCCATGATCATAGGGCCCTTTCTGAGCCTAAGAGAACGTTTAGCCATGGGAGTGCTCGGCCGCCAGTCCCCAGCGAAGGCAAACTTGTTGTTGGACTACGTACAGTCGTTGGCGAAGGCCATGATGTCTCTTCGCTAGGCTAATCTTGGACAGGTTCCCTTTCAGGGTCGCTATCCATCCGTAGTGAGAGAACCTTACCTTATGGCTGTTCCGTTTGCGTATACCTTACCGAGGCAAGTGGATGAGACACATTCAGATGGGTCAACTGTCTTATAAAGGTTGATTTTGTATTTTGAGACAACCAGAATGCAACCTCTAGACGCTATTGAGACAGAGGTGGTTATGCGCGTAGGGTATGCACGTGTCAGTTCGGTGGGACAGTCATTAGACGTGCAACTCGACGGATTGAGCGCTGCGGGTTGCGAGAAAGTTTTCGCCGAGAAGCGGAGCGGCACAACGACGGCGGGGCGGGACGCGCTCGCTGAAGCTTTATCTTTCGTTCGCGACGGGGATGCCTTTGTAGTAACTCGATTAGATCGCCTTGCTCGATCCGCGAGTGATCTTCATTCGATTGTTAAGCGTTTGGCTGACAAGGGGGTATCGTTCCAGTGCCTGCAACAAGGCGGTATGGACACAACCAGTTCGACAGGTAAACTTTTGCTTGGTGTCCTAGCGTCAATAGCTGAGTTTGAGGCTGACATTCGCCGGGAGCGCCAGCGGGAAGGCATCGACCGTGCGAAGGAAGCGGGGGTTTACAAGGGCCGTAGGCCGACTGTTGACGGCAACGCTGTACGCGCTTTGCGGCAACAAGGCGTTGGCGGAAGCGAGATTGCCAAGCGGTTAGGTATTGGGCGGGCAAGCGTTTATCGAGCGCTACGATCTGACAACCCTAGTAACGCGCTGTCTTTCAAGTGAAGTCCTAGACCGAGCCAAGGCGCGGCATCCGGATGGTGCCTAACAGGCTGAAGGGGACAGAAAGAGCCATCCACAGGAAAGGGTGGCGTCTGTTCACGCCCCAAACAGACCTGTCGCGAGCAGCGGCGGGCGGCATGGCTGGGCGTTGAGTGACTGCCTACGGCAACTGTTACCGCTCGGCGATCCGTTGAAGACGGGAAGGGCCAGGAGAAGACGGCATCGCCGAGCGTTTGCCCTCACGCACCACTCTTCGATAGCACGAATGCAACAAGGAAGCCGCAGACGGCAATAAGTCCTGAATAGTCGTGGGTCGCCTCTGTCGCTTTGGGGATCATCGTATCGACTAGCATCGCGAGAATAGCGCCAGCGGCGACTGCCGTTACGCCGGCGATTAAGTCCGGACTGCTGCCAGCAAGCGTGATGTTGCCGATCATGGCCGCAATGGCCGATGCGACCGCGATGCCACCCCAGACGCCAAAGATGTAGCGCGCGCCATGGCCAGCAGCCTTCATGCCCGCCGCACTCGATAGGCCTTCTGGGACGTTCGAGAGGAACACCGCTGCTACCGTAACCATGCTCACTCCGCCGCCGCTGAGCAGGCTTACGCCGATAACGACGGACTCTGGGATGCCATCCAGCAGCGCGCCGATCGCGATGGCCGTCCCCGAGCCCGAGCTGGCGTCCGGCTGGCTCTCGTCCGGGTTCGAACCTGAGCGTTTGCGGTGCTTGGCCCCACGTCGCGATACGACGATGTTAGCAAGCGTGTAGACGGCAGCGCCGCCCAAGAAACCGAACGCTGTCGAGTCGAAGCCGCCTTGCTGGAACGCTTCGTCCATAAGGTCGAACGCAACTGCCGAGATCAGCACGCCGGCGCCAATCGCCATGACCGAGGCAATCAACCGCTGTGGCAGGCGGACGAAATATGCGATCAATGCCCCGATGAGCAGAGCGGAGCCGCCAACCAGTCCCCAGAAGCCCGCGGCCCAGATGCCGGTCATGATCTGGACAGCACCGGTTTGAAGCGGCCAGCGGTTCCCATCATGACATCTCCCGTACCTGCATCCGTCGCAGCACACGCGACTTACGTCTCAACTGGAAGGTCGATCCGCAGCAGCAAGTCGGACGTAACGTTATTCGCACCCGACGCCGTCACCGTCACGATCGAGCCGCCTGCTGTAGCCGGGGTCGCCAGCACGAACAGGCGCCGCGCCGACCGCCCGTGCTGCGGCACAGTTTGGGAAGTTCGTGCTTTCGGATAGATTCCGACGCGTGTCCCGGAGCGGCTGTCGGATGCTCGATCGATGGCAGTGGTAGCCGGTCCCGCCCTTTCGATCATTATGGCAGCCAGCAGCGTTCAAACCGCCGGGCGTCACTAGAAGAGCGAGGAGTTGGATCGCGGAAACGAATGCAGCGGAAGCGATCGATTTGCACCTTCCGAACCGGTGCGGCTGACGCATAGCTGCGCCAGCCGCGTTGGCTCACTTGCTCGAAGTCTGAACGACCATCGGCGCCGGCGCTGCCGTGCCTGTGAAGGCAACCGGCACGTCTTCATCGAGATAGCCAGTGATGTTCGAGCCGGCGGGGATGCGCGCGCTCGTCCCCGTCATGAAGAAGCCTGCTACCGGCACCAATGCAATCGCACCGACGACACCCGCCGTTCCGGTCACACCCTTATCGTCCATCTGACCGGACAGGCGGAGGCGACGACCGTTCGTTTCGACATAGACCAAACGGGCGCCGATACGGCCCGACTTGCCCCACATGCCCTTGTTACGAATGTCGGTGACTTCGCCAACAGCATGCGCTCCGACCGGGATGACGGTCACACCGTTGACCTGCACCGCCTCGGCGACTTCGAGGTTAAAGCGCTGGCCGACCTTTAACTTCTTGCCTTCAGTGGTGAGGCCATCGAGCGTGCGAAGGACGACGGACGTTCCTGCGCGGAGAACCGACGCGTCGCCTCCGACGACCACTGCTGTTGCTGGCGCTGCCGGCGCTACGGCAGCGGTCTGAGCATGCGCAGAGGATGCCAGCATGACGCTAGCGGCAAGCAAAAGTGCCTTTTTCATATAGCCCCCAAATTCGATTCGGCCCCCCGGCCGAACTGCCGTAATCGACTACCAGTTCGATGTGACGTCAATAGGCCTGCTGACCTTCGCCCAACACTTCGGCTTGGAGAATCTACTACCTTTCATGCTGACGGCTGCCGTTCACTCCGCCAGCCCAAGCGAGAGCAGCATCAGGAAGAACGCGAGCGACGTGAACGACACGACATGGAGCAACGCGACAGTGCGCCAAAGGGCACTGAAACGGCGAAGCTCATAGCCATGTCGCAACTGCTTATACATGTGGACCGGCGGCACGATAAAGAGCGCGCTCCAGGCGATCGTCCGGCCAAACCCGCCAAGCGTCCAGCCGACTAATGTCAGCACCACAACCATCAGCGACATGAACGCGATCGAGTAGGTGGCGAAGACCGCATGGTCGTACAGACCGAAGCGAGGCCGCCACGCAAACATGACCCACAGGAAGGGCAGGGACATGGGGATCAGCGCCCAACTGTACTTATACCCGCTGCTCTTCATTTTGTAGAACAGCAGCTTGGGGTTCTCGCGTGCCTGATCGATCTTCTGTTGAAGCCACGCGCCGGCGCCGTCCTTTGCGTCCGTGCCTTGTACGGGAGACGAAACCTGCAGCTTGCCCGCGTCGGCTGCCTTACCTGGAACGAACCGTTCGGCGATCCGCAACCCTCGCAGTTCGTTACGAGCCTCATTGAGCTTCTCATCGATCGAAGAAGTGTCCCCGCCCGCCTTCGCTACGGTGGCACGCTCGGCGGTCAGCCGCTCCACTTGCTCCTGACCTTTGTCGATCGACGTGGCGAGATCCTGCCGTGCCGCTTCGACATTTGGCGTCTTGGCCTCGATGTCGCTTGGTGAGAACCAGCCGGGCACGTTGCTGACGACAACGAACATCAGGAAGACCGAGAACAGGAACATCGCCATCGGCGTCACGTACTTCGCCCGCTCTCCGTCGATGTACCGGCGGGTCAACCGCCCGGGCTGGAACGCGAGCATCGGCAAGGTCGACCAGAACTTGCCTTCGAAATGGAACACGCCGTGCAGGACGTCATGGGCAAAGCCGGTGATGTCGCGATGCAGATGCGCCGCCTGTCCGCACGCGTGGCAATAGTCGCCAGTTAGTGGCGTTCCGCAATTGGCGCAGTCGTGCCCTTGCAAATGATGGGCATCGTTATGGGCAGGTGCATGACCCGGATGATCCAAGGTCCGTGCCGCGAGTCCGCCCGTAACCAGCGCCCCTACATCGTCCATACTGTCCATGATGCCCGTCCCCCCCCGGTCGGTCGAATATTAATCGCCTTTGCCGCACCTTAGGTCTGGTCTGCTCGGGCGGCTACCGCGTCATTCACAATCAGATTGGCACACGAGGCCCGCCCAGCAAACAGCTTATGCAGCGCTACGGAAAAGGCTGCCTCCTCCGTCATCAACTCGCAATAATATCCTACCATGCTACCCGGACATGGAAACGAACGACTCCGCGCATCTGGCGCGAAGGGTCCTCATCGGGAGGATCGAAACCCTGGCCATCGGCCGGACCGATGCAGCGCTCAGCTTCGAAGGGAGGCTGGCCGCAGAGAACGGTTGGAGCGAGGACTTCGCTGCAAGGGTCACGGTGGAGTATCGCCGCTTCCTCGCCCTAATCGCGATATGCGACGATCAACTCACCCCTTCTGACGCGGTCGATCAGGCATGGCACCTGCACCTGACCTTTACCCGCGACTACTGGCATGGCCTGTGTCGTGACACCATTGGGCGGGACATTCACCACGAACCAACCAGTGGCGGCTGCGAACAGCGCGAACATTACCGCGACCGTTATGCCTATACCCTCGAACGCTATCGCGAGACGTTCGGCAACCCGCCACCTTCAGACATCTGGCCTGACCCGGAACACCGTTTCGAACGTCGCTTCGTGCGCGTCGATATAGTCGAGGCTCCTGATCCAGCCATTGCGAAATGGACGGCAATCGGTGCCGGTACGATGGCGGTGATGGTGATCGCCGGCCAACATCTTGCGGTGGCGGTCGTCCTCGCAATGATTGCTGTTGCTGCGCTTTGCCGGTTATTCGGCAAGTTTCGTCGTGTCGACGGGGACGGTTTCGAATGGGATTTGTTCGCCTTTGATGGAGCGGGTGGCGGTGATTGCGGCGACGGCGGAAGCGACGGGGGCTGCGGCGGCGGTTGTGGTGGGGGATGCAGCTGAACCCCGGCCCCGACCAAACTCAACCCGTCTTGCGAAACGTTCCCTATTCGTTCTACGTTCCACTGCCCGCCAGCCGGGCGACTCGACACGACAAGGGAGCTTCCAATGCAGCACGACCTGCGTCTGCGTGCAGCTGCGCGCGCGATCTATGACGCCTGCTATCCATCCGATGACTGGGCACGGTTCGGGTTCGACGAGGCCGAGCGCTATGGCACCGTCGAGTACCGACAGGCGGTCGACGCGGCACAGCAGGCGCGATGTGTCCTTGCGGCACGTGGTGAGCAGCTGACGCTGTCGGTCCTGCCATGAGGCGGAAGGGCGAACGTCCGTTACCGGTGTATCTCGACACATGGTCCGACACCCATCCAGTTGCCCGTGCGATCGCTACTGGATCGTGGTGGTTCGACGCTTGGGTTGCACAAAAGACGACGCCTTACGAAGCGCTATCCCGGCTGACGGGCATTCCGCAAAAGCGGCTGGCGACAATCTCGGCGCGGGACCGAGTCTCGCTGGCCGAGCTGGATGCCTTGGCTCGCGCTTGGTCGATCAGCGCCGCCGATTTGCGCGAGTCCGTGCCGCCCGAACTGGTCGTACCGTGAGCGGGCAGGACGCCAGCCGCCGGTTTGTCACTGAAGCAATTAAGCAGTACCAGCGCGTCATGGAAGCGGCCCACCAGCGGTCTATGCGCAGTAACGGATACCCGAGCCAGCGGCCGATGTGCGATCGGTGGCCAGTGAGGCGGTAATCGTATACAACGTGACGTTCATAAGTTCGCTGGCTAAAGCAGCTTAAGCGCGGGCTCTGGCGGTTTGCATATCCTAAGCAGTCCGCCGGACGGCGTTAGTATCTGCTGATCCAATCGTAGAAGCACCTTGTCGAACGTGTGGAATTCCGAAGCGTCGCAGGACATCGCAGCAGCTAAATGCACAGCGTCAGGAGGCTTTAGGCCAGCAAGACCGCTTTGCATAAGCTGACGGGCAAGTGTGCCAACGTATCGATCGACAGGCACGATGAGTATGTAATCGTTTCGGAAAAAATCTGAAAGAATGTCAGGGTCTTCGTTTTTAATGGAATCGTCTTTACATACCTCGGCGAGGGATAGTCCGGACGTTGCGATCTCAATTGTCTTCTTCGTCGCCAATTCGATTACGTGATTACAGAGCCGCCCACGGTCCTCGATGCCGCCCCCTTTGGTCGGAACCGACTCTTGGATTATCGTCGCGATCCACATGCACGCATCCCATGCCACCCGCCTAGGCTTCACCATTACGGACCTTCTCTAAGTAATCCCCGGAAGTCAGTCCGCGAGTGAACTGTTTGTTGATAATATCTCGAACTTGCGGCAACGCTTCTAGCGGATCCGCAAAGTCTAGCCGCTCCACGTCCGCTTGGCTGAGTTTTCCGATCGAACGATACCTTAGAACCCCAATGGCCGTAACACGGCGCTTGCGCCAAACCACATTCGCGACTGGCTCCTCTTCGAGAGCCTGCAACGCGGAACCGGAAAGGATGCAACGAACATCTTTACCGGTAATGCGATTTTTAATGATGATGTACGGCCGTCCGTAACCATCTTCACCGACATTTTGGATGTGTCCCTCGATACTGCCAAGCTCACGGTATGGATGAATTGGATCTTCGTCGCGGACGGCATCTAGATTTTTGATAGCCACGACTGCGCCGGCGGGTTTAATCAGCGCAATCTGCTTTTCTCCATCTCCAATACCGGTTTCGGTAAGACTAGTAGCTATGCGGCGAATAAAGCGATCTGCTACCTCTGCCACGTTGTCGTTAAAATAAAGTGGACGGACATTGCTCGTCTGCAACTGTAAGAGGCCGGCAACAACTTCATTACGCGCTGTAGCAGCTATTTCCTCTCCGTCGCTATGCCCGTGCCGAGAAAATGCTTCAACCGTCACCCGCGCGGGACTATTCTTGCTCAGACCCACGACGCGCCAGTCAAAGCGTTCTACGTCATCTCCAGTGATGGACGCAGCCACCACGTTCACCATCTCGAAAAAATCCTGAATCTGGGCCAAAAGATCCCCGAGCAGCGGGGCGTCATCCGCGCCACGTCCCGCGATACTCAGTTCGACCTTAGTGGTCATCAGCTTTCATTTCGCCCCGGACATGCCAACCGTCGGCTGACATAGAGCCTGACAATTGCGCTGGGGTAAAGGCCGATTAATCCCGCGTGGCAGTGGAGCGGCCAGCAGGTCACATAGACCTCGCAAGACCACGCCGATCAGCCGACCGTCTTGCGCGTCGGGAACTCCGGTCCGCGAACCGTCATTGCCGCCGCGTCATAAGGCCGTTGCAATGCGACCACCTCGTCATAGGTGCCGCGCAACCACGTCTCGACGTCCTCCGGTCGCAGTATCGTTATCATCGCCTTCGGATGGATCGGCGCGACCAGTTCGTTTGGATCGCATGTCACCATAGTGAAGCCCGCGCCCTCGACCGTCTGTTGCCAGAACCCGGCTACCGCGAACGTCGGCTGGTCAGTGACCTGAAACCACATCTCTCCCTTCAGCGGCGGCTTGCCGTCGCCAAGGTCGTGCTTGTCCGGCGTCCATTCGCAGAACTCGGTGAGTGGCACCAAGCAACGGTTCGCCGGATCGGCCGCCAGCTTACGCCACTGCGGGAGCTTCAGGTTTCGGACGTTCGTCATTGGCCATGCCGCCTGACCGCCCAGCACGTCCCACGACATGATGTCCCAGCCGCGTTCACCGTCCTGTTCCCGGATGACGTAAGCCCGCCCCTTTGGCCGCAACTCCTGCGGATTGAACCGGTTGTCACGAGGACGCTCGGGAAACAGCTTCGCGGCTGATCCGAACAGGTCAGCGGGTTCGCCGGCGAAGCGGGCTCGATTGCACATGGGTGGGAACATAGTTGCGCACATCTCGGCCGCCAGTGTCTCCGTAGGCTGGTTTGGAAGTAGTGCGATCCGTCTTGCGAGTAGGCGGCCGATGGGGGCAAGTTGGACTGGCGGCGCGAATGGATGGCGAGGCCGAACCCCTTACGTTCGGGACGCCACGCCCTTCGCGGCCCTGAGTAACGGGAGGCAGGCAATGTTCCATGCGATCGGTGCGGCACTTCTGGCGGCAAGCACGACTCCGGCCGATGCGGGTGCGGTCATAGCAACGTTCGACCGCACCTTCTGCCGCGCAGGAGCGAGCCGGCTGGACACGTCCGATCTGACTTCGATCGGGATGACGCTTGTACGAAACGACGTGGCGAAGGGCGTCGATTACGCGGTGGATGGTCCGGTGCCCAAGAACGACCGAATCATTCGCAGGTGGGAAGGCAATTATCGAGGCGGGACCGCAGCCGTGGTGAGCCTGCGTTTCGATTTTGAAGAGGGGAAAGATAGTTCGTCGGCGGCGCTGATCCTGTCCCCGGCGGCGGATCTGACCGTCGAGGCCATTGAACGGCACCTCCGTGGGACGTTTCGATCGGCAGGATCACCGCTGGGACAAGACGGTTTGCGCATCGCCGACACAGGCTCAGTCACCGGCACAACCAAGACCTCGATCTGGTCGCTGCCTGACAGCCAAACGGGTCAGACGGAATGGTTCATAGATTGCCGCGTCGAGGATTTATGACATGGCGGAAGGCGTCTCGCTCTACGATTTGTGGCCGTCTGCCGGATAGCGCTGGCGGAAGACGTTTGTCCCGTTTTAGGACGCGCTACAAAGCGTTACAGCCATACAGTTGGGAAAATTGTTCGGGAACCGCAACTGTTTGTGACTGATTGTCACCGGTTGGACTTCTCAGTTGCGAAAAGGGTTCACCATGGCATTCAGGAACAACGATGCTGTCGTAACGACGTCATCCCTCACGACGATCGACGCCAATGGCGCCGCTGACACCTATATCGCTACCGGCCCTACCGCTTTCGTGTTCGCCGAAGGGTCTACCGGAGACGATGCCCTTATCGGCTTTGGCAGTGACGACGTGATTCTGACGACACGTGCGCTATTCGACGGCAATGACGATGGGTTCATCTCCGCCGGTGTGAACGGCATTATCGATATTGATCGTACCAGCGCCGAGAACGCCGGTGAGGATAACGTCGTGATCGCGTCCGAGCTTCCAACCGCGAACCCCTTCGAGCTCCGCGTTCTAGGAAGCAAGGGTGGTCAGTTTGCTTACGCCGACGGTGCCACGCGAAAGAATCTGTGGGCACAGTTTGGCCAAGAGAACGTGCTCGAAGGAACGATTGGCAACGATACGATCAGTGCTGCCGGCGGTGCCCGTGTCATTCTTCACGACAACGCGCTGGGACTGAATATGGGCGGTGACACGATCTCCGGCTTTGGCGCCGATGATCTGCTGGTTACCACCCGCCAACTCTACGACGGCAACGGCGACGGTACGATCGGCTTCGGCCGTAACCGAGTATTGGATATGTCCGGTACCGGCGGCCCAGACGCTTCCGACCCGAGCAACGGTTTTGGCGGTCAACTTAAGTTCGTTGATTCTAACATCCGGTCGGTCGAGTACCTTGGCTCGCAGGAGCTCAACGGCGTGACCTACTATTACTACGGTACTAGCGGCTCCACGTTCGTTCCCGGTGCGGACGTAGCCTAAGCCTTGGGAGACCCCGTCGCGTTCGGCGTCGGGGTCGTCTGCTCACCGACGTTCGCTCTGAAGGGCTGGCGGGTTGGTAGCCTTGGTTTCCGGCGAGCCGAACCAACCACGTTGGTGACGTTCCGAGACGATCGTGTAGGGCGTGCATGGCAAGGGAGGCCAGGTTGGCACGACCGCCTCGGAACGCTGCTCGCGGGGGAGCGACGCAGGCGAATGCAATCGATCCAATACAATTGGATCGCAATAAGCCGTTGGTATGAAACTCTATCCTACGTTGGTACGGTAGCGGGCGGGACAACGGACGCTCGACCGTCCACTTTGCGTTGTTCACTTTACGTTCCGACCCGCGCTACATGGATCGCATTGATGATTCGGGACAAGCGCTATGGGTACGGTACAGCTTCACGACGTTGCATATGAGCTGATACCCCATTCGCTGCCGTGTTTCCTCATCCGAACGCCGGCTGGGTTTCCCTCGCCTGCACAGGACGACATGGAGGAGCCGATCGACCTTGGGGCGTACCTGGTCGAACATCCGGCCGCATCGTACATCATGCGCGTTGAAGGCGGGTCGATGGCTGGCGCAGGCATCAACGATGGTGATCTGATCGTCGTCAACCGGGCGAAGCGGCCGCGCACTGGATCGATCGTTGTGGCGCTCGTCCATGGCGACCGGACATTGAAGCGCCTGAAGCACATGGACGGACGCCACTGGCTTGTCCCGGAGGCAGAAGGCTTCCCGCACATTCTGGTCGACGAGTACGTCGAGATTTGGGGCGTCGTAGTCGGCGTCGCGCGGCGGGTGTTGTGACCACGCCGATCGCGCTGATTGACTGCAATAATTACTATGTCTCGTGCGAGAGGGCATTCGACCATAGCTTGGTCGGCGTGCCGGTGATCGTGCTGTCGAACAACGACGGCTGCGCGATAGCCCGATCAGCGGAAGCGAAGGCGCTCGGCATAAAAATGGGCGACCCGGCGCACCATCTACGCGATCTGATCCGCGCGCACGGCATTAAGGTCCGGTCGTCGAACTATACCCTTTACGGCGATATGCAGCGACGCGTGTTGGCCGCAGTCGAGCCATTCGTGCGCGACTTCGAGATCTATTCGATCGACGAGATATTTCTTGATCTTGCTGGGTTCGAAGGCCGCGATTTGGTCGCCCATGCTCACGCAATGCGCAGCCAAGTACAGCTATGGACGACGATTCCGACCTGTGTCGGCATTGCGCCGACCAAGACGCTCGCGAAGCTGGCGAACGCGACGGCCAAGAAGCGTGCCGAGTTCGGCGGGGTTGCCGACCTGCGTGACGAGGGCGTTCGCGACGTTGTGCTGCGGACCTTCCCGGCCGAAGACATCTGGGGCGTGGGCGGCGCGACCGCGCGCAAGCTGGCCGACCTGGGCATCACCACCGCAGCATCATTGCGAGACATGCCGCTAAAACAGGCACGACAGATCGGGACCGTCGTGCTGGAGCGGCTGGTGACGGAGTTGCAAGGTGTTCCCGCAGGCGCAGTCGAGACGGTAGAGCCGACCCGCAAGGGCATGGCCGTAACGCGATCGTTCGGGACGCCGGTTCACGACTTTCACGGTATGATGGGGGCACTGTCACAGTACGCTATGCGCGCGGGCGAGAAGCTGCGGCAGCACGGGCTGGTCGCTGGCCGGTTTACCGCCTTCTTCCATACGAACAAGCACAAGCCGGACCGGCCGCAATATGCTGGTTCACGATCGACGACGCTGCACCCGATGACCAGCGACAGTTTCGAACTCATCTCCGCTGCCCGTCGCTGCGCAGAGCGGGCATGGCGGGACGGCTACGCATACACGAAGGCGGGCGTCTTGCTGGACGACCTGCTGCCGGCTGGTGATCGGCCACGCACGTTGTTCGAAGGCGACCGTGCAGCCCGCGAACGGCTGATGGCAGCACTGGACGAAGTGAACAGCAAGTTCGGGCGGTTCACGGCGGTGCCCGCATCGCAAGGATTCAAGCGGCAATGGCGTCTGCGATCTGAGATGAAGTCGCCCGCCTGGACGACAGACCTCACGCAGGTGCCAACTGTGCGGGCTTAGCGAACCATACCCCAAATGCCCGACAGCAGCGCCGCAGCCATTAGCACGGTGAGAACAGCCGCCTCGGCATACAGCAGCCAATCCCGCCATCGCTTTACTGGCGTGTCCCGTCGCTCAGGGCGTCCAGCCGAGCGGCCATATCCATGAAGTGAGCGACGCCCGCTTCGTCGCCAGCGTAGGCCAGCGCTGCGATCCGTTCGGCGATCCAGTCGGGTGCGCGGTCGCCGTGCAAGCGGATTGCGAGTAGCGCCTCTGCCCACCGTTCCTCCTCTGGCCTCATCCTGTTTATTATCCCGCGATCTCCGACGCTTCGTAGCTTCAATAAGTCCGGGCTTAAACTGTATCGTTGCTCCTGCCGCCCGACAATTGATACCTTCGGATGCCCTGAAGGGCAGTGGAGGGATACCATGCTGAAATCCGTGCTTCTCGCCTTCTCGCTTGCTTCGATCGCCACCGTGCCCGCGTCTGCTGCGCCGTGTAAAGACGCCAAGGGGCGGTTCATCAAGTGCCCCGCCGCCCCTGCTAAGGCGGTCAAGTGCAAGGATGCCAAGGGCAAGTTCGCCAAATGCGGTGCGCCTGGCGCCAAACCGGTGAAGTGAACACGTGGTGCCGCTGTGACGGCGGCACCGTCCCAGCTGGGCCGGCGGTGATGGATTGATGCGCTCCGCTGTGATGGATCTCACGACGCTGGGTGAGGCACCACTATCCCGGGATATTCGATCAATGCGATGATTTCGGCGCGCCTGCGCATGTGTAGGCCATCGGGGTTATAGACCCTGTAGGTAAAACCACGCTCGTGGCCAAAAATCTGTGCCCAGTCGTTCTCAGGTACGCCGGCCCGCTCCATCATTCTTGTGACGTTTTTGCGAAAAGAGTGGAAGGCCTTGGTTCGATCGCTGAAGCCCCTGGCTGCTTTGAAGCGTGAGAACTCTCGACCGGCATCAGCGCCAGGCTTCTTCGCTCGTCCCTCCTCGTTAAAGGTCGGCCATACGCGATCCTGATCTGCACCTCGTGCTCGAGAGAGAAGCCAAGATAGATCGCTGTGCACCGGCACCTTGCGATTCCCAGCCGGAGTTTTCGCGTCGACGACTTGGAAGTAAGGGATACTGACGCCGCATTCTTCCGCTACTTGCAACTGACCCCATGTGAGAGAGGCAATCTCATCTAACCGCATGCCCGTGAACATGCCCACCAGAATGATTTCTAGCAGGTCTGAGCGCTTCGGGGTTGGTTCGAGAAGCTGGCGTAGCTCAGTATCTTCCCAGGCCACGTATGGGGCGACATTATAACCGGGGCGCAGCCTGTTATGAAAGCCGTGGAACGGGTTTTCACCTTCGCAATGGCCACGCTTCTTGGACCATGTCCAAAGCTCTTGCAGCACTTGAAGATGCCGATTCAACGTTGCATCGGATAGCCCGCGGTCGCGACCACCGTATCGCTCAATGAGCTGTTGCCAAGACAAGAGCCTCGCCGCCGGCGAACGAGCCCAACTAGGGTCAAGAAGGCGTAACGTGTCGAAGAACGTCGCGGCGTCCTCTGGCCTCACTCCGCGGATCGGGCGGTCACTGAAAAAGCCGCTAAACAGGCGAAAGGTGGCGCGCTTCTGCGGCTCGGTGTTCGTCTCTTTCGCGCCGCTGCGACCTGCAAGCCACTGACGCATGAATGCCTCGGCGAGATCTGAGAACTTAATGTCTTTTGCGGCGGCCGCTGGTTCGATAAGGTTCAATGCTTCCTTGACCACCAATGTCGTTGGCTTAGGGTCCAGCATTCCCTCATCACCTCGGATCGCGACGCCCAACGCATCAAGCACTGCGGTCGCGACGCGTTGTACGAGATCATTGAACCAAGACGATCCCTGGTCGACGACGACGCCACGGTTAGCAAGTAGCCGGTCTGTCACCGCGATGAACCTCGTGAGGTCACCCGCTCGTACCTCGCGGTTCAGTTCGCGAGCCATCTTGCGACGGTGTTCGGAGCTTTCGTCAAAGGCCGTCCGATCGCTCAAAAACTGCGCCTTATCGCGAGCTTCGAGCTCGCCGAGAACCTGCTCGTATGCAGCTCGAACAACGGTGAGCTTAACCCTTTCCGGGGGATCACCTGCTGTGGCGAGCGCGGCAGGTAATATTGGCCGTATTGTGGTACCGCTGCGCAGGGCGTTCCATTGTTCCTCCAGGTCACCGAGGATCGCCAAGGCTGCAATAGTGGCGATGCGATCGTCGCTGGATCCCAGAGACCGGGTGACTACCTTCCGACCGAAAGCGCGCTGCACATCAGCAGGCACAGGCTTGCGCAGCTGCCAGATGTCGATGCCAGGGCGTTTCCACATGTAGCGGGCGAGGACGGTCGTTGTAGCAGCCATTGTAGCAGTAAAGTGTAGCGTTCGTGTTATTGTGTCAACGGAAGAACGTTTCAGGAGGGAATGGGGTTGTAGCAGGTTCGAATCCTGCCGCCCCAGCCATCTGCCTGAAATCGCAGCCAATTGGCTGCTAAGTGTTTGAAGAAGCTGGCTGACTATAAGGGTCAGCGACTGGCACCTGCACAATTGTGCATCGGATTGTGCCAATGCGCTGGCCGGGAAGGCCGCGGTTTTGGACTGTCTTCAACATGTATATCGGCGCGGGCACATTTTCTGGTGGCGCCGAATTCACCGTTTATTGGATAATGGCACCCTAGATGTTCGGCTGTCGCTGCGGACCACCGACCGGAAGGCAGCGCGCAACATAGGGGCGGCGCTCACGGCGGTGACGCCGAGGGTGCTGGAGATGCTCGACAGGCGAGCCAGGCAGAAGACCGATATTACCGAGCAGGAGCTCCAGGCGATCGCCAAGGCGATGTACGAGGAGCGACTGGCGGAGGTATGCACCCTGCAGCGATCGACGCCATACGATGTCGAGGACCACTCGGCCGCCAATCTGGCGTTCGTCGACTATTTCGAGCGCCTGAAAAACCAGGGCGGTCGCATGTCCTTCCTGCCCGCCGAAGAGCGCAAGTTGGAGGCGGAGGGCTGGAGCGCGCAGCGGATCGCCGACCTGCGCACGATCATCGCCATGCGGGAGGAGCAAGGGATCGACCCGATCCGGCAGGACGAGATCGATCGCCATCTTGCCGCCGCGGGTTTCGCGATGGATGACCGGCTGCGCTGGATGCTGGAACTCGCCCTCTACCCGGCGTACCGCGACGTCTATGCTGCCGCAGAGGCGCAGCTGAGAGGTGCGGCCGCGCCCGGGACTGTGGCGTCTGGCAGTTCGCCCACGCCTGCACCGGCGGCGCCGTTCCCCATTCCGGTCGCTGGCGTTCATCCGGCGCCGGTCGGTACGGCTCCGGCGGTGCCGGAGGACTGGCTGCATTGCACTCCCGTCCAGGCAGCGGAGCGGATGATCGCCACGACGCCCCGCCTGCTGGAGCATCGCAAGGGCGGCAAGCGCGAGAAGGATAGCGTCGGCGAACAGACGCTGCGCCAGATCCGCTGGGCCGCCGTGCTGCTGCAGAAGTCATTGCCGCCCGGCACGCCGATGTGGCGGGTCACCAAGGCGGACATCGTCAAGCTCGATAAATGGTTCGATCAGCTCTCCGTCAACTATGGCAAGGCGGCTGGCGACCACGACCTTGGGCAGAGCCTGGCGCAGGCGGCGGCCGTCTTCGCCCATCGAGTCGAGACGGGCGATGTGCCCATGGATCAGATCGGCTTGTCCACCGGCACCGCCAACAAGCATTTCAACAAGCTGGGCCAGATCCACAGCTTCACGCGCAAGGCGGTGCCCATCGCCGAGCCGATCGACTTCGGTGAGTTCACGGCCCCGATCGACAAGGACGAACGCGAGGCGCGGCTGCGCTATACACGTAAGCAGGGCGAGGCGATCTTCCGCCTGCCGCCATGGACCGGCTGCGTCAGCGTCGAGGAGCGACTGAAGCCCGGTCCCAAGGTCATCCACGATGGCCTGTACTACCTGCTGCTGCTGGTCTGGTACACCGGCGCGCGGCGCGAGGAATTGGCCAAGCTCATGCTCGACGATGTCGAGGAGCGGCATGGCATCGACTATCTGCTGATCCGCCCCACCATCACCGGGCGGCTCAAGAACAAGTCCGCCCGGCGCGTGATCGTCATTGCCGATGAGCTGATCCGGCTCGGCTTCCTGCGCTATGTCGAGGCGATGCGCTCGGCCGGGGAGACGCTGCTGTTCCCCGAATTCGTGCCCGGCGGCGATACCAAGCGAAAGCTGGGCGACGTCTTCTACAAGCTGTGGTGGATCTATATCGCGCCTAGCGTGCCCGACCGGAAGCGCGGTCAGGCGATGCACTCCGCCCGCCATACCGTATCGGACGAGCTGAAGGACCAGGAGGTCTTCATTGAGTTCCGCAACGATCTGCTCGGCCACAAGGGGACGGGCGGCGAGGGCATGACCCGCTATCCGGGCCGTGCCTCGCTCGAGAAGCTCAAGGCCACGGTGGCGAAAATCCCGATCGTGACCGGCCATCTGCCCGACCAGCGGACCATCCGCCTCCTGCCGCAGAAACTGCGGCAGGCGCGCCCGACGCGCGCGAAGGGGAACCGCGCATGACGCGCCCCGAGCCAGCCCGGCGGGCTGGGCAGAACAGAAGAAAGAGGGTGCGCACCCAGGTGAGAAGGAGCACGCGCTCCGGCTCTCGCCTGCGCGCTGAAGAGGGAGGAAATAGGTTAGCAGGTTGGGTGGTGTATGACACCACCGGCCGCGCAGCGGGGCCTGCTCCGCGCCGGAGGCTTGTCGCAGGGGAAGCGGCGTGAGCCAGAATGAAGCCGGCCGATCTCCTCGAAAGGCACGCGGCAAGCGTCCGCCGAGGAAGGATTCTGGCGACCGCATCGTCTTCCGGGTGACCGCCGAGGAGCGGCAGCGTCTGGTCAGCGAGGCTGGCGAAGTGGGGATATCGACCTACGTTCGCGCCCGTCTGTTCGGTGGCGGCGTGCGCAATCGTGATGCCCTGCGCAAGATCGCCGCGCTGCACGTCGCGGGTCGCCGCATCCAGCAGCTGGCCGAGACGCACGATGTCGACGAGTTCGTGATCGCCACGACGCTCGGCGACGTGTGCACCGCGATCCTGGGGTTGGTCGACGAATTGGACGATGTGGTGGATGGCGATGAAAAGGCCGACGCCCCGTGATCGTGAAACGCATCCCGGCGCGCCCGGCCGGGCGCAACGCGACCACGGAGCGGGCGAGGCATGCGCGCAACCTCGTCGACTATCTCCGGCAGCCCGAGAAGCAGAGCGAGGAGAAGGATTATCAGGTCGCCTATATGCTGCGCGAGAAGCTCGGCGGCACGAAAGGCGAGCGCCTGTTCCATATCGGTGGTCGCAACTTCGTCAGCACCGCCATCGAGGGGCAACGCGCCGAGATGATCGCCGTCGCGCAAGCGGCAACCCGCAGCCCCAATCCGATCGACCACTGGCTGCTCAGTTGGCGTGAGGGCGAGTTGCCGACGCCTGGCGAGATCGACGAAGCGGTCGGCATGTTCCTCGGGCATCTCGGCGTCAGCGACCAGCCGTGCATCTATGCTTGCCATGGCGACACCGACAACCGCCATGTCCACATCGCGCTCAACCGCTATGATCCGCTTGCCCGGCGGATGATCGAGATCAACGACGGCTTCACGCTCGAGGCAGCGCATCAGGCGGTTGCCTTGATCGTCGATCGGTTCGGCTGGCAGGCCGAAGCCGATGCGCGCTACACCGTCGTGGACGGCAGGTTGGTCATGGCGCCGGGGGCCGCGGCAAGGCAGGAGGAGGGACGCAAGCCGCTGGGTATCAAGGCGGCGGCGTTCGAGAACCGGACCGGCTATCGTTCCGCGCAACGCATCGCCCAAGAGGAAGCCGTGCCCCTGATCGGGGCGGCGCGATCGTGGGACGAGTTGCATCGCTCGCTCGCTGAGGCCGGTATCAGCTATGATACCATCGGGACGAACGGCGTCATCCTGTCGGTTGGAAACGAGAAGGTACGAGCGTCGGACGTCGATCGGTCGATCACCCGCGTGCCCTTGGAAAAGCGCCTTGGGGATTTCGTCCCGCGAGCGGCCGCTGTGAAAATCGCGGCCCGTGACGTGAAGGGGGAGCGGTTAGCGAAGGCCTTTAGGGCTGACGAATATCGCGGCGAGCTCGAGCGGTGGAAGAGGTGGCAGAAAGCCAAGCGCGACGCCGCATCGTCAGAGCATACCACCGATCGTGCACGCGCGGCTGCCCTCGCCAAGCAAAAGGCGCCCAAAAGGCCCGCGCCAAATCTGGAAAGCTGGTATTATGAGCGCGGGGAAGGGCCCTTTGCCGAAGCGTGGCGTCATCGCCATAGCGCAAGGGCGTTCCCCAGTTTCGGAGTGGGGAGCGGCAAGCGCCCGGCCGACCTGCTGTCGATCGACGGATTTCGCGCCTATCCCTGCTCGGACGGCGTCCGCTACGCCCGGAAAGCCGATGGTCCCACAGCCTTCCTCGACAGGGGTGAGGCAATCGACGTGATCGCACGGGACGAGGCGGCCATGCTCGCCGCGTTTCGTCTTGCCGTTCAAAAATCGGACGGCCGCGTGATTGTGACGGGCGATCCCGAATTCCGTGAGCGGACCTACGCCATGGCCGTAAGACATGGCCTCGCCGATGCACTGGCGGACCCCGATCTGGCGCAGCGGTGGCGTGCGCTTCAGCCGTCGCTCCCGCAACCGGATGATGTTCTCGCTGAACAACTTGCTCCGCCGCCCGCTGCTGTCGTTGGTCCATCGCTTTCGCCCCTCCCGCCGGCGCTACCGGTCCAAGGTGCGAAGGACGATGTGCCTGAAAGCTCGGTCGAGGCTGTTGCGACGGCATCACCATCGGCGAACGTGATCAAGCGACCGATACCCCCAGCGAAGTCGCCCACGGTGCCCGAACCCGGGCCGCACGCAAAGGTGCCTCATCATGCTCTCGTTGGGCGAGCGACCCCACCGCCCGTCGCGGCGGTCGGTCCATCGCCATCGCTCGCCCCGACGGCTGGCCAGGTCGAAGGTGCGAAGAACAATATGCCTGCAAGCCTGGGCCAGACCGTTCCTGCCGCCTCACCATCGGTGAACGTGATCAAACGACCGATGCCCGTCGCGAAAGCAACGGCGATGCCTGAGCCCGTGCCGCACGCAAAGGTGCTTTCACTGGCATCGACCGAGCCGGACTTGGCGCTGCCCGTGGTGGACCAAAGAAAGCGCCGAAAGGCGCGTGATGCGAACCCACCCCGCCTGAGCAAAGGTCCGAACGATATAGACTTTCCACCCGGTTTCCCGCCTCGCGGACGGGAGGCCGGGCGCTAGTAGAGCGCCCGATGCAGAAGAAGCGAAGCAGGAGTGCGCCTTGGCGGCTGTACCGTCAGGGTGAAAAAGAAGGCGACGCGTGTGCAGCCCACGCAGCCGGAGTGACAAAGACAATGAAGACCAAGAATGCGGCTGTGGTACCGTGGCACAGCCCGGCCGAGGTCATGGACATGATCTATGACGTGCGCGAACCCGGCTGTGAGGCCGTCGGCTATGCGCTGCTGCGCCCGCGATCCCGGCAGAGCGTCAACCACGTCATGGCGGTGTTCGGCAGCAAGCTGGCGCCGTTCAAACCGGAAGCCGATGCGCCGCGGACACCGTGCGGCTTGCCCGTCACGGCTCGCGACCATCGACTGATCCTGGCGCAGGGGGCGCCCGATACCCCGCTGTGGCGGCTGTTGGAGATTATGATTTGAACGTCCGGCCGCATCAGCGGCTGCTCGCCGCGATCCTGACCATCAAAGGCGAGTATGACATGCCTTCGCATGACCTGCTCGACATGGCGTCGGCCTATGCGGCTGTTCATCTGGCGGGCGGTCGTCGCCTGTCGACGATGGCAGTGCTGCACGTGCCCGGTGACGGACTGAGCACCGCCCGGCAGCATGTCCACCTCTGCGTGTTGGCGCGACAGCACCTGCCGAGCGGATGGGCCGGTGAGCATCCCGATCTCGTGGACACGGCCCATCAACTCTGGGCGGACGAGATCAGCGCCTTCCGCACGGGATGGAGCAGGATCACGGCGGCGGCCTGAGTGGCACGGGGCGGCATCGGCCGCCCCATATCCTACAGGGTCAACGATCGCCCATCACGTCGGTCCAGCTCAGATCGAACCGCGCCAGATATTTGCGCAGGCGATCGGCGTCGTTGGTCGAGGTGCGCTGACGGCGGGATGCAGCGAACAGGGTGCGGCCGGCTTCGGACAAGGAGCGGCTGACCCAGCATGTCGCGACGACATGCGCCAGTTGGACCCGATCAAACGGGTCCAGCGCCTCCAATTGATCGGCCGACAGTAGCCCGGCGAGTGCATCGGGCGCGTCCGCCCCGCCCGTCCAAAGGCGCTTGAGCCGCGCGATCTCGGCGGTGACGCAGTCGACGTTGATCCGTCCCGACGGACTGAAGGTCGCCATGCGGGTGACGCTGGCGGCGAGGTCGCGGAAGTTGCCCGGCCAGCGCGCCTCGGCACTGGTCGCGAAGCCGAGATAACGGTCGCGCGCTTCCTTGTTGAAGGTGATGCGGTCGCCCTCACGCTCGGCGTGGCGATCGAGCTCATAGTCGAGGTTGGGCGCGATATCCTCGCGGCGCTCGGCAAGGCCGGGCAGCGCAAAGGTCCAGAGATTGAGCCGCGCATACAGGTCGTCGCGGAACGTCCCCGCCGCCACGCAGGCGGCAAGGTCGCGGTTGGTACCAGCGATCAGCTGGAAGTCGCTATCGACTTCGCGATCGGCACCCACCGGCAGGAACCGCTTGTCCTCGATCGCGCGCAGGATCATCGCCTGTTCGTCGAGGCCGAGTTCGCCGATCTCGTCGAGGAACAATACGCCGGTGTCCGCCGTGCGCAGCAGCCCGGCGCGGTCCGCGGCCGCCCCGGTGAACGCGCCCTTGCGGTGGCCAAACAGGGCCGACATCGCGCTGTCACCCTTCAGCGTCGCGCAGTTCACCTCGACCAGCGGCCCCTTCACCTGCCGCTTGACCCGCTTCAGTTCGTAGATGCGCCGGGCGAGCTGGCTCTTGCCCGCGCCGGTGGGTCCCATCAGCAGCAAGGGCGCGCGGCTGCGGACGGCGACCTGCTCGATCTCGTCGATCATCGCGTTGAAGGCAGCGTTGCGGGTGTCGATGCCCGATTTCAGGAAGCTGGTGCTCTCGGCGCTGTCTGCGGCGAAGCGCGTGGCGATGCTGTCGTAGCGCGACAGGTCGAGGTCGATGATGTTCCATGTCCCCGCCGCGCGGCCAGACCCACGGGCAGGTTGTGTCTGAAGCAGGCGACCGGGCAGATAATGTGCCTCGGTCAGCAGGAACAGGCAGATCTGCGCAACGTGCGTGCCGGTCGTGATGTGGACGAGATAGTCTTCCGCATCGGGATCGAACGGATAGGCCCGCGCGAAGTCGAGCAGCTTTCCATAGACCTCCTCGAAGTCCCATGGGTCGGCGAAGTCCATCACCTGCATCTCGACCCGCGTTTCCGGCGACACGGAGGCGATGTCGAGCGCCACGAATGCGGCAAGGCGCGCATGCTGGGTCCCGTGGATCAGGACGAGCCGGTCGACCCGCAGGTCTTCGTGCATGGTGAGGCCGACCGTCGGTCGCCAACGGCTCCACCGCCCGGCATCGAACTTAGCGGCATCGAGCGTCGAGCCAAGGAAACCGATAGCGACAATGGGCTTCATGGCGATACTATAGGATAAACTACGATCCATGTCGATCGTAACCACTTTAGGAGTGGATCAACCCGCTCATGATCGAAGTGCCGGGAAAATCTCTAATTACTAGGTGGATAGGCAAGATATTCTACTGTCGCGCGGCATTTGGCACGCTCCTCGCAACGCCATTTTCGTCGGATCGCATGGTATCGAACGGTTCGACACGCGGCAGAGGCGGCCGGAATAGGCCGGCCGCCTCACAGGTAAGTCCGAGGAGTTAGACGATGACCGCCACCGCTTACGAATACACCGACGTTCCCGGCGGCGTGCCGATCAAGGCGTGGACGCGCGGCGTGCCGGTCGAGGACGGCGCGCGGGCGCAATTGGCGCGGGCAGCGCAGATGCCGTTCATCTTCAAGCATGTTGCGGCGATGCCTGACGTCCATGTTGGAATCGGCGCGACCGTGGGTTCGGTGATCCCCACCAAGGGCGCGGTCATTCCGGCAGCGGTCGGTGTCGACATCGGCTGCGGCATGATGGCGGCGCGGACCTCGCTGATGGCGAGCGATCTGCCCGACCATCTGGAGGGCGTCCGCTCGGCGATCGAGGAGGCGGTGCCGCACGGTCGCAGCGTCGGCCGGGGCAAGCGCGACAATGGTAGCTGGGGCAGCCCGCCGCCTGCGATCGTGTCGGCGTGGGCGACGCTGGTCCAGCGCTTCGACCGGATCTGCGAGAAGCACCCGCGGCTCAAGAACACGAACAACCTCGTGCACCTCGGGACGCTGGGCACCGGCAACCACTTCATCGAACTGTGCCTCGACGAAGAGGCGCGGGTGTGGGTGATGCTGCACTCGGGGTCGCGCGGCGTCGGCAATGCGATCGGCAGTTTCTTCATCGAGTTGGCCAAGCAGGACATGCGCAAATGGCACCTGAACCTGCCCGATGAGGATCTGGCGTACTTCCCGGAAGGGACCGACCATTTCGACGATTATGTCGAGGCGGTCGGTTGGGCGCAGGATTATGCGGCGCTCAACCGGCGGATGATGATGACCAACGTCATCGCCGCGATGCGCAAAGTCATCGCCAAGCCGTTCGAGGCGGAGTTGGAGGCGGTCAATTGCCACCACAATTACGTCACGCGCGAAAACCACTTCGGCGAGAATGTGCTGGTGACCCGCAAGGGCGCGGTGCGGGCGGCGAAGGGCGTGATGGGGATCATCCCCGGATCGATGGGCGCCAAGTCGTTCATCATCCGTGGCCTTGGCAACCCGGACTCGTTCGATAGCTGCAGCCACGGCGCAGGCCGGGTGATGAGCCGGACGGCCGCCAAGAAGCTGGTGACGCTGGACGAGCATATCGCCGATACGGCGGGCGTCGAATGCCGCAAGGACGAGGGCGTGATCGACGAGACGCCCAAGGCCTATAAGCCGATCGAAGCCGTGATGGCCGCCCAGGCCGATTTGGTGGAGATCGTCCATACGTTGAAACAGGTGGTGTGCGTCAAAGGGTGACGCACACCATTGGTCAGAGTGAATATCATGATCGAGATTGATGGCAGCGAGGGCGAAGGCGGCGGACAGGTCGTACGCAATGCGTGCGCGTTGTCGCTCGTCACCGGGGAGCCGGTCCGCATCACGAATGTCCGCGCCAAGCGGTCGAAGCCGGGGTTGATGCGTCAGCATGTCACCGCGATCGAGGCGGCGTGCGCGATAGGTAGCGCGACGTGCGAGGGGCTGGTCGTTGGGGCGTCCGAACTGACCTTCCGTCCCGGCCGGGTAAAGGCTGGCGATTATCGCTTTTCGGTCGGAACGGCGGGATCGACGGGGCTGGTGTTGCAGACGGTCCTGATGCCGCTGCTGCTCGCCGACGGTCCGTCGCGGCTGGTGCTGGAGGGCGGGACCCACAACATGCTGGCTCCCCCCTTCGAGTTTATCGAGCGCTGCTTCCTGCCGATCGTGCGGCGGATGGGCGGGCAAGTGGACGCGAGGCTGGTCCGGCATGGCTTCTACCCGCGCGGCGGCGGGCGGATCGAGGTGGACATCGCCCCCTGCCCACTCCGGCCGATCGAGTGCCTGACCCGCGGCGAGGCGGTCGGCGTCTCGGCTTGCGCCTTGTTCGCCGGGCTGCCCATGTCGATCGCCGAACGCGAGATCGCCGTGGTCCGCAAGGCGTTCGACTGGTCGGAGCGCGAATGCTTCATGCGCGAACTGCCGGTCGATCAGGGCCCGGGCAACATCCTGCTACTGGAAGCGAAGTTTGAGCATGTCACCGAGATCGTCAGCGGTTTCGCGCAACTGGGCGTCACGGCGGAGCGAGTTGCGAAGACGGCGGTGGGGCGGATGCGCGGCTATCTGGCGTGTGACGCCTTTGCCGGACCGTATCTGGCCGACCAGTTGCTGTTGCCGATGGCCTTGGCGGGCGGCGGCATGTTCACCACGGTCAAACCGAGCGAGCATGCCCGCACGGCGGCGACGGTGATCGAGCGCTTCACCGGGCGGCGCACCCGGTTCGAGCAGCAGGACGGAGGGGCGCATGCCGTGACGATCGGCTGACGGATTGCGAGCGTAACGACTTTCTGCTATCTGCCCTGCGAGCCCGCACCAACCGGCGGGCCATACGGAGACATGCTGTGTTCGACCTTGCCGCCCATTGCGGTGCACGGGTCGGCGGTCTCCGGCCTTTCGCGTAAACGTCCCACGACGTTGGCGGTGGGCCGGCATCCGCCCCCGCCGCACCTCACCCTTTCGACAGGAATGACGTCGACGCGTGCGCTTGCGCCGTCGGCCTGAGAGACGCGTGGATACGACATGGACGAACTGGATATCGTTCGGGGCCTGATGCTCCGGACGGCGGGCGCGTTGCCCGCCACGGCACCGCTCGCCAAGGCGGTGCTGGAATGGGCGGAGCCGCATCGGCCCTGGCTGCTGCCCGACATGGAAGGCGAATGGAACTGGGAAACCCTGCTCGCCGGTCTCACTGCTCCGCGTGGGGAACCGGTGCGGGCGGAGGCGCTCGAACTCACGGGCACGCTGGCGCGGTTGCTGGGATTGTCGCCGATCGATGCGGCGCTGCTGCGCCTGATGGTCGCGTGCGACCGATTGCCGCGCGTCGGTGCCTTGGCGCGATTGCTCAGCCGTCACGGGCATGACCTGCCGCAACTCCTCGGCGAGACGGCCGGGGCGGGTGTGGAGTACGCGGACCGCGCGGCGCGGCGGGGTGCGGTCACGCGGCTGGGCTTGGCCTGCTTCTCGGCAACCCGTGAGGGTGAGGCGGATGTCGAGATCCGCTGGACCTTGCAACGTCTGCTCGACCGGGCTCCGGCGAGCGAGGAGGCGATGCTCGATACTTTGGTAGGCAGGCGGCAGGCGGCGACGCTGGGGCTCGACGCCTTTGCACATGTCGAACCGATCGACTTCCTCGTCCGCCTGCTTCGCGGTGCGCTGGGCGAGGCGGCGGCGGGGGTCAACATCCTGATCTACGGCCCGCCCGGCACCGGCAAGACCGAACTCGCGCGCACGCTGGCGGCGGCAGCAGGCGCGGTGCTGCACGGCGTCGGCGAGGCGGACGAGGACGGCGAGGAACCGCGAAGGTGGGAGCGCGTCGCGGCGCTGGCCCTGGCGCAGCGTCTGCTCGGCGGGCGGGGGCCAGCGGTGCTGCTGTTCGACGAGATGGAGGACCTGATCGGCGATGCCAGCCCGTCCGCGGGCGGCGACTGGTTCAGCCGGCGTGAGGGAAGCAAGGTCTTCGTCAACCGGCTGCTGGAGGCCAACCCAGTGCCGGTGATCTGGACGACCAACGCGATCGGCAATGTCGACGCGGCGATCCTGCGGCGGATGAGCTTCGTGCTGCGGCTCGACCTGCCGTCGCGTGCGGCGGCAGCGGCGATGCTCGACCGGGTGGCGCAGGAGGAGCGGGTGAAGCCGGGTCTTGCCTTCGCCACGTTGCTCGACGCCGCACCAGAGGCAGCGACGGTTCTGCGGATGGCGGCGCGTGCAGGTAAACTGGCCGGTGAAGAAGATGGCGGCACCGTCGCAGCCGAGGCGCTGGTGCGGGCGCTACGCGGTGGTACGCTGCCACCGCCCGGCCCGGCGGCGTTCGACCTCGACCTGTTTGAAACCGATCGGCCGGTCGATCGCCTATTCGCGGCCATGGCAGATGGCGGGGCAAGCGACGTGTCGCTGCTACTGACGGGTCCGCCGGGCACCGGCAAGACCGCCTTCGCGCATCATCTGGCACGGGCGCTCGACCGGCCGCTGCTGGTGAAGCGGGCGTCCGACCTGTTGTCCAAATGGGTCGGCGAGACCGAGGCGCAGATCGCCGACGCCTTTGCCGAGGCGCGGCGGCGGGAGGCCGTGCTGTTGTTCGATGAGGCGGACTCGCTGCTGTTCGACCGCAGTACGGCGCGGACCACTTGGGAAGTGGGACAGGTCAACGAACTGCTGACGTGGCTCGACTTGCATCCGTTGCCGGTGGTCGCTGCGACGAACCATGAGGCGGGGCTGGATCCGGCGACATTGCGGCGGTTCGTCTTCAAGCTGCGGCTGAAACCGCTCGGGGCAGAGCGTGCCGCCGCCGCCTTCCTGCGTTTTTTCGGAGAGCCCGCCCCCGCATGCCTTGGCATGGTAGAGGGGCTGACTCCCGGCGACTTCGTGGTGGTCGCGCGGCAGTTGCGCCACTGGCCAGCGGCGGATGCGCTAGAATTGGTGGAACGGCTGCGAGCGGAGGTCGCCGTGAAACCTGGCCAATCGGTGCGACTTGGCTTTTAAACAGCTGGACGGGGTGGCCACTGCCACCCCGTTCGATTGTCAAAATGCGGCCCGGTCGGTTTTCGGCGCCCGCGCCAGCACGGCGGCCTCGAACGCCTGCTTGAGGCGGCGATCCGCATCGGTGCCCGCTTCCAGGATGATGGAATTGCTGCCCATGCCGGTGCTGCCCCGCAGCGTCGGCCACACCGTATCGAGCTCGCCGCCGGTATAGGTCATGCCGCAAATCTTTACCGCCTGCGGCGCGCACCAGTACCAGGTAAGCCCCTGATCTTTCACTGCATCGGGCTTGCCGTACTTGGCGGTGAGCTGTGCCTTCATCGCCGATTCGCCCATCGCGGTGCCTGGGATGGTGACCTCAACGCGCGACACGCTATCACCCCCGGCGATTTGGGCGAACTGGATCTCGGTACGCTCCTGATGTGGGCCCATGGCGATGATTTCGGCGATCCCGGCATAGGTGGGATTGGGTGCCGTTGTACCCTTGCGGTTCGCCACTTCCACCGCGACGCGCTGGGCGAAGGACGCAGTTTTGCGCGTTTCGGTCACCCTGTATCCGGCCTGTTGCAGGGCGGCCTTCACCTGCTGCGGCGTGTCGCCGAGCCGAATGCCGGCCACGTCCATGGTTGCCGGATCGGCGGCATAGGCGGGTGCGGCGAAGGTGAGCAGTCCGGCTGCAACTGCTGCGAACATCATTCTGTCGTACATGGCTATGTCCTTGTGGTGATGCGGGATCAGCGGAGGATCAGGCTGAGGAAGCCGGCGGTGTCCTGCGCGCCGGCGACGTGCCCGGCGTCGAAGGCATGGGCGACGCCGAGCCGCAGCGAGGAGGTAGGCGACAGCGCAGCCGACCAGCCAAGCTCGACGTCCATCTCGCGCGCGGTCGGTGTCAGGTCGACGGTGGTGAGGCGGGTGGCGAGCACGCCGGTCATCAGGTCATAGGCGACTGGCGCCTCGACCACTGCGCGGGCGCGCTCGAGCCGGAGCGGCGAGGACAAGCCAACCGTCACGGTGCCGCCGCCGAGGCGATGCGCGGCGTCGAGCGCGAACGCCGTCCCGGTCATCGGCCCGGTAAAGCGCAGCATGTCCGATCCGCCATAGACCCGGGTGGTGGCGGCCGTGGCCCGTGTCGACAGCAGCACGCCAGCAACGGTTCGGCTGGCGGTCAGCGTGGCCAGCGTCGTCCGGCTGCCGGAGAGGGCAAAGCCAGCGGGGCCGCGCAAGCCCA
Source organism: Sphingomonas sp. SAFR-052 (assembly GCF_051965015.1). NCBI lineage: Bacteria > Pseudomonadati > Pseudomonadota > Alphaproteobacteria > Sphingomonadales > Sphingomonadaceae > Sphingomonas > Sphingomonas sp. SAFR-052. The sequence goes on along the minus strand of NZ_JBQCMO010000014.1, from coordinate 10,845 downwards.
GCACCTGACCGCGTTCAGTCAGGTCGGACAGTTCGACACCGAGGCCCATCGGCGATGCGAAAGTGACGCTGCGCAAAGCAGAGCGGCCGTCGCGCGATGCGCCGGAAGCAAAGCCTGCCGACCAACCGTTGCCACTCCACGACGATGACGTACCGACCGGCGCGGCGACGACACCGCGCAGGGCAGAACCGGCGATGCCCGCACCTTGCCCGATCCCGACATTGGCGCTGAAGCTGACGGTCTGGCCTGCGGCAGGCGAGAAGGTGAAGGTGGCCGGGCGGCCGGAACGCGCCGCGGCCCATGGTCCGATGGCGGCGGAGGTGAAACCGAGCTTGGGGTCGTTGGCCGTGGTGGCCAGCCACGGCGGATCGATCGTCCCCAGCATCGCGCCTGCCAGCAACCCCGATCCCCGGCTGCGTGGTGCGGCGCTGCTGGTCATGGCGAAGTCACGGCCATAGCGGACGAACACCGTCATGCGGGTCACGGCATCGGATAGCTGCCCGCCGCTGCCGAAGGGGGCCGACAGGCTGAGCGAGGAATAGCGCGCCAGCACCATGTCGGCGGCGGTAAAGGCGCTGGCCGGTGCCTGCGCCTTCATCGCCGCCTCGATGTTGAGCAGACCGGCACCGAAGATTTGGTCGGCACCCTTGTCGCCGAGGTCGGTGGCGGTATCGAGCAGGATGCGCGAGATCGCCTTGCCGCCGAGTTGCGGCCAGTATTGCTTGAGCAGCGCGGCGGCCCCGGCGATGGCGGGGGCGGCGAAGCTGTTGCCGGTGACGGTGGTCAGTTGCCCGTCCTTGCCGACGACGCTGACGTCCGTCGCAACCACCGCCAGCGTGCGGTCGGCGAGATCACCGGGCAGGCCATTGCCGCTGGGCGGTCGCAGCGCACTGTCGACGCGGATGCCGAACAGGAAATTGTTCTTGTTTTCCAGATTGCTGCCAACGAAATTGCGGGTGATGGTGCCTAATGCTGCACTCTTGTCGTCGACAAAGTTCGAGACGGACTGGACGAGCAGCCGGTCGGCTTTAACGACGCCGTCCATGGCGTTGCGTTGGTCGGTCGCCGCCTGACCGGCTGCCCCGCCGTTCAGGCTCATCGAGATGACGAACGCCCCTTTCTCCACCGCATAGGCGATGGCCGCGGCGATGTTCATCGGATTAGCGCTGTCCGCCTCCTTGATTACGGAGGTCGCGGTGACGCCTTCGAGATCGGGGGCGGCGATCTTGAGGGCGAGTAGTGTGGCGTCATAGGCGACGCCGTGCACGCCCGAGCCGTTTTTCGCGGCGAGCGCGACTGAGGCGACCTCGGTGCCATGGCCCTGTACATCGTCCAGCGGGAAGGTCACCGTCTCCGGCGCACAGGTGGCGCAGCGCGCGATCTTGCTTTCGAACGTTTTGCTGTCGGGCGAGATACGGCCGGCGAACTCGGCGCTGGTGGTGGCGATCCCGGTATCGATGACAGCGATGGTCACGCCCTTGCCAGTGATGCCCTTGTCATAGGCATAGGCGGCCTTCGCGCCGACCACAGCGCCAGACGCCTTGTACTCGGCGCTATCGGCAGCGCTGGGCGGCGGGGTCGGTGTGGGTGATGGCGTCGGTGTCGGGCTCGGCGTCGGCGTGGGTGCAGGCGTCGGGATCGACCCTGACGAAGCGACGCCGCCACCTCCACCGCCACAGGCCGCGAGCAGCATGGCTGCTGAAATCACCGATGGTGTTTGAAATGTTTTCCGCCACTGGCGGCTGTGTCCCGCAACCATACGCACCCCCGTGTCGGGCGATGCATCGGCTTCCCCAGCCGGCGGCACCGCCCCGTGAAACGAGGCGATGCCGGCCCGAAAGCCGGAAGTTGAGAACTCGCGATTAGACGAGCGCGCACGCCTTTGGACCCGAAGGCCTTGGACATACGCGTGCGCCTCCCGGCCGAAACTGGTTCGGGCCGGGCATTCGGCTACTAATCGCGGGGTTCTCACGCCCCGGTCCGCCTGCTGGCGAACGTGGCTGGTGTAGGCCGGACCGGTTAACGAACCAAGTCCCGCCGTGCAGGAACGCCGTTCGGGTTGCTGCAACATGCGGCAAGCTGGGTCGCTTCTGCCTGAATAATCCGACGTATTTCGAGATGTTTACCCTCTCCAGCATCGACAATCTGCTGGAGGAAAGAAAATGAAGCGCCGCCTTCCGTTGGTGTTCCGCGTGAGCGCCATCCTGCTGCTGACCGCCCTGATCGCCGGGCAATGGTGGCAGCGCCAGCCCGCCGGCACCATCGCCGGCTGGGTGCCCGCCATGGCCGAAGTCTATTGCCCGGCCGCCGCGATCCATCATTCCGGGACGATCGCGGAGAGCGCCCGCACGCTCGATAGCTGGGCCTATGCCGTGATCGGCAACGCCGTCTTTCGCGATGGCCGAGACCGCTGTGGCGGGAAGAGGGGAAGATCGGCCGGGGCCGAGCGAAGCCCTGACGAGAAATGAAAATCGAAGGGGCCTGATCCGGACCAGCCGGCCCGGGGATCACGCTTGTCCTGCAAAGGCTCCATGTCCCCCATGATCCACGATGTTTTGCCGACCGCCTCGGTCGCGCTGATGAACTATGCCCTCGCCGCACTCGGCTGCGACGAACCCGCGCCGCTCTTCGGCAACTCCGGCCTGCCCGGGGCGGTCGAATGCCTCGACCACAACGTCATCATCGCGATGACGCCGGTCACCGAGCCGCTGTTCGACCAGGTGCTGCTGCGCTGTGCCGCCACGCGCCGTCGCGACACGCTGCTGATCCGGCATGGTTTTAACCCGGAAACCATCGACCCCGTCCGCGTCGACGTCGCGCTGCGCTCGATCACCGGCCGGCTGCTGCTCACCGACCTCAGTTTCTTTCGCGACCGCGACCAGGGGCTGCATCTGGTGCCCGCTCGTGGCGGACTGTCGGTGAAGCTCGGCCGCCACGGGGTCGAGATCGGCACCCGGCTGCCTTGGAACTGCCTGTGGGACCGCGCTGCCGGGCTGGAGTGCGCCGCCGCCCAGATCGTGCGCGCCTGCCGCAGCGAGAACCAGGGTTGAGATGAACGAGACGATGAACGGCCCCGATGCGGGGATGAAACCAGGAGATAGAATGATGACCATCACAACCTACGAAGCCGCCGTCACCCGCGCCATCGTCAAGCTGCTGCTCGGCAACCGCAAGCTCAAGCCCGGCGTCGTCATCACCGGTGGCGATCCGCTCGGGATCGAGGACAAGATGGAGATGGGCCGCCATGCCGTGGAAACCAGTTCCGATCTGCTGCACCTCGAATTTCGCAACCGTCCGACGCCGGCGTTGATCGGCATCGCGCTGTTCCTGCCGCGCGATGGCCGCTGCCACATCCAGAGCGGCTGCCGCTTGTGGCTGTCGAAGTCGGGCAACCGCGGGCTAATCCTGCCGCAGGCCCATGTGCGCGGGCATTTCCGCCTTGCGCCGCGCGAGATCGTGCACATCGACGGCAAGCCCGCCGACGATCTGAGCGAGGGTATCGACCGTGCCAGCGCGTGGCTAACCCGGCAAGTCACGCGGCCAGACGTTCAGTATGACGACGCCCAGTGCACGCTGTGGGCGCAGGCCGCCTGACGGATCGGGTCGAGGTCTATCACCCTATACGGACGGTCCAGCGAATTCGGACAGCTGCGGGTATATTTCCGCCGTGTGTGTCCGAATATGCCGTCTCGGCCGTATAGGGTATGAGGAAGGCTCGTTTCCCCTCGAACCAACGGTCGTTGTGAGCGATCGCCGACGGTTGATCGAAGGCGAGACGCTGCACTCGGCTATTACGATGCGCGCCCGTCCGCTAACCGAACAGCGGCTTCAGCGGATTGCCGACGAGGCCGCTGACCATGGCCGCCTGGATGCGGGTGGCTGGCCAAAGCTTCGACAACGGCCCGACGATGCGGTCGCGCATGAACGGGATCGCCCGGCTGTCGGACTGGTAGACGGGGGTGAACAGCGCCGTCAGCGCCTGGTACAAATGGACATGCCGCCGCCGCATCGCGATCGCCGAACCGAGTGCCGCCGCGACATTCGGTGATCGCCGCAACGCCAGCGCCAGGGCATAGGCATCGAGCAGCGCCATGTTCGCGCCTTGGCCCAGTTGCGGGCTGGCCGAATGCCAGGCATCGCCGATGTGGATCATGCCCGCCTCCGCAGGCGTCGATAACGTGCGGTGCGCATAATGGGCGAAGGTGAGTTGATCGGCTGATCGGATTTGGTCGAGCAATCCTCGCGTTGCTGGCCATAGTGTGGATACCTCGGCCTTCCAGACGTCGAGCCCGGCCGCCTTCCATTCTGCCAGCCGATCCGCGCGCAACGACCAGAACAGCGCGGCCTGTCGGCGCAGGTCGCCGGGAAACCGCCCGATGGGCAGGACGCCGACCATCACGCTCGCCCGCCGATAGCGCTGTTCGAGTGCGAAGGGATCGAAACCGGCATCGGCGGGCCAGTCCAACGTGCCCCAGAGCGCACCATAGGCAAGTTTGCGACCGCAGGGTGGCGCCAGCGGCGTCCGCGTGCCGAGCGCATCGACGATCAGGTCGAATGGCCCGACGCGGCGACCGCCCTCCAGCAGCAGGAAGCGGCGGTCGTCTGCTGCCATCTCGCTCCCCGTCACCGCGCAGCCGGTTTCGATCGCGATCCGCTCGGCAGCGACGGCCTCATGCAGCACGGCGAACAAGGTTGCGCGGTGGACGCCGATGCCAAACCCTGCGCCTTTGCCGAGCGCGGCATAGCGGACGTCGAGAACGACCCGGCCGCTGCTTCCCGCCTCGCCGTGGAGGCGATCGATGCGCGCGCCGTGTTCGAGCAGCGCGTCGGCCAGCCCGAGTTCGCGCAGGACGGCAAAGCCGGTCGGCTGGATCATCAGCCCTGATCCCACCGGGCGGGGCGCATCGAACCGCTCTAACAGCGTGACATGGTGGCCGTCGCGATGCAGCAGCAAAGCCGTGGCGAGACCGGCCGGGCCACAGCCGGCTATGGCAATGTGTAGACGCTGCATCGCGCCAGCCTAACCGAGGTCGGGCGTGGCGGCATCCTCTTTGATGCTGGTGACGGCCACGGACCGCTCGATGCCGATCGCGTTCAGGAAGCGAGCGTCGTGGCTGACCACGAGCAGCGCCCCGTCGAACCCTTGCAGCGTGCGTTCCAGAACCTCAATCGACTCGATATCGAGATGGTTGGTCGGCTCGTCGAGGATCAGCAGCCAAGGCGGCTGCGGTCCGGAGAGCGCGGCGGCCAATCCCGCCCGCAGCCGTTCTCCACCCGACAGCGTGCCGACGAGCCGCTGGGCATCACGGTTGCGAAAGGCAAAGCGCGCGCAGGCGGCATGGACCGCCTCTTCGTCCAGCGTGGGGTGGAGTCGGCGCAGGTTACCGACGATGGTGTCGGCGGCGTCGAGCAGGCCGACATGCTGGTCGAGCATGGCGATCCGATCGGCGCGTCGGCGAACCGTACCGCTGGCCGGCGCTAGGTCGCCCTTGGCGAGGCGGAGCAGGGTCGATTTGCCGGCGCCGTTGCGGCCGGTCAGTGCGACACGCTCGGGCCCGCAGATCGTCAGCGACCAGGGTCCGAAATGTCGGTCGCCATATGCGACGGTCGCTTGCTCGATCGCGAGCACCTCCGCCTGCGACGGCAGACCGGTGGCTGGCAGATCGATCGTCAGCGGCGTCAGCACCTCGACCCGCGCCTGGGCAGCGTCGCGGGCTTGCACGGCCTCCTCGATCTGTCGGTCGGCGAGGCGGCGGGCCTGTCCCCCGCTATTCTCCGCGCGCTCGGCGCGGGCACCGAGCAGGATCTTCGGCTCCGATCCCTTGGCGGCGAAGGTGCGCCCGGCCTTGTCGCGCCGGTCCTTGGCCTCGCGCGCGGACTGAGCGGTCAGGCGGGTCGTGCGAAGGGCGGCATCGGTGCGGGTCTGTTCGGCCTCCGCACGGGACCGTTCGGCATCGCGTGCCGCCGCAAAGGCCGACCAGCCGCCGCCGACGATGCGATTGCCGATTGGGCTCAATTCGACGATGCGGTCCATGGTTTCGAGCAGCGCGCGATCATGGCTGGCGATCAACAAGCCGCCGCGCCAGCCCGCGATCCAGCGTTCGATGGCGGCCCGACCTTCGGCGTCGAGATTGTTGGTCGGTTCGTCGAGCAGCAACAGGTCGGGCTTGGCGATCACCAGCCGGGCCATGCCAACCCGCGTCCGCTCGCCGCCGGACAGGCTTCCCATCGGGCGCTCCAGGTCGATGCCGTCTAGGCCGACATCGGCGAGCGTGGCATCGATCGCGGCCGGCAGTGTCCAGTCGGCGGCGTCGAAGTCTGCCGCGGTGCCGTCCCCGGCTTCGATCCTTGCCAAGATCGACAGCGGGCCGTGGACGCCAAGCGCCTGTGCGACGCTATCCCCGTCATGCCAAAGCTGGGCGAGCCGGTCGACCGTTCCCGTGCGTTGGACCGAGCCGGACAAGGGAAGCGCTTCGCCTGCGACGATGTGCAGCAGCGTCGACTTGCCCGATCCGTTGCGTCCGACCAGGCCGACGCGCTCGGCGCCGACCGACAGGGTCAGATCATGAAAGAGCGGTCGGCCGTCAGGCGTGGCGGCGGAAAGGTTGGAGAGAGTGAGGAAGTTCGACATGAACACCGTGGCGGACGGAAAGGGCAGGGCGGGTAGCGCTGATCTTCCGGTCGTTCATGGTCGTGGCTCCTTCGGTCTCGCCACTGGTATAGCCGATGGCGGCCCCCACGTCACCCGCCGTCAGAGACAGCCGAGGCCCGCCAGCGCCACCCGCACTGCGTCGTCCAGCGGCGTACGGGGTTCCTGCCCGAGTTCCGCCACCAGCCGATCGTTCGCCAGGCGCACCGGCTGCTGCCAGAGATAGCGCATTTCCATCAACTCGCGTGGCGTCGTGGCGAACAGCGCGGCCAGGCGAAGCTGCCACCAGGGCAGGGGGCGGATCGGCACGGCCGGATCGCCGAGCACGCGGGCGATCGCCTCGACCATCCGGCGGCCGTCCGGGTCCCAGTGGCCGTCCATATGGAAGCGCGCGAAGGCGGGCAGGGCGGGCCGGTCGAGCAGGCGCGCCATCGCCTCGGCGACGTCGGGGAGGTACGCCCATTGATGACCGACGCCGCGCGCGCCGGGATTACGGATCGCGCGGGGGCGGGAGCCGGGCGCGATCAGTCCCTGGCCGAACCAGTTGTTCGCGGCGCCCGGGCCGAAATAGTCCCCAGCGCGGACGATCAGGACCTTGGCATCGCCAGAGTCGGCCGCGGCTTGCAAGCGCCGTTCCAGCTCGACCCGGATCGCGCCCTTGCGGGTGCGCGGATGCTGGGGGGCATCCTCGGCGATCAGCGGGAAGGCGTCGGCACCGAAATTATAGACCGTGCCCGGCAGCACGATCCGCGCGCCGCTCGCCTTCGCCGCCGCCAGCGTGCTGTCGAGCATCGGCAGGACCAGTTTCTCCCAGTCGCGATAGCCCGGCGGGTTGACGGCATGGACGATGACGTCCGCCCCTGTCGCTGCGGCAATCACGCCAGCCTGGTCCAGCGCATCGCCCCTCACGCCTATGCATCCCTCGGGCAGGCGCGCGGTATCGCTTCGGGTCAGTGCCCGGATGGTCCAGTTGCCGGCGAGCAGTCGCCGGGCCAGCGCCCCGCCAATCCCTCCGGTGGCACCCAGAATTAGTGCTGTTCGCTGTGTCATCATCGCCTCCATCGTGACAGCGACGATGATGATGGCAATTCAGTGAAACGAAAATTGCTGAAAACCGGCAAGCCGCTATACGGAAATCTATGAGCAACGAACCAAGCTGGGACGTCTATCGCAGCTTCGCCGCCGTGCTGCGCGAGGGATCCTTGTCCGGTGCGGCTCGGGCGCTCGGCATGACGCAGCCGAGCATCGCCCGCCATATCGATGCGCTCGAACAGGCGATCGACGGCAAGCTGTTCGTCCGCTCGCAACGCGGGCTATCGCCGACCGATCATGCGTTGTCGCTTCGTCCCCATGCCGATGCGCTGGTGGCTGCTGCGGCTGCGCTAAGGCGGTCGGGCCGCGGCGGTCCGGATGCCGTCTCCGGCGTCGTACGGATCAGCGCCAGCCAAGCGGTCGGCGTCATGCACCTGCCGCCGATCCTGACGGATCTCCGCCGGGCGTATCCCGAGTTGACGATCGAATTGTCGCTGTCCGATCAGCCCGATGATCTGCTCCAACGCCATGCTGACATCGCGGTGCGGATGTTCGAGCCGACCCAGAAAGCGTTGGTCGCCCGCCACGTCGGGGATGTTCGTCTCGGTTTCCACGCACGCCGCGATTATCTCGACCGGCGCGGGGTGCCGAACACATTGGCCGATCTGTCCGGCCACGACCTGATCGGCTTCGACACCGAGACGGATTTCATCCGCTCAGCCATGCGGTACCTGCCGGGTATCGACCGGTCGGCGTTCGCCTTGCGGGTCGACAGCGATGCGGCACAGTTCGCGGCCATCCAGGCGGGGTTCGGGATCGGTATTTGCCAGACTGTCGTCGCAGAGCGTGATCCGGCGCTTGTGCGGATTTTGGTCGATGCGCTGGATCTGCCGCTGCCTATATGGATCGTGATGCATGAGGATCTGAGGCGCATCAGGCGATGCCGTGTAGTGTTCGATATGTTGGCGAAGGCCTTTATGCGCTGACCCCGATCTAACCTTTTGATCCAGTCGTTGGGGTTGGTGAGGCAGGCATGTCGTCGGATCTGGTGGATAGCGGTCTGTCCGCTTTCGGGCGAAACATCGTTGTAACCTGCCGATCGTTCGGCCTGTGGGCAGCAAGCTTTGAACGTTCGTGAAGGCTGGTTAGCAGACCCGCAACTCCGGCGGCCGCTACGGACTAGTCTCGGCAGCAACGTTCCAATCAACCTCGCTGCCGTGGCCGCGACAGGATGTATCGCGCTCAGCCAGATCCGACGGTGGGTTCTCTGTCCTCTGCCTCGACCAAACCTGTCTGGAGTCTGTCCGCTTGCCTCCCGCCTGCAAATAGGCCTAACCACGTCCGGGTGTCGAACAGGTGCATCGCCCGACTTCTGAGCCACCCCACCGAAGCGCCGCGAGTTTGTTCTTGAGCGGCTGGCAGGAGTCTGACGGCTGGGCGTGGCGCGACGAGGAGGATCTCGCGCGTCGGCTTGCCGGCCGCGTTGAACAGCACTTCCCGGGCCAGGTCACTAGTTTAGCCGTGCGGGTGAGGGAAGGTCGCGCCACTCTGGTGGGCGAAGTGGCGAGCGAGGCATGCAGGTCGTTCGCTGTGCGCACCCTACATGGGTTCACGGGCGTCCTCAGCGTTTTAGATAACGTCGAGGTGTGCGGGGTTCTCGTTCCGGCGCAGGACGAGGGCTTCTCGGCCGTAGGCTTTGGCAGCCTTGAAGGCGTCAACCAAGCTGCTCACCATGGCGACGTAGGTGAGGAGACGATCGCTCGTCATCCCGCGATCGAAGTGGCTGGAGAAGCAGTTCCGGGCGCGACGCTGTCGATCACGGTCGATCTACGGGAGATTGCCGATCCTGCCACCGTCGGTTTCTTGAGCGTCACGGCCCCGACCGGCTGGGAGGAGCTCACGTTCACCGTCTACTTGGCCTCTCCGGACATCGAGGTCGACGAGGACGAAGGCGTCGAGCTACTCCTTCGAGCGGATGGCACCACGGTGCCTGCCCGCTTCTCCGGAACGGTCCGTGCCGATGCCGTCGACTCCTTGAAGCTCGCCGTAACCTTCGTTCACGGGACGCGCTTCTGCGGGAGCGCGTATCGCGACGTAGCGATGGTCGACAGCGCTCGATCAGTCAGGCCTGAGCCGGTCGTCGCGTACAACCGCGCCGCCGGGCAGCCTGATCTCCTGGTCAAGATCATGGCGTTTGGTACATCAACGCTTGTCTGGGATTGGCTGCCGCGTTCTCGAGAGGGGCTGAAGAGCGGGAGGCTGGCAGCGCGACTGGATCTCGGAGCTGATCCGATGTCCTACGCAAGGGAGCTGTTCCGAAGTTGCTCCGACATGGGGAGGACGGACTTCCGGCGCCGCTTGCGAGGGGTGGGCGAGCAGATCTGGCTCAGGGCGCCCACAGACTTCCGCGCAACCTACGCCGACATGGTCAGGGTGCAGGGGTCCGGCTTCTCGATTCAATTCGTCACCGACGATCCGTGGGTGCCTTGGGAATTGATGCGGCCTGAGGCCGACGATATGGATGACGAGCGCGACCATCTGCTGCTGATGCATCCGGTCGCGAGTTGGCCGGCCGACAGTCAGGCGCACATGCCGGACGTGCTTCCGGCTGGCAGGGTTGTCACCTTCGCGCCGAAATACGACGGAGATGACGCGCTGCCGGATGCCCAGCTTGAAAGCGAGCGCTTGGTCGGGGATTTCGGGGCGAAGCCGATGCCTGGCACGAAATCCGCTTTCTTAGCGCTGCTTGAGCAACCACCTGCCGAGACCGTTTCCATCATCCACTACGCGGGACATGGTGGCCAATCTGACCACAGCCGGGGCCTCTGGATGGAGGACGGCTGGCTTCACCTCGACGAAGTCAGGCACTCGGGCGTGAAGCTCGGTAAGCGCGACGGCAGCATGGTCGTCCTCAGCGCTTGTGACGTCGGCGCATCAGCGATGCGCCTTGGCCTCCTCGACGGCTGGCCCTCGGCCTTCGCTGCGAACCGGTTCGGCGCCATCGTTGCGCCGCTTTGGGAGCTGGACGACGATGCCGCGCCGGAAATCGTAATTGACATGGTGCAGCTGCTCTTGGAAGAGGGACGCTGGACTTGCCTCGGCAAGGTGGAGAGTTCCCTTGAAGTGAAAGGCGAACTCAATGACGAAGCAGCGACGGTTCACGA
>NZ_JBQCMO010000013.1:0-96055 GCF_051965015.1 Sphingomonas sp. SAFR-052 | reverse complement strand
ACCTGCTCCTTTCCCGTCACCGTTGACCGAAAAAGGATAGCCTCTCACCATCGCCTGGGCAGCAGCTAACCCACAAGCGGCGGGCCTTGTGCGACGTGCAAGGATTCCAACGCCCGGCTTTTCGCCGGGTAGCCTCTGAATCGAACGGGGGCTGATAATGGACCAGAATGATTCCAAACAGGACATGGACGCAAAGGGTTCGGTCAACGAACCCAAGCTGTCGCCGAACGCGGGCTTCCTCGAACGGGTATTTGGCATAACCAGCGTTTCCGGGAAGCTAGGCTGTATGTCGCCTTTGCTGATCCCGGTGCTCCTATTGGGATATTGCTCGTACCGGTCGGCAGAATCCAACCGGGCGGCGGCACAGGCGGAAGCGGTTCAACGTGCTGCCGACGAGGCTGCCTATCAAGAGAGCGTTCGCACCGGGAAGGTATGCGAGGACGGTCCGAACGGTCTTAACACATCGTTCCAAATGAACGTCATGCGCGAACTCAAAGACCCTGATAGTTTCGAGCATCTGGGTACCGTCCTGACCCCGGCAAAGAACGGCGAATATGACGCCTTGATGCGGTTCCGGTCGAAGAACTCGTTCGGCGGATATGTCGTGGGTACCGCCATCGGTAAGCTGTATGTCGCCGAACGCGGTATCTGCGAAACACGCCGCGTTCAGGTCGTCGGTTGACGGCGCTGCAAGCTTAGAAATGATCCGATGCAGCCGATATGGCTGTATGCGAATTTGACAAGGTGCCGCCGTGCGATGAAAGGGCGCTGCATTCAGCCGGGGGGCTGAACGCCATTTTTGGGGGTTAAATGAATACGTTGATAAAGACGGCGCTCTGCGCTGCGATTGCGTTCGCCGGTGTTACGTCGGCGCAAGCACAAGAGCGGGCTACCAGCCGGGGCGGTTTTGGCGCCGAACTGACCGGTGCGCGTGCTCAATCCGAATGGGGTGTTGAACTTGGCGTCGGATATGCAGCCAAGCTTGGACCGATCGTGGCGCGTCCGATCGTCGGCATGTTCCTTCACGAAGGCGAAGACAACGGCTACTCGCGCGATACGTTCTCGAATGGGCAGAGCCGTTGCCGCGCCCCGAACGGGCAGTTCGCAAGCGATGAAGAGTGCGTCAACATCGCGATCGACTGGTACGCGAAGGGCGAACTCGTTTACGAAACTGCGACTGGCTTCGAACTCGGTGGCGGTGCGCGCTTCTCGGATGAGAAGGTTCGTCCGTATGCAACCGCTGCCTTCGCCGTATCGCCGCAATTCAAGATCAAGGGCAATGCCGGTGAACGCTACTTCGCGGCTGGTTTGACCTTGGGGTTCTAGCGATCGCTTGGGGGCGACTCCGGTTGCCCCCATTCTCGGGATTGAAGAACCTAGGCGCGTTGGCGCTTCTCAACCCTTTGGATGGCAGCGTGGGTAACGCCATCTTCAGCGGCAAGAACGCCCAAGGAAACACCGTAGGCAGGTCGAGCGTGATTCTGGTGTGCGGGGTTGGTAGGCCTTCTTGGTTGAGTGAAGACCTAGTACGGACCTACGCGACAGAACAGTAACGCTTCACGGTTGCAGGCGACACGTCGAAGTGTGCTGCCGTCGCGGCAATGCTGGCCCGGTTTGCCGTCCGCCATTCTCTTACTGCACGGCTATCTGCTGCGACTGGCCTGCCAAGGCTAGCTTTCCCCCGATGTGTCTTTCCGGTAATAGCGAGGCTGGCTCTCGCAGCAGCGCGACCGGCGCTACACCGTTCTTTGATACGCTCGCGTTCCATATCTGCAATCTGCGCTAGTACGGCGACGACCAACTCACCGACACCTTTCCCAATCGGTCCTAGTCCGACAACATCAACCGTAACGCCCTTCGCAATGAGGCTTCGGATCACCGTCTGAATATCGAGGGCGTCCCGCCCAAGACGGTCAATCGCGTATAGATAGACGGTATCCCCATCGCGGACGTAATTCATAAGTGCCGCGAAGCCCGGACGATCCATTGCCTTCGTCGCGCCGCTGACCCCCTCGTCAACGAACTCGCGATCGAAACTGCCGCCCAATGCTGTCCGTTGCGCCTCAATTGATTGGTCGGCGGTGGATACGCGGAGGTAGCAGATTCGGCTCATAGGACAGCGGCTCGCTCAAAAGATACTCTACTAATTTGAGCCTAGCGCCCAATCTGTCAATGTACCTTTTGCACCCAGCCGAACTTACTGTCTAAGCACGGCTCAAAAGGATGAACTTTTGTACCCCTGCAACGCGCAGCGCTATCTATCCAAACGATGAAGTAAGGACCGTGTCTAATGGCTGGGATCGCCTCATTCGGATCGATCAACATGTTGTTATACAGAACAGTATTGGCTGTACTACCTATGCCCGTATCTGATGGACGAAGTGGAAAAGTCACATGCCTAGAAATAAGAAACGAATCCTTGATAAGGATAAAAAGTTTGAAGGAAATGAAAATCACACGGAAGTGGCAAAACAATTTGGCGATCGCTTAATTGATTTGATGTTATCATTGCAAATAATAAAAGATGCTAATCAAGGAATAAGTGCTGGTCGCCACCACCTCGTTATAGTATTATCAGGGCAACTTAGAGCGCTCTTGTTTGACGATCAGGCGCACTCTGGGCCCCTTCTCTTGGATATTGCGAAGGAACTGCGACAAAATCTCAAAGTGTACGCAATGCTTCCGAGCAAGTTGTTGCCGCTCCACGCGACGCCGGCAATGCACTATATGAACCCAATGATATCTTTCGAGCAGGAACTTCCAAACCAAGTTCAAGTAGATTTTCCCCAACTTTTAGGTCTTCCATATTTTTCGTTTAATGGTTCAAATTTGAACTACAGGAATATTATAGAAAAATACGCGAATAGGGCTGGTGGAGCGCACTATTCAAAAAATCTACCAAAATTCTTCATTGAGCAAATGGTATTCAACGTAGGCGGCATGAACCCAATGCAGCAATCGGTTGCGACGCTGGGTAATGCAGTTCAGAAAGTTGGCTATAAAATTTTGGCGGAGGTGTTCGGGTTTCAAGCAATGCTGCATTTTGCAATGATGGAATTGCCGACCGATGCATTCTGCCTTATTAACGCGAACAGCAGCGAGAATTCCTCCGCATATACCGTTATTATCAGGCAAGATGGTTCAATCTACCTCGATTTCACAAGTATAGATGGGTCGTATATTTCATTTGAAACTATACCATGTGTAAAAGCTAATGAAAATACAGTTCTAATGGTGGATATATTACTTACAGATCAAATAACAACAAAGATATCAGTAATTGTGAATGGAAGTACTTTGATAGATTTCGAGTATGAGGGTCTTTTTGGAGTATCTACGAATCACGTACCTTATGATGTTTCAATAGGAAAGCATATCTCCGAAAACTGTGATACGCTACCTTTCTTCCTAGTGAGACATGTCATTTTCAACGGAACCAAGAAAACGCTTACCGAACAGATTATAACCCAAGAAATGCTTAACTTTAGATCGAACAGCGATCAATATGGCGTAAGTTTTGACAAGGGCGCATTTGCTCGTATGCCGGCTGGTGAAAATGATATAACTATAGACGGCAAAGCGCGCAGGGATCGCTGGCAGAATGTAATGAAAGACGTTTAATATGTCTTTATCAGGGTTTACATACAAATTAGAAACAAAGAATTCGAATGAATAACCTTCAAAAAGTCGCGAACTGCGGTCGATTCTAGTTAACCATCTACCGTTATAGTAAACATTGCGCAGGGATGAGTACATCAGAACCGGACAATAAACTTTCGGCAAAGCCGCCAGTTACACGCCAACTGGAACGACCGGGACCGATCACATTCTTGCGAACGGTTTCACTAAAATCCGGCAATCTCCGCACAGGTCGAGGCGTAGGGAACGTTCCTTGCCCCTATGGGCATACTGTGCGCAGATTGTCAGGTTTTGCTGCTAAACGGCGGTTAGCGGCCTTCTTCTGCCCAGCGTCGATCTATGGCGCGAAGCTTAGCGCTGATAGCTGCGACTGCGCTAGGATCGATCTTGCCACCTTTCCTGCAATGCCGGGGCAAAGGGCGCACGTCGTGCAAGGGGCAGCTTAGCACAGGGCAGTCTGCAACCTTTTCTAATGTAGTTCCGGGAGCGGCTTCGTCGGCACTGCAATCATAACATTTTAGTTTAATTCGATTCTTATAAGACATTTAGTTAAATACTTTCTTGATACTCCGTGTAAGTGGACGGGTAAAATGGTAATAACACAAGACGTGGCCATTTGCCATGTCGAAACGCGCAGAACTAGTAAATTTGCTCGAAGGTATTACCCTAGAATGATCTTCATCTAATAATATAATAGGCGCTGCTGGTGCACCGCAGCCCGGTTCAACGTTTGTGTTGTTTGTTTGCAAATCGCGTAAGTCAGCGTCCTTGTCGCTCGCTTGCAATGTACGCCTTGCCGCTTCGGTATGATCGTGGACCATGTTCGGAAGGCGCGACCGTAACGATGCATCTTTGCCGTTGCGTCCTTTCGTTGAACCGCTGACACACTGGTGACACATCGGACGGTAGATTTGGGTCTGGAAGCAATGTATGAAAGCGGGCACAGGATCGAAAAAGCCATACGATTGCAGTTGTTTGCGGTGTTTGAGAATGGTTGCTGTGGTGTCACGGTGTGTTGACATCGCAGGGGTCGCAAGTTCAATCCTTGCCGCGCCCACCATTTAGAAAGCCCGTCAGGTGAACAACCTGGCGGGCTTTTGTTTATCGACATTGTCATCTTCCGACCGGGACCGGCCACAGGTGTTTCGAGTCGGTTGGCGGTCGTTGATCTGGTCGTGGGTAGTCGCGCTCTTTGCGGAGGGGCGCGATGTTCAACGAACGCAGGATAGTCTTGTGACGGGGCGTCAGCGAAGCGTCGAATGTATACTGCTCGGCAGTAGGCCCGGCAAGTTCGGGACAGGGCTGTCGCCAAACATACTGGACATGGAACTGTGAATCGGTCGACTACCGTCCTATGACGATCGCGAGGGGGCGAGTATGACGATTGTACAGCAATCCAAATTGCAGGCGGGTCCACGGCACTCTTGAATGGACTTCCTTCGCGGCCTCGCCATCCTTCTGGTCATCATTTTTCATTCGGTCACCATTCTCAAGCGCGTGGACCTGCCGCCGCCGCTTTGGTTGAAGGAGATCGCGGACTTTTTCGGTCTGTACCGTATGCCGACATTGATGTTCCTGTCGGGTTTACTTTTGCCGCAATCTTTTGGGAAAGGTCCAAAGCCCTATTTTTCCGGCAAGCTACGTAATGTGTGGTGGCCTTATCTAATCTGGTCGGGGATTGCTGCAATCATACTCCGACGTGACGTCGGTAGCCTGAGCGCAATCCTCTCGCTGTTGAACGCTGGCAGCTATCTCTGGTTCTTATATTTTATCGGCATATTCTACATTGTAGCGTATTTTGTAAAATCGTTCAATTTTGCGCTAATCGGGGCGGCATTGTTCGCAATATCGGTCGTTATTGCGATTGCATTCCCGGATGCGAGGATCGCGATCCGTATGTCATATTTGATGGCGTTTTTCTTCTTTGGCGGTTTTGCCGGGCGCCATTGGGAAAGATTTCTGGCGTTGGTCGACAGCAAGGCTTGCCTGCTGGCTGTGGCCGTTGCGATCGTCGGCGGATTTGCTGCGGCCTATTTCGATCTGAAATCCGGCCCTGCCTTCGGCGTGCTCGCCTCGATTTTCATCATCGCCGCCTGCCATCTTTCGCGCAAGGTAGGGAACCATTTGTGGGCCAATATGCCGAACTTCGTCGGCCGGAACTCACTGAAATTCTATGTAAGTCATTTCCCCGCAATCTATCTTTTCGACAAAATCGCAGTGCGGCTGGGTTTTAGGGAGGTCGATTTGTTGGTTGTGGTAAGCATATGCTTCGCGTTGATTACTGGCATGGTTCTATCGGTTGCGTCGGAGAAGATTTCGTTGGCCAAACTACTCTTTGCAGCGCCGAAAATCTCAACGGCGTCGAGGGCGCGGCCTGCAAGTGCCTGACTGCCGGTTCGTTGCCGGCGCGGAAGTACCATCAGCGGTCCGAGACCAGTTTGATTTTTGATCGTTCCGCGGTGCCGGAACGATCCGGACGAAGGGGGCAGTCGGGGCGTTCGTCTTTGATCGCACCGAATGTCCGAAACCCTCGCTTTTCGCCATGGCTACGGCACGCTAGCATCGATCCGATTCAGGGAAAGGTTTAGGATGCGCGGGTACGGATGGATCGGTCTTGCTGCGGCGCTGGCAGTCGCGGCGCCGGCTTGGGCCCAGCCGCAAGTCGAGGAAGCCTCGATCGACCGGTTGCAGGCGCAAATGCAGTCGCGCACCACCAGCAGCGTCGCGGTGACCCGTGCCTATCTCGCGCGGATCGCGGCGTTGGATCGCACGGGGCCAACGCTGCGCAGCGTCATCGCGGTCAATCCCGATGCGCTGCAACAGGCCGCGGCGCTGGATGACGAGCGGCGCGCCGGGCGGGTGCGGGGGCTTCTGCACGGCGTGCCCATCCTCATCAAGGACAATATCGAGACGGCGGACCGGATCGCGACCACCGCCGGCAGCCTGGCGCTGCGCGACAACGTCACCGGGCGCGATGCGCCGCTGGTGGCGTATCTGCGGCGGGCGGGGGCGGTGATCCTCGGCAAGACCAATTTGTCCGAATGGGCCAATATCCGATCGACTCGATCGATGAGCGGGTGGAGCGCGGTCGGCGGGCTGGTGCGCAATCCCTATGCGCTCGATCGCACCGCCTGCGGGTCGTCATCGGGGTCGGGCGCGGCGATCGCGGCGAGCCTTGCGGCGGCGGCGGTCGGGACCGAGACCGACGGTTCGGTCGTCTGCCCGTCGTCGATCAACGGGCTGGTCGGGTTCAAGCCGACATTAGGCCTTATCAGCCGCAGCCGGGTGGTGCCGATCAGCCATAGCCAGGACACGCCCGGGCCGATGGCGCGGTCGGTACGCGACGCGGCGCTGCTGCTGTCGGCGATGGCCGTGCCCGATCCGACCGATGCCGCGACCGCACGGACGCAGGTTCGCGACTATGCTGCCGCCCTGTCGGCCGACGCGCTGACCGGCCGGCGGATCGGCGTGATCCGGCCCAAGGGCATGACGCCGCCGCTGACGGAGCGGTTCGACGCAGCGCTGGCGGTGCTGCGCGCGGGCGGCGCGATGCTGGTCGACGTGACGCCGCCGAAGCTCGACGGGCTGGGCGAGGCCGAATTGCTGGTGCTCCAGACCGAGTTGAAGGCCGACCTGAACGCCTATCTCGCCACCACCCCGCCGGCGGTGAAGACGCGCACGCTCGATCAGGTCATCGCCTTCAACCGCGCCAACGCCGCGATTGAAATGCCGTTCTTCGAACAGGAAACGTTCGAGGCGGCGGCAAAGACCAAGGGGCTCGACGACCCCGCCTATCGCGCGGCGCGGGCCAAGTCGCTGCGGCTGGCAGGCGCAGAGGGGATCGACGCGATGCTGAAGGCGGCAAAGGTCGATCTGCTGGTCGAGCCGACCTATGGCGCGGCGTGGCTCAGCGATCCGGTCCATGGCGACCAATATGGCGGGCCGTCGGCGTCGGAGCTGCCGGCGGTCGCGGGCTATCCGCATCTGACCGTGCCGATGGGGCTGGCGCAGGGGCTGCCGGTCGGGCTGTCGTTCATCGGCACGGCGGGCGCGGACCAGCAGGTGCTGAACGCCGGCTATGCCTATGAACAGCGCGCCAGGGCACGGGTCGCGCCGCGCTATCCGGAGCGGGCGGAGGTCGGGCCGGGGCTGGACGGGGTCCGGTAGGGCCCCGCCAAGGGGTGAACCTATCCCAGCGTCTTCAGCAATTCCTCCCACCACACCACGCCCGGATCGATCGTCGCCACCGGCACGCGTTCGTTCAGCCCGTGGGCGAAGATTTCGCCCGGCTTCATGAACAGGCCGCCCACGCCGAAGCTCGGTATCCCCTTCGCCCGGAAATGCATCGAATCGGTCGCGCCCGCTTCCTGCATCGGCAGGACCGGCGTGCCCGGCGCGCGTTTGGCGACCACCGCCTTCACCGCGCCGACCACCTTCGGGTCGAGCGGGGAGGCGCCAGCCTCGATCGTGCCATTGTCGCGGAACGTCACCTGCACGGTCGGATCGGCGACCAGTTCGACCAGCTTCTTCTCGATTTCCGCGCGGGGCGTGCCGGGGAAGATGCGGCAGTTGATGTTCGCCATCGCGCGCTGCGGCAGGGCGTTGGGCGCATGGCCGCCGTTGAACATAGTGGGCACGCAGGTCGTGCGCACCTGCCCGACATAGCGTTTGTCGGCGGACAGGATGTCGGCGGCGGCGGTGTCGGCGGGGTTGGCGGCGAACGCCTTCATCGCCGCGCCCAGTTCGCCCGGCGTCGCGGCGGCGGTGCCGGCCAGCGATGCCTTGGTGATCTCGTTCTGCTGCGGCGGGAAGCGGTAATTGGCGATCCGCACCACGGCATTCGCCAGCACCGCGATCGCGTTGCGCGGCCCCGGTCGGCTCGAATGGCCGCCGGGATCGGTGACGGTCAGGTGCCAGTCGCCATAGACCTTCTCCGCCGCTTGCAGGCCGTACGCGATCGGCTTGCCATCTTCGCCCAGCGCCCCGCCACCGGCATCGGCGTTGAGCACGAGGCCGGCATTGGCGAAGGCGTCGGCCGCCGCCTGCGTCGTCTTCATCTCGGTCTCTTCGTCACCGGTCAGCACCAGCACGAGGTCGCGCTTTGGCACCCATTTCTCGCGCTTCAGCTTCATCAGCGTCGCGACGACCAGCGACACATTCGCCTTGTTGTCGAGACTGCCGCGCCCGAAGACATAGCCGTCCTCGACCACCGGGGTGAACGGATCGCGGGTCCAGTCCTTCGCGTCCGCCGCGACCACGTCCATATGGCCCAGCACCACCGTCGGCTTCGCCTTGCGGTCGCGCCCGGCGATACGCGCGGTCAAATAGCCGGTTTCGCCGATCGGCACGAAGGTCACGTCGCCATCGGCAAAGCCCGCCGACACCAGTTGCTGCTTCAGATAGGCGGCATAGGCCGGCACCTGCCCTTCGCCCTGCACCGTCTTGAACGCGATGCCGCGCGTGAGCAGCCCCAGCGCCTCCTTACCCGCAGGCGAGGTCGGTGCATCCTGCGCCAATGCGGCGGCGGGGAGCAGGGCGGACGCGGCAAGGACAACGAACAGGTGGCGCATGGACTTCTCCGACAGGAACGTCGCCAGTCTGCGCCGGGGAAGGGGCGGTGTGCAAGACCGCCCCGCCGCCATCACGCCGGCAGTGCGGCGATCGCCTTCGCATGGTCGGACACCAGCCGGATCGTGCTGTCGCCGGTGAAGATGCCGTACCAGCCCTGCGGTTCGTGCGGCGGGTCGCCCATATATTGGCGGTCGCCGTCCTGGAACCGATAGTCGGGATGGACGGCGCGCGCCTCGCCATTCCATGCCCAGAAATTGGTGCCCGCGATCGGCCCGCCGTCCCGCATGTCCTTGATCGCGGCCGAATAGATGCGACCGTAGAAGCGGTCCTTATAGGTCGTCGCCACCGCCGGATCGTTGCTGCCGCCGTCGCGCGGATAGCCGAATTCCTCGATCACCATCGGCTTGTCCAGCTGCCGGGCGAGCGCGACATGGTCGGCGATATACTGGTCGGTCAGCGTCTCGCCGCGCGCGGCGGTGCTGGCAAGATCGGTCTGCTTCACCCAGTCCCAGTTGTTGGGCCAGATATGGACGGTCAGATAATCGATTTCGGGAATAGCATGTTCGGCCAGCACGATCTCCGCGCTTTCCAGGCAGCCCTTCAACCCTTCGCTGCCGGTCGACACCAGATGGTTGCGATCGATCGACTTGATGAGCTGCGCGCTGTCGCGGACCCAGGCGTAGAATTGCGACAGGTTCGCATGCGCCTTGTCACCTGACGGACGCGGCTCGTTCGACAGCTGCCACGCCATGATCGTCGGGTCGTCGGCATAGGGCTTGCCCGTCACGCTGTTGGTGCGGCCGACGACGGTGCGGATCCAGTCGCGATACAGGTCCATCGCCGCGCGATTGCCATAGAATTGCGCGTTGAAGTTCGCGAATGCCGGCCACGGATGCGCCGGATCGTTCATATCCAGATACTTGCCGCCATTGACGTAGGACAGATACGTCATCATGCCGCCCGACCATTCCCAGAAATTGGTCAGGTACAGCACCGCGCGAATGCCGCGCCTGCCCATCTCCGCCAGCGCGTAATCAAGACCCGCCAGCAGCGTCTGATTGTACTCCTTGCCCGGTCCGCGGAACCCCGGCTTGATCGAGTTCTTCAGCGGCCCTTCCTCGCTCGACGCCAGCACGCGCAGGTTGGTCACCCCCATCGCCGCCAGCGCATCGAGCTCGCGCTCGAGCCGCGCGCGATCGCCATAGAGCGCATCGGCGCCCAGATAGGCGGCATACCACATATTGCCGCCGACGAAGCGATAGGGCCGGTCCTCCAGCGTCAGCCGCATGCCGTTGCGCCGGACGAAGCCGGTCGCGCGCGCGCCAATCGGCCGCGACAGGGGCGGGGCCATGGTACAGCCGGCGAGCAATGCGCCCGATCCGATGAATCCGCGCCGTGCGATCGTCGTCATGTCTTTCCCTCATCCCCGGCGCCGGTCGTGCCGCGCGCCTCTTGTCGATCCTTGTCAGACTGCGGGGCCGGTACGGCGCTGTCAATAAATGAATATCGTTTTTGTTTATTCGGGAGGGAATGGCCGTTTCGTCATGCTTGTTGCGCAAGACCGCCGCGAGCGCCCGCCCTTCCGTGTCCCCGCGCAGGCGGGGACCCAGGGCGACATGCGCAAGCCGTTGTTTTGCTCGGCTCTGGACCCCCGCCTGCGCGGGGGTACGGCAGGGTGCGGGGACGGGTAGCGGACTTTCGCGAAGGTCCGGCCTTCACCGGAACAACGCAGCAAGCGGCAACCTCCCCAAACAAAAAGGGCCGCGACACCGGTCGCGGCCCTTGAGGTGCTTTCCCGAAGGAAGGAAAACCGGATCAGAGCGTCAGGCGGGCCGAGATCTGAAACTGACGATCGCTCTTGAAGTACGAACGCGGCGCTTCCTGCCCTTCGTCGTTCAGCACGAACGTCGTCCGCGTCGTCGCGTCGAACAGGTTCTGGACCTGCACGCCGATCTTGAACTGCGGGTTGACGGTGTAGAACAGCGATGCGTCCGCCTGACCCGTCGCCTGGGCATATACCGGCAGGAACGGGAAGCAGCAGTCGCGGTTGGTCAGCAGGTACTTCGACCGCCAGCTATACGCGATACGCGCATAGACCCCGACCAGATCGTAAAAGGCCGAGACGTTGAAATTGTACTTCGACAACTGCGCGAGCGGCAGGCCGTCATACAGACCGGCGACGTCGAGCGGCGGACGATTGCCGTCCTCGGGCCGGTTGTCCGGCACCGCGTTCGGGACCTTGCCCGGCTCGATATAGGTGAAGGTCGCCTGCGTCCCCAGCCCGCGCAGCGCGCCCGGCAGGAAGTCGTAGGTCTGCTGGTACGACAGTTCGGCGCCCTTGATATTGGCGTTGCCGGGCACGTTGACCGGGCCGTTGATCGTCGCGGCAAAGGTCTGGCCGTTGTTGGTGAAGCTGCGGCTATACCCGAAATTGTCGAGGATGATGTTCGACAACTGCTTGTAGAAGACCGCGGCGGTCAGCGATCCGACCTTGGCGAAATACCATTCGGCGGTCAGGTCGACCTGCTTCGCGTCGATCGGCCGCAGGAACGGGTTCCGCGAATTGGCGCTGAAGCCGTAGATGCTGGTCGTGTTCGACGACGACGGGGCGAGGCCGACGAAGTTGCGCAGATCGGTGAAGCCCGGGCGCGAAATCGCCTTCGACGCCGCCAGACGGAACAGCAGCTGGTTGTTCGGCTGGAACTTGATGTTCAGGCTCGGCAGCCACTTGTCGAACTTCTGGGCGGCGACGTCGGTCGTCGACCCGTTGTTCGAAAAGGCGACGATCGCCGCCTGCTGGGCCGCGGTCAGCGTACAGATCGGGCGGATCGTGTTGTTCGGGTTGGCCGAGGCGCAATAGGCCGCGACGTTCGCCGAACTGCCGATCGTGTTGGCGATGTTCGGGAACGCG
The DNA here is from genome assembly GCF_051965015.1 of Sphingomonas sp. SAFR-052. Lineage (NCBI taxonomy): Bacteria > Pseudomonadati > Pseudomonadota > Alphaproteobacteria > Sphingomonadales > Sphingomonadaceae > Sphingomonas > Sphingomonas sp. SAFR-052. Next base: position 83,934 of record NZ_JBQCMO010000013.1, on the reverse strand, counting down.
ACGCCGCCGAACGACTGGTCCTCGGTATGGACGAAGCGCAGGCCGATATTACCCGACAGATTGGCTTCGCCGCCGCCGATGTTGTCGACGCCGAAGTCGAGCCGCGCATAGCCCGAATAGGTCTTTTCGGTGATGCGATAGACTTCGTTCGGACGGAAATAGCCGTCGACCAGCGGGGCCGCGGCGGTACCGCGATCCTCCAGCGGGGTGTAGCCGCCGCCGCCCTGCTTGGTGGCCGCCCGCAGCAGCGCGGTCAGGGCGTCATGGTCGGTCAGGATGCCGTCTTGGATGCCCCATGCCGTCGGCGGCTGCACCGCCTCGCCACGATAGAAGTCGGCGAAGTTCACCGGCGTCATGCTGTCGCGATACTTGTCGACGGTCGCCAGCGCCGAGGTCCAGGTGTCCGACACCGCGCCCCAGTTATTGTAGTCGTTGGCCTTCACCGTCTGGTCGCGGGTCGAATAGCGACCGCCGACGCGGACCTTGCGCAGGAACGAATCGTCCGACACGTCATATTGCGCGTCGGCGCGGAACGCCCATTCGTCGCCATCCGAATGCGTGCGGTTGTTCATCGCGTCGCGGATATAGGTGTTGGTCTGGCTGGCGAAATAATCGCGCACCGACTGGCCGTTCCCCGGGATCAGGTTGATCTGCGGCACGTCGCCGCGCCCGTCGATCGACACGCCGTTGAAGTTGGCCAGTTCGACCACGTCGTCGGAATCGCGCGCCTTCGAATAGACATACTGTCCGTCGAAATTCAGGTGCAGGCGATCGGTCGGGTCGAACTTGACGTTCAGCGACTGGTCCTGGGTGAAGCCGTCGGTCTAGAAATAGCGGTTGCCGAGCGTGGTGTACTGCCCGCCGCCCTGACGGATCAGCGTGCCGCTGGTGAACAGGCCGTCATCGTCATAGGTCGGCTGGGTGCCGGCCTGCGGGAAGATGGCGTTCGCATCGGCGTAATAGACGTTGGGTTCGACGGTGCGGTCGAGCCAGGTCTGCGCCGATTCCGCGCGGAGGAACTGCGCGGTGACCAGCAGGTTGCGTGCCGCATTCTCATACTGCGCCGCCGCCGAATAGCCGACGCGCTTGCGGTCGAATTCCTGCATGCGCATGCCCGCGCCCAGCGGCACATAGACCAGCTCGCGCCCCGAGGGGACCGGATAGCGGTCGAACAGCGTCGACTGGTACGGCGTGCCCGCGTTCAGGATGCGGCCCTCGCCCGCGTCCTGTACGCCGTTGCCGTTCTTGTCGTCGTTGTAGCGCGGCAGGAACGCCGAATAGAATACCGAGTCCGACCGGCTGCGCTGGCGGTTGTAGCTGGCGCTGGCCATAATGCCGAACCGGCCGCCGCTCGGGATGTCCCATTGCTTGGAGAACAGGCCGACGAACGCCGGCTCGCTGCGACCGTTATAGTCGCCATAGTTCACGCTGGCCGACAGATAGACCAGTGTTTCCTTGGTATCGAACGGCTTGCGGGTATTGATGTTGACCGAACCCGAAATGCCGCCTTCGATCATGTCGGCGGTCAGGTTCTTGTAGACTTCGACCGATCCGACCAGTTCGGTCGGCACGTCGTTGAAGCCGATCTCGCGACCGCCGCTGACGCCGAAGCTGTCGCGGCCGTTGAATTCGCCACGGACGTACGACAGGCCGCGGATGGTGACGCCCGATCCCTCGACCGAGAAGTGCGCGGTGTCGGTGGCGGCGGCGAAGCGAGTGATCGCGACGCCCGGCACGCGCTGCAGCGCTTCGTTGACCGACCGGTCGGGCAGCGCGCCGATATCCTCGGCGGTGATCGCGTCGACAACGGTGTCAGCGTTGCGCTTAATGCTTTGCGCATTGGCGAGCGACTGGCGAAGACCGGTGACAACGATGTCATCGCCGCCCGCATCATCGGCTGCCGGGGTCTGGGTATCGGCTACCGTAACGTTCGACTGGTCGGGGGCGACTTGGTTGTCGATCGACATGCTGCCCGACACCGGGCGCTTGCCCGCGCTGGCACCGGCGGGCACCGAATTGTCGGTTTGCGGCGCGTCGGTCTGCGGCTTGGACTGGTCGTCGCGCGATGCCGGTGCGACCGTCGTCTGCGCCATCGCGCCCGTCGCTGCCAGTTGCACCGCGACCGTTAGCGCCAGCAGCGACGCCGTCGTGCCCAGCCGCTTGCGCGTATTCAAACCATCCATGGCGAATTGCTTCCCCATCACGCTTCCTCTCCCCGAATGTCCCGTCCGCGGGACTCGACCTTATACGTTCGACAATCGTGAACGATTGCTCTCGCTAGTTGCCGGATTTCAGCAACACAATAGAAATATTGCAAGTTGCTTTAATTAAGGACAATCCGCAAGCCACTGTGGCACGACGGCGACAGTTGCGAAGGCAGGACAGCATGGATTCGGGCGAAGGAGGCAAGGTTCGGGTGGTGATCGTCGGCGGTGGTACCGCCGGCTGGATGACCGCCGCCGGCCTTGCGGGACTGTTGCCCGCCGCGTGCCAGGTGACGCTGATCGAATCCGAAGCGATCGGCATCGTCGGCGTGGGTGAGGCGACCCTGCCGCATCTGCGCCTGTATCTCGAACGGCTCGGCATCGACGAAGCCGAATTCATGGCCGCGACCGAGGCGACCTACAAGCTCGGCATCGAGTTTCGCGACTTCGCCCGGATCGGCGACCGCTACATCCATCCGTTCGGCACCTATGGTCGCCCGCTGTCCGGGGTCGCCTTCCACCATTACTGGCTCCGCCGTGCGCGAGCCAGGGCGGTGCCGCCGATCGGCGCCTTCTCCGCCGGGGTGGTCGCCGCCGAACGCCGCCGTTTCGAACGGCCGGGCAGCGATCCCACCGACCCGACGACCTCGTTCGGCTATGCCTATCAGTTCGACGCGACCCGCTTCGCCCCGTTCCTGCGCGACTGGTCGGAAGCACGCGGCGTGCAGCGGATCGAAGGGCGCATCGTCGCCACCGACCGGCAGGGCAATACGGTCACCGCCGTCACCCTCGACGATGGCCGCCGGATCGAGGGCGACCTGTTCGTCGACTGTTCGGGCTTCCGCTCGCTGCTGCTGGGCGATGCGCTAGCAGAACCATGGGAGGACTGGTCGCACTGGCTGCCCTGCGACCGCGCGGTGGCGGTGCCGTGCAACAGCCCGACGGAGACGATCGAGCCGTTCACCCGCGCCACCGCCATGCCCGCCGGCTGGCGCTGGCGCATTCCGCTGCGCCACCGGGTCGGCAACGGCTATGTCTATGCCAGCGGCCATGTGTCCGACGACGAAGCCGCCGCCACGCTGCTCGCCAATCTCGACGGCGAACCCCTTGCCGACCCGCGCATGTTGCGGTTCAGGGCAGGGCGCAGGCGGCGGAGCTGGGCGGGCAATGTCGTCGCGGTCGGCCTCGCCTCCGGGTTCCTCGAACCCCTCGAGTCGACCAGCATCTATCTGGTGCAGGCGGCGATCACGTCGCTGATCGAGCATTTCCCCGACGGCCGCGTCGCTGATGCCGATCGCGACGGCTTCAACGCCGCGATCGATGCCGAATATGACCGCATCCGCGACTTCCTGATCCTGCATTACCACGCCACCGAGCGCGACGATTCCACTTTCTGGAACCATGTCCGCACGATGACCGTCCCCGACACCCTCGCCGACAAGCTCGCTTTGTGGCGCTCCAGTGCCCAAGTCGCGAAATACGGCCACGGCCTGTTCCTTGAACCCAGCTGGGTCGCGGTCTATCTCGGCCAGCGCGTGCTGCCGACCGGCTGGGATCCGCGCGCCGACCGCCCCGACGCCGCCGGCCTCGACCGCGCGCTGGGATCGCTGGCGCAGGCGATCGCCGACCGGGTCGCGGCGATGCCAAGCCACGACCGGGCACTCGGCCGGTGACCGGCAACACCCGCGAAGCGCTGCGCTCGGTCGCGGTCGTCGGCGGCGGCCCGGTCGCGCTGCTCGCCGCCATCGCGCTGGCGCAGGCGCTGCCCGACGCCAGCGTCACCCTGACCCCGGCATCGGTCGCGCCCGATGCGCTCGCCGATCGCTTCCCCCTCGCGCTCCCCGCTACCCATGACCTGCTCGCCACGCTCGGCCTCGCTCCGGACCGGCTGCTCGCCAAGGGCGTCGCCCGAGCCCGCCTCGCCACCCGCTTCGACGACTGGAGCCGCGACGGACGTCCCTGGCTGATCGGCGACGACAGCGCCGCGACCCTGCCCGAAGGCCGCCTCCACGCGCTGTGGCTCCGCGCCCGCAGCCCGCATCGTTTCCACGACCTGATCCCCGCCTGCGTCGCCGCCGGCGCCGGCATCGCCGACCCGCGTGTCGAACCCGCGCTCCACATCGACCCCGCCCGCCTGACCCAGGCACTGGCGGCGATCGCCGGTCAGGCCGGCATCCGCCTGACCGCCCCCTTTGCCGGTTTTGCCGCCGACACGCTGCATTGTCAGGACGGCACGCACCTGACGGCCGACCTGTTGATCGATGCCAGCGGCCCGCCGCGCCTGCTTCGCCAGGACACCGCGTTCGAAGACTGGCGCGAAGCGCTACCGGCCACCCGCCTGACCCTGTCGCCAGCCACCGCCGATCCCGGCCCGCTCGACCGCTACCGCGCCACCCCGACCGGCTGGAGCGCGCATTGGCCCGGCGTCACCGCACAGGCGCAGGCGGGCGGAGAGGGCATCGCCATCGCCCCCGGCCGCCTGACCGCGCCCTTTGCCGGCCGCATCCTCGCCATTGGCGACGCCGCGGCCCAGCCCGGCCCGCTCGGCCTGCTCGGCTTCACCCTCGCGCTCACCCAGATCGCGCTGATCCGCGAACTGCTGCCCGCGCGCACCCCCGAGCCGCTGCTGATCGCTGAGGTGAACCGCCGCGCCAACGAACGCGCCGACCGGCTGCGCGACTTCCTCGCCGCGCACTATCACGCCGGCGGGCGCACCACCGGCCCCTTCTGGCACGGCATACGCCACGCCGTCCGCCCGCCCTCGCTCGAAACCCTGCTCGCCCAGTTCGCCCGGCGCGGCCATGTCGTCACGGCCGACGAGGAAACGGTCCCCCGCGACGCATGGCTTGCGCTGCTGCTGGGTCAGGGCATACGCCCCGAACGTCCCGATCCGGTCGCGCAGTCGCTTTCGCCCGCCGAAGCCGCCCGCGCGATCGACACGCTTGCCAAGCGCCTCGCCGCGCTGGAGTTTCCATCATGACCGATCCCATCGCCCATGTCGTCATCATCGGCGGCGGCACCGCCGGCTGGATGACCGCCGCCGCCTGTGGCCGTTATCTCGACGATGGCCGGCGCCGCATCACCCTGGTCGAATCCGACGCAATCGGCACGGTCGGCGTGGGTGAGGCGACGATCCCGTCGATCCTGAACTTCAACAAGCTGCTCGGCATCGACGAAGCCGAATTCCTGCGTGAAACCCGCGGCAGCTTCAAACTCGGCATCGAATTCGCCGGATGGCACAGCGCCGATAGCGGTTATTTCCACCCCTTCGGCAATTTCGGCCGCGATATCGAAGGGGTCAATTTCCACCAGCTCTGGGCCAAGCTGAAGCGACAGGAGGGGATCGGCCCGATCGGCGACTATTCGCCGACCACGGTCGCGGCGCGCGCCAATGCCTTCGGCCCGCCGCACCCCGATCCGCGCTCGCCGCTGTCGGGCATGGCCTATGCCTATCATATCGATGCCACGCTCTACGCCCGCTTCCTGCGCCGCCGGGCGGAGGCGGACGGCGTCGCCCGGATCGAGGGGCGCATCGTCGCCGTCGACCATCACGACAACGGCCATGTCGCCGCCGTCCGGTTGGACGATGGCCGCTTGGTCGAAGGCGACCTGTTCATCGACTGCTCCGGGTTCCGCAGCCTGTTGCTGGGCGAAGCGATGGGCGTGGGGTTCGAGGACTGGTCGCACTGGCTGCCCTGCGACCGCGCCATCGCCGTCCCCACCGAACGCGCCGAACCGGTCCTGCCCTATACCCGCGCCACCGCGCATCCCGCCGGCTGGCAATGGCGCATTCCGCTCCAGCATCGCACCGGCAACGGCGTGGTCTATGCCAGCCGCTATCTGGACGACGATGCGGCGGAAGCGCTGCTGCTAAGCCGCCTCGACGCCGCGCCCACCGCCGCGCCCCGCCGCCTGTCGTTCACCGCCGGGCGGCGCGATGCGATGTGGGCGGGCAATGTCGTCGCGATCGGCCTATCGGGCGGCTTCCTCGAACCGCTCGAATCGACTAGCATCCACCTGATCCAGCAGGGGATATCCAAGCTGTTCGCGCTGTTCCCCGATCGCGGCTTCTCCCCCGTCGAGCGCGACGAATATAACCGGCAGATGGCCGACAATTACCGGTCGATCCGCGACTTCATCATCCTTCACTATCACGCCACCGCGCGCGACGATTCCCCCTTCTGGAACCATGTCCGCACCATGGACGTGCCCGACAGCCTGACGCGCAAGATCGACCTGTTCCGGCAAAAGGGCCGCATCTTCCGCTACGAGGACGAACTGTTCGCCATGCCCAGCTGGGTCGCGGTGCTGCTGGGGCAGGGGGTCGAACCGGTCGGCTATGACCCGATCGCCGACGCGCTCGACGAGGAACGCCTGCTGCCCGCCATCCGCCAGATGCGCAGCGCGACGGCAGCGGCGGTCGCGACGCTGCCGCAACATGGCGCGGTGCTCGCGCGGATGGCCTAAAATCCGCCCGAACCCTGCACTGTTACGTCGCCCCAGCGAAGGCTGGGGCATCAACCGGCTCCTGCCATAACCTCGGTCTTCCATGCGACCCGTGCCCCCGCGCAGGCGGGGGCCCAGAGCCAAGCAAAACAACGGTCTTTGTAAGAAACCCTGAACCCCTGCCTATACCGGGGTACGCCAAGCTACGAGGATGCCACCATGTCCCGCCCCCTGATCGCCGCTTTGCTACTGACCCTCCCCGCCACTGCTCCGGCCCAGACCATTACCCCCACCACCGAAACCGCAACCCGGCCGGTCCCGCTCCACATCGGCGGCCGCGTCGTCCCCACCGGCGCCGGCTACCAACGCCAATGGCCCGGCACCTATCTCGACGCCGCGTTCAGGGGGCGCGCCGTCGACCTGAATATCGGCCCCGGCGACGTATCGCTGCGCATCATCCTCGACGGCGGCGCCCCGGTCGCACTGGTCCGCCCCAAACCCGACCGCTACCGCATCACCGCGCCGACCGCCGGCCGCCACCGCCTGCGCATCGCCGTGGTCAGCGAATCGCAGGCCGGCGCGACCACCCTCGGCGGCCTCTTCGCCCCGACCGGCACCACGCCCCTGCCGGCCCCGAAAGCCGCCGCCCGCCGCATCGAGTTCATCGGCGACTCGCACACCGTCGGCTATGGCAACACCTCGACCAGCCGCGACTGTACCGAGGCGCAGGTGTGGGAAACCACCGACACGTCGCAGGGGATCGCCGGCCGTCTCGGCCAACGCTACGCCGCCGACACCTGCGTCAACGCCATTTCCGGGCGCGGCATCGTCCGCAACTATGGCGGTTTCGCCGCGCCGACCGTGCCGCAGGCCTATCCCTATGCGCTGTTCGACGCGAAGACGCCCGCCGATGACGCGAACTGGCGTCCGCAGGTCATCGTCATCGCGCTCGGCACCAACGACTTCTCGACCCCGCTCAAACCCGGCGAACGCTGGGCCGACCGCGCCGCGCTGCACGCCGATTACGAGGCGCGCTATGTCGCCTTCGTCCAAAGCCTGCGCCGTCGCGACCCGAACGCCTTCTTCGTGCTATGGGCAACCGACCTCGCCGATGGCGAAATCACCCGCGAAGTACAGCAGGTCGCGACCAAGCTCCGCGCCACCGGCGAAACCCGCCTCGCGGTCGTGCCGGTCACCGGCCTCAATTTCGGCGGCTGCCACTATCACCCCGACCTCACCGATGACGCCAAGATCGCCGCCGCGATCGGCAGCGCGATCGATGCGCGGCCGGATGTATGGAAACGTCGCTGACCCAATCGTCGCCCCAGCGAAGGCTGGGGCCTCGCGAGGCTCGATCGAACCGGCCAAATCAGGGCAGCAAACGTACCATCACCACCCCATGCGGCGCGACCTCCGCCGCATAGCGCCCAGCCAGCCGCCCCAGATCGCGATGCGCCCAAAGGTCGCGCGCCTTCAGCCGCACCGACGCGGGCAAGCCCAGCGCGGTCCACTCCGCCGTGATCCGCGCCGGCGCCTCGCCGCGGTTCCACAACAGCAACACCCGCCCGCCATCGGCCATCGGCTTGACCCACACCTCGCTGGTGCCGTCGCGCGACACCCGGTGACCCTGCTGGCCAAGCGTATCCTGATCGACCGCGATCACCTCGCGATTGAGCAGGATGTCGCGCGTGGCCTGTGACATGGTGGCGACGTCGTTGCCGGCGATAAGTGGCGCCGCCATCAAGGCCCAGAGCGAGAAATGCGCCCGATATTCGGCGTCGGTCAGCCCGCCATTGCCAACTTCGAGCATGTCGGGGTCGTTCCAATGCCCCGGACCGGCATAGGGCCAGAGCGGTTCGTTCATGTCGACGATCGACGCCACGCCCCAGCTATGGCCGTGCCGGCCGACCCATTTGTCGGTGATGTCGCCGGTCGTGCGCCACATGTTGCCGATCTTCGACGCCCATAGCCATGGCCGCGAATTCCCCCATTCGCACAGCGAAAACAAGATGTTGCGTCCGCTCGCCTTCAACGCGTCCGCCATGGTGGCATAGGCTTCCTCGGCATTGCGCACGCCGGTCGAGCACCAGTCATATTTCAAATAATCGACGCCCCAGCGCGCATATTGGATCGCGTCCTGATATTCATGCCCCTGGCTGCCCGGCCGCCCGCCGCACGTCTTGGTGCCCGCGTCCGAATAGATGCCGAACTTTAATCCCTTGGCATGGATATAGTCGCCCAGCGCCTTCAACCCGCTCGGGAAGCGCTGCCGGTCCTCGGTGATGAAGCCATTGGCGTCGCGGCTGCCATGCCAGCAATCGTCGATGACGACATATTCGTAGCCCGCTTGTCGCATTCCGTTCGCCGCGATCGCATCGGCGGTGGCGCGGATCACCTGTTCGTTGACGTTGCAGGCGAATTTATTCCAGCTGTTCCAACCCATTGGCGGCGTCACCGCCAGTCCGTTGGCCATCCGCTTCGGATCCTTGGACGGCGCCAGGAAATTGGGATCGGTATCCAGCACCTCCTGCGCCACGGCCGGCTGCACCGCAAACAGCGCCGCAAGCAGCAGTGCGACGATCCGCCATACCATTCCCAACCTCCCAATAATAATTTCGCTATTTGTCATATTAATTATTGGTTGGAGTCAACCGCTACGTGGCACCTTCGCCAACTTCCGACGATTGCCCCCTCTGTGCGCCTATGCCAAAAGCAATAAAATTACACGCGGATGAGTCGGCATCAGACCGGCCGCCGCGACCGACAGGAGAGCATATGCGGGTCATCGATCATGTGATCGCGGGCGGTTCGGCCAATGCGGACGGTGCGACCGGCGCCGTCTTCGACCCCAATCGCGGCGAGGTACAGGCGCATGTTCGCCTCGGCACGGCGGCCGATCTCGACCGCGCGGTCATGGCCGCACAGGCGGCGCAACCCGGCTGGGCCGCGACCAATCCCCAGAAGCGCGCCCGCGTCCTGTTCGCGTTCAAGCAACTGGTCGAGTCCAACATGGACTCGCTCGCCGAACTCCTGTCGAGCGAGCATGGCAAGGTCGTCGCCGATGCCCGGGGCGATATCCAGCGCGGCCTCGACGTCATCGAATTCGCCTGCGGCGTACCGCATCTGCTCAAGGGCGATTACACGCAGGGCGCCGGCCCCGGCATCGACGTCTATTCGATGCGGCAACCCATCGGCATCGGCGCGGGCATCACCCCGTTCAATTTCCCGGCGATGATCCCGATGTGGATGTTCGGCGTCGCCATCGCCTGCGGCAACGCCTTCATCCTGAAGCCCAGCGAACGCGATCCGTCGGTGCCGGTGCGCCTTGCCGAACTGCTGCTCGAAGCGGGCGCTCCCGACGGCATCCTGCAGGTCGTGCATGGCGACAAGACGGTGGTCGATGCGATCCTCGACCATCCGGCGATCGGCGCGGTCAGCTTCGTCGGGTCGAGCGACATCGCGCATTATGTCTACAAACGCGGCGTCGCGGCCGGCAAGCGCGTGCAGGCAATGGGCGGGGCCAAGAACCACGGCATCGTCATGCCCGACGCCGATCTCGATCAGGTCGTCGCCGACCTTGCCGGTGCGGCCTTCGGTTCGGCGGGCGAGCGCTGCATGGCGCTGCCGGTGGTGGTGCCGGTCGGCGACAAGACCGCCGACCGCTTGCGCGAAAAGCTGATCCCCGCGATCGAGGCGCTACGTGTCGGCGTATCGACCGATCCCGATGCGCATTACGGCCCGGTGGTAAATGCTCAGCACAAGGCGCGGGTCGAGGGCTGGATCGCCAAGGGTGTCGACGAAGGTGCCGAACTGGTCGTCGACGGGCGCGGGTTCAGCCTACAGGGGCATGAGCGCGGCTTCTTCATCGGCCCGACGCTGTTCGATCATGTGACGCCGCAGATGGAATCCTATCGCGAGGAAATCTTCGGTCCCGTGCTCCAGATCGTCCGCGCGCCCGATTTCGAAAGCGCCGTCCGCCTGCCGAGCGAACATCAATACGGCAACGGCGTCGCGATCTTCACGCGCAACGGCCATGCCGCGCGCGAATTCGCCGCGCGCGTCAACGTGGGTATGGTCGGCATCAACGTGCCGATCCCCGTGCCGGTCGCCTATCACAGTTTCGGCGGGTGGAAGCGCAGCGCGTTCGGCGACGTGAACCAGCATGGCGAGGAAGGCGTGCGCTTCTGGACCAAGGTGAAGACGATCACCCAACGCTGGCCCGACGGATCGGCGCTGGGCACCCAGGCCGAGGATGGTGGTGCTGCCCGAATGCAGGACGCGTTCGTCATTCCGACGATGGGGTGATCGGTATGAAGCGGTGGCTGGTGGCGGTTCTGGCGGCGTTGCTGGTGGCGATGCCGGCCGAAGCCCAGAAACGGATCGCTCTGACGTTCGACGACGCGCCGCGTGCGCGCGGGCCGTTCCTGACGCCCGAGGAGCGTACGGCCCGCATCATCGCGGGCTTGCGCAAGGCGAAGGTGCGGCAGGCGGCATTCTTCGTCGTGCCCGGTAACCTTGCCGCTCCCGACGGCGCGGGCGGGGAGCAGCGGATTGCCGCCTATGTCGCCGCCGGCCATGTGATCGCCAATCACAGCTTCACCCATCCGGCGCTGAAATCGATGACGGCGCAAGCCTATCTGGCCGATATCGACCGGGCGGGGGATTGGCTGAAGGGGCGGCGCGGGCTGCGGCCATGGTATCGCTTCCCGTTCCTCGACGAAGGTGGCACCGACAAGACGAAGCGCGACGCGGTCCGCACCGGGCTGGCCGCACGCGGGCTGTCGAACGGCTATGTCACGGTCGACGGATCGGACTGGAATATCGAGAACCTGACCACGCAAGCGCGCAAGGCCGGCAAGCCGATCGACATGGCCGGCTTACGCGACCTGTATGTCGAGACGCATGTCGAGTCCGCCGAATTCGCCGATCGTCTGGCCGAACAGGCACTGGGACGGCGGCCGGTGCAGGTGATGCTGCTGCACGAAACCGACCTTGCCGCCTATTGGATCGCCGATCTGGTCGCGGCGCTGCGGGCGAAGGGCTGGACTATCGTGACCGCCGATGCCGCCTATCGCGATCCGATCGCGAAGCTGCATCCCGATACGCTATCGGCACAGGGCAATTTGCTGGAAGCGGTTGCGTGGGAGAAGGGGGTGCCGGCACCGCGCTGGTACGAACGCAATACGCTATCGATCGCCGATCCGCTGTTCCGGCAGCGCGTGTTGCATGAGGGCAAATGATGGTGCGTCGGCATAGCGCTTCAGCGTCCCCCTACGAAGCGACGATCGGTTTCGCGCGCGCCTTGCGCGTGGGCGACCGGATCTTCGTGTCGGGCACCGCGCCGGTCGAACCGGATGGCAGCAGCACGCCAGGCGACGCCGCCGCGCAGGCCCAGCGCTGCTTCGCCATCATTGCGCAGGCGATCGCGCAACTGGGCGGCCGGATCGATGATGTCGTCCGCACCCGCATGTACCTGATCGATCCGGCCGATGCCGAGGCGGTGGGGCAGGTACATGGGAAATTGTTCGGCAACGTGCGGCCCGCCGCGACGATGCTGGTGGTGGCCGCACTTCTCCGTCCCGAATGGCGGGTGGAGATCGAGGCCGAAGCGATAGTGGAGAGTGAAGCGTGAACCCGTTCGATCTGACCGACGACCAGCGTGAGATTCAGGAACTGGCGCGTCGCTTTACCGCCGACGCGATCACCCCCCATGCCGCCGAATGGGACGAGAAGCACATCTTCCCGCGCGACACGATCAAGCAGGCGGCGGAACTGGGCTTTGCCGCCATCTACGTGTCCGAGGAATCGGGTGGGATCGGACTCGGCCGCATGGAATCGGCGCTGATCATGGAGGCGATGGCCTATGGCTGTCCGTCGACATCCGCCTTCATCTCGATCCACAATATGGCGGCGTGGATGCTCGACGCATTCGGCTCGGCCGAACTGAAGGCGCGCTTCCTCCCCGACCTCGTGACGATGGACAAGCTCGCCAGCTACTGCCTGACCGAGCCGTCCTCGGGATCGGACGCGGCGGCGCTGAAGACCAAGGCGGTGCGCGACGGCGACGACTATATCGTCACCGGCACCAAGCAGTTCATTTCGGGCGCAGGCGACAACGACGTCTACCTCGTGATGGTCCGCACCGGCGGCGACGGGCCGAAGGGCATTTCGTGCCTGCTGATCGAGCGGGACATGCCCGGCGTCTCGTTCGGCGCGAACGAACGCAAGCTGGGCTGGCATTCGCAGCCGACGCGGGCGGTCATCCTCGATTCCGTCCGCGTGCCCGCCGCCAATTTGGTCGGGGCCGAGGGGCAGGGCTTTTCGATCGCGATGCAGGGGCTGGACGGCGGGCGCTTGAACATCGGCGCCTGTTCGCTAGGCGGGGCGCAGCGCTGCCTCGACGAGGCGATCACTTATACCAAGGCGCGCCAGCAGTTCGGCAAGGCCGTAGCCGTTTTCCAGAACACGCAGTTCACGTTGGCCGACATGGCGACCGAATTGGAGGCGGCACGCGCGCTGCTCTACACCGCCGCTGCCAAGGTGACCGCGAACGCCCCCGACAAGACGCGCTTCGCCGCGATGGCGAAACGCTTCGCCACCGACACCGGATCGAAGGTGGTCGATCAGGCGCTGCAGCTGCATGGCGGCTATGGCTATCTGATGGACTATCCGATCGAACGCTTCTGGCGCGACCTGCGGGTGCATTCGATTCTGGAAGGAACGAACCAGGTGATGCGGATGATCGTGGGGCGGGAGCTGGTGAAGTGAAGATCCTCCCGGGCACGGGGAGGGGGACCATGCGCAGCATGGTGGAGGGGGGCGTCCTGCTCCGCCAAGGCTACGATTGCGGCACGCCCCCTCCACCAGCTTCGCTGGTCCCCCTCCCCGCCAGCGGGGAGGATTTGGGGTGATCCTTACCTCTGTCGACAACCATCTCGGTCGCATTCGGCTCGACCGACCCAAAGCCCTCCATGCGCTCAACCTCGACATGTGCGAGGCGATGCTCGCCGCGCTGGAGGCATGGCGCGACGACCTGTCGGTCCATGCGATCCTGATCGATCACGCCCAGGGACGCGGCTTTTGCGCGGGCGGCGACATCCGCCTGATCGCCGACAGCAGCGCCGGTGACGGCGCGGCGGCACGCGCCTTCTTCGCGACCGAATATCGGCTGAACCACCGGCTGTTCACCTATGCCAAGCCGACCATCGCGGTCATGGACGGGGTGACGATGGGCGGCGGCGTCGGCATTTCGCAGCCGTGCAAGGTCCGCGTTGCGACCGAGAACACCCGTTTCGCCATGCCCGAAACCGCGATCGGCCTGTTCCCCGATGTCGGCGGCGGCTGGTATTTGTCGCGGCTGCCGGGCCGGATCGGGCAATATCTGGCGCTGACCGGCGCGCGGCTGGACGGGAGCGAGATGCTGGCGCTCGGCCTCGCGACGCATCTGTTGCCGGCCGGCGCGCTGGACGACATCAAGCGTGCCATCGCCGCCGATCCGCTCGCGACCGAGACGATCCTGGCCGACCACGCGACCACGCCCGGCGAAGCGGCAATCCTGACGCAGCGCGAGGCGATCGACCGCCTGTTCGCAAGCGACGATTTCGAGGAAATCCTGTCGGCGTTGGAAGCCGACGGATCGGACTGGGCGAGCACGCAACTGGCGACGCTGCACCAGCGTTCGCCGCTGTCGTGCAAGGTGTCGTTGAAACTGCTGCTCGACGGCAAGACCATGCCGACCTTCGAAGACGAGATGCGGCAGGAATATGCGGTCGTCACCCGCATCGTCCAGCGGCCCGACATCGTCGAGGGGGTCCGCGCGGTGATCGTCGACAAGGATCACGCGCCGAAATGGAACCCGGCAACGCCGGACGCGGTCAGCGATCATATGATCGACCGGATCTTCGCACCGCTCGGCGAAGCGGACGAATGGCAGCCATATTGATTGGGGAATAGCATGCCCGACTATCAAACCATCCTGGTCGAGAAGCGCGACGCGGTGACGCTGGTGACGCTCAACCGGCCGCAGGCGTTGAACGCGCTGAATGCGCAGATCCTGTCCGAATTGCTCGATGCGATGCGGGCGTTCGATGCCGATGCGGGGCAGGGCTGCGTGGTCATCACCGGATCGGCCAAGGCGTTCGCCGCCGGGGCGGATATCAAGGAGATGCAGGAAATGGACTTCGCCGCCATGTATGGCGGCGACCATTTCAGCGGCTGGGACGCCTTCACCCGCACCCGCAAGCCGGTCATCGCCGCCGTTGCCGGTTTCGCGCTGGGCGGTGGCTGCGAGCTGGCGATGATGTGCGACTTCATCTTGGCCGCCGATACCGCGAAGTTCGGTCAGCCCGAGATCAAGCTGGGCGTGACGCCGGGCATGGGCGGATCGCAACGGCTGGCGCGCGCGGTGGGCAAGGCCAAGGCGATGGAGATGTGCCTGACCGGTCGCATGATCGGCGCTGAGGAGGCCGAGCGCTGCGGCCTAGTCGCGCGGATCGTCCCCGCCGACGCTCTGGTCGAGGAGGCGGTGAAGACTGCCGCGACCATCGCCGCCATGGCGCCGCTGGCGGTCAAGGCGAACAAGGAAATGGTCAACGCCGCGTTCGATACGACCTTGGCGCAAGGGGTCCAGTTCGAAAGGCGCCTATTCCACGGCCTGTTCGGCACGGCCGACCAGAAGGAAGGCATGACCGCCTTCGTCGAAAAGCGGCCCGGCAACTGGGCCGGGCGGTAGGAGAGACCAGCATGGCACGGATCGGCTTCATCGGTCTCGGCAATATGGGCGGCGGCATGGCGGCCAATCTGGCGAAGGCGGGGCATGACGTCCGCGCCTTCGACCTGTCCGCCGACGCGCTGGCGCGGGCGAAGGCGGCGGGGTGCCTGCCGGTCGCCGATGCGATCGAGGCGGCGAGCGGCGCACAGGCAGTCGTGACGATGCTGCCCGCCGGCACGCATGTCGCGCAAATCTATGCCGAGGCATTGTTCGATGTCGTCGATACCGGCGCGGTGCTGATCGATTGTTCGACGATCGACGTCGATACCGCAAGACAGGTGGCCGAAGCCGCCCGTGCGAAAGGGTTGCAGGCGGTCGACGCACCGGTATCGGGCGGGATCGCCGCCGCCAATGCCGGCGCATTGACCTTCATGGTCGGTGGCAGCGCGGCGGCGTTCGCCAAGGCTGCGCCGTTCCTCGAGGATATGGGCAAGGCGGTGATCCATGCCGGTGCGAACGGTGCGGGGCAGGCGGCGAAGATGTGCAACAACATGCTGCTCGGTGCATCGATGATCGCGACCTGTGAAGTCTTTGCGCTGGCCGAGAAGCTGGGCCTGGACGCGCAGACCTTTTACGACATCTCGTCGGTCAGTTCGGGGCAATGCTGGTCGATGACCAGCTATTGCCCGGTGGCGGGCGTCGGCCCGGAAACGCCCGCCGATCGCGGGTTCCAGGGCGGGTTCGCCGCCGCGCTGATGCTCAAGGACCTCCGCCTCGCCATGCAGGCGGCGGCCGCGGCGGGGGCCGACACCCCGATGGGCGCACGGGCGGCGGAACTCTATGCCCGCTTCGTCGAGGAAGGCCATGCCGCGACCGATTTCTCGGGAATCATCCAGACGTTGCGATAGCAGCGGCTTGACGGGGAAGCGTCGATCCGCTTGGAACGCGCCTTCCCCCACGCGGACGTGGCGAAATCGGTAGACGCAGCGGACTTAAAATCCGCTTCCCTTTGGGAGTGCGGGTTCGACCCCCGCCGTCCGTAGGCCCGCTTTTCAGCCATTTTTGGCGTTAAGCGGCTCGATCGTGGAGGGTGGTTTGGGTAACCAGTGGTAATTCCGGTGTAATCGACTCGGAGAGGCAAGCGTCGAGCGCACTGATGGCGTTGTCGATGTGGGTACCGTGGATGTGAACGTAGCGCATGACCATAAGCAGCGTTTTGTGTCCGCTAATTTTTTGGATCGTCGGTAGGTCAACGCCTGCCTGCACCACCCGGGTGATAGCCGTATGTCGCATGACGTGCGGTGTGACCCGTCGCGGGGATAGGCCCGCGCGCTCCACGGCCCGTTTGAACTGCTTTGCCATACTAAGGCGATGCGTTGCGTCTGCGCCCTTGCGCTGCGACGGGAAGACCCATCCTGCCTTGTCCGTCGCTCGCTCGCGTGCAGCGGCAATATGGGCGGCGAGGTTTGGCGTAATGGGTTGTACGCGCGCTCCTGCTTTTGCCCTCGCAAGGTAAATTCGCCGAGCGTCAAAATCGATCTGATCGTACCGGACGCGTAGAATTTCGCCGTGTCGCATTGCTGCGCCCAAGCCAAATTCAACAAACAGGTGGAGCAGTCCGTCTTGATCCCCGATCGCGGCATTCCGTAGGGACGCTGCATCCGCGTCGCTAAGGACAGTAATTGCCTTGGGCGGCTCCGCACCCTTGGACACTACCGGAGCATCCTCCGCCTTGATCCACTTCCATTCAATCATGCGTTTGAAGAGGTGTGAAAGGGTGGCAAGTTCGCGGTTCACCGTCGCCTGTGCAGCACCAGTGGACGTGCGATCCCGCACATAGCTTTGCACCATTTGCGTGGTGATCTTGTCCGCCCGGTGCTTGCGGAATGCTGGGATCAAATGCGTGACAAGCTGTCGGCGCTTCGCAGGCAGGTTCTTCCCGGTGCCTTGTTCCAACCGTTGAAGGTAGCCCGTGGCGGCTTCCTCAAACATGCGGTGCGTCTTTCGACCTGTCGGCAAACGAAGGCGATCTTCCCGGGCGCGGGTGCGAAACACTTCGATAGCGTCCTCCGCCTGCTTACGAGTGACCCCCTCGCTTGCCTTCCCAATGGCGTGGTGAATCCGACGCCCGTCCACCATGATATTTACGGCGAACCGGACATCGCCGCCCCTCAACCCGGTCACTGTGATGCCGTGTTCGTTGATGGATGCACCTGCCGTCAGCCGTTTGATTTCCGGTCGTGTGAGGCGAGTAAATTTGAGAGACACACCATGCTCCTTTCGTAGGCCATGATGTCGATGGTGCTTGGGGAGTCAATGATTCGAATACACCGTACTTCTCGTAAATTACTTTCTGGTACGAAAACAAATAAATTTGACTCGGCGAAGCGTGAAAATCACAGTAATTTCAAATTCATAAATTTTAGACTTTCTAAATTCTTGCAGGACAGCAAATTAGAATCCAGCAAGTGCTTGACGAGGCAAGGATTGAGCATATTTTGTTGCTCTCGATTAACGGAGGAGCGGGGTATGCCTAAAATCGGTCTGGGAGACGCTGTAAAGGGCGTCGAAGGTCGCCTGACGCGAGCGGAGGCTGCACAATATCTTGGCGTCGCCCAATCGACGTTAGCTGACTGGCATCGGCGAGGCATTGGTCCAGCGAGCCTTAAGGTCGGAGGGCGGCGCTTTTACCGGCTATCCGCGCTTAAAGCGTTCATCGGACAGCGGGAATGAACTTTCTATTGCAGATTAGAATATGCTGAATGGTCATAAGTATCGTTCAAGGTGATTGAAAAATTCACAGCGTGAGTTTGTATGTTCCCTTGACCGAAACTGCGTAAGGTATGTTTCTGACGCCATATGTCTTTAGAAATAGTAACGGTAAAGTGCCTTGCTCCGTCCTATATTTGATTTTTTTATTAAGTTACTTGTCGTGCGGATTATCACAAATCTTTATATATGTAAAATAGTGATAAAATGGCTGCTTATGTTAACGAATGCATTATAATAGGTTCACAACAGTAAATATAATTTAAGATATGGGTAGTTAGTTATTATTGGATTGTCTTTTCCTATGGCTCGATAGCAAAGACAAACTTAATTAGTATACATAGAAAAAAACACCAACCAGTCACAACACCCCCCCCCGCTCAACCCTTTTCCCTTTTCCCATTATAGTATCGATTTGAGAACGGTTCATTCATGCCGACCTCAAAGCGATGCTGCTCGCGTTGGATCGAAGAATGAAAGAGACTGAAAGCGAAAAGCTTAAGGCGCGCGTACTTTCGATGATGGCTAATCTTGGCAAGGGCGTGCCTAGCGTTCGTCCCGGTGTGGAGCGCACGACCGATGACGATGCCTCCCCCGGCAAAGGCAGGAGCGATGACGACGGCCTATTTATGGCGCTAATGCATGAACCTTACTCGGATGCTGCTAAGGCCTTTGTCGGAAAGCTAGTCGCAGGCTTTCAGCAGTCGAACCGTGGGGCAAAAGGTCCGGCGCAAAGGGCGCTCGGCATCATCGTTGCCGATTTGATGCGTGCAGCGAATGAAAGCCCCGATGCATACCTTTACCGGTCTATTGGGGCTACGACGTTTGCTGACGGCGTCGTGCGCTATGGACCGTTCAAGAAGGCATATAGGGCGTTAGTCGAGCAAGGGATGCTAACTGTCGAGCCGGGGCGGATGGATTTTGCTATTGGCTTCAAGGGCAAGGCTACTCGCTTCCACCCGACGAAGGCGTTCTTTGATCTGGCGAAGGCCTACGGGATTGATGGTAGCGATTTCCAGGCGCACTTCCGTCATGCTCCGCTCTGTTCGGATATCGGTCACTTAATTCAACTGCGCGCATCGACAAAGCGGCGACCCGGAGTATTCGGACACAAGATCGTCGGTAAAAAGATGAAGGTTGATCACGAAAATCCAAAGGTCACGGCGTTTGCGCGACAGGTGGACGAGATCAACGCGGTGATTGCCAGTGCTACTATCAGTGCTGTCCACATCAGCTTCCGGCGTATCTTCAACCAAGGCGACCTAGCTGGCGTAGATTACGACAGGGGCGGGCGGCTTTTCTCGATCGGCGGCGGCTATCAACAATTGAGTGGCGACGAGCGTTCGAAGATGACGATTGACGGTGAACGCGTCGTTGAGTTGGATATTTCGTCAAGCCATCTAACCATCGCCATGGCGAGGCTGGGTTTGCCTGTACCCGCTACTGGTGACCTGTATGCGGTCCCCGGTGTTCCGCGCGCGATCGTAAAGCTTTACGTGAATGCGTCGTTGGGAAACGGCAAGCCGCTGGGTAATTGGCCTAGCGACGCTATCAAGGACTATGCTCGCGACGGAACGAAGGCAAAGCCTAACAGGCTGAAAGATGGCGTTCTCGCCGAGGGAGGCGCGTATACCGGAAAACTCGGTAGCGACTGGCCCATCAAGCTGATGAAGAAGTCAGTGCTTCCGTATTTTCCGGCACTCGATAAGATCGGCAGCGAGGGCATCAATTGGGGCATTTTGCAGTTTGAGGAAAGCCAAGCTGTTGTCGATGCTGTCCACGAACTATGCACTGTCCACGGTGTGGTCGCGTTACCGGTGCATGATTCGATTATTTGTAAGCAATCCGATGCGGCGATCGCTTATGATGTCCTGTCCCGCTGTTTTGAACGACGGATCGGCGTAAAGCCGAAGCTTAAGTCGAAGTGAGGTTGGGGGCCAGGGTTATATGCCCGCTATGCCCCGTAAATGGCACCTACAGAGCCAAGTTGCAATTTTGGCTACTAAGTAGCCAATGACTCCGGCGTGTGCTGTACGGGCTTCTACGGGGCTTCTAGCGGTATTCAATCCCATAGTATCTATAGTAAGGGTGATGCACTTGATCCGTACTCCATGGAACATCCGGCCCGGTGAGAGGATCGCATCAATGTGCCGTCGTCAGGTCGGACTACAATGACTGAAAAGACGTTTTTTTCTAAGGGTTCGTCATTTCTATAAGGTCACGTTCGACTATTGATTAGCGCGATATCGGTACTTCCGATAATAGCGTTCCGGCATCGAGGTCTAACGCTCGGGCGATGTCAATGAATTCGACCGCATCCAGCCGCCTCTCCCCGATTTCGTACCGGCTGACGAACTGCTGATGCCTGCCAAGAAGCTTGGCAAGCGCAGTCTGACTAAACCCGGCTGCCTTCCGGGCGTCGACCAGCCGCGCGACCAGCGCCCGATAGCGGGTATCGGCAAAGCCTTTGTTCCGGGATGATGGTTTCGCCGCCATTCGGCGGCAGTCGCAGCTATTGACCGCTACACAGAAACCGTGTGGAAAGCGCCAAAGCAGGGGGCGTACACATGGTAGATGAAATTGCTTGTCCAGATTGTGCGGAAACGATCAAAGCAGAAGCAAAGGTGTGCCGCTTTTGTGGGTTACGGCTTTCGGACCAAGCGGCGACGAGCGGGCCTGCCCCTTCCTCTGTCGATAAGGATAGTCCAAGGCAGGCTCACGTTTGGAAAAATGTTGCGGCAGTCATTGCAATTGGATTTGTGGTGTCAGTTCTTATATACCTTCAAGTTTATGAAGGTGACAAATCCAAGTCGTATGTCGATAGCAGCCTAATCGAAGCCGGTCAGTCGGCAGTTGCTCGACAGCTTTCCGATCCCGCTTCTGCGCAGTACCGGAACTTTTCAACGGCTGGTGATTGCCTTACTGGTGAGATAAACGCCAAGAACCGACTTGGTGGTTATGTCGGTTTTCAAGACTTCTTGTACGATCCCAGAACTAAAGCAGTATACTTAGACGTTGGACTACCCGAAACTGGTTTGCCGTTCGATCTATGGAAGGAGCAAATGAACGAACATACCGCTTTCATTGATAAGCGAACAAATTGCTCGCGGAGAGCGTAGCTTATACCGATGAATCCATCTTTTGCGACGATGCATATTGTTGAAATATCGAGTTCAGCCACGGGCGCGGCGAACTAGCCGACGACGCTCCCGATCATCCTTTGCTCTATCCCATTCGCTTTGATCGATACCCGCAGGCTTCCAATGCTGCGATGCCTTCGGTCGCGCAAGCCGTGGCCGTGGCCGTGGCGGTGGCGGGTCATCGTCGGGCGGCGGAGCGGATGGCGACCATGTGACTTTCGGGTTTCGCACGCCGCATTGGCATTTCAACCGTAGCGCGAACTCGGGCCAATCCGTCCGCCAGCCCTTCCGCGCCCAATGTCGCTGTAAATCGTAGGGCGAGAACAGGGCAACGCGGCCACATTCGCGGCATTCAGCTTGAACGGTCCCGTCCTTGGGATCGGTCAGATACCTGATTGGTTGGACCATGGCTCACAGCGGGAGCGGCAGTTGGTTGCGATCCTGTTTGGGCAACGGTTCGCCAGCATACTCGGCAAGATGCGCGGCAAGCGTTTCCGCTGCTTGTACCCGCATCTTGGCATCGGGTGCGGTTATACCGACTTTCACCCAACCCGGTGCCGATAGGATGGCGGCTGCAACGATTTCCTGCGAATCCAACATGGCGTTTCCTCCTACAGCGAGGTAGAACGAAAGGGGAACAATTCGCAAGGTGATTTGGGTTCAAAGCCTGACCCGCATCTGCTGTGATAGGAATGGTGTCCCGAGTTCACGCGGTCCGCTCCGACGTCGAATTGCAGGCGCGGGCCAGCCTCCCTTAGCGCGACGTTTCAGCGCTACGCTTCGTTGACGGTTCAACGATAGCGTTACTCGTCATACGGGTTCATGTCGCGGCGCTCGATGGTATCAGCATCTGCTATAGTAAGCGAAACGTCGCAGTACGGCTTGCTGTTTACAACAATATATGATGCCAAAATGCTTGTATAGGCAGTCGGGCTGTACAGTTCCTCCTTACCGTTAGCTACGCGTTTCAGCCAACTATCAGCATTAGAAAAAAGAAACTCTGAAAGGAAGTTTCCATCCTTATCAGTTTTGGTTTTCCAGAAAGATCGTCCTTCCCGTGTCGTAAGTTTGATAAGTCGGTCGCTATCTTCGGTCTCTTTGCTCGGTAGCCCCCGACGCCGCAATTCACCAAAATCACTCGACGCCCAATCAACAGTTGTCGAAAGAATATTGAGACACTGATTGCCAGTAATTTTACCTTCGCGTCGAAACGTGATGGCGATATCAGTCAGCTTACCCAATTTGTTAAAGCTAAACGTGTAAGTGTAAGGAATTGCGTCGCGAACGTAGGCGGGGGCTTCTCTTGATGATGGTCCCAAAAGACATCCGGTAATCGCCATATCGCGTTCGCAAATTGCGAGAGAATACGAGTTCAACGTTGAGGGCTTGGCCGTTCTAATCACGGCTGTGAAATCATCCCCAAGCCGAAAATCGCCAAATCCAACCGGTGGTGAGCGTGTTTGCGCTTCTTCTGCTTCTGCAACAAGCAAAGCGCTTGCTAGTGCCGCTAATTTCAGAATCATGCTTCAATGAGCCTTTGTCACTGGCGGTACGATCGAGCCGTTGCGGAGTAGCAATTTATGCGAGAAATCAGGATAACGCGCGCATAAGCTGCGTCGGGAATGGCTCGGCCAACGATAGCGCGTCTTCCATCGGAGCCGTTAGCCAACGCTCTTCGTCTTCTGGATGCAATAGCACCGGCATCGCTTTTGGATGGATAGGGGCTACGATCGCATTCGGTTCAGTTGTCAGGAAAGCAAACACCGCGCCTTCGTCGGTCGGACGCCATATCCCTGCAAAACTGGTTATTGGCTGCGATGGTACGTCAAACCAATGCAAGGGTAGCTTGCCGTCGTCGCCACGAATTTGACCGTACTCGGAGAAGGCAGAGAAGGGCACAAGGCACCGTCGCAATGGGTTTGCCAAGGTCGAACGCCAAAAGGGCGACGTGTAGTTGCGAACGTTTGTCACGTCCTTTCGAACGTCCTTACCGCTCTTGCCCTTCGTCATCATCGGGAAACCCCAAGCCATAACGTCGAGGGTGCGAACGCCATCGGCGTTGCGGATTACATAAGCCGGTTTGCGGGGGAATAGTTCGGGGGTTGGCAACGCTACCGGGTTAGCGGCTTCCTTGGCGTTGTATCTAGGGAACAGGGAAGCGGCAGGGACGGAAAGGGAATAGCGGTTGCACATATCTAAACCCTTGTAACTGCTTCTCCCAAGGATAAACCCTTGCGTCCTCTAGAATGCGGTTGTGGTTCGAACACACCGCTCCAAAGCAACGTCATCCGCCGACTTTCCCGCATTGGGCGCACTTTTTAAAGTTGGATACGATCCAATCTCTTTAAAATAGGCTACTCCGCGCTTTACACAGGCTGCGACCCCATCGTCGACTTCCGGTACAGTCGTTGTGTTCTCGAACACGACGGTAGGCGGTGAACAGCCGACGACCAAAGCCGCCATCACAATGCAAAACGGTTTCCTCACTTAGCAGCCAACCTTTCTTACGATCGTATGAACAATCTGCGTTTCAACTTAGAAGGTTACGCCCTATGAGTGCGGTAGGATCGCCATAAGCGCAATGGGCCTTTAGCTTCCCCGCTTTTCGACCCTTTGAATCGCCGCCCGCGTAACCCCATACCGACCGGCTAGGACGCCTAAGGAGACACCTTCGGCACGTTGCGCTAGGATTTCCTTGTGTTGTACATCATTAAGGCTCCTAGGGCGTCCTAGGGACTTCCCTTCCATTTTGGCGCGTTGCAACCCGGCTTGGGTACGCTCAATCAGTAGATCGCGTTCAAACTCCGCCACGGCGGCAATAACCTGCATCGTCATGCGACCGGCGGGGCTGCACAGGTCAACGCCACCAAGCGCGAGGCAATGTACGCGGACCCCAATCGCGCAAAGGCTATCAACGGTCTGTCTAACGTCCGTCGCATTGCGGCCTAGGCGATCCAACTTAGTTACGACAAGCACGTCACCGGCTTCCAACCGATCAACCAGCTTGGCAAAGCCCTTGCGCTCCATGGCAGCGACCGATCCCGATATGGTTTCGGTTATAATCCTACGGGTATCCATGCTGAACCCAGCAGCTTCAATCTCGCGAACCTGATTATCCGTCGTTTGATCGACCGTGCTTACCCGGCAGTACCCAAACACCCGCGCCATGACCCGACTCCGTATCGATTTCCTGCATCGATACTGTCAGCGTATCGAAACCGTGTCGAGTCTATTTTACGATACAGGATTACCCACTGTATCGGAATCGACCGTTTTCTTTACAAAATCCGACCTGTTGGGCGGGCGAACACCAATGACGTTTGATCAATAGTACCTCGCACGAACACGGGTTTTTGGTAGAACTGATGATCCGAAACATATTGCATCGCTTGCAAGGCAGGGTGACATCATAGCCAGCTGAACAGTAAATATACTTATACGAATTGAATAATGATTTCACAAGCAAAAGGCATGTATCATTTTTAGGTGACTAATAATGACGTATAGCAATGGTACAAACGATATTGAACTCATCAAAGAAGTGGATTTGAAAGGCGATATCGAAAAGGATTACAGTGAAGCTGTTTCTTCTTTGGCTGAACTGGTCAGTAACTTAGAAATAGATGTCACGGGTTTTTCAAAATCATATTTACTGGGTTTGAGGGATAGTGCTGATTATATCAGCCGCGTAGAATTTATAGACATTGTTCAAACTACTTATATACTGCATAGACACATTACAAAAAGAAGCCTGCAAATATATTCTAGTAAAATAGAGCAATTGATTAATCTAAAAAGTAGAAGTTCATTCTACGAGCATTACTACGAAATACAAACGGGTCTTCTTTTTGGCGAGAGATTCGATTTAGTTAGCTGGGAGCCGCTAGTAAGCGAGGAAGAGCGCAAAATGTCGCAGCCCTCTCCTTCGCCGGACTTTGCTATTAGAACAGGATTGGGCGATATCGCGATCGAGGCGACAAGCTTCTCACCTTCCCAATTTACCGCGATTTCTAAAACATTTGATGCGCTTGACCATGCAATACGTAAACAAATAGAGCAAAATCAATTACTTAGGTACGTAAAGTTTGAATTGCCTGCTGATAAAAATCTGCAACTAGATAGTTGGGCTGTAAATCGTATAGCGCACAAAATTGCCGAAAACCCGTCCGGGCAAATTACGAAAGACGC
The DNA here is from genome assembly GCF_051965015.1 of Sphingomonas sp. SAFR-052. Lineage (NCBI taxonomy): Bacteria > Pseudomonadati > Pseudomonadota > Alphaproteobacteria > Sphingomonadales > Sphingomonadaceae > Sphingomonas > Sphingomonas sp. SAFR-052. Next base: position 58,477 of record NZ_JBQCMO010000013.1, on the reverse strand, counting down.
CAAAGCTTCTATACCACTAAGGGTCAGTTGGAAACTTGCAGATCGAGAAAGCGTAGAAAGTTTAGGGTACGATTATCCAACCAAAGAACACGCGGGCCTGTTTGCTATTGAAGCTAGAATGCTGCACACAAGAGAGTTGAACAATGAAATTTTCAAATCATTAAAAAGAGCCATCGAACAAAAGTATCGTCAGGTCAAAGAATGTAACGTACCAATTTTACTATCTATACGGTCAGGCGTAGATTTCTTCAATTTAAATAAGTTTTTGCAAGCAAATATCGAAAGGATATTTCGAAACGATAAGCTAAATTGGCTAAGCGGACTTGTCGTTATAACCCATAGAGATAAGTATAATACGTATACAAAGTTACACCGGGTAGAATACTTTTGGAATGAGAATGCTAAGTTTCCTATAAAAGAATCGATCAGGGAAAAGATGAGTTTAAACTATTACGATGCAGGCGAAGGTGAGCAAATTGAAATGTAATATTGATATGTTGGTAGGTTGTATCACAAACAAAAGGTGATAGAAGGCCGCGTTTAGTAATGATTGAGGCATACTTACATATTTACTACTTTTATACGTATTGTATTCGCTAAGTTCTAACGATGAATCGCGAGATATTGTTTATGTTTACTCATCAGGTCAATAAGGAGCGAACCAATTCTTAGTCGGTGCGTCCTGCGTGCGCTTTATCCCAGAAAAGGCTGAACCCGCTGATTCCTACCCGTTGAGCATCCAGAATGATGGTAATTCCGGTGCAATGTGTTTTGCGATTCTTCGTTCTTTCGCGCAATTCATCGTAAGCGTAACGCTGCTGCCAACCCGTATAAGCATATGTAATATCGAACAAATCGGTAATGTTCGTAGCTTTCTGCAACTCTGCTGCCGTCGACTTAAAATCCGCTTCCCATCGGGAGTGCGGGTTCAAGTCCCGCCGTCCGTACCACGCTCTGGCCGCCCGCCGGCTTTTCATGGCATGAGGCGGGCATGACCCGGTTGCTCCTCCTTGCTCCATTGCTCCTTGCGGTTGGCGCGTGCGATCGTGGGACGGACGAGCGGCCCGTGGTGGTCGACGCGATCGAGGATGGCCGCAGCGGCAATACCGAACGTGTGCTGTTGCGCAGCGCTTTAGCGCAGGGGCTGGTCCGGTTCGATGCGACTGGACAGGTCGAGCCGGCGATCGCCGAGCGCTGGAACATGGTCGATGACGGTCGCAGTTATATCTTCCGCCTGGGCGATGCGACGTGGAGCGACGGGCGGCCGGTCACTGCCGATCAGGTCGTTGCCGCTCTGCGCCGCGCTGTTCGGGTCGAAGCGGGGCATCGGCTGACCCCGTTCCTGCGATCGATCGACGAGATCGTGGCGATGACGCCGCAGGTGATCGAGGTCCGGCTGAAACGCCCGAATACCGAATTGCTGACCCTGCTGGCCCAGCCCGAACTGGCGGTGATGCGCGGGGCGCAGGGTAGCGGGCCGATGCGGCGGCTGGCAGGTGAGGGGGTGCGGCTACGCGCGCCGGTCGACCCCGATGCGCCGGCGCCGGTTCCGGCGGATGAGGTGCGACTGAACGGAGTGCGCGCGGCGCTGGCGGTGGCGCGCTTCAGTGAGAAACGCAGAGATCTGGTGCTGGGAGGCGCGTTCGCCGACTGGCCGATCGTCGCGGCGGCAGGGCTACGGCCGGCCGATATCCGCGTCGACCCAGCACGCGGGCTGTTCGGTTTCGCGATCGTCGGTCGCGAGGGGTTCCTCGCCGCGCCGCTCAACCGCGCCGCGGTGGCAATGGCGATCCAGACCGCCGACCTGCCCGCTGCGATCGACGCGAACTGGAGCGGTGCCGATACCGTCCTGCCCGAAGCGTTCGATTCAGCGGGCGCACCGGCGCTGCCGCCCTGGCGCAATCTGACCGAGGCGCAACGCTGGCAGACCGCCCGTGCGCAGGTCGCCGCATGGGGACAGCCGGTGACGGTGCGCGTCGCGTTGCCCGATGGTCCCGGCGCGACGCTGCTCTGGGGACGGACGGCGGCGGCGCTGGCGCGCATCGGGGTGCGCGGGCAACGGGTCGGGATCGATGCGCCTTCCGACCTGGTGCTGGTCGACCGGGTCGCGCCCTATGACAGCGCACGCTGGTATCTGGCGACGGCGTGTCGGGGATGCGCGCCGGATGCGATGACGCTGATCGCAGCGGCCCGCAATGCGACGTCGCTTCCCGAACGCGCGCAGCGGCTGGCGGCAGCGGATGCGGCGCTGGCGGCGGATGTCGCGTTCGTGGCCGTCGCACGGCCGTGGCGCTGGTCGCTGGTCGCGCCGCGGCTGCGCGGGTTCCAGACCAATCCGCGTGGCGTCCATCCGTTGAACCATCTGCGCGGCGATACCAGATAGGGGGCATGGCAAAGCCGACCCGCATCTCCCCCGAACTGTTCGAACAGATCGCCGGACATCTCGACAAGAATCCGGAGGCCGTACGCCGCCGAGTGGTCGCGATCGAGCGACTGATGGAACGGTCGATGACCATTCCGGGCACCAACCATCCGGTCGGGCTCGACTTCCTCCTGAACTTGATTCCCGTGGTCGGCAGCTTCATCGGCGCGGCAATGGGCAGCTATATGCTGTGGGAAGCGCGCAACCTCGGCATGTCGCGGTGGCAGATGGCGCGCATGGCGGGCAATGTCGGCACCGACTGGGCGCTGGGGTTGATCCCGATCGTCGGCGCGGTGCCCGACTTCTTCTTCCGGTCGAACACCCGCAACCTGCGGATCATCCGCAAGCATCTCGACCGCTACCATCCGGCGACGGCAACGGTCGAGGGCTGATTACGCCGCCTGCCGTCCGCCGCGCCAGATCTTGATCCGGGTGCCCGGCGTAACCCCGCCCTGATGCGCCGGACAGGCGGTATAGCGGCGACGCTTGTCGAGGCAGAGCCAGACTTCGTCGAGCCAGCCGCGCTTGTTGGTGGTGATCCGCATCGATTGCGTCGTGATCCCCGGATTGACGCGGGCGAGGGCGGCGGCGAGTTGCCCGGCGGTCAGGTTTGGCCGCCGCGACAGCGCCATCATGTTCGGAAAACGCAGCTTCTGAAACAGGCTGCGTGATTCGTCGAAATAGGCGGCGGGCGACACGCCCATGCAGGTGCCGTGCTTGGCATATTCATGCTGGAGCAGTTGCGCCGACGGGGTGACGCACAAATTCTTCGCTATCACCGCTTCGGGCAGGATCGGCGTCGAGGTGCAATATTGCGGCCAGTCCTTGCCTTCGCCATCGGGCCACAGGCCGTGCAGAGTAAAGCCGAAGCGGTTGCCGCCGCCGCATTGGAAGGCGTTGCGTGCATCGTCGCCCCGCGTCCGGCAATATTCGGGGCTCCACGTGATGGCCAGCGTGTAGCTGCCGATCGGAAGGATGCGGCGCGGCTGCGACGTTGTCGGCAGGTCGGGACGCGGACGTTCGATTTGCGCGGGGACCGAGCATTGCAGGGTCTGCGCCGACGCAGCGGCGGGCAACAGCAGCGCGACGAGGGTCAGGGCGATCCGGTTCATGCGTCGTCCTCCACGGTGTCGAACGGCGCGAACCAGGCGGCGGCGTCGGGGCGGAACAGGAAGAAGGTCGCCGCAGCCTGCAACGCGACCGCGAGGATGCGCAGGACTCCGCCCACGTCGAGGATCACCGCGCCGGCGCCGAAGCCGAACAGCAGGCTGCCGACCGCAAAGGCGGTGAAGACGGTCACGATCCAGCGCGCGACGTTGCTGGCGCGGCGGGCGGCGAAGAACCAGAGCAGCAGCGCGATCAGCACGCCGGTCGCGATCATGCCGCCCGCGGCGATCGCGGCGCCCGATCCCAGCGCCGCCGTGTCGGGATTCTCGGTCAGCCGGGCGATGGTCACCGGCCATTCGATGATATTGCCGATCAACCCGACGACGATCGAGGCGAGGTAGAGCCGGTCGAACCGGACGATCGAGACTGGACGCATGGCGTTCCCCGTTGCAGCGCTAGGCCGTGGTTATGCGGCGTCGAGGGTGAAATCCAGCCCGATATCGGCGGCAGGTGCCGACTGGGTCAGGCGGCCGACGCTGATATAGGTGACGCCGGTTTCGGCAATTGCCCGGATCGTATCGAGATTCACGCCGCCCGATGCCTCCGCGGGCACGCGGCCGGCGATCAGCGCGACGGCGTCGCGCAGGGTCGGCGGGGTCATGTTGTCGAGTAGCAGGTGCGTCGCGCCAGCGGTGAGCGCGGGTTCGATCTGTTCGAGCGAATCGACCTCGACGATGATGCTCTCGATGCCCGCCGCCTTGGCGCGGGCGGTGGCTTCGCCGACCGATCCGGCGACGGCGACGTGATTGTCCTTTATCATCGCCGCATCCCACAGCCCCATGCGGTGATTGGTCGCACCACCCATGCGGGTCGCGTATTTTTCGAGGCGGCGCAGGCCGGGAATCGTCTTGCGCGTGTCGAGCAGGGTCGCGCCGGTGCCGGCGATTTCGGCGACATAGCGCGCGGTCAGGGTGGCGATGCCCGAGAGGTGCTGGACGGTGTTCAGCGCCGAGCGTTCGGCGGTCAGCAGCGCGCGGGCATTGCCGCGCAGGCGCAGCAGCGCGGTGCCGGGCGCGACCCGGTCGCCATCGGAAACCAGCGGTTCCAGAACCACTTGAGGGTCGAGGTGGCGGAAGAAGGCGGCGGCGAGGTCGAGGCCGACGACGGTGATCGCGTCGCGGCTGTCCATCACCCCGGCAAAGACCGCGTCGGCGGGGATGACCGCGGCGGCGGTGATGTCGCCTGCCTCGCCCATATCCTCGGACAGGGTGGCAGCGACGAAGGCGGAAAGGTCGAAACCGGGGATCGGGGCAGGTTCAGTCATGGGGCGGCTATAGGGCGGGGGGCGAAGTTGGTGAAGGTGACACATAGTGCAGGTTCCGGAGTGCGTTCGGCGGGGCCGGCATGCACGGCGCCGCTCGCCAGCATGACGTCATCCGAAGGTGTAGGAAAGTTCATGAAGCCAAGCCGCAGCTGGATCGTTTCCCTGTCCGAACGAAATCGGAGGATGACGTGGGCGGACGGACGGTAGTGGTGACGGGCGCGGAATCGGGGATCGGCGCGGCCTGTGCGGCGGCATTCGGGCGCGAGGGCGACCGGGTGGCGGTGCTGTATCATTCGGACACGGCCGGGGCGGAGGCGAGCGCCGCGGCGGTCCGCGCCGGCGGTGGCGAGGCGATCACGATCCAGGCCGATGTTGACGGCGAGGCGTCGGTCGACGCTGCCTTCGCCGAGGTCGAGCGGCATTGGGGGCCAGCGGACGTTCTGGTCAATTCGGCGGGGCTGAACATGACCGGTGTCACGGTGCGCGACATGAAGCTCGAGCACTGGCGGCGGCTGATCGATACCGACCTGACCGGTGCGTTCCTGACATCGCGCCGGTTCCTGACCGGGCGCGGCGAGAAGAGCGGCGATGCGGCGATCCTGCACATCTCGTCGATCCATGCCTATGCGGTGCGGGCAGGCGGGGCGGATTATTGCGCGGCGAAGGGTGGCCTCACCAACCTGGTGGAAACGCTGGCGATCGAGGAGGCGGCGCGCGGCATCCGCGTCAATGCGATCGAGCCGGGCATGATCCTGACGCCGATGAACGCGCGGGCGCAGGCCGATGCGACCTACCGCGCGACGCTCGAACACAATATCCCGATGCAGCGCGCTGGACAGCCGCAGGAGGTCGCCGATCTGGCGGTGTTCCTGGCGAGCGACCGCGCCCGCTACATCACCGGCGCGCGGATCGTGATCGATGGTGGGTTGTCGCTGATGCAGGCGATCGGCGCATGAGCGGCGGTGGCAACATCGGCGATCCGCACCGCAAGGACGTGGTCGCCGACAACGAGATCGAGCTGGACTTCAACGTCCGCCGGATCGAGGAGGTGACGCTCGACGGGCCGCCCGCGCTGATGACGCGTGACCTGATGAGCCCCTATGTCTGGCAGGAAACGGACGGGCGGTTCGGCATGATGGTCCGCGCCGTCACCCGTGCGGGCGAACCGATGACCGATACCGGCGTGATCTGGGCCGGATGGAGCGACGACGGACGCCACTTTACGATGATGTCCGAGCCGTCGATCGTGCCGGGGCCGGACGACCATGATGCCGGCGGGGTCGAGGACCCGACGGTGGTGCGCCGCGACGACGGCTATATCGTCTATTATTCGGGGGTGCTGGGCGACCATGCCCATGGCGAACTGTCCTATGCGACCGGACCGTCGCTCGACCGGCTGACCAAAAGCGGCGTGGCGCTGGCGTCGTCCAAGTCGGAAGGCAATACCAAGGAAGCGACGATCGACCGCACCCCCGATGGGCGCTGGCGGCTGTTCTACGAATATGCCGCCGACGAAGCGTCGCGGATCGGCATGGCGATCGGTGCCGATGTCGCGGGACCGTGGGAGGAACAGCCGACGCCGTTCATGCCGCGCACCGACAGCTGGGACGACTGGCATCTGTCGACGGGACCGCTGTTGACCGACGATCCGGCGATGCCGGTGATGTTCTACAACGGTGCGACGCGCGATGCGCGCTGGCGCATCGGCTGGGTGGCGTTCGATTCCGAATATCGTAGGGTCGTGGCACGCGGGATCGAACCGCTGATTACCCCGCCGCCGGTGGATGACCGGAGTGCGACCGATATCGCGTTCGCGGCGTCGGTGGTGGTCGTGGAGGGGGCGATCTGGCTGTATTATTCGCTGGAGGATCGGAAGCTGGCGCGGGCGTTGATCCGGCGGAGTTGAGGGGGCTTTACGTTCTACCTTTCCATACCCCCAACCGTTCGCTTCGAGCGGAGGTTCGAGTTATCGAGAACCGTAGTCGATAAGGGGGTGCTTCAGGCGGGCGGTTCTCGACGGACGCTTCTCGACTTCGCTCGAAGCTGCTCGAACCGAACGGATGGGGTTTGGGGGTAAGGGTAAAGGTACGGGCGGGAAGTATTAGTATTATACCCCGTTCGTGCTGAGTAAGGGCTGAGCGAAGTCGAAGACCTGTATCGAAGCATCCGCCTCCGACGGCCCTTCGATACGCCCTTTCGACAAGCTCAATGGCTACTCAGGGCGAACGGTGATGGTGAGATCCACCCCGCCACCTTACCCCTTGCGCTGCCCCTCGACGATGGCGATCGCGCGCTGGACCGAGGCTTCGATCGACAGGAAGCTGGTGTCGAGCGGTGCGGCGTCCGCCGCCATGACCAACGGTGCGGTGGAGCGTGACGAATCGCGTTCGTCGCGGGCGCGGATGTCGGCGAGCACGCGGTCGTAGGTGACGCCCGAGCCCGCCTTGGCGAGTTCGGCGTGACGCCGCCGGGCGCGGATGGCGGGGGTGGCCTTCACGAAGAGCTTCGCGTCGGCATCGGGGGCGATGACGGTGCCGATGTCGCGGCCGTCGAGTACTGCGCCACCCGGTTGCTGCGCGAATTTGCGCTGGCGGCGCAGCAGCGCGGCGCGGACCAGCGGGTGGGCGGAAACGATCGAGGCGGTCTGGCCGGCTTCGTCGGTGCGCAGCCATGGGTCGGCGAGCAGTGCGTCGGGAAAGTCGCAGGCGGCGACGCAGTCCGCCTCGCGTTCCGGGTCGAGTCCTTCGCGCAGGACCAGCGTCGCGACCGCGCGATAAAGCAGTCCGGTGTCGAGATGCGGCAGGCCGTAATGCTTCGCCAGCGCGCGGGCGATCGTGCCCTTGCCCGATGCCGCCGGGCCGTCGACCGCGATAATCACAGCGGCGCGCCGAGGCCACGCAGCAGCGTGGTGAAGGTCGGGAAGCTGGTTGCGACGGGTGCCATGTCGTCGATGGTGACGGGTGCGCGCGACACGAGGCCGGCGATGACGAAGCTCATCGCGATGCGGTGGTCGAGTTTGGCGGCGATGGTGCCGCCGCCAGGCAGCGGGTCGCCGCCGGTGCCGTCGATGATGAGGCCGTCCTCGGTCTCCTCGACCCGTGCGCCGATCGCACGCAGCCCTTCGGCCATCGTCGTGATGCGGTCGCTTTCCTTGACGCGCAGTTCCTCGAGGCCGCGGGTCGTCGTGCGCCCTTTGGCGAGCGCGGCGGCGACGAACAGGATCGGGAATTCGTCGATCATCGACGGGGCGACCGCCGGATCGACGTCGATGCCGGTCAGCGTCGAGGCGCGCACGACCAGATCGGCGACCGGCTCGCCGCCGACCTCGCGTGCGTTCTCGAACGCGATGTCGCCACCCATCGCGCGCAGCACGTCAAACAACGCGGCGCGAGTCGGGTTCAGCCCGACATTGGTGATGGTGACATGGCTGCCCGGCACCAGCAACGCGGCGACGACCGGGAAGGCGGCGGAGGACGGGTCGCCGGGGACGGTGATCGTCTGGGGCTGCAATTCCGCTTCGCCGTGCAGTTCGATGACGCGGCCGGCCGAGGTCTGCTCGACGGTCAGCTTCGCGCCGAATCCGGTCAGCATCCGTTCGCTATGGTCGCGGGTCGGCACCGGTTCGACGACGCGGGTGATGCCGGGCGTGTTGAGCGCGGCGAGCAGGATCGCCGACTTTACCTGCGCCGAGGCGACCGGCAGCGTATAGTCGATCGGCACGGCGGGCACGATGCCGCGCAGCATGAGCGGCAGGCGGCCGCCGGGGCTGGCGGTGATGTCGGCGCCCATTTGACTGAGCGGTTCGATGACCCGGCCCATCGGGCGCTTGCTCAAGGAAGCGTCGCCGGTGAAGGTCGCGGTGATCGCGTGGCTCGATACCAGTCCCATCAGCAACCGGGTCGAGGTGCCCGAATTGCCCATGTCGAGCGCGGCGGCGGGTTGCAACAGCCCGCCGACCCCGACGCCGTCGATGGTCCAGATGCCGTCGTCGCCGCGGACGATCGTCGCCCCCATCGCGCGCATCGCGGCGGCAGTGGCGAGCACGTCCTCCCCCTCCAGCAGGCCGGTCACGCGGCTGGTGCCGACGGCCAAGGCCGAGAGCATCAGCGAGCGGTGGCTGATCGACTTGTCGCCGGGAACGGGGGCGGTGCCGGTCAGCGGACCGCTGGCGGCGACGGACAGGGGGGTGGGCTGCGCGTGGTGCATGACCGGCGGCTTTGACAGCGCGTGCCCGCTATGGCAAGGCGCGGCCCATCCGGGGCAATTGCCCTGTTCTTCCACGACACCGAAAGGTTTGGCTACACATGGTGAAGCCGGAATGGGGTACGAAGCGTACCTGTCCGAAATGCGCGACGCGCTTCTACGATCTGGGCAATGAAGACCCGGTGACCTGCATCAATTGCGGCGTGCACTGGACGCCCGAACCGATCCTGAAGTCGAAGCAGCCGCTGCCGTTCGAACAGGTGAAGGTCGAGAAGGAAGGCGCCAAGGACGCCGACCTGGGCGACGATCTGGACATCGAGGGCGACGACGAGCCGTCGGCGGACGACGATGTCGACCTGGGCGGCGATGACGATCTGGGCGTCGACACCTCGGACGAGGACAACGAAGCCGAGCGTTGATCTTTTTGGGGCGGCAAGCGCAAAAGGCGCTTGCCAAACCGGCGCCCTCCGCATAGAGGGCGCTCCTCCCCGCAAGGGGAAGCGAGGCCGCCGACCAGCAGCGGTTTTGCAAAATGGACGGGGCCGTAGCTCAGCTGGGAGAGCGCTGCAATGGCATTGCAGAGGTCAGGGGTTCGATCCCCCTCGGCTCCACCATTTTTCAAAAACCCCGCGGCGACGCGGGGTTTTTTGTTGGTGGGAGCCCGTTTCGACCGAAAATCGGTAGAGTATCCGGTGTACCGGCGATAGGTGCGCGTAATCATCGGCGAAATGTTGCGGAATTGCGCAAGATTAAACCAGTATAGCGAATGCGGGCGCAACAGCGGCTAGCTGGAATCCTCTATGACAGGGGACCAGGTGCTGCGGTATCGTTCGCGACTTTTCGCATATTCGGGACTGGACGCGGCCGATCGTGCCCGGATCGACGCGCTGCTCGACCAACGGCAGCGCAATATTGCCCCCCGCCGCGACGTGGTGTCGGAGGGGGAGGTGCCGCGCTTCGTCCATTTCGTGCTCGACGGCTGGGGCTGTCGCTATCGGCAGATGCCCGACGGGCGGCGGCAGCTGCTGTCGCTGCTGTTGCCGGGCGACCTGTTCGATTCGAACCTGCAGGTCGTGGCGCGGATGGACCATGCGGTCGGTGCGATCACGGCGATGACGGTGGCGGAGGTGCCGCCCGACGCGCTGTCGGCGCTGGCCGAGGCGCATGTCGGCATCGCGCAGGCGCTGTGGTGGAACGACCATGTCGCGTTCGGCACCCACCGCGAATGGATCGCCAGCCTCGGCCTGCGCTCGGCGCGCGAGCGGATCGCGCTGCTGTTCTGCGAGGTGTATTTCCGGTTGCGGCTGGTCGGGCGCTGTCCGGCGCTGACCTGTGAATTTCCGCTGACCCAGGCCGATCTTGCCGAGGCGACCGGGCTGACGCCGGTGCACGTCAACCGGATGGTGCAGGAACTGCGCCGCGAGCGGCTGATCGAATGGGCCGGGCGGTCGCTGACGATCCTCGATCTCGACCGGCTGTGCCAGGTGGCGTCGTTCACGCCGGGCTATCTGCATCTCGACCGCACGGTGCCGGTGGCGGTGTAGGAGCGTCCCAAGCGTCCCGCTTTTGGACCGCGGGGACGCGTTTGACGTTGGGCGAATTCGTAAACGAAACGTTAAGGCGGTGAAGATGAAACCGCAGCCCAGCCCTCCGCGCCGTCACCCCTTCCGCGCCAGCCTGCCCAAGATGGCGAGCGTGCCGGTGTCGAGCGACGACAGCGACCTGAAGCTGTTCGCGGTCAGCTTCACCGCCTTCTTCATCTGCTTCTATACGTTTTTGCTGTAGGCGCGGCGCCGACCCGCTCCCGCGCCCCTCAAGCCGGGCAGCCGTCCTGGCACGCCTTGTTGAGCCGTGCGGCCAGCCATGCCGAGATCAGGCACATGCCCGCGACGATCAGCAGCATGTCGGTGGGGCCGAGCCCTACCTTGGTCAGCAGGATGACGCTGATCGCGCCGACGGTCATCGACGCGCAGTTGACAACATTGTTTGCCGCCACGGTCCGCGCGGTCTGGTCCTTGGTCACGGTGGTGGTCAGGAAAGCATAGAGCGGCACGACGAACATGCCGCCGAAGATCGCGATCAGCGCCAGCGTGGCGAGCAGCAACAGCGATTGCGGATGGGTCACGAAATCGACGACGCCGTACAGCGTGTCGCCCGGCGCCGGCACCCAGCGCCGCGCCTCGAACGCGAAGGCCAGCACGCACAGCGCCATCGCGATCACCGCAGCGGGCGAATAGCGCGCCGAAATCTGCCCTTTGAGCAACGCGTTGATGATGACCGATCCGATCGCGACCCCGATCGAAAAGATCGCTATGGTCAGCGACGCGACCTGCTGGTCGGCGGTCAGGATGTTCTTCACCAGCACCGGAAAGATTACGATCAGCACCGACCCGATCGTCCAGAAGAAGCTGATCGACAGGATGGCGAGGAACAGGCGGCGGATGTGCATCGTCGCCGCGATCAGATGCCATGACGAGGTCAGCGGATTGAAGTTGATGACGAGTTCGGGGCCGCTGCGCGGGGCCGGCGGCACGAAGCGGCCGGTGACCCAGCCGATCAGCGCGACGACGACGACCAGCCCGGCGGCCCATTCGACGCTGATCCACCCGGCGACGATCGTGCCGGTCAGCACCGACAGATAGGTCGCCGCCTCGATCAGGCCGGTGCCGCCCAGCACCTGATGATCCTCCAGATGCTGCGGCAGGATGGCGTATTTGATCGGCCCGAAAAAGGTCGAATGGACGCCGAGCAGCACGACGGCGCTCAGCATCATCACCACCCCGGTCGTGACATAGCCGGTGCGCGCGATCAGCATCCCCGCCGCGCCATAGAGCATGATGCCGATCTCGGCGGTTTTCACGATGCGGATGATCCGCGCCTTGTCATGCGTGTCGGCCAGTTGCCCCGACAGTGCGGAGAGCAGCACGAACGGCAGGATGGCAAGGCCGGTCGCCAGCGCGTTGAAATTCTGTTCGCTCGCCGGGTCCTTGAACAGTTGGTAGGTCGCGAACAGCACCATCGCATGCTTGAACAGATTGTCGTTGAACGCGCCCAGAAACTGGGTGACGAACAGCGGCAGGAAACGGCGCTGCTTGAGCAACCCCAGCGCATTTATCATTCGAACAACGACCTAATTATGTCCCCGCAGGGTGTTGCGGGGGTGTAGCCGAGCCAAGCCGCCCGCTTCAATCGCCGATTGCCGCTTTCGCCGGGGGGCGCCGCGGTGCTAGACCGCGCAGCGTGTTGACGCTTCCCAATATTCTGACCTTGTCGCGTATTCTGGCGGTGCCGCTGCTGGTCGCGTTCCTGTGGTGGCCGATGTGGGAGGCGGGCTATGCGATCGCCTTCGCGCTCTACTGCCTGATGGGGATCACCGATTATTTCGACGGGTATCTCGCCCGCGCGCAGGGGACGGTATCGAAGCTGGGGGTGTTCCTCGACCCCATCGCCGACAAGATCATGGTCGCCGCCGTCATTCTGATGCTGGTCGGCACGCGGCACGACGTGGCGATCATCACCGGCATCCACCTGATCGCCGCGCTCGTCATCCTACTGCGCGAGATCGCGGTGTCGGGGCTGCGCGAGTTCCTCGCCGGGATCCAGGTATCGCTGCCGGTGTCCAAGCTCGCCAAGTGGAAGACGACGCTGCAACTGGTCGCGTTCGGCGCGCTGATCCTGGCGGGCGCGGTGCCGGCCTATCCGTTCGTGCACATCACCGGGCTGGTCTGCCTGTGGGGCGCGGCGGTGCTGACCGCGATCACCGGCTGGGACTATCTGCGCGTCGGTTTGAAGCATATGGACAGCTGATGACGATCGACATCCTCTATTTCGCATGGGTGCGCGAGGCGATCGGGCAGGGTAGCGAGCGTGTCGATCCACCGACCGGGGTGACCACGGTCGCCGGACTGGTCGACTGGCTGGCCGCGCGCGGCGGCGGCTATGCGACGGCGTTCGCGGATCGCGACCGGCTGCGCGCGGCGGTCGATCAGGCGTTCGTCGCCCTCGACACGCCGATTGCCGGTGCGCGCGAGATCGCACTCTTTCCTCCGGTGACCGGCGGATGATCCGTGTCGTGGTCCAGGAAGCGCCGATCGATCTGGCGGCGGAATTCGCGCTCGCCGAGGCCGAGGATGCCGGCGCGGTCGCGACCTTTACCGGGCTGGTGCGCGGCGACGACGGCGTCACCGAACTGACGCTCGAACATTATCCCGGTGCGACCGAGCGCGCGCTGGAGGCACTGTGCGCGGAAGCCGTGGCGCGCTGGACATTGGCGAAGGCGGTGGTCGTCCATCGGGTCGGGCCGATGGTGCCGGGCGACCGGGTGGTGTTCGTCGCCACGACCGCACGGCATCGCGGCGCGGCGCTGGAGGCGTGCGCGTTCCTGATCGACCGGTTGAAGACCGGCGCGCCGTTCTGGAAGCGCGAGCGGCGCGGCGGCGACGCGCGCTGGGTCGAGGCGCGGGCGAGCGACGATCAGGCGGCGGCGCGCTGGGGGTAATGGGGGCGGTGGCTCGGTAGGGGGCACGAGCGGGAGGCCGCTGGGGGTGACTTCTGGGTGTCGTATTCGGAGCGGGGTGTTCTCGACGGACGCTTCTCGACAGGCTCGAAGCTGCTCGAACCGAACGGGGTGTTTGGGGGTAAGTGGGGGCGGCGCTTCGATACGAAGCTTCGACAGGCTCAGCCTCTACTCAGCATGAACGGTTTGGGCTTTAGGAACGGTCTTGCTTCCCGTTCGCCTCACGCCCCGCGCTCATCCGTTCGGTTCGAGTAGCGATCGAGCCGGTCGAGAGCGTGTATCGAGAACCGGGTTCCGCTGGGGTGATGTCCGGGCGTCGCATTCGGGGCCGGGTGTTCTCGATAGACGCTTCTCGACTTCGCTCGAAGCTGCTCGAACCGAACGGTAAGGAGTTGGATCACGTCCCTTGCAAAAGCCGGACGGGATCGCTCCCGCCCGGCTCGTTCGTGCCTCGAAAACGGATCAGCCCAGCTTGGGCGCGAGCACGCCGTTCACCACGTGCACCACGCCGTTCGACTGCGGCACGTCATATTGCGTGACATAGCTCTTGCCGCCGCCGACATCGGTCAGCACCAGCGCGCCGTTTTCCAGCGTCGCCTTGATCGGCTGGCCCTCGACCGTGGTCAGCGTGGCGGTGCCGCCGCCGGCTTCGATCTGCGACTTGAGCGCGGCCGAATCGAGCTTGCCGGGGACGACGTGGTAGGTCAGCACCTTGGTCAGCGACGCCTTCTGCTCCGGCTTGAGCAGGGTGTCGAGCGTACCGGGGGCGAGGCGGCCAAAGGCTTCGTTGGTCGGCGCGAAGACGGTGAACGGACCCGGGCCCGACAGCGTCGCGGTCAGGCCGGCGGCCTGCACCGCCTTCACCAGCGTCGACAGGTTGCTCGCCTTCGACGCATTGGCGACGATCGTTGCGGTCGGCAGCATCGGCGCGCCGCCGACCATGACCGGTGCGGTCGCATTGGCATTGGTCGTGGTCTGGACCCCGGCCTGTGCGGTGCCGGCGGGGGTGTTCACCGTGGCGGTGGTGCCGGTCTGGACGCCGGTCGTCGCGGTGGGCGCCGGCTGGGCCGGGGCGGGCTGGGCCGGCGCACTCTGGGCATAGGCGGTGCCGGCCAGCGACAGGGTGAGCGCTGCGGCGGAAATCGTGGCGCGAATCATCGGTTTTCTCCGGTGGTTGCGATGAAATGGTGCGCGGTGCGTCGCGCACCGACCCCGGAAATACGGTTCAGCGCCGAAAACGGTTCCCCCGGACTGATCTGGATCAGCCGCGCTCGGCGGCCAGCACCTCGGCGAGCAGGCGGAAATCGCGTTCGCGCGGCGACGCGCGCCGCCAGACCAGCGCGATGCGGCGCTGGGCATTCTGCGACTCGATCGGACGCGCGGTGATGCCGGTATTGTCGAGGATGCCGGCATCGATCGCCATCTGCGGCAACATGGTGGTGCCAAGGCCGTTGTCGACCATCTGGACGATGGTGTGCAGCGACGTGCCCATCATCATCGCCTGCCCGCGCAATTCGGGCTGTTCGCAGGCGCGCAGGGCATGGTCCTTCAGGCAGTGGCCGTCCTCGAGCAGGAGCAGCCGTTCGGGATCGATATCGTCGGCGACGATCGAGGCGGGGTCGCCGCTGTCGTTGCCCGGCACGGCGAGCAGCAGCCGGTCCTCGAACAAGGGCGCGACCTCGACCTCGCCACAACTATAAGGGAGCGCCAGCAGTACGCAGTCGGTGCGGCCATGGTGCAGCCCCTCGCACGCCGCGGCGCTCGGCTCCTCGCGCAGGAACAGCTTCAAGTCGGGATAGTCGCGACGCAGCCGGGGAAGCAGGCGCGGCAGCAGGAACGGGGCGATGGTCGGGATGACGCTCATCCGCATCTCTCCCGACAGCGGCCGTCCGGCGGCGCGGGCCATGTCGGTCAGTTCCTCGGCTTCGCGCAGTACCTTGCGTGCCTTGGCGACGATGCTTTCGCCTAAGGGCGTGAAGCGGACGACGCGGCGGGTCCGTTCGACCAGCACCACACCGATCAGCGTTTCCAGTTCGCGAATGCCGGCCGACAGCGTCGATTGGGTGACGAACGATGCTTCGGCGGCGCGGCCGAAATGTCCCGCATCGCGCAACGCGACCAGATATTGGAGCTGTTTGAGCGTGGGCAGGTACACCGACATGGCCGGCTACTTATCGAGTGCGCCGATCATTCCCAAGGGGAATTCCGATTGGATCGGTCCGGATCGTACCCTATATCGCGATGCAGCAATTCACGGTGCGGCAGCGCACCAAAAGAAAGGGCATTCCATGCTGACCGTTGGCGACAAGCTCCCCGAATTCACCGTTCCCGTCCAGCAGGGCACCAGCGCGCTGCCCGCCGGCGAAACGCTGAGCCACGACGCGTTCCCGGGCAAGTGGAAGGTGCTGTTCTACTGGCCGAAGGACTTCACCTTCGTCTGCCCGACCGAAATCGTCGGCTATAGCGAACTGCGCGAGGATTTCGCCGATCGCGACGCCGTGCTGATCGGTGCGTCGACCGACACCGCGCATGTCCACCTCGCATGGCGCAAGTCGGATCCGGATCTGGCCGCGGCCGACTTCCCGTGGATCGCCGACAATGGCGCTGTGCTGGCCAGCAAGCTCGGCATCCTCGACAAGAACGAGCATGTCGCGTTCCGCGCGACCTTCATCGTCGACCCGGACAACGTCATCCAGGCGGTGCAGGTCAACGGCCTGAACGTCGGCCGCAATCCGGCGGAGACGCTGCGCGTGCTCGACGCGCTGCAGACCGACGAACTGTGCCCGTGCAACTGGAACAAGGGCGACGACGTCCTCCAGGTCGCGGCGTAATTCATCCGGGCGGGGCTGCGGTCCCGCCCACCCGATCCCGTGCGTCACCCCAGCGCAGGCTGGGGTCTCTCCGTAACTGGGAGACCCCAGCCTGCGCTGGGGTGACGTGTTTTCATCGAAGGTAGAAACCATGTCGCTCAAGGAATTTGCCGGGCAGCTGCCCGATTTCGCCAAGGACATCCGCCTGAACGTCGGCTCGCTGCTGAACGAGACGGTGCTCGACCCGCAGAAGAAGTTCGGGACGATGCTGGCCTGCGCGCACGCGACCGGCCACAAGCCGCTGGTCGAGGCGGCCGAGGCGGAAGTCGCCGACAAGCTGTCGCCCGAGGCGGCGAATGCGGCGCGCGCGGCGGCGGCGGTGATGGCGATGAACAACGTCTATTACCGCTTCGTCCACCTCGCCAAGAACAAGGAATATGGCAATCTGCCGGCCAAGCTGCGGATGAACGTCATCGCCGCGCCGGGGATCGAGAAGGTCGATTTCGAACTGTTCAGCCTGGCGGTGTCGGCGATGAACGGTTGTGGCATGTGCATCGACGCGCACGAGGACGTGCTGAAGAAGCATGGGATCAAGGCCGAAGTGATCCAGGGCGCGGTGCGGATCGGTGCGGTGCTGGCGGCGGTCGCAACCGTGCACGCGGCGGTGGCGTGATGCGGCGGGGCGGGGGTGGCCCCGCCCCGAACGTTACGACAGCGCGCGATATACGCTGTACAGGCTGGTGATCGTCAGCACGATGCCGACCAAGATGAGCAGCGTGCGCGCCGGGATGTGCTTGGCGAACATCGCCCCGAACGGCGCGGCGACGATGCCGCCGATCAGCAGGCCGGCAACGGCGGTGGTGAACGCTTCCAGCCCGAGATGGATCAGGAACGTCGCCGAGATGCTGACCGTCAGGAAAAATTCGACGGTGTTGACGGTGCCGATCGTCGTACGCGGCGTCGCGCCCTGCACCAGCAGGTTCGACGTCACGACCGGACCCCAGCCGCCGCCGCCCGCCGCGTCGAGGAAGCCGCCGACCAGCCCGAGCGGCGCGATGACCTTCGGCTCCTTCGGCTTGGGCGGATGGCGCAGGCCGCGCCACAGCAGATAGACGCCGATCGCCGCCAAATAGGTCATCACGAACGGCCGCGTCACCGACGCGTCGAGCGAGGACAGCAGATAGGCGCCGGTCACGCCGCCGGCGATACCGGGCAGGACGAGTCGCCAGAACAGCTTCCAGTTCACATTCTTGTGCAGCGCG
Source organism: Sphingomonas sp. SAFR-052 (assembly GCF_051965015.1). Taxonomy (NCBI): domain Bacteria; kingdom Pseudomonadati; phylum Pseudomonadota; class Alphaproteobacteria; order Sphingomonadales; family Sphingomonadaceae; genus Sphingomonas; species Sphingomonas sp. SAFR-052. Next base: position 40,833 of record NZ_JBQCMO010000013.1, on the reverse strand, counting down.
TGGCTGATCCCCGACACGCCGGTCGTGAAACATTCGACGACATGGACGCTGGCCGAGGCGGTGGCGGGCGGCACGCCCAGCACGCTGACCAGCAAGGTCGACGAAATCACCCCGAACGCCATGCCGAGCGCACCATCGACGATCTGAGCTGCGAAACCGGCGGCGACGAATTCGGCCAGACGCGCCCAGTCGATATTCTCGAACATGCAATTCCCTTCGACATCGGCTCAAGCGCGCCCGTGATGACGGCAAACGACAATGCCTACAAGATACATGGGCTTTGTTACGCCTACAGCATGGCTTGGCGGCAGGCGACCGGGTGCCTACATGCGACTGTCGGTTAAGGGGATTGCCCATGTTTGCGCGGCTGGTGCGCTATCTCGATTCGATCAAGGCGCGCGATCCCGCGCCGCGGTCGCGCGTGGAAATCCTGACCTATCCGGGGGTGTGGGCCGTCGCGCTGCACAAGGTCGCGCACCGGCTGTTCCGCGCCGAATGGTATTTGGCGGCCCGGATCGTCAATCACTATGCCCGCTTCATGACCGCGATCGACATCCATCCGGGGGCGACGATCGGGCGGCATTTCTTCATCGACCATGGCTTCGTCGTGATCGGTGAGACGGCGGAGATCGGTGACGGCGTCACCATCTATCAGAACGTCACGCTCGGCGGGACCAGCCCCGACAATGGCATCGCCGGCAAGCGGCACCCGACGATCAGCGACGGCGCGATCATCGGATCGGGTGCACAGGTGCTGGGTCCGATCACCATCGGCCGCCGTGCGCGCGTCGGCGCCAATGCGGTGGTGACCAAGGATGTGCCCGAAGGGACAACGGTCGTCGGTATCCCGGCACGCCCGACGGTGGTCGAGGGCGGACAGGCCGGCGATCCGCGCTTCGTGCCCTATGGCACGCCGTGCCGCGATACGTTCGACCCGCAGACGCAGCGGATCGAACTGCTGCGCTGCGAACTGGAGACGCTGCGGCGGCGGCTGGACGAGGTGCTGGCTGAGCAACAGGACCAGCGCGACCGCGCCTGATGGGGGTCGTCACGCCCTTTCCGGCATCGCGCCAGCCCGGACAGGTCGGGTTCGAACGTGCCGAGCTGACGCGCATCCTCGATCTGTATGGCCGGATGGTCGCCGCCGGGCACTGGCGTGACTATGCGATCGATCTGGGGCGCGAGGCGGCGGTGTTCAGCGCGTTCCGTCGTGCGACCGAACGGCCCGAATTCCGGATCGAGAAGCGTCCTTCGCTCCGCAACAAACAGGGCATGTGGGCGCTGGTCGGCGAAGCAGGTGCGGTGGTGAAGCGGGGGCATGAACTGGGGCCGGTCCTTGCGCCCGTCGAACGGCGGCTGATGAAGCTGGTCGAGGAATAAAAAGCGGCCCCGGTCGCCCGGGGCCGCAAGGTCGCTCCAAAGGTTGTTTCAGGCCATCGCTACCGGCGGCAGGCGTTCGCCAAGTCCGCCGAGCACCCCAACCACCGTGCGGCGCATCGGTTGCCAGAATACCGACAGCGTCAGCAGTGCTGAGCCGATGACGAAGGCGGTGAAGGCCGCCGACAGTTCGACCGCACCCGCTTTCTCGAACAGCGCGTAGAGCGCGTAGAGGACATAGGCGAGGCTCGAGACCAGCAGTGCGCGGCGATCGACCGCCAGCGCGACGAGGCCGAACAGAATGTACAGCGCGATGACTACCGCCGCCATCGGCAGGGTGACGCTGGGGCCGAACACGCCGAGCAGCTGGAACAGCGAGTGGGCGATCAGCGGCGCGGCGACGAGGTGCAACCAGAAGGCGACGTCGCTGCGCCGGGTGCGACGATCGCGGTCGCTCATGTCCCAGCGCATCGCCGCGACGAACACGCCGATCCCGCCGAGCAGGGTGATCGGGTAGAAATTGTCCTTGAGCGCGGGCACGGCCGCGACGATCAGCGATGCGACGGTCGCGACGAGCGCCGCTGCCCCCGCGGCGACGGTGATCGGGACCATGAACCGGCGCCAGTGCAGCCATGCCGCGCCAGCGGCGACAAGGCCGATGCCGGCGAAGATCATCGCGGTGGTCCGGTCGGGCACATTCTGCGGATCGAGTTCGACGACGATGCCGAACAGCGTCGCGGCGACTCCGCCGACGAAGGCGAGCAGCAGCAGGATGCTGGGCAGCGCCATGCGGCGGCGCGCGGTGAAATATTCCGCCAGGAACCATGCCGCGCCAGCGACTCCGAGGCCCCCCAGCGGCGTCAGGATGGTGCCGCCAATCCAGCCGAGCGATACCAACAGCAGGGCGAGCGCGACCGACACGAAGATGTCGTTGAACCCGGTCAGCAGCCGGAAATGTTCCTCGTCCACCACCGGCGTCGCGCGTTGCCGCGCGATATGGGCGCGAAGTGCCTCGGCGGCGTCGGACGACAATACCCCCGCCTCCACCGCGCCGTTCAGATCGCTCTCGCTGTACATGTTGCCAAACCTCCCTGTGTTGGTTGAGTATGGCAGTAGTGTATTGCTGATGCAATACGGTAGTTGCGGAGCCGGTGTGATTATCCGCTTCGTGGCGTTCGGGATGCCGAACCCCGGTCAGTGCGATGTGCTTTGCACAGTCGACCTACGCAAAACGCCCCGCCGGTCAGGCGGGGCGCTTGGTATGTTAGGGGCTGTCCGGCTTACTTACCGCCGGGGTTCCGACAGCTGTCCTTCACCGTGCGCGAACAGACCGGATAGCTGGCCGGCGCGGGCGGGGGCGGGGTCATTTGCGGCTGGGCGAACGTGACCTGCGGGCTGCCGGCCATCGGTGCGCCTGCCATCGGGGCGGGTGGCGCCATCGGCGCGCCTGCGGGCGGGGCGGGCGGTGACATCGGTGCGTTGGCGTCGGGTGCCATCGGCGCGTTGGCGTCCGGCGTCATTGGTGCCGGCGGCGGGGTCATGTTGTCGGCGGGCGGGGTCGGCGCCGTGGTCGTGCCCGGCTGCATCGTCGAATCGGCGGGCGGGGTGGTCGGCGGCGTCGTCTGGGCGACGGCGGCACTGCCGATCAGCAGAGCGGCCATGAAAGCGACAGTCTTCATCGGAAGATTCCTTTTCGACTTGTTTCGTTTAGGCTGCGGACCAAACGAGCCAAGTCGAAAAGGTTTCCGGCGCAGTGTTCAGCCGGTCGCGTCCAGTGCATAGCCCGCCGAACGGACGGTACGGATGATATCGGGCCGATCGCCGACATTGATCGCCTTTCGCAGCCGCCGGATATGTACGTCGACGGTGCGCGATTCGATGTCCGAATCATGGCCCCACACCGCATCGAGCAGTCGTTCCCGCGAAAATACCCAGCCCGGATGTTCGAGGAAGTGCTTGAGAAGACGGAATTCGGTGGGGCCGAGCGGCACGACGTCGCCGCCGCGCCGCACGCGGTGGCCGACGGTGTCCATTTCGATATCGGCATAGGTCAGCGCCTCGCCCGCCAGCGCGGGGCGGACGCGGCGGAGCACGGCGTTGACGCGTGCGACCAGCTCGCGCGGGGAAAAGGGCTTAGTCACATAGTCGTCGGCACCGGTTTCGAGGCCGCGGACCCGGTCCTCCTCCTCGCCGCGGGCGGTCAGCATGATGATCGGCACGTTCTGCGTCTCGGCCTGACGGCGCAGCTGTCGGCAGACCTCGATCCCCGACAGCCCCTCGACCATCCAGTCGAGCAGGACGATGTCGGGCGTCGCTTCGCGGGCGAGCAGCAGCGCTTCCTCGCCCTCGTGCGTGCGGACGACTTCGAAATCCTCGCGCTGGAAATGAAAGGCGATGAGTTCGGCGAGCGCCGCATCGTCCTCCAGCAGCAACATCCGTGCCTTGGTCATGATTATCCTGCGAATTCCGTGGTTTCACGCTCCGCCATCGTCTGACCGGTGGCGGCGAAATAGACCATTTCGGCGACGTTGGTCGCATGGTCGCCGATGCGTTCGAGATTCTTGGCGACGAACAGCAGATGCGCGACCTGGCTGATCGTCTTGGGATTTTCGACCATATAGGTCACCAGCACGCGGAAGATGCTGTTGTAATAATCGTCGAGCGCATTGTCGCGCTTGCAGATCTCGACCGCCGCCTGCGCATCGCGCGCCGAAAAGGCGTCGAGTACGTCATGGACCATGTCGGCGGCGAGTTGCGCCATCGCCGGCAGAATGCTCAAGGGTTCGATGCGCGGATCATGGGTTTCGCCGTGGATCGACGTCACGCGCTTGGCGATGTTCTTGGCATAGTCGCCGATGCGTTCGATGACGGCGGCGATCTTGAGCGCCGCGACCACTTCGCGCAGGTCGTCGGCCATCGGCGCACGCAGCGCGATGACGCGGACGGTCAGTTTCTCGACCTCCGCCTCGATCGCGTCGATCGCCTTGTCCTGCGCGCGGACCTGCTTGGCGAGCGCCGGATCGTTGCGGGTCAGCGCCAGCATCGCGTCGCTGATCGCCTGTTCCGCCAGGCCGCCCATTTGCGAGATCAGCGCGCGTAAGTGCCCGATATCGCGGTCGAATGCCTTGACGGTGTGTTCGTGGCCCGTCGCCATCTCGCCTCCCTCAACCATAACGCCCCGTGATGTAATCTTTTGTGCGCTCTTGCCGGGGGTTGGTAAAGATGTCGGACGTACGACCATATTCGACCAGCGTGCCGAGATGGAAAAAGGCGGTGCGTTGCGACACGCGCGCCGCCTGCTGCATGTTGTGCGTCACGATGGCGATGGCGTAGCGGCCGCGCAGTTCGTGGATCAGTTCCTCGATCTTCGCCGTCGCGATCGGGTCGAGCGCCGAACAGGGTTCGTCCATCAGGATGACTTCGGGGTCGACGGCAATGGCTCGGGCAATGCATAGCCGCTGCTGTTGACCACCCGACAGCGCGGTGCCGCTGTCGGTCAGGCGGTCCTTGACCTCGTTCCACAGCCCGGCGCGGGTCAGCGAACGTTCGACGATGCCGTCCATTTCCCCCTTCGACGCGGCGAGGCCGTGGATGCGCGGGCCGTACGCCACGTTCTCGTAGATCGATTTGGGGAAGGGGTTCGGCTTCTGGAACACCATGCCGACGCGGGCGCGCAGCTGCACCACGTCCATGGCGGGGGAGTAGATATCCTCGCCATCGAGGCGGATGTCGCCGGTCACGCGGGCCGACGACACGGTGTCGTTCATCCGGTTCATGGTGCGCAGGAAGGTCGACTTGCCGCAGCCCGACGGGCCGATGAATGCGGTGACATGCTCCATGGCGATGTCGATCGACACGTCCTTGATCGCCTGTTTCTGGCCATAGAATACGTCCACGCCGCGCGCGGACAGCTTCGGGACGGCGTTGTTGAGGGTAGTGTCGGTCATTACCAGCGGGTCTCGAAGCGATTGCGGAGATAGATGGCGAGCGCGTTCATCGCGAGGAGGAACGCCAGCAGCACGAGGATCGCGGCGCTGGTCTTTTCGATGAAACCGCGGCTGACCTGATCGGACCACAGGAAGATCTGCACCGGCAGGACCGTCGCGGGATCGGCGAAACCCTGCGGCGGCTGGCTGATGAAGGCGCGCATGCCGATCATCAGCAGCGGCGCGGTCTCGCCCAGCGCACGGGCCATGCCGATGATCGTGCCCGTGAGGATGCCCGGAAGTGCCAGCGGCAGGACGTGGTGGAACACGACCTGCACCTTCGACGCGCCGATGCCGAGCGCCGCATCGCGGATCGAGGGCGGCACCGCCTTGATCGCGTTGCGCCCGGCAATGACGATGACCGGCATGATCATCAGCGCGAGCGTCAGGCCGCCGACGATCGGCGCCGAGCGCGGCAGGTTGAGCGTACCGAGGAACACGGCCAGCCCCAGCAGGCCGAAGATGATCGAGGGCACGGCGGCGAGGTTGTTGATCGACACCTCGATCAGGTCGGTCCAGCGGTTCCGGGGTGCATATTCTTCCAGATACAGCGCCGACAGGGTGCCGACCGGGAAGGCGATCAGCAGCGTCACCAGCATCGTCATCAGCGAGCCTTTCAGCGCGCCCCAGATGCCGACCGCGGTCGGATCGGTCGAATCGGCCGATTGGAAGAAGTCGGTGTTGAACCCGGTCGAAATGGCGCCCGCCTTTTCCAGCCGCGCGACGATCGCTTCGTCGGCAGGCTCGCCATCGGCCTTGGCGGCTTCCTCGATCCCCGGCGCGGCGGGGACGGGAATGTCGACCTTTTGCGACAGGATCGACGGGTCGGCCTTGATCGCGTCGCGGACGGTCAGCCACGCGCTGTCGGAAATGACGCGATTGTCCTCGCCGAACGCGGCGGCGGCCGCGCCGTTGACGGTGTTTTCAAGGCCCGCGCCGGCCAACGCCAGATCGGCGCCGCGCGTCTTCAACTGCGCGCGATCGACCTCGAGCCCTGCCGCGCGGAAATCGATCGGCAGGGTGACCATCGTCCGCTGGAACCCGCCGATGCCGCTCATCAACATGGTGACGAGCAGGAAGGCGAGGAACCCACCCGACAACACGACGGCGGCGAGGCCGAAGAAGCGGAAGCGGCGCTCGGCGGCATAGCGGCGGCGGATGCGCTTCTGCATCGCGCCGGTCTTCCAGTCGGTCGGCACGCGCTCGGGCACGTCGCGATCGATCGCGGGTGAACCGGCGACGTTCGCAGGACTATTCATAAGCTTCCCGGTAGCGTTTCACGACGCGCAGCGCGACGACGTTGAGAAGGAAGGTGATCGCGAACAGGGTCAGGCCGAGCGCGAAGGCGGCGAGCGTCTTCGGGCTGTCGAACTCGGCCTCGCCGGTCAGCAGGTCGACGATCTGCTTGGTGACGGTGGTCGCGCTATCGAACGGATTGAGCGTGATCGAGGCGGCTCCCGATGCCGCCATGACGACGATCATCGTCTCACCGATCGCGCGGCTGACGGCAAGCAATACGCCAGCGACCACGCCCGGCAACGCGGCGGGGAGCAGCACCTTGCCGATCGTCTCGCTTGTGGTGGCACCCATTGCGAGGCTGCCGTCGCGCATCGACTGCGGCACCGCCGCGATCGAATCATCGGCCATCGACGAGACGAACGGGATGATCATTACCCCCATCACCAACCCGGCGGCGAGCGCGCTTTCCGAACTGGCGAACGGCATGCCGAGCATGACCGCGAGGTCGCGGATTGCCGGACCGACGGTCAGCGCGGCGAAATAGCCATAGACGACGGTCGGGACGCCCGCGAGGATCTCGAGGATCGGCTTCATCCATTTGCGCACGCCCGGCCGGGCATATTGCGTCAGATAGACCGCGCTCATCAGCCCGAACGGGATGGCGACGATCATCGCGATCACCGCGCCGATGAAGAAGGTGCCCCAAAATAGCGGCACCGCGCCCAGCGTCGCGCCCGGATCGTTCGATCGGATGACCTGCGGGCTCCAGTTGGTGCCGAACAGGAAATCGGTGACCGGCACGATGCGGAAGAAGCGCCAGCTTTCGATGACCAGCGACAGGAAGATGCCGAGCGTGGTCAGGATCGCGATCAGCGACGCGACCAGCAGCGCCAGCATGACCGCGCGTTCGACCTGCGTGCGCGCACGATAATCGGGGCGGATGCGGGTGAAGGCGAAGGCACCGCCGGCAAAGGCGAGCAGGATGGCGAGCGTCGTGCCGATCCAGTCATAGCGGCTCTGCGCGGCGGCATAGGCCGGGGCCAGCACCTCGGCCTGTTGATTGAACGCGCCATAGGCATTGCCGAGCGCCAGCGAACGCGCCTCCGCCAATATCGCCGAGCGTTCGAAGCCGGGGCCGGGCAGGCCGGCGGCGGCGGGCGTCGACAGCACCGCGTCGCGCACCAGCGCCGGCGATACCGCGCTCCAGATGCCGAGGAACAGGAGTGCAGGCGCGGCGATCCAGATCGCCATGTGCCAGCCATGCTGGCCGGGCAGCGAATTGGGGCGATCGGCGGCGGTCGCCGGCTTGGCGAAGCGCGCGGCGCGCGCACGCGCGACCATCCAGCCGATGCCGCCAAAGCCCAGTACCAGCAGGATCAGCGTGATGCCGTGCATCAGTGCAGCCCCGCCGGGTTCATCGCGGTCTGGCCGGCGATCTCCGCTGCCGATTCAGCGCGGACCGCGGCCGGGGCGGCGATCATGCCCCGCCGGGTCAGCGGGCCGCCCGGGTCCCACGACCGGGCATACATGGCGAGGAAGTCGTTCATGCCGGGCACGGGTTTAATGTGCGCCTTCTTCACATAGATGAACAGCGGGCGTGCGCCGGGATAGGTGCCGTCGGCGATGCTGTCATAGCTGGGCGCGATGCCGTCGATCGGCACGCCGTGCAGCCGCGATTTATTTTCCTCGAGATAGGAATAGCCGAAGATGCCGACCGCGTTGGGATTGGTCGACAGGTTCTGCACGATCAGATTGTCGTTCTCGCCCTTGTCGACATAAGCCGCGTCCTCGCGGATGCGGGTGCAGATGTCCTCGTACCGGTCCTTGTCGCGCTCCTTCAGCGCCTTGACCTCGGGCATCGCCGCTTCGCAGGCGGGGACCATGATAAGTTCGACCAGCGCGTCGCGGGTGCCACTGGTCGCGGGGGGGCCGAAGAACTGGATCGGAATGGCGGGCAGCTTCGGGTCGATCTGGTTCCACATCCGCGCGGTGTTGGGCTTGCCCAGCGGATTGGCCGACAGCGCCATATAGACGTCGCGCTTGGTCAGTTGCAGCTTCGGGCCGTTGTTGGATTCGGCCAGCGCCACGCCGTCGACGCCGACCTGCACCTCCATGATGTCCTTCACGCCGTGTGACAGGCAGGTGGCATATTCGGACTTCTTCAACCGGCGCGATGCGTCGAGGATGTCGGGATGCTGCGGCCCGACGCCCGCGCAGAACAGCGACGCGCCCGCGCCGGTGCCGGTCGATTCGACCAGCGGCGCGCGCAGGTCGGGGTTCGCGTTGACCAGCATTTCGGCGACGGCGGTGGTGAAGGGATAGACGGTCGACGACCCGACGACGCGGATATGGTCGCGCGACGTCTGCGGCTCGCACGCCGACAGCGCGAGCACGAGGGCCAGGGCGGACATGATCCGACGGGTCATGGGGTTGCGGTTTCCAGGGGCGTATACGGTCATTCGCGACGCTCCCGCGTGCTCTGTTACCATGGCGTTACGGCTTCATGACAGCGTTGAGCGGCAACAGCACGCTGACCGTCGTGCCGTCGCCGACGACGCTGCCGATATCCAGCCGGCCGCGATGACGCTCGACGATGTGCTTGACGATGGCGAGGCCGAGGCCGGTGCCGCCCAGCGCCCGGCTGCGTCCCGAATCGACACGATAAAATCGTTCGGTCAGGCGCGGCAGGTGATCGATCGCCACCCCCTCGCCATGGTCGCGAACGACCAGTTCGGCCATGGTGTCGCGCGGCGCGAGGCGAATGTCGACCGGGGTGCCTGCGCGGCCATATTTCATGGCGTTGCCGATGACGTTGTGCAGCAGCTGCGACAATTGCGCGCGGTCGCCGATGACGGTGACCGCCGGTTCGACCAGCAGCGACAGGTCGGCGCCGCGCGCGGGATTGGTCGCGCTCAATTCGTCGCGGACCGAGCGCAGCATCGCCGAGAGGTCGACCGACTGGTCGGGCGGGCGGTATTTCTCGGCCTCGATCCGGCTGAGCGAAATCAGGTCGTCGATCAGCCGCTGCATCCGCCGCGCTTCGTCGTTCATGACCTTCAGGAAACGTTCGCGCACACCTGGGTCCTCGCCCGCCTCGTCGCGTAGCGTTTCGATGAAGCCCAGCAGCGAGGCGAGCGGGGTGCGCAGTTCGTGGCTGGCGTTCGCGACGAAATCGACGCGCATCCGTTCGGTCGCGCGGTTGCCGGTGCGGTCGGCGAGATGGACCAGTCGGCGCTCGCCACCCAGCGACCGCACCCGCATCTCCCAGCTCTGGTCGCGCGAGCCCAGCCCGACCAGCCCGACCGGTTCGGGATCGTCGCTGTTGCCGAACAGCCGTTCGGCGGCGGCAGGGTGGCGGATGGCGAGTCGGACGTCGCCGCCGACGATGTGCTGGCCGAGCAGCGTGCGCGCGGCGGGATTGGCGGCATCGACATGGCCCGCGGCGATGACGAGGATCGGTTCGTCGATCGCATCGATCGCCGCCTGCGTCGCGGCGGCGCCATGCTGGCGCGCGGTATCGGGCGATTCGCTGCTGCTGCGGTCGGGGCCGTGCAGCCCGGCGACCAGCACCGCCGCCACCGCACCGACCAGCACCACCGCGCTGGCATTGATGCCGGCCCCCAGCAGAAAGGCCAGCAGGGCGACGCCGACCGCGACGGCGAGGGCGAGGGGCAGGCGGGGGCCGAATTCGTCCATCGGCCCCGATTAGGCGCAAGTGCGGGGTTAGGCCAGTGGCCCTCTTTACGATTGCGTAATCGCGCAGGTTCAGGAAGATGCCCCGATGGCCGACGATCCGCACAGCCCCGTCCCGCCCGCTGCCGCGACGACGCGGCGCACGCTGCTGATCGGTGCGGCGGGCGCGTCGGCGGTGGTGTCGATCCGGCCGGCACTGGCGCAGACCCAGGCATCGGTCATGACCTGCGAAATCCCGGTGCCCGACAATGCCAGGCGCGGGCAGATGATCGACGCCGATGGCAGCGTCGTCGCGCCGGGCACGCCGGGCGCCTTTCCCGGTGCCAACCGCCCCTTCACCGGCGAAGAGGTGAAGCGCGCGATGAACGGCGCGAACCTGCCCGGTGCCGATGGCGACACGACCCGCGCCTATATGAAATATGTCCAGCGGTTGCAGAACGGGACCAGCGGCTTCACCTGCTTCGCATCGTTGCAGATGCCGCGCGGCTGACGCGCATGGGCGCACGCTATCGCGCGCCGCCGCCGGAGGGGTTGTGCATCCTGCCGCTCGATCCGCTGACCGCCATCTATCACCGCGCATCGGGACAGACGCATGTCGTCGCACCACCGGTGCCGGAGATGCTGGCGCTGCTGGTCGACCCAATGACGCCCGAACAATTGCTGGCGGCGCTGGCCGAACGCTATGACCTGCCCGATGGCGATCTGGTGGCGCTGACCGCGCGGCTCGACGAACTGGCGGCGATCGGGTTGGTGACGCGCGATGCGGTTTAGCCGGACGCTGCGTATCGGGCCGGTCGGCTTCCGCATCGGCAGCGATTGGCGCGGGCCGATCGCGGCGCTGGGCGATCTGTATCGCGACTATCCGGGGCCCGAGGAGGGGATCGTCGATTTCAACGTGCGGTTGTTCGCGGCGCGGCCGTGGCGGCGCTTCGTCCGGCCTTCGGTGACGATCGGCGGCGACTATATGCTGCCCGATGCGCTGCCCCTACCGTTGGCACAGGGGCTGCTGGCGGCGGAAATGGGGATGAATTTGCAGATGGCGCTGGCGCAGCGGCGGTATCTGTTGCTCCACGCCTCCGCCGTCGAACGCGACGGGCGCGCCTTGCTGATGAGCGGGGTGTCGGGGGCGGGCAAGTCGACGCTCGCCGCCCTACTGATGATGCGCGGCTGGCGGCTGATGGGCGACGAGTTCGCGCTGATCGATCCGGCAAGCGGGCTAGTCCATGCCTTTCCCCGGCTCGTCAGCCTGAAGAACGAGAGCGTCGCGGTCCTGCAACGCGCGGTGCCGGATGCGCGGTTCGGGCCGTTGCTGGCAGGCACGCCCAAGGGGGATATCCGGCATCTGGTCCCCGACGCGACCGCGATCGCGGCGATGGACCGGCCGGCGGTGCCGGCGCTGCTGCTGTTCCCGACCTTCGGGCCGGCGGAGGCTGTGCGGGAGGTCGGCGCGGCGGAGACGTTCGTGCGGCTGACCCAGGCATCGACCAATTATATCGCGCTGGGCGAACGCGGCTTCACGGCGCTCGGGCGGCTGGTGCGCGAGGTGCCGGTGCGGGCGATCGACTATGCCGATACCGACAGCGGCATCGCGCTGGTCCAGCGGCTGTGGAGCGCGCTGGCATGAGCGGGGCGTTGGTCGCAGCGGTGCTGACCGATCCGGCGCGGGCTACGTCGCTGTCGTCGGGCGAATGGAATGCGCTGATCGCGGCGGCGCGGGCCGAACAGTTGATCGGATCGCTGGCCGTGCGGCTCGACGGGCTGCCGATCCCGCCCGCCGCCGCACGCCTCCTCGCCGATGCGTGGGCGTCGGCCGAACAGGGGCGGGTGGCCGCGTTGTGGGAGGCGGAGATGGCGCGCCGCGCGCTCGCGCCGCTCGGGGTGCCGGTCGTGCTGTTGAAGGGGACGGCGTTCGTCGCCTCCGGTCTGGATGCGGGGCGGGGGCGGTCGATCGGCGATCTCGACATTCTCGTGCCGCATGATGCCCTCGATGCGGTCGAGGCAGCGCTGCTGGCGGCGGGATGGGAATGGGTGAAGCCCGATCCCTATGACGACGCCTATTATCGCCGTTGGATGCACGAGCTGCCGCCGCTGATCCACCGGACACGGGATCGGATGATCGACGTCCACCACACGATCCTGCCCCCGACCGCGCGGCCGACGCCCGATGCGGCGGCGCTGATTGCGGACGCGGTGCCGTTGACGGGAGGGTTGTCGGTCCTGTGCCCGGCGGACATGGTGATCCATGCCGCAGCGCATCTGTTCGCCGATGGAGATTTGCAGGGTGGGCTTCGCAACCTTTGGGATATCGACCGGCTAGTGCGCGAGTTCACCGACGACGACACCGACTTTCTTCTGGACCTGATCGAACAGGCACATCTGCATCAACTAGGGCCAACAGTCATACGGGCGTTGCGACTGGCGAACCGTATCTTCGGCACGCCGCTGATCGAATATGACGACCCGCTGCATTTGCGTTTTAACCCGGTGCCGTCCGACGCGCTGTTCGCACGGCGGTTGCTGGCGCGCGACGGTTGGGGGCGGTTGCGGCACAAGGGGACCGAATTCGGCTTCTATGTCCGCTCGCACTGGCTGCGGATGCCGCCGGTCATGCTGGCGCGGCATTTGTGGACGAAGTTTCGGAAAAAGTAGGTTGGTTCACTCGGAGGCACGAAGGCGCGGAGAAGAAGAAAGAGGGTTGTTCGCGCAGAGGCGCCGAGATGTCGTGGAATGGGCCATTTCAGCCTGTCTGGCAGCCTTTTCTCCCTCGGCGGCAAATGATGGAGTGCCGCCGTCGCGGCAAACGCCACACCTCCGCGTCTCCGCGCCTTCGCGTGAACTGAATTTAGCGCCACATCCCGCGCGTATCGTAGATCTGCTTGCCGGCCCGAGCCTCCGCTGGCACCCGCTTGAACATTCCATGGTCGACCAGCACGACCAGAATGTCGTTCGCCAGCCCGTCCTCCAGCGGCACAAGCCGCCCGCCCGCCAGTGCTCGCGGCAGGGTGTCGACAAAGGGTTCGACCAGATCGATGCGATCACCGAACCGTTCGATCAGCGCCGCGGCGACCTTGACCGCCGGACTTTCGCGCAGGTCGTCGATATCGGCCTTGAACGCCAATCCGAGCAGCGATGCGCGCGTGTCCGGTGCGACGTCGAGCAGGGCGGCGGCGCGGGCGACGACATGGTCGACCTTGCCGTCATTCACCTCGCGCGCCGTGCGGATCAGCGGCGTCTGTTCGGGGGCGGCATCGACGATGAACCACGGGTCGACCGCGATGCAATGCCCGCCGACACCGGGGCCGGGCTTCAGGATGTTGACGCGCGGATGGCGGTTGGCCAGCTCGATCACGTCCCAGACGTTCAGCTGCATCCGGTCGCACACGATCGACAGTTCGTTGGCAAAGGCGATGGCGACGTCGCGGCTAGTATTTTCGACCAGTTTGACCATTTCCGCCGTCCGCGCGGTCGTCACGGTGCATGCGCCTTCGACGAAACGGCGGTAGAAATCGCACGCCGCCTCGGCACAGGCCGGCGTGATCCCGCCGATCGAGCGTTCGTTGGACACGAGTTCGAGGATGATGCGGCCCGGCAGCACCCGTTCGGGGCAATAGGCGACGGCGATATCGGGCGCGTCCGATAGGCCCGGCAGCGACAGATCGGGGCGCAGTTCGGCGAGCAGGTCGCGGATCTGTTCGGTCGTGCCGACCGGCGAGGTCGATTCGAGGATGACGGTATTGCCCGGGGTCAGCACCGGCGCGATCGCGCGGGTGGCGTCGAGCACATAGGACAGGTCGGGCGCATGGCCGGGGCCGAACGGCGTCGGCACCGCGATCACGAACACATCGGCCGGCGCCGGGCTGGTCGCGGTGGTCAGCCGCCCGAGCAGCACGACGTCGCGCACCAGCGTGTCGAGATCGGCTTCCTCGATATGGATGTCGCCGCGCGCGACGGTGTCGACCACGCGCTGGCTGACGTCGATCCCGATCACCCGCGCGCCCGAGCGGGCGACGACGGCGGCGGTCGGCAGGCCGATATAGCCGAGCCCCACGACACACACGTCATAGCTGGTGGCGGCGGTGATCCGCTGTTCAAGCATAGAGTGTCTCCACGATGCGTGCGGACGCATGGCCGTCTCCGAAGGGATTGTGCGCCCGCGCCATCGCAGCATGGGCGGCCGGATCGTCGAGCAGCCGCACGACTTCGGCGACGATGCGGTCCTCGTCCGATCCGATCAACCGCGCGGTGCCGGCTGCGACCCCTTCGGGACGTTCGGTCGTCTCGCGCAGGACCAGCACCGGCTTGCCGAGGCCGGGCGCCTCCTCCTGCACCCCGCCCGAATCGGTGAGCACGAGGTAGCACAGGTCGAGCAGGCGGACGAATTGCGGATAGTCCAGCGGATCGATCAGCGCGATGCGCGGATTGTCGCCCAGCATCGCCGCCATCACCCCGCGCACCTGCGGATTGGGATGCACCGGAAAGACGACGCCGATATCGTCGCGCTCGGCGATGCGGGCGATGGCGCGGGCGATGCTCTCCATGCCGCCACCGAAATTCTCGCGACGATGGGTGGTGACCAGCAGGATGCGCTTGCCCGCAAAGCGCCGGGCGACGGCGTCGAGCCCGGCGGTATGGCGCGGATCGGCGGCGATGCGATCGCGCGCCATGTGCAGCGCGTCGATCACCGTATTGCCGGTGACCTGTACCCGCGATGGCGGGACGTTTTCGGCGAGCAGCGCGTCGGCGGCGGTCCGGGTCGGGGCGAAGTGCAGGTCGGCGATGCTGGCGACGATCTTGCGGTTCACCTCTTCGGGCCAGGGATGATGGATGTCGTGGCTGCGCAGGCCCGCCTCGACATGCGCGACCGGCACCTTGCGGTAATAGGCGGCAAGCGCGGCGACCATCGCGCTCGCGGTGTCGCCCTGCACGATCACCCGGTCGGGCCGTTCGGCATCGAACACCGGCCCCAGCGCATTGAGCAGCCGCGCGGTCAGGCCGTCGAGCGACTGGCCGGCGGTCATGAGGTTCAGGTCGATGTCGGGCACGATGCCGGCAAAGGCCAGCACCTGATCCAGCATCTCGCGATGCTGCGCGGTGACGACGACGCGGCAGTCGAAGCCGGGATGCGCGCGCAGGGCATGGACCAGCGGGAACAGCTTGATCGCTTCGGGGCGCGTGCCGAACACGACCGACACCCGCTGCACCCGCTTGGTCATTCCACGCCCCCGCGACCGGGATTGGTCGCCCTTGGGATACAACTTAGCCAATGGAGTTTAACAATTGGCCAAAATCCTCCCCGGGGACGGGGAGGGCTGGTCAGCCGTGATATCGCTCGGCCACCCGATCCCGCGACGCATTCGGCGCAATCTTCGCCTCGGCTGCCTCCAGCGCTTCCCAATCCGCCACGTCGGGCAGCGACGGGATACATACCGACTCGCCCAGTTCCAGCCCGCGCAGCGAGGCGACGACCAAATCGTCGGGCTCCATCACCCGTTCGGGTGGGAAGTCGTCGACGCTCTTGCCTGCGACATGATGGAAATCCGTGGCGGTGACGCCGGGGATCAGTAGTTGGACGTGGATGTTGCTGTCCTTCGCCTCGACCTGCATCACGCGGGTGTAATAGGCGACATAGGCCTTGGTCGCGCCATAGCCGGCATAGCCGGGCAGCTTGGTGAACAGCGTGCCCGACCCGACATTGATGATCGTGCCTTGTCCGGTGCGCTTCATCCCCGCCATCGCCGCATCGGCCAGCCTGCTGAACGCGACGACGTTGAGCAGCAGCATGTCGGTCATGTCGTCGCGATCGCCCTCGCCGACCTTGCCCATCGCGGCGAAGCCGGCATTGTTGACGAACAGCGCGACCGGCTCGCCCGCCTCCAGCCGTTCCTCGACCACGTCGAGATCGTCGGGATCGGCGAGGTCGGCGACGATCACCTCGATATCGATACCGTGTTCGGCGGAGAGCTGTTCGGCCAAGTCGCGCAACCGGTCCTCGCGCCGGGCGACGATGACGAGGTCGTGGCCGGTGCGGGCGAGGTGATGCGCGAAACTGAGGCCGATACCGGACGATGCGCCGGTGATGAGGGCGACGGGGCGGGGCATGGCAATTCCTAGACTGGAGTAGCGGGTCAGGCGGCCAAACGCGCGAGTGTCGGAATCAGTTCGTCATAGTGATCGATCACCGCATCCGCGCCCAGTTCCTCGACCGGCTGCATCATGAACCCGAACGAACAGGCTATCGAGGGAATTCCCGCATTCTTCGCCGCATCGATATCGAAATGCGAATCGCCGACGAACGCCGCCCGCCCGCCGCCGCAGCGTTCGATCATCGCATCGATCGGCGCGCGGTCGGGCTTCGACTTGCCCGGCCCCAGCGTATCGCCGCCGAGGATGCAGGCGAAGCGCGGCGTCAGGTCGAGTTCGTCGAGGAGCCGCCGCGCCAGCGCCTCCAGCTTGTTGGTGACGATCGCGACCTTGACGCCATCCGCCGCCAGCGCGTCGAGCGCCGCCAGAGCGCCCGGAAACGGTCGCGAATGTACCGCGATATGCGCCGCGTAATAATCGAGCAGCAGCCGGTTCAGCCGGTTCAGTTCGACCTCGTCGCAGCCGCCGGTCGCCTCCAGTCCCTGGCGCAGCATGTGCTTCGCACCGCCGCCGATCATCGGGATCACCTGTTCGCGGGTCAATGGCGGTCGCCCGGCATCGGCCAGCGCGTGGTTGACCGCATCGGTCAGGTCGCCGCTGGTGTCGACGAACGTCCCGTCGAGATCGAAGCCGACGATATCGAATGAAATCTTTGTCATCTGGGCCGCTTTGGCGCCGACGATATGGAATTGGCAAGGGTCGTATGCCAAGGAGCGGCACCATGAACGCGCAACCGATCGCCGCCGTGATCCTCGCCGCCGGGCAGGGCACGCGCATGAAGTCGTCGAAGCACAAGGTGCTGCACCCGCTGGCCGGGCAGCCGATGCTGTTCCACCTGCTCGACAGCCTGAACGCCGCCGGCATTTCGCGCCGCGTCGTGATCGTCGGCGCAGTCGGCGAACAGGTCGAGGCGGCGGTCGCCGGGCGCGGCGTCGAGATCGCGTGGCAGCGCGAACAGCTCGGCACCGCCCACGCCGCGTTGCAGGCGCGCGAGACGCTGGCCGATCATGACGGCATCGTCCTCGTCTGTTTCGGCGACACGCCGCTCCTGTCCGCCGATACGATCGCGCGGCTGGCCGCCCGGTTGGAAGGCGAGGATCAGCCGGCCGTCGCGGTGCTCGGCTTCCGCCCGCCGCAAGCCGCCGCCTATGGCCGGATCATCGCCGACGATGCCGGCAACATCGCCAAGATGGTCGAGTATAAGGACGCATCGGCAGAGGAGCGCGCGGTCGACCTGTGCAACAGCGGCGTGACGGCGGTGCGGTCGCGCGACCTGTGGGCGCTGCTCGACCGGGTTGGCAACGACAATGCCGCGGGCGAATACTACCTCCCCGACATCGTCATGCTCGCCATTGCCGATGGCCGCGGGGCGGTGGTGATCGAGACCGCGGCGGATGAAGTCGCCGGCATCAACAGTCGCGCCGAACTGGCCGCGGTCGAGGATGCGTGGCAGGCGAAACGTCGTAGCCAGGCGATGGCCGATGGCGTCACGCTGATTGCGCCCGACACGGTGTTCTTCGCGCACGACACCAAACTCGGTCGCGACGTGACGATCGAGCCGAACGTCGTGTTCGGCCCCGGCGTGACCGTCGCCGACAATGTCACCATCCACGCCTTCAGCCATCTCGAAGGGGCGACCGTCGCCACCAAGGCGGACGTCGGTCCCTATGCCCGCCTGCGCCCCGGCGCGGTGCTGGGCGAGGGCAGCCGCGTCGGCAACTTCGTCGAGGTGAAGAACACCACGCTGGGCGTCGGGGCGAAGGCCAATCACCTCACCTATCTGGGTGACGCCAGCGTCGGGGCGAACGTCAATATCGGCGCGGGCACGATAACCTGCAATTACGACGGCTATTTCAAATACCGGACCGAGATTGGCGAGGGCGCCTTTATCGGATCGAACAGCGCGCTGGTGGCGCCGGTCAAGATCGGCGACGGCGCGCTGGTTGCCGCCGGATCGACCGTGACCCGCGATGTCGAGGCCGACGCGCTGGCACTGGTCCGCGCCGACCGCGCCGACCATCCCGGCTGGGCCAAGCGCTTCCGCACCAAACAAGCGGCGATCAAGGCCGCCAAGTCGAAGAAATAAGCGGTCGATCCCGCCGGAGAGACGAATATGTGTGGAATTGTTGGCATCATCGGCACCGACAGCGTTGCCGACCGGCTGCTCGATGGGCTCAAGCGCCTCGAATATCGCGGCTATGACTCGGCGGGCATCGCCACGGTCGAGGGCAGCGCGATCGAGCGGCGCCGCGCGTCGGGCAAGCTCAAGAACCTCGCCGCCGAACTGGCCGACCATCCGCTGCCCGGCCATGTCGGCATCGCGCACACCCGCTGGGCGACGCATGGCGGGCCGACCACCAACAACGCCCACCCGCATGCGACCGACGAGATCGCCGTCGTCCACAACGGCATCATCGAGAATTTCAAGCCGCTGCGCGACGAACTGACCGCGCGCGGCCGGGTCTTCACCAGCGAGACCGATACCGAGGTCGTCGCGCATCTGGTCAGCGAACAGGTCGAGGCGGGGCTGTCCCCGGCCGATGCGGTCAAGGCGATCCTGCCGCGCCTGCACGGCGCGTTCGCACTCGCCATCCTGTTCCGCCAGCATCCCGACCTGCTGATCGGTGCGCGCCTCGGATCGCCGCTGGTCGTCGGCTATGGCGAGGGCGAGGTGTATCTCGGCTCCGACGCGCTGGCGCTGGCGCCGCTGACCCAGCGCATCGCCTATCTGGAGGAGGGCGACTGGGTCGTCTGCCGGCAGGGCGGCACCGAGATCTTCGATCGCGACAACAACCCCGTCGATCGCCCGGTCACGCTGTCGGGCGTCACCGGCGCGCTGATCGACAAGGGCAATCACCGGCATTTCATGCAGAAGGAGATTTACGAGCAGCCGATCGTCGTCGCCCAGACGCTGCGTGGCTATCTCCAGCGTTTCGAGGGGCGCGTGTCGCTGCCCATCCCCGAATTCGACCTGTCGGGGATCAAGCGCGTCACCATCGTCGCCTGCGGCACCAGCTTCTACGCCGGCATGGTCGCCAAATACTGGTTCGAACAATTCGCCCGCGTGCCGGTCGACCTCGATGTCGCCAGCGAGTTCCGCTACCGCGCGCCGGTGATGGAGGAGGGCGGCCTGGCCCTGTTCATCAGCCAGTCGGGCGAGACCGCCGACACACTCGCTGCCCTGCGCCATGCCAAGAGCGAGGGGCAGACCATCGCCGTCGTCGTCAACGTGCCGACCAGCACCATGGCGCGCGAGGCCGATCTGCTACTGCCGACCCATGCCGGGCCGGAAATCGGCGTCGCCTCGACCAAGGCATTCACCTGTCAGCTCGCGGTGCTGGCGGCGCTCGCCGCCAATCTCGCCAAGGCCAAGGGGCGGTTGAGCGAGGCCGAGGAGCGCAGCATCGTCCGTCATCTGGCCGAGGCGCCCGCATCGATCAACGGCGCGCTCGCCTATGACGAATCGATCGAGGGCATGGCCGGCGTGATCGCGGCCGCCCGCGACGTGCTGTATCTGGGGCGCGGCACTGATTATCCGCTGGCGCTGGAAGGCGCACTGAAGCTGAAGGAAATCAGCTACATCCATGCCGAGGGCTATGCCGCCGGCGAGATGAAGCACGGGCCGATCGCGCTGATCGACGAATCCGTGCCGGTGATCGTCATCGCCCCGTCGGGGCCGCTGTTCGACAAGACCGTCAGCAACATGCAGGAGGTGCAGGCGCGTGGCGGCAAGGTCGTGCTGATCTCCGACTATGACGGCATCCAGGCCGCGGGCGAGAACTGCATCGCGACCATCACCATGCCCAAGGTCCACCCGCTGATCGCGCCGATCGTCTATGCGGTGCCGGTGCAGTTGCTGGCGTACCATGTCGCGGTCGCCAAGGGCACCGACGTCGACCAGCCGCGCAATCTCGCGAAGTCGGTGACGGTGGAGTAAATCAAATCCTCCCCGGCACGGGGAGGGGGACCAGCGAAGCTGGTGGAGGGGGGTGTCCTCTTGGCGACGCCGTTCCGTAACCGGACGCCCCCCTCCACCACCGCTGCGCGGCGGTCCCCCTCCCCGTGCCGGGGAGGATCTACGGGGTCACCCCCGGTGCCGCATATACGCCACGAAGCCGCGCACATGGTGCTTCAGCTTGAATACGTCACGCTTGTCGATCAGCTCGTGCTGCGTCTTTCCCAGCACGTCGCGTAGCGCCGCGCGGACGCTTGCGACCATCCAGCCGCGCACCCGCTTCTGCCCCAGATGCTTGGCGAACAGCGCGCCGTTGCCGAAGCCATAGCCGCGATACATCTTGCGCGCCTGATCCATGCCGCGCCGGCCATGGTAATGGGCGACGCGAAACGTCGGATCGTACAGGATCGGAATGCCGAGATTCTGGGCACGCACCAGATAGTCGGTATCGTCCGATCCGATGAACGGCGCGCCCGCGCCGAAACGTTCGTCGAACTTGCCGATCCGCTCGGCAACCGTGCGCTGCATCGTGAAGTTCGCGCCGATGATGAAGCCGCTCGGCATCGCCGTCGGCGCCAGTTCGGCCGGGTTCGGGTCGAGCTTGGTCGTGAAGGGAATGTCGCGCGTATCGCCCAACGTGACCATGCCGCCGCGGATCACCTCGCGCGGTTCCCTGGCATAGGCGGCACGGACATGGTCGAAATATTCGGGTTCCAGCGTGCAGTCGTCGTCGGTCATGACGATGATCCGCCCGCGCGCCGCCGCCAGTCCGGCATTGCGCGCGCACGACAGCCCGCGCCGTTCCTCGACCACGATCCGCACCGGCACCGATTGCTGTGCCGCCCAGCCCTCCATCACCTGCTGCGTATCGTCGGTCGACCCGTTGTTGACCAGGATGACCTCGATCGACTGCTGCGCGCGCCCGACCGCGATGCCGAGCGCATCCAGCGCCAGCGGCAATTGCGACGCTCGGTTCAGCGTGCAGATGATGACACTGAATTCGGGATCGGTCATGGCGCCCTCAGTTCCCGACTTGGTTCAGCAGGTCGACGGCCTGCGGGGCCGACGTCGCCTGACGCGCGATGCGCAGTTCCTTGGTCCATGCGTCGGCGTAGCGGCCGATCTTGCCATAGGAATTGTCGAGATAGACGTGCGGGATGTCGAGCAGCGTGCACATGATGTGTCCATGCAGTCGATCGGTGATGACCTTGCGGCCGTCGCTCAAGACTCGCGCACCGCGATCGAAACGCTGATTGGCGAGGTAATTGTAGACCGAAACTTGCCGCTTGCTCTTGGCTATAGCCCCCGTCGCGATCGCGCGAGCATTTGCAAAGCGGCGCTGCCACTTGCGCGATTTAAGCGACTCTTCCCGCCAGTCGGCTTCGCGCGCATTCGGGATGCTTTGGAGGAGACTGGCGTCAAGGTTCACCTTCTCCTTGTCGGTGCGCAACAGCATGACGACGTCGTGGCTCGGCGTCGCGGGGCGCGGCAACAGGCCGATGCCGAACGCCGCGTCCGGAACCAACGTTGCGGAAAGGCCAAGCCGTTCCTGCGCGAAGGTGACGCTGTGGCGATCGCGCACCATCAGGTGGAAATCGGGATGCGCGCCGAAAGAGTCGATGCACTGCTGGATGGCGGCATCGTCCTGAAACTGAATTGACTGGGGCGCCTGTACCAGACGCCGGTCGGTGAAGATGCGGGCCATCTTCTCACGGAATTGCTGGTGCCGCGGCCAAACGTCACCGAAATTTCCGCCGCCATGCAGAAAGATCGGCCCGGTCGGAGCCGCCCGCCGCAGCGCATCAGCGTCGAACCGCGCAAGGCTCGCCACATAGCTCGGATCGCGACCGGTCAACTCGCGCAGGACGGACAGTTCGCCGAGATAGATCGCGCTGTCGCCGACATTGCCGTGATCGGGGAAGTCGATAATCGCATAGGGCTGGCCCCGGCTGACATGCTTGCCGAACTCCGTCAGCAGCAGCGCGCGCTGCGCCGCGATAACGCTTTCCGCCGAGCGCGAGGTCTCGTTACCGTGTCCGCCCATACGTCCCCCAATGATGATTAGGCCGCGCATGGTCGGGTTCGGCCGAAGAGTCAATTGAACAACCAATCGTGTTTAATCCACAAATGGGAAGAAGCGTTGCCGCGCAGCTATTTCCCGCCAGGCCGACGGCTGCGATATTTGTGCCGGACAAAAGATTGTTCTTCGAAACCGATCATGCACCGATGCCGGGCAGGGGATGGTGCCGTACCGATCGCGTATCTTTTCGTTGCTGACGGACCCCATGCGGCTGCGCTGCGGTTGTCGCGGCGATGACAGCATGGGGATATGCGATGAAGGTCCGCAATTGGGGCGCGGTGGCGCTGGCGTTGGTGACGAATGCGGCGATGGCGCAGGCGCCGCAAAAGGCCATTCCGGGCCTGAAGGAAACCGATCCGCCCTATGCGACCGAATCGGTGGTGAACCATCCGACCACCATCGGCTGGCCCGAAGGTCGCACCCCCACCGCCCCGCGCGGGTGGCAGGTCGTGAAGTTCGCCGGCGGCCTAGAGTATCCGCGTCAGGCGTTGTTGCTGCCGAACGGCGACGTGCTGGTTTCCGAAGCGCGCACGCTACCCAAGCTCGACGCCGATCCCGAAGTCGCACGCGGACAGGCGCTGTCGAAGACCACCGGGTACAGCGCCAACCGCATCACGCTGCTCCGCGACGCGAACCGGGATGGCGTCGCCGAACAGCGCTTTGTCCTGCGCGAGGGGCTGAACCAGCCGTTCGGGATGCAATATGTCGGCGGGCGGCTGTATGTCGCCAATACCGACGCGGTGGTCAGCTTCCCCTATCAGCTGGGCCAGACCAGCATCACCGCGCCCCCACGCACCCATGTCACGCTGCCGGCGGGCGGGTACAACAACCACTGGACCCGCAACCTGCTGGCCAGCCCCGACGGACGCACCCTCTATGTCTCGGTCGGGTCAGCGTCGAATGTCGGCGAATATGGCATGGACGAGGAGAAGCGCCGCGCCGCGATTCTCGCCATCGACCTGTCGACCGGGCGCGAGCGGCTCTACGCGTCGGGCCTACGCAATCCGGTCGGCATGGATTTCGTCCCCGGCACCGCGACGCTCTGGACGGCAGTCAACGAGCGTGACGAAATCGGCGACGACATCTCCCCCGACTATCTGGTCGGCGTGCGCGAGGGTGGTTTCTACGGCTGGCCGTACAGCTATTACGGCAAGCAGGACCCGCGCCACGCCAACGAGAAACGCGAGTTGCTGAGCACGACGCTGCTGCCCGACGTCGCGGTCGGCGCCCATGCCGCCGCCCTCGGCATCGGTTTCGCCAAGCAGGGCGCGCCGACCGCCTTCGTCGCGCGGCACGGGTCGTGGAACCGGTCGAGCTTCAGCGGCTATGACGTGCTCGCCGTCCCGTTCGCCAATGGCCGCCCGACCGGCGAACCGCAGCCGTTCCTGACCGGCTTCGTCGCGGACGAGAAGAAGGGCACCGTCTATGGCCGCCCGGTCAGCATCCAGACGCGCGCCGATGGCGCGATCTTCGTGGTCGACGACGCCGGTGACACGGTGTGGATGGTGCGGCGGACGGGGTGAGTGGCGGCTACTTCCGTCAGCGCGAACCTCGCCCCAGCGAAGGCTGGGGCCTCCCGCGGCTCCTGTCGCGCGCTATCACCAGGAGATTCCAGCCTGCGCTGGGATGACGTTCGTGGCGGCAGCGTTCACGCCACGATCCACTCCACCCCGGCGGTCGCCGCCGCATAACCGGCATCGCAGGCCCGGTCGGTGACGATCCGGTCGACCTCGCCGAACCCGGCGACCGCAACCACGCTCGCCCGGTCGAATTTGGACGCGTCGACCGCCATCGTCACCCGCCGCGACTGGCCGATCATCTGCCGGCACAATTCGCCCTCACCGATATGATAGTCGGTGAAGCCCGCGCGGATATCGACCGACTCGGTCGACACGATCGCCATGCCCGGCCGGAACTGCGCCAGATAGGCCCGCGCGGTCGCGTCGAAGAAGGCGCGGTAGCGATCGTCGAGCTCGCCGCCCGCCAGATACAGCCGGTTGCCGTTGCACCCGCCCAGTTCCGCCGCCACGCCCAGCGCGTTGGTGACGACCGTCAGGTCGCGCTTGCCCTTCAGCGCCTGCGCGATGTGGAACGCGGTCGAACTGGCGTCGAGATAGAGCGATTCGCCATCGTCGACCACCAGCGCCACCGCCGCGGCGATACGCTGTTTGGCGGCGGCATTGCGATGCAGCCGTGCCTCGAACGGGCCTTCCTCGACCGACTTCGCCAGCCGCGCCCCGCCATGGATACGCTCGATCAGCCCGTCCGCCTCCAGCAGCCGCAATTCGCGGCGCACCGTTTCGTCGGATACGGCGAGGATGTTCGCAAGGTCGTGGATGCCCATCGCCTCGCCCTGGCGCAGCAGATCGAGGATGTCCTGGCGGCGGTCGCGGCGCTTCATCATGGGCGCAAAGCATATCGCGCGGTGCGGCAATCGCAACCGGTCGCGGACGATATCAACAGAATGTCATCATCGGATCTGCGAATTTCTCATGCCGGGTTGCCATTCACGCAGATTCATGACTGATTGTAACAAATTATACGCATTCGCCACCTAAGCGCGCCGCCGAACGGGGAACAACCCCGCCTGCATCCAAAGGGGAATATCATGTCGTCGTTCTCGACGCTGCCGGCTGGCCGGTGGCGTATGCCTGCGCTCGCCCTGTCCAGCGCTGTCACCGCGCTGGCCGTCGTTACGCTGCTGCCCGCATCGGCGCAGGCGCAGGAAGCCACCGCCACCGAACCGCAGACCGCCAGCGAATCGCTGACCGACGACATCGTCGTCAACGGCCGGCGCCAGCGCACCGCGCTGAACGAGGAACAGTCGGCGATCGCGACGATCGACATCGTCACGACCGGCGACGTCGCCATCCATTCGCAGACCGGCATCGCCGACCTGGCCAAGATGCTGCCCGGCGTCTCGGTCAGCCGCGATCAGGGCCGCAACCAGAGCGCGACCGGCGAAGCGCAGTTCGCGACGATCCGCGGCTTCGACACCGGTTACAACGCCTATACCCTCGACGGCCTGCGCCTGCCGCAGACGGCGGGCAGCAGCCGTGCGATCTCGCTCAACCTGTTCTCGCCCTTCGCCATCGGCGGCATCGTCGTCGACAAGACGCCGGGCGCCGCACGCGACGCCGACAGCATCGCCGGCATCATCGACCTGCGCACCCCGACCGCGTTCGACTTTGCGCAAGGCTTCACCCGCGCCCGCGTGCTGGGGCAGGTCGCCGGCTTGGCGCTCGACCGCGAGCAGGAGGCGTTCGGCGGCGCGATCGGGCTCGACACCGCACGCCGCTTCGGCAGCGACCGGCAGTTCGGCGTATATCTGGCCGGCTATTACGAGGAACGCGGCAACGCGGCGGAGTCGACCGCGGTGCAGAACGACTACAAGACCACCAATTTCGACGTCGGCACCCCGCGCGCCAATGCCAACGCGCTGTCGGCGGACGGCGTGCAGTGGAATTTCTACAACAACAAGATCAAACGCTACGGCGCGACCGGGTCGTTCGATTTCCGCAGCGATGCGATCGACCTGTTCGGGCGCGTCAATTACGCGACCTATTTGAACACCAACACCATGAACCAGACGGGTCTCCGCAACGAGGTGACCAGCGGCCAGTCGAGCGGCAACCCGCTGCGCACGCTGGCGAACGGCAGCACGACCCGCGCTTATAACGCGGCCGGCATCTACACGCCGCAGGGCGTGAACCCGGCCAGCTATTTCCGCACCGAGGATATCGAACAGGAACTGTTCTCCGCACAGGTCGGGGCGAAGGCACACTGGAACGGCTTCACCGCTGCGCTCGAAGGCGCCTATGCCGATGGTCGCTTCGACCAGCCGACCCGGATCGAGGCGGCGTTCCGGGGCATCGCCTATAACGGCACCGCCACCAACACCGGTGCCGCGACCGAGGGCGTCGTCGTCGACCTGTCCAATCCCAAATCGCCGCGCCCGGTGCTGTCGGCCGGTGCGACCCGCTATGTGTCGTCGCTCGATCGCCCGACCCAGCTCTATGTCCAGCGCGGCTATGACTATCTGACCGAGACCAAGAAGACGCTGAAGGGTAGCATCGGCTGGAGCGGCGACGCGTTCCTGTCGGCGATCGAGGTCGGCGGGCTGTACGAGGATTCGGACCGTACCGGGCGCAGCGTGGCGCCCGACAATACCCGCTATCGCTTCCTGACCCCGCTGCAGAACGGCACGGTGCAGGGGCCGTCGATCAACCAGTATCTTGGCTATGTCCTGAAGGACTTCCTCGATTACTATCCCGCCCGCCCGATCAAGGTGCTGTCGCGTGCGCAACTCGATGCGCAGGTCCGCGACTATGTCGACCCAATGGTCATCGCGCAGAACACCCTCAATCAGGGGCTGCTCGACGGGCATGAACAGCGCAAGGCACTCTACGGTACCGCGACGCTGAAGCTTGGCACGCTCGAGGTCATGCCCGGCATCCGTTACGAGGATAACGGGTTCAACGCGCGCTACTTCATCAACGATGCCGACGGCGCGCGCTTCGTGAACGCCGGTCGCGACTACGACCATCTCGACCCCAGCATCCTCGCCGCGTGGAAGCCGAGCGACCGCATCACCGTGCGCGCCGCCGCCCGGTCGAGCTATGCCCGTCCGTCGTTCGACCTGATCGCCGGCCCGACCCGCATCACCCGCGATCCGGGCCGCAACAATGCGATCATCGGGATCAGCCAGCCCAACCCCGACCTGAAGCCGGTACAGGCGTGGAGCTATGACGCGGGCGTCGATTTCTACGCCGGGGTCGGCCGCTATTTCCAGCTCGCCGCCTATTACAAGGACCTGTCGAACTTCGTCGTTACTACCGCGACGCGGACGGCGGGTGAGACGATCGACGGCATCGTCTATACCCGCCCGATCAACGGCGGCGGCGGCACGGCGAAGGGCGTCGAGGCATCGGGCCGCTTCACCGTCGGCGACATGGTCGACAGCAGCTTCCTCGGCAATTTCGGCGTCGGCGGGAACATCACCTACCAACAGACCGAGGCGAGCTACGTCATCCCGCTGAACGGCGTGCGCACCACCCGGACCAGCGCGTTGCCGCAGGCGCCGGACCTGATCTACAATGCCGAGCTCTTCTATGCCGGCGGCGGGTTCCGCACGAACCTGTGGTACAACTATACCGGCCGCATCCTCGCGGCGGTACAGGACAGTCAGCCCGACATCTATGTCCAGCCGGTCGGCGAGTTGAACTTTGGTGCGGCCTATGAAGTCACCGACAATCTCGAAATTGGCGTGTCGGCGCGCAACCTGCTCGACCAGCACACCTATTGGGCGACCGTGGGGAGGGGCGAGACGTACATCTCGAACGACCGCAACGGCGGCTATCTGAAGACCGGCCGGGTGTTCCAGTTCAGCCTGACGATGAAGATGTAAGGCGAAGGGCGGCGGCTTCCGGGTCGCCGCCCGCTCCTGCCGGTCTCGCTCGCCACAAACGTCATCCCAGCGCAGGCTGGGATCTCGCCGTTGCAGGATCGAGTGCCTCGCCGCGAGAGGCCCCAGCCTTCGCTGGGGCGACGTAAAGAACAGCCGTACTGGTTACGTACCTATCCGACGGAAAGGATGCCCATGCGCCTCCCCTTGGTTCTCGCCGCCGCGCTCACCTTCGCGCCGCAACCCGCCGCCGCCCGCGACACGCTCGATCGCGTCGTCCTCCTGATGCGCCACGGCGTCCGCGCCCCGATCACGGGCGAGGCACCGGTCGACACGAAGGTCGATGGCGAATGGCCCACATGGCCGGTCGCGCCCGAAGTCCTCACCCCCCACGGTGCGCAGGCGATCGCGCAAGTCGCCCGCTATGACCGCCGCTGGCTGGCCGCCAATGCCTGCCCGATTCCCGGCAGCGTCCGCATCTGGACCAACACCGCCGAGCGCACGATCGCCACCGGCCGCGCCTATGCCGATGCGCTCGCCCCCGGTTGCGACTTGCCGGTCGACCATAATCCCGCCGGTAAGGTCGACCCGCTGTTCGAACCGCTGCGCGCCGGTGCCACCGCCTTCGACGCGGGCAAGGCGGTGGCGGCGATCACCGCCTATACCGGCGGCGTCAACGCGCTGACCGCGCGCCATGCCGATGCGATCCGCGAACTGGACCGCGTACTCGGCTGCGGCCTGCCCGCGGGCTGCTCGACGCCCGGACCGGCGACGCTGACGCCTGCCCGCGACGGACGCGGCGTCGAACTGACCGGGCCGATCCGCGCGACCTCGGGCACCGCGCAGGTGATCCTGCTGCAATATGCCGAGGGGATGCCGATGGTCCAGGTCGGCTTCGGGCGTGCCGATGCGGCGACGATCCGGCGGATCGGCACGCTCCACGCCGCGCTGTTCGACGTGTTCACCCGCTCGCCCTACATGGCGGCGCATCAGGCGGGACCGCTCGGCGCGCATATGCTGGGTACGCTGACGGCGGCCAAGGCGCCGCGCCTCGAAATGCTGGTCGGGCATGACACCAACGTCACGGCACTGGGCGCGGCGCTCGGCGTCGATCTCGATGCGCCGGGCTTTGCGCGGAACGACGTCGCGCCCGGCGGTGCGGTGGCGCTCAAGCGCTGGCGGGGGCGCAAGGGGCCGTATGTCACCGCCTCCTATCGGGTGCAGCCGCTCGATGCGATCCGATCGGGCGCGGCGACGGTGGTCGAAATCCCGCTCACCATTCCCGGCTGTGGCGTCCGCTGTCCGCTCGACCGCTTCGACACGCTGCTGCGCGCAAAGCTCGCCCCGGTCGTGGCGGGGTGATAGCATCGGCGCATGCCCTGCTATTCCCTCGCCGATGCCGTCCCCGATCTCGCCCCCGACAGCTGGGTCGCGCCGTCCGCCGACGTGATCGGCGCGGTGCGGCTGGGGGCGGGGGCGAGCATCTGGTTCGGCGCGGTGGTGCGTGCCGATAATGGCGCGATCGTAATCGGCACGCGCAGCAATGTCCAGGACGGCGCGGTCCTGCACAGCGACCCCGGCGCACCGCTGACCCTGGGGCAGGACTGCACCATCGGCCACCGCGCGGTGCTGCATGGCTGCACCATTGGCGACCGCGTCCTGATCGGCATGGGCGCAACCGTCCTCAATCACGCTGTCATCGCCGAGGATTGCGTGGTCGGTGCGGGTGCCCTGGTGACGGAGGGGAAGCGTTTTCCGCCCCGCAGCCTGATCGTCGGTGCGCCGGCGCGGGCGGTGAAGACGCTGACCGACGAACAACTCGCCGGGTTGCGGATGTCGGCGGCGGTCTATGTCGAAAAGGCGAAACGCTATCGGAGCGACCTGTGTCCGATCGCGTGAAGCCTATAGCGTAACCCCCGACTTCCAGATTCCGATTGCGCGTTCCTCGTTCACCTCGTTGCGCGCCGGTTCGCCCGAAGCGACCGCGACGATCCGTGCCAGCAGCGCATCCGCCGCCGCATCCTGCCCGTCGTCCAGCACCGCACTGGCATCGAAGTCGATCCAGTTCGGCTTGCGCGTCGCCAGGTCGCGGTTGGTCGCGATCTTCATCGTCGGCACCGGGCTCCCCAGCGGTGTCCCCCGACCGGTCGAAAACAGCGTGATCGTCGCCCCCGCCGCCGCCAGCGCGGTCGTCGATACCGCGTCATTGCCCGGCCCGTCGACCACCGACAATCCGGCCTTCCGCACAGGTTCGCCATAATCGAGCACGTCGCTGACCGGGGCCAACCCGCCCTTCTGCACCGCGCCCAGCGATTTCTCTTCCAGCGTGGTGATCCCGCCCGCGATATTGCCGGGGCTGGGATTTTCCGACACCGGCTCGCCATGGTCGAGGAAATAGCGTTTGAAGCGGTTGGTCACCTCGACCAGCCGGTCGAACACCGCCTCGTCGGCACAGCGCGCCATCAACAGCCGCTCCGCGCCGAAAATCTCGGGGATCTCGGTCATCAACACCGTGCCGCCTGCGCCTGCGACCCGGTCGGTCATCCGCCCGATCAGCGGATTGGCGGTCAGCCCCGACATCGAATCCGACCCCCCACACTTCACGCCCAGCCGCAGCGCCGACAGCGGCACCGCCTGCCGCTTCATCGCCGCCGCCTCGGCCAGTTCGTCGACCGCCGCCATCGCTTCGGCAAATTCGTCGGCGCTCGCTTGCGCCCGCACCGTCCGCACCCGCGCCAGCACTTGCGGAGGAAGCCGCGACAGCATCGCATCCAGCTGGTTCGATTCGCAGCCGAGGCCGAGCAGCACCACGCCCCCGGCATTGGGATTGCACGCCAGCGCCGCAAGGATCGCCCCGGTCCGGTTCAGGTCGTCGCCCAGCTGCGAACAGCCGAACGGATGGTTGAACGCATGCACCCCGTCGATCCGCCCGGCGTGGCGCGGCCCCGCCTGCATCGCGATGCGCTCGCCCAGCCGCCCGACGCAGCCGACCGTCGGCAACACCCAGATTTCGTTGCGCGTCCCCACGCTGCCATCGGCGCGGACATAGCCGGCAAAGCCCGGTTCCACGCGCGCCGCGGGCGCAGGCGGCAGGGCGGGGGCGTAGCGATAGGCGTCCTCGCCCACCAATGCCGTCGCGACATTGTGGACATGGACATGCTCGCCCGCAGCGATCGCCGAGCGCGCGATGCCGATCGGGCTGCGATAGCGCCGCACCGGGGCGTTGGCGGCAACCGCGCGCACCGCGATCTTGTGCCCGACCGGAATGTCGGCGCGCGCCACCACCCGTTCGTCATCGACCGCCACCACGCCCCCGGCGGCGACGGGATCGAGCAACAGCGCGACATCGTCGTCGCGATCTACGCGCACGGCGCGGGCGGGGGAGACATCGAGCATGGCCACGGAAATAGGGCATTGCCACCGCTGGCACAATCCACGAAGAGGCCGGGCGAAGGAGACGCCGATGCCCGCCCTGCTGCTGAACCCCGATCGCCTGTTCCCGGCCGATCCGACAACGCGGGGCATCGCCCGCGACCTGTACGCCGCCGTTCGCGACCTGCCGATCGTCAGCCCGCACGGCCATACCGACCCGTCCTGGTTCGCGACCGACCGGCCCTGGACCAACGCGACCGAACTGCTGCTGTCGCCCGATCATTATATCTTTCGCATGCTGTATAGTCAGGGCATCGCGCTCGACGACCTCGCCGTACCGCGCCGCGACGGGACGATCGTCGCCGACCCGCGCAAGGCATGGGGGGTGTTCGCTGCCAACCAGCATCTGTTCCGCGGTACCCCGTCGCGACTGTGGCTCGACCATGTGTTCGGCGCGGTGTTCGGGTTCGAGGACGCGCTGACCGCTGCCAATGCCGACAGCTATTACGACCGGATCGGCGAACTGCTGGCGACCGACGCCTATCGCCCGCGCGCGCTGTTCGACCGCTTCGGCATCGAACTGATCGCCACTACCGAAGGCGCCGACGATCCGCTCGACCATCACCGCGCGATCCGCGCCAGCGGCTGGACCGGGCGCGTCGTCACTGCCTATCGCCCCGATGCGGTGATCGACTGCGAACACGAAGCCTTCCGCGGAGCCCTCGCCAAATTCGCCGAACTGACCGGCGAAGACGTCCATAGCTGGACCGGATATCTGAACGCGCACCGCAAACGGCGGCAGGACTTCATCGCCGCCGGCGCGACGTCGAGCGACCATGGCCATCCGACCGCCCGCACCGCCAACCTGTCCCCGGCAGAGTCCGAGGCGCTGTTCGCGAAAGTCATAGCCGGCACCGCCGATGCCAGCGACGCCGAACTGTTCCGCGCGCAGATGCTGACCGAAATGGCGCGCATGTCGATCGACGACGGGCTGGTGATGCAGATCCACCCCGGATCGTTCCGCAATCACAATCGCGGCCTGTTCGAAGCGTTCGGCCGCGACAAGGGCGCGGATATCCCCACCCGCACCGATTATGTCGCCGCCTTGAAGCCGATGCTCGACGTGGTCGGCACCTCGACCGAACTGACCATCATCCTCTTCACGCTCGACGAATCGACCTATGCCCGCGAACTGGCGCCGCTGGCCGGCCATTATCCGTGCCTGAAGCTGGGGCCGGCATGGTGGTTCCACGATTCGCCGGAGGGAATGCGCCGCTTCCGCGAGATGACGACCGAGACGGCGGGCTTCTACAACACGGTCGGGTTCAACGACGATACCCGCGCCTTCCTGTCGATCCCGGCGCGCCACGATGTCGCCCGCCGCGTCGACTGCGCCTTCCTCGCCCGGCTGGTCGCCGAGCACCGGCTTGACGAGGAAGAGGCGCACGATGTCGCGCACGACCTGACCTATGGTCTCGTGAAGAAGGCGTACAAGCTGTGAACCTGTCCAACGCCACCCTTGCCGACCTGCCCGCATCGGTCGCCCGTCCCGATTACGACCGCACGACGCTCACCCCCGGCATCGTTCATATCGGCCCCGGCGCGTTCCACCGCGCGCATCAGGCGGCCTATGTCGACTCCATCCTCGCACACGACCCGCGCTGGGCGATCAGCGCCGTCGCGCTCAATTCGACCGGCGTCGCCGATGCGCTGCAGCCGCAGGACGGGCTGTACACGCTGGCGCTGCTCGACCGCGAAACCAGCCATCGCGTCATCGGCTCGATCACCGAATTGCTGACCGCGCAGCGCCGCGACGCGATCCTGTCGCGTATCGCCGCGCCGACGACGCGGCTGGTCACCACCACCGTCACCGAAAAGGGCTATCACCTCGATGGCAGCGGCGCGCTCGACCTCGACCATCCCGCGATCGTCCGCGAGCTGACCGGGGCCGAGCCGTCGACGCTGTCGGGCTGGCTGGTCGCCGGTCTGGCGGCACGCCGGGCGGCGGGTGGCGGGGCGATCACGCTCCTGTCGTGCGACAATCTGGCGGACAACGGCCATCGCTTCCGCCGCTCGGTCCGTGATCTCGCCGCCGCGCGCGATCCCGACCTGGCGGCTTGGATCGACGATCACGTCCGCTTCCCGTCGACCATGGTCGATTCGATCACGCCCGCGACCGATGATGCGCTGCGGGCATCGGTGCGCGCCGCCACCGGCCTCGACGATGCGTGGCCGATCCAGCGCGAGGGCTTTGCGCAATGGGTGATAGAGGATGATTTCGCCGGCGAGCGCCCGCCGCTCGATCTGGCCGGGGTGCAATTCACCCGCGACGTGCGCGGGTTCGAGAATGCCAAGCTGCGGCTTCTGAACGGCGCGCATTCGACGCTCGCCTATGTCGGGCTGCTGATGGGCCTCGTCACGGTGCGCGACGCGATGGCGTGCCGGCCGCTCGCCGCCTTCGCCGAACGGCTGATGCGGCAGGATATCGCGCCGTCGATCCGGCCGCCCGCCGAAATGGACCTGTCGGCCTATATCGACGCGGTGCTGGCGCGCTTCGCCAACCCAGCGATCGCCCACCAACTGGCGCAGATCGCGTGGGACGGTTCACAGAAACTGCCTTATCGCCTGTGCGACACGATCCGCGACGCCCGCGCGGCTGGCCGCCCGGTCGATCGGCTGGCGGTGCCGATCGCCGCATGGTTCCGCTTCCTCGAACTGCGCAAGATGAGCGGCGAAAAGCTGATCGACCCGTGCGCCGAAGCGCTGCTGGCGCGGGCCGGGGAGCCGGCGGCGCTGTTGGCGATGCGCGATGTGTTCGGAGACCTTGGCGAGGACGCGGTGTTCGTTGCGGCGGTCGAGCGGGCCTATGCCGCGCTGGCGCCGAGTGAGGATTTGGCGGCGGCGTTGGTCTGATCGGGTAGATTGGTTCACGCGAAGGCGCGAAGCTCGCGAAGATGGGAAGAAGGTAGATTTCGCGCAGAGGCGCGAGACGCAACCTCCTCCGCGCCTCTGCGCGAAAAATCACTCTTCGCGTCTCCGCGCCTTCGCGAGAACCAAAAATCCTAAACCAACCCGACCCCCTCATGCGCCAGCAACCACCGCTTGCGCTCCAGCCCGCCGCCGTATCCAGTCAGCGCCCCCGATCGCCCGATGATCCGGTGGCATGGCACGACGATCGCGATCGGGTTCGACCCGTTGGCCAGCCCCACCGCCCGCACCGCGCTCGGTCGCCCGATCGCGGCGGCGATGTCGACATAGGCGACCGTCCGCCCCGCCCCGACATCGCGGAGCGCCGCCCATACCGAACGCTGAAACGCCGTCCCGCCGGTTGCGGTCGGCAGCCCGTCGATCGCCGACACGTCACCGGCAAAATAGGCGGTCATCGCCCGCATCGCGTCGCTGGTCCGTGTCGCCGGCACCGTCCGCCAGCCGCCCGGCCCGTAATGCAGCCGCAGCAACCGCTCCATCCGCGCGCCGAAATCCTCGAACTCCAGCACGCGCAGCACCCCGTCGCCATCGGTCAGGATGGTGATCGTCCCCACCGGGCTGGGGAGCAGCTCCTCATATAGCGTCATCATGCCCGGCAATTTGGACGCGTGCCTGATCGACCGCCAGCGGAAACCGGACATGACGCTACGCCCATGTCCGTTTTCCGCTAGTCGTGCGCCGCATCGTCGATAAGGTCACACCCATGCTCGACGCCGAACATTGCTATGCCGCGATCGAACGCCGCGATCCGGCCCAGGACGGGCTGTTCTTCACCGCCGTGCGCACCACGCGCATCTACTGCCGCCCGGTCTGTCCGGCGCGAACGCCCGATCGCAGCAACGTCACCTTCTATGTCAGCGCGGCGGCGGCACAGGCGGCGGGCTATCGCCCCTGCCTGCGTTGCCGTCCCGAAACCGCACCCGACAGTCCGGCATGGGCCGGCACGCTGTCGTCGATCCACCGCGCATTGCGCCTGATCGACAACGGCGCGCTGGCGGAGGGCAGCGTCGCCGCGCTGGCCGATCGGCTGGGCATGACCGACCGTCATCTGCGCCGTCTGTTCGTCGAACATCTGGGGCTGACCCCATTGGCGATCGAGGCGACCCGCCGCCTGCACCTCGCCAAGCATCTGGTCCACGACACGCGCCTGCCGCTGACCGACATCGCCTTCGCCGCCGGCTATGGCAGCGTCCGCCGTTTCAACGAAGCCTTCCAGTCCGCCTTCGGCCGCGCGCCTTCGGCGCTCCGCCGCGAAGGTCCACCCGCCGATCCGACCGCACCGATTACCGTGACCATCGCCCACCGCCCCGATTTCGTGCCCGGTGGTCCGATGGCGCTCGCGCTTCCCGAAGGGCGGGCCGAGATAACGCCTGCCAAGGGTCGAACGCTGCGCATCACCCTGACCGACGTCCCAATCCCGGCGCTCGGCCGCGCCATCGCCGCCGCCAAACGCGCGGTCTTCGCCGCAGCGTGAAAGCGCTTTCCTACCTGCGGGCGGCTGGTCAGACTGGCGGGCGTTCTTTCCGATCGTAAGCGCTCACCATTCGGGGGTTCGAACGCTCCGATCGAAACGTGCCACACGTGTCAACTTCCGCCGGCAAAGGTGCCACGCCGGCAACATTGCCCGTCAAAATAGTCATATCTTACGATATGATATGCCCACGCCGCGCCAGCGGACAACATCGATCCGTGTCAACTTCGTCAACTTCCGGCAACCAGCCCATGCCGCGCCAGCATCGCCGCCGGATCGGGATCGCGCCCGCGGAACGCCCGGAACAACTCGATCGCCGGCCGCACCGCGCCCTGCGACAACACCGTCTCGCGCAGCCGGTCGCCGGTCGCCCGGTTCACCGTGCCCGCCTCGACGAACGCGGCAAAGCCGTCCGCCGCCAGCAACTCCGCCCACAGATAGCTGTAATAGCCCGCCGCATAACCCCCGGCGAAGATGTGTGAAAAGGCATGGGGGAAGCGGTGCCATGCCGGCGGCCGGATCACCGCCACCTCGTCGCGCACCGCCTCGATCACCGCCATCGGGTCGTCGCCCTCCGTGCCCAGATGCAGCAACAGGTCGAACATCGCGAACTCGATCTGCCGCAACAGGAACATGCCCGATCCGAACCGCCGCGCCGCCAGCATCCGCTCGAACAGGTCCTTGGGCAGCGGTTCGCCGGTGTCGACATGCCCCGACATGGCCGAGAGCACCGACGGCTCCCATGCAAAATCCTCCATCAACTGGCTGGGCAACTCGACCGCGTCCCATTCGAACCCGGTCGTGCCGGCAATGTCCGGTCGCGGCACCCGGGTGAACAGGTGGTGTAGGCAATGCCCCGTCTCGTGCAGCAGCGTGGTCACGTCGTCATGGCTCAGCAGCGGCGTCGCACCCCCGGTCGGTGCGAAGTTGCAGACCATGTACGCGACCGGGACCCCCTCCGCCGGATCGGCGCGATAGGGCCGGGCAGGGGCCATCCAAGCGCCGCCCTTCTTGCCGGCACGCGCATGCAGGTCGAGATACAGGCCGGCGAACACGCCGTCGGCATCGGCCACGTCATAATAACGCGCATCGGGATGATAGGTCGCGACGTCCGCCCGCTCGGTCAGCGTCACCCCGAACAATTGCGCCAACAGCGCGCGCCATCCGGTCAGCACCCGGTCGACCGGGAAATATTGCTTCACCACCGACTGGTCGATGGCATGGGCATGGCGCTTCAGCCGGTCGCCGACGAAGCCGGTGTCCCATGGTTGCAGGTCGTCGATCCCCAGATGCTCGGCAGCGAAGGCGCGCAGTTCGGCGATCTCCGCCTCGGCATGCGGTCTGGCGCGCTTGGCGAGGTCGCACAGGAACGCCAGCACCTCGGCCACGTCGGGCGCCATCTTGGTGCTGAGCGACCGCGCGACCGGATCGGTAAAGCCCAGCAGCGTCGCCGCCTCGTGCCGCAGCGCCAGGATGCGGCGGATGCGCTCGCCATTGTCGAACTTCCCCGCGTCCGGCCCCTGGTCCGACGCCCGCGTGCCATAGGCGCGATAGACGTCCGCGCGTAAGCTCCGATCCTCGGCAAAGGTCAGCACCGCAACGACGCTCGGCTGCTGCAGCGTCACGACCCAGCCGTCCAGCCCGCGCGCCTGCGCCGCCGCCGCCATCATCGCGCGGTCGGCTTCCGACAATCCGTCCAATCGCACTGGATCGGTGACGTGCAGCGTCCGCGCATCGGTCGCATCGAGCACGGCGCTGGCGAACTCGGTCTGGAGCGCGGACAATTCGGTCGCGACCGCCTTGAACCGCTCGCGCTCGGCCTCGTCCAGCGCGACGCCGGCCAGCGTCCGGTCGCGGATCGACCGTTCGACCGCCACCCGGTCGGCATCGTCCAGTTCTGCGAAGTCGGGCGCGATCGCCAGCGTGCGCAGCGTATCGAACATCGCGCGGTCCTGCTGCGCCGCGATCCCGCGCGCAGTCAGCACCGCCTGTCCTGCCGCATGCGCCTCGCGCAGTTCGGGGGTGTCGGCGACGGCGTGGAGGTGCCAGACGGTCGACCAGAAATTGTCGAGCTCGATGTCGGCCGCCTCGACCGGCAGCCAGGTGTCGGCGAAGCTCGGGTTCGCCGCCTTGGCGCGATCGGCCACCGCCTCGCGCTTCGCTAGGAGCGCGTCGAGCGTGGGTGCGATCCAGTCGGGCGTGATCGCGGCGAAATCGGGAAGCTGGGACAAACGCAAATCCTTCAACATTCGACGACGTTGACCGCCAGGCCACCCTGGCTGGTCTCCTTATACTGGCTCTTCATATCCTCGCCGGTTTGACGCATCGTTTCGATCACCTGGTCGAGGCTGACGATGTGGCGACCATCGCCGTGCAGCGCCAGATAGGCGGCATTGATCGCCTTGATCGCCCCCATCGTATTGCGCTCGATACACGGGATCTGCACCAGCCCGCCGATCGGATCGCAGGTGAGGCCGAGATTATGCTCCATGCCGATCTCGGCGGCATTCTCGACCTGTGCCGGCGTCGCGCCGAGTGCGGCGGCAAGTCCCGCGGCGGCCATCGAACAGGCGACGCCGACCTCGCCCTGGCATCCCATTTCGGCGGCAGAGATCGATGCGTTCTGCTTGTAAAGGAAACCGATCGCCGCCGCCGTCATCAGCAGCGCCTGCGCCCCGGCGCGGGTCGATCCATGGACGAAGGTCTCGTAATATTTCAGCACCGCCGGGATCACCCCCGCCGCGCCATTGGTCGGCGCGGTAACGACGCGTCCGCCCGCCGCATTCTCTTCGTTCACCGCCAGCGCCCACAGGCTGACCCATTCGAACACGACGCTGGGATCGGTACGCGGTCCGCGCTCCAGCAGTTTCTCGCGAATCGCCCGCGCCCGGCGCTGGACCCGCAGCCCGCCGGGCAGTTCGCCGCTGCCCGTGCACCCGCGATCTATCGACGCGAGCATCGCCGACCGTACCGCATCTAGGAAGCCTTTGGTCTCCGCTTCCGGGCGCCATGCGCTTTCGTTGGCGGCAACGATCTCAGCGATCGACTGGCGGGTATCGGTGCAGATCGTCAGCAGTTCCGCCCCGCTGGCAAAGGGGTGCGGCAGCGTGAGGTTCAGGCGCGGCGGCGTCTCGCCCTCCGCCCGGATCGCGCCGCCGCCGACCGAGTAATAGCGGCGCACGATCCGGCTGCCGTCGGCCAGTACCGCGGTGAACGCCATCGCATTGGGATGGCCGGGCAGAAAACCGGGATGAAAGACGATATCGCGCGCCGGATCGAACGCGATCCGGCCCGTCCCCGCCAGATCGATCGCACAGTCGGCATGGATCGCCGCGACCATACCCGCCACCGCATCGGGATCGATCCCCTCGGGCGTCGCACCCGCCAGCCCCAACAGCACCGCGACATCGGTGGCATGGCCGCGACCGGTCAGCGACAGCGATCCGTATAGGTCGCACAGCAGCCACTCCGGCGCGATGCCGTTCTCGACCAGCATCGTCGCAAAGGCATAAGCCGCGCGCATCGGCCCGACGGTATGCGAACTCGATGGCCCGATGCCGATCGTGAACAGGTCGGTGATGCTGAGCGGGATCATACCGGTTGCCCCAAAAAGGCGGCGAACCGCGCCGCTGCCGGCTGCCAGTCGATCCCCCGCGCCGCCAGCCAGTCATCGTCATAATAGGTATCGCCGTAGCGCAGCCCCGAATCGCACAGGATCGTCACCACCGATCCTTTTTGTCCGGCTGCTGCCATCTCTCCGATCAGCGTGGCGCAGGCGACGATATTGGTTCCGGTCGATCCGCCGACCGGCCGTCCCAATCGCGCGCTGATCGCCCGCATCGCGCCGATGCTGTCGGCATCGGTGACCGCGATCATCCGGTCGATGACGGCGGGGACGAAGCTCGGCTCGACCCGCGGCCGACCGATCCCCTCGATACACGAACAGTCGCCTTCGACCGTCGCGATCGACGGATCGGCATAATGGCGATGGAACACCGACGCCGCCGGATCGGCCACGCATAGCCGGGTCGCGTGACGGCCATAGCGGATGAAGCGTCCCAGCGTCGCCGACGTGCCCCCGGTACCGGCGCCGCACACGATCCAGCTCGGTTCGGGCGAATCCTCCTTCGCCATTTGCGCAAAGATCGATTCGGCGATGTTGTTGTTGCCGCGCCAGTCGGTCGCGCGCTCGGCATAGGTGAACTGGTCGAGATAATGCCCGCCGCTCGCCGCTGCCAAGGCCTGCGCCGCTGCATAGACCTCGCGGGGGTCATCGACGAAATGCACCTCGCCGCCTTGGAAGCGGATCGCGTCGATCTTGGCGCTGGCGATCGATCGCGGCACGACGGCGATGAACCGCAGCCCGATCAACCTGGCGAAATAGGCTTCCGATACTGCGGTCGACCCGCTGGTTGCCTCGACCAGCACCGTATCCGGCCCGATCCAGCCATTGCACAGGCCATACAGGATCAGCGACCGGGCGAGCCGGTGCTTTAGGCTCCCCGAGGGATGAACCGATTCGTCCTTCAGGTAGAGCGTGATTCCCCGCGTCGCCGGCAGTTCCACCCGGATCAGATGCGTATCCGCCGACCGGCAGAAGTCCGCCTCCAGCCTGCGGATCGCATCAAGGGTCCAGAGGCGATCGGGCGAAGGCGACACGGGCGCAACGGGCAACGGACGATCCTCTCACTAGATACTATCTTCGGTCTTATGACGCGCGATGCGGGGAGGGGGAAGGGCGAGCCAACATGTCCCCAAACGGCCGGGAACGGCGCACAGAGTCGAA
Organism: Sphingomonas sp. SAFR-052; assembly: GCF_051965015.1. Classification (NCBI taxonomy): domain Bacteria; kingdom Pseudomonadati; phylum Pseudomonadota; class Alphaproteobacteria; order Sphingomonadales; family Sphingomonadaceae; genus Sphingomonas; species Sphingomonas sp. SAFR-052. The sequence goes on along the minus strand of NZ_JBQCMO010000013.1, from coordinate 341 downwards.
AAATCACGTGGAACCGAAAAAACTGCAAAATCGTTGTTGACGCCTTCTGAAGCCGCCCATATAAGCAGCTTCACCGGACGACGAGACGCGCTTCGCTTCTCCGACCGGTCGCCTCGCTGATCTTCGGATCGTGCCGCTGATGCGGATAGCGAGTTGCTCTTTTTATACCGGGACGCGGTGTCGATCAAATGATCGGCGCCACTGTTCCGGTCTCTCTATCGCCGGTTCGCTGGCGCTTCGACCTGAGGGTTTGGAGCAGGGAGTGCTATTTGACATTGTAGTTTAGATGAAGGGACATGTGGGCGGCGGCTTGCGGTCTATGGCATTCAAGGTGCTGTGGG
>NZ_JBQCMO010000012.1:0-111714 GCF_051965015.1 Sphingomonas sp. SAFR-052 | reverse complement strand
TTGCTTCACCCGCGCTCATGCGCGACAACCACGGTCGGTCTCTGGTTGCCGCTGGTTGAAAGACTGGGGTCACGTCAAGATCCGTATGCCGGCCTCTCGTCGAAAGTAGCTTTGGGAACAAAGTCGCTGAGGTCTGAGGGATGCGTCATAAGTTTCTCCTTTGGATGGCACGAACGGCGCGAAATTGGCCGGGGGAAAGGTCAGAGACCGTAGGTGCAAAGGGCGGGCCCGGGACGCGTGAGGACGGTGCGTTTCGACCAAATGGTGGACTGCCCATTGGGGATCGGACGGACTGGCGGCACGGCGATTTCGACCATCGGTCCACAGACCTGAATGATGGTGCCGCAGTTCGTTTCCGTGCCGACGACGATGTCCTTTTGGAAGGCTTCGTTCGCGCTCTGCTCGGCGGCATAATCCGCCCCGGTTTGCACGATCATAGCCGTATCGTGCCGCCGCACTCACGCTGCTCGTCGACCCGACACGGTTCCGGCATGTCGACGATGTCGCGGCCTATCTGGGCCTGACCCCGCGCGTCTACCAGTCGGGCGAGAGCCTGACACATGGCGGGATCAGCAAGATGGGCAACCAGCTGACCCGCACGCATCTGGTCGGCGCCGCGACCGTCATGCTGGCGAACACCAAGTCGTTCAGCACGCTGAAGGACTGGGGCATGAAGCTCAGCAAGCGGGTCGGCTTCAACAAGGCCAAGGTCGCGCTCGCCCGCAAACTGGCGATCGTGATGTTCAGCCTGTGGCGCGATGGCACCCACTTCATGGCCAAAGCCGCCGATGTGGGGCCGCACCGCGACCTGATGCAGGCGCGCGCGACCGCATAGAAATTCCAGGTTCACACCAGGTTCGTCCGCACAAGAGCGGCGAAACCGTCCTCCCGGGAGGCGGAGGGACAGGAGACTTCGGGCCTAAAGGTGAGGTGGCGACAACCTCGTGACGCTTGTTGAAGCTCCACCCTTTGCACGTGAATGCCCATGCTGCGGCAGGCGACAGGCCCAACGGCCATCACAAGCGCCCGACCGCGAAGAGACTGTTGCACTCCGGGAGTGATGACGGGTGATCTTGCAAACATCCGCGAAGGAGCAGATCATGAGGTAGCTTAAAGAAGTCGGGATATCCCTCACACCGAGGGGCAGCAGCTAGAGACTTTAGGCGGTGCCTTGGACATGCGTGACGGCCACCCGGCCGACACCTGTTGTCGACCGGCTGCAATGACCTGAGGTTACGACGCCTCACCTCCCGGGACGGACCGGGTGGCAGGGGTTCGCTATCATGACATCAGCTCGATTAGGAAGAGCGACGTCCGCAATGTGTCAAAGGATGGACCGTACCAAAGCCGGCGCGCCCACAACGGGCGTTGTTGGCACGCATGGGGGCGTGTAGGCGTGGGTCGATGCAAGACGGGCCGTGTCATGCCGGCACCCCGTCGATTGCCCATTCGCCTGAACCAGGCAGCGGTGCGGGACGTGATGACGAACGCTCTCGAAGAACGCGTCCGATTGTACGAAATGCTCGAACGGGTCGGGGCGGAGGACCGCGACGCACTCGGCGATCTGTATCGCATGACCTCGGCCAGGCTGTTCGGCATCTGCCTGCGCATCTGTGGCGATCGCAGTTCGGCGGAGGATGTGCTGCACGAAGTGTACACGATCGTCTGGAAACGGGCCGGCGGGTTCGAAGTGGGTCCGGCCAGTCCGATCGCGTGGCTGGCGACGATCGCGCGCAACCGGTCGATCGACTGGGTCCGGGCGCATGGCCGGCGGACGATGCGCCCGATCGAGGAGGCGCTGGACGTGGCGGACGATACGCCGGACCAGACGGTGGCGGCGGAACAGGCCGAAACCGCGCGACGGCTGTACGAGTGTCTCGAGGAACTGCATGCGCCGCAACGCGACGCCATCCGCACCGCCTTTGTCGACGGCATGACCTATGCCGAGATCGCCGATGCCCAGGGCGTGCCGTTGGGAACGATGAAGAGTTGGGTGCGGCGCGGATTGTTGCAGTTGCGCGGGTGTGTCGGCGATGATTGATCCCGATCCCGACATGATGGCGGCCGAATATGCGCTGGGGCTGCTGGAAGGTGCCGAGCGTGCCGCGGCGATGCGGCGATCGCTGAGCGATCCCGATTTCGCACGCGAGGTCGAATGGTGGCGGCACCGGTTCGCGGCGATGTTCGACGAATATGAGCCGGTAACGGCGCCCGCGTTACAGATCGACCGCATCGTCGCCGCGCCGGTCGCTGCCCCCGCTGCACGATCGAGGTTCCGATGGGCGTTCGTGCCGTTGGCCGCTGCGATCGCCGCTTCGGTCGCACTGCTGCTGCCCCGACCCGCACCGGTGGTCCCGCCGCCGCCGGTCGCGCAGCCGCAACCTACGCTGTTGGCGGCGCTGGCACCCACCGACCAGCGCGGCACGCCGATCGCCGCCTCGATCGACCTCGCCCGGAACGAGGTGCGCGTCGTCGCCCCCGGCCTGGCCCCGGCGGGCAAGGACGCGCAACTTTGGATCCTCCGCGACAGCGTGCCGCATGCGATCGGCCTGCTCGCCCGTACCGGCGCGACGCGCCTGCCGCTGCCGACAGCCGAGCGCGCCTTGCTGAACGCTGATGCGGTGCTGGCGGTATCGATCGAACCGCTGGGCGGTTCGCCCGAGCCGACCCCGACCGGTCCTGTCGTCGCCAGCGGGGCGCTGGCGCGGACGTAAAGTTGCCGACGGTTGCCGCCGTCACTGGAGTTGCCGCCAAGCAGTGAAGGATTATCAAGAAACACTCGATAGTTGCGAATAAATCTTTGTCGCGTCCGGATCGCGATAAGCGGTCGCTCCGTTCCTATTAAAGTTATCGCGCAGCGGATAGAAACGGCTTTCGATCCGTCGGGTCCTGACCGTACCGGTACGCATGACCTCACTGGACGCTTTCCCTGGCATCCCATAAGCAGGATGTCCGGCCCAGGGGCCGCATGGGGGGGAATGTTTAGATGGCAGGTCAGGGTTCGGCGCGTCTGCGCCGGTGGTCGTTCGCGATCGGTACGAGCATCGTTGCGATGGCGGCATCGTCGGCGGCACATGCGCAATGCTCGCCCGATCCGATGATCTCCTCGACCCTTACCACCTGCACCGGCACGGATAATGATGGTTTAATCGCCGATGTCTTCAACGGACGCGTGCTCGTGGCCGAAGGCGCAACCGTACGTGGCAGCTCCGACGCAGCCATTAGTACCCAATCGTCCACCACCACATTCACGATCAATGGCCGAGTTGATGGCGAAAACCGGATTGGCTTCCTTGTCACCAACGGCGAACCGTATTTGGGTCCGTGCGATCCCTATGCAGGTGTAACGCCCATCGTCTGCCCGCCGGGGCTGCAAACCTATTATCCATGGGCAACCGCTACCATCAGGATCGGCGCGGAAGGAACCATATCCGGTGCACAGGCACTAGTCAGCCGCCGTTCGCCCAACAACAATGTTGGCCGAATCTCCGTCAGCGTTACCAATGAAGGCCTGATTGAAGGTACCAGCGGCACTGCAATCCAGGATGCGAGCGGGCTTCTCAGCGTCGACAACAAGGCCGGCGCAACGATCCGCGGCATCGGCTACGCGATCGATACCGATGGCGCTCTGCTGCTGACCAATGCCGGGACGATCGATGGATCGGTCATTTCGCGTGCGGTGCTTGGCAACGAAAATGGCAGCAACATCAACACCCTTGCCGGTACGATCCGTGGCGACCTGATGCTGGGTGCCAGCAACGACACGCTGGCCGCACGCTATGTTGCCGGACAGATCGTTACCGGCGTCACCGGAACGATCGATGGTGGCGCGGGTCTCGATACGCTCGACTTGCGCCTGTCAGGCGACGCCAGTTTCACCTCGCTGCCGCTGCTATCCGGATTCGAAGTGCTGAACCTGCGGATGGAAAATACACCGACCGTTACGATCGGAGCGGCGGACAGTGTCGTCACCGGGCTGCTGATGCTGGGCGGCAACGGTAACGTTACGATCAATGGAACGCTGAGTGGGACTGGTCAGCTTCTGGGCGTAGGATCGTCCGATGGTGCGGCCACGGTCGTCAATGCTGGCACGATGCGAAATACGGCCAGCGCCGGCAACGGCTATCTGGCGTACGTCTACGCAGCAAAACGTTTTCAGAATGATGGCGTCATCGATGCTGCCGGCAACGGCGTTTCGATCCTGTCGCAGGGCATGTTCGTCAACAACGGGACGCTGCAGGCGAACGGAACGGCGCTGGAGCTGTCGGGTACCGGCTTCGCCAATAGCGGCACGATCCGCTCGACCGCCGGCATCGGCGCCATCATGCGCGGTTCGTCGGGCATGAACTGGAGCAACAGCGGCACCATCGAAGGGGCCGTGACCGGGGTTCGGCTCACCAGCAATCTGACCAACACTGGCCTGATCACCTCGCCGGTGCTGGCGGTCGATCTCGGCTATTACGGTATTCTGGATAATCGTGCGGGAGGCCGGATCGTCGGTGACATTCGTCCGCAGACCGCCGGTAGCCGCTTGTCCAACGCGGCCGTCGCCAATGCCGGGACGATCGACGGCAACGTCTCGTTCGGTGGTATCGGCCAAGAATACAGCTATGGCGCCAACCGCTATTTCGCACTGTCGGGCGGCGTGCTGAACGGAAACCTGACGCTGGGCCGCAACGAGACGCTCGTCACCTATCTGGGCGATGCGGGCAGCAGCGGCTTTGCCGGCATCAACGGGACGGTCATCGCGACGGATGCGTTGCTGCGCTATCGCGTCAACGCCGACACGACCACGGCGGCAATGGCGCGTCCGGGCTTCGCCGAGATCGGCTATGACCTGTACGATGGCGCCAAACTGACGCTGACCAGCGTCGGCACCCCGCTGATCGTAGCGGGCAAGGGCAGCGTCGACGTCACCGGCGATATCGTCGCCACCACCCGCTCGGCCATTTCGGTGTCGGAGGTCCTGATGGCCCCTGGCGAGACCCGGAGCGATCAGGCCGGTCTCGCCATCATCAGCCGCGGAACCATTACCCTCGACAGATCGAGTGGCAACGACGGTCTTGCCTTCGCCGCGGTGCAGACCGGACGCGAACATAGCTTTACCAACGCTGGCACGATCATCGTGCGCGGTGGAGACAGGTCGCAGGCTGCAATCGGTATCTACGCCTCCAGCCAGGGAACCGTCGTGAACGACGGGACGATTTCGCTCGATGGCGCAACCGGCATCTCGGAAGCCTTGAAGGTCACGAACAACGGCACGATCAGCCAGGTCGCTGGCGGTCGTGTATCGAACGGCATCTTTTCCTGGAGCGGCGTCGACCTCACCAATTCCGGTTCGATCGAGGTCGCCGGAAACGCCGTCGGCAGTTCGTCGTCGGTGACTGTCGACAATGCCGGCCGCATCGCCAGCACGAACGACGCCGCGATCGGGGGTGGCCAGTATAATCCGCAGGCGTTCATCACCAATCGCACCGGTGCCACGATCGCTGGCAACGGCACCGCGATCCGGGTCAGCGGCGGGACGCTGGTCAATGCCGGTACCATCATCGGCACTGTCGATCTCGGCTACAGCAGCTATAACTACAACAACCGATCCTATGGCAACGCGACCTATGACGGGTTGGGTGGTACGATCACCGGTGACCTGCGGTTCGGCAACGGCGACGACACGCTGATCGTCTATGACGACGTGACCGGCGTCAGCGGCATGATCGATGCCGGCGGTGGTACCAACACCTATATCCATGCCCGTTCCACCAGCGGCACGGTAACCCTGGGCCGGGACCTGCCGACCGGTTTCAGCGTCGAGGGCGTACGTGCCGCCGGACCGGATACGCAAGTAACCATCGCGGCTGCGGCACCCGCCACGAACGACCTGAAGCTGTCGGGCAACGGCAATATCGTCAACACCGCGACGATCGACGGTCTGGTATACACCGATACCTATCGTTGGGAAAACGGGATGATGGTGGCGGAGCCACTGCTCGCGTCGTTCACCAATCAGGGGCGGATGAACGGTGGCTTCGACGGCGGCGTCGGCCGCTTCGTCAATGCCGCCACGGGCATCGTGACGACCGGGAACCCGGATCGGTCGGGGGTACAGATCCGCCAGACCGGCGCGATCGATTTTGCGAACGCCGGCACGATCGACATCGGTGCAGGCAGCCTCGCCGTTTCGCTCTCTTCGAACAGCGCGGTGACCGCGGCGAATGACGGATCGATCAATGGCAAGCTCGGCATGTCGGTGCAGAACTTTACCGACGTGATCGCTGCTGCGCCGCTGACGGCATCGCTGGTCAACCGTGGCACGATCACCGGTGATCGCAACGCGATCGAGATGACTATGATCGATGCGGCTGACGGCGTATCGTCGATGACGCTCGACAATCGCGGCACGATCGAGACGACGGGCAGGGGCACAACTGCCGCCTATCTGGAGACGCGGGGCTCGTTCTGGTCCGGCAGCTCCACGGGCGGTACGCGGCAGGTCACCGTGACCAACAGCGGCACGATCCGGGCCAATGCCGGCGGCGAGGATGTCACCTACTCCTATTGGAGCTACAATCCGTCGACCGGTCAGATCGAGCAGCGGACCGATACCTACACCAGCGTTGCAACGGCATTGACGATGCTGGCCCTGCCGACCAGCGCAGCGCATTCCATAACGCTGAACAACAGCGCGACCGGCACGATCGAGGCGACGGGTGCCTTGTCGACCGCCGTGGCTGCGGTCGGTACGCTGGATCTCACCAATGCCGGTACGATCCGGGGCGGTGCCAGCTTCGCCGCGAACGGCGAAACCTATGCCGGAGCGATCCAGTCGTTCGATGCCAACGACCGGATCGTCAACACCGGCACGATCACCGGATCGATCGACACCGGCGCGGGTGACGACCGCGTCGAGAATTTCGGCACGCTTCAGGGCGACGTCTTCCTCGGCGAGGGTGACGACACCTTCCTCCACCGTGCCTCGGCCGTGCTGACCGGCACCGTCGATGGCGGGATCGGTACCGACAGCCTGATCGTCGACGCGGCCGGGGGCGGTACCGTCCGCGCCAGCCAGTTCGTCAATTTCGAACGCTTCAGCCAGATCGGCAGCGGCACGGTCGATTATATCGGCGCGTTCCAGACCACGACGCTCGACGTCAGCGGCGGCACCTTGGCGGTCGGTGCGGGCCAAACGCTCAGCAGCACCGGTCCGGTCACGATCACCGGCAGCGATGCGGCGGAAACCGTCGACAATGCGGGGACGATCACCGGTGCGGTGGCACTGGGTGCCGGCAACGATATCTTCGTCGATCGCGCGGGCAGCAGCGTCGTCGGTGGCGTCGATGGCGGTACGGGGGTCGACCTGTACCGCGTCGCCCTGTCGGGCGACCGCAGCGGGATCGGCATGCGCAGCGGCTTCGAGCAACTCGCGGTCGCCGGCAACGGCACGCTGGCGCTGACCCTCGACCAGAGCTTCGACAGCATCGCCCTGTCCGGCACAGGCCTCACGCTCGCGCTGAACGGCAACGCCGTCGGCACCATCACCGGCAGCGACGCGGCCGAAATGCTGCGGGTCGATGGCGATATCGGCCGCGCTGCACTAGGCGGTGGCGGCGACATGCTGATGCTGGGTACCGTGATCGCCAACGGCACCTATACCGGCGGGGCGGGTAATGACACGCTGCGCTTCTCGACCAACGCACCGATCACGCTGGCGGGAAGCGCCAGCGGGTTCGAAACGATTGCGCTCACCGGTACCACGCTGAACATCGGCGGGACGCTCGGCATGGCCGGCGATCTGACGACGTTGGGCGATAGCGCGCAGACGGTGGCGCTCACCAGTGGCGGCACGATCAACGGCACGCTCGATCTGGGCGCTGGCAATGACAGCTTCAGCCTTGCTCCCGGCGGCATGCTCAACGGCACCGTCGCAGGGGGCGCAGGGGATGACGTCGCCACCATCACGCTGGCCGGGACACGCACGCTCGACGCCGCCGCGCTGACCGGCTTCGAGACGCTGGCGAGCACCGGCACCGGCATGCTGACCCTGACCGGCGCGCAAAGCTATGGACAGGTGACCGCAGGTACCGACCTGACGATCGCCAGCGGCGCGTCGCTGACCACCGGCACCATACGCTTCGCCGGTGGCAACGAACGGCTGACGATCGCCGGCGGCTTTGCCGGCACGGTCGATGGCGGCGCGGGCAGCGACACGGTCACGGTATCGGGTGGCAGCGCCAGTGCGCCGGTCGCGTTCACGAACGTCAACAATGTCGAGACGTTCGGAATGACCGGCGGCTATGCGACCGTCTCAGGCAATGCGGCGCTCGGCAATGCAGCGCTGACTGGCGGGCGCCTGGTCGGGCTTGCAAACTCGACGATCGCAGCGAACCGTATCGATGTCGGCACGGGTGCAACCTTCGGTTCGGCCGGCACCGTCAACGGCAACGTCAATGTCGCAGGTACGCTCAGCCCCGGTGCGTCACCGGGTGTGATGACCGTCAACGGCAACGTCGCGCTGGCCAGTGGTTCGCTGTCGGTGTTCGAGCTGACCCCGACCGTCTCCGACAAGCTGGTTGTCAATGGTGCGCTCTCGATCGCCAGCGGTGCGACGTTGCAGATCGTGCCGGTGGGCACGCTCCGCGCTGGCACCAGCTACGATCTCATCACCGCCAGCGGCGGGATCACCGGCGGGTTCACGACTGTCAACAAGCCGTCGAGCCTGTTCGGGGTGATCGTACAGCGCACCGACCGCATCCAGCTGCTCGGCCAGTTCCTGACCGACGCTCGCTTCTCGCCGCAGGTGGCGCGCAGCATCGCCTATGCGAACGCCACGCTGGCGGTGCAGCCCGCGACCAGCACGCTGTTCGACAGCCTGCCGGCGCTGGTCGAAACGTCGGGAGCATCGAATGCGCGTGGCTTTGCACAGCTGACGCCGGAGGCCTATGCCTCGGCGACGCAGCTGGGTGTCGATCATGCGCTGTCGCTGACCCAGGTCGCACGTGGCAATGCCTTTGCGACCGACCGGCAGGATGCCGGCGCCTTCACCTTCGCGCAGACGATCGGCCAATGGCACACGCTGCAGGGCGATGCCGCAGAGGGTAGCAACACCGCTCGCGCGCAAAGCTACGGCTTCCTGGGCGGGGTCGGCTATGGCGACCGCAGCTGGATGATCGGCGCGTTCGCGGGGTATCTGAACGGCCGGCAGCAGATCGGCGCGCTGGGCGCGCGCACGCGGGCCGATGGCGTCGTCGCCGGCATCCACGGCCGTTACGGGGCTGACAGCGGATGGGGCTTCAGCGCGTCGCTGCTGTACGATGGCGGTACGGCGGATACGGTGCGGGCACTGCCGACCGGGCGTAACGGGACCGGCAGCTACGATCTGCATAGCTGGGCCAGCGATGTCGCCGCATCCTATGGCATCGACGTTGGCGATGGCTGGTCGCTCCGCCCGCGGGTCGGCGTGACGTACATCCGCACCTCGCGTGAGGGGTTGTGCGAAACCGGGGCCAGCCCGTTCGCCCTGACTGTTGCGGGCAACCGGCACGTATCGGGCTTTGCCGATGCCGGGCTGACGCTGGCGCGCAGCGATGCCTCGGACGCACCGTTCCGGCCGTTCGTGTCGCTCGGCGCCCGCTATCAACTCGAGGGGCAGCGGGCGACGGCACTGGCAGGCTATGCCGGCAACGGCCTGGGCCTGGTCGCGGTCGGCGCAGGCCGTACCGAACTGGTCGGCACCGCCGCCGGCGGTGTCGCCTATCGCCTGCCTAGCGGTCTCGACATCTTCGCCTCCGCCTCGGCTCAGACCGGGCGGGACGATCATCAGGAGACGATCAGCACCGGCGTACGGCTGCGCTTCTGAACCAGACCGGCTCCGACCTCGCGCAAGGTCGGAGCCCACTTCCTCAATCGTGCCGCAGCGCCCAGGCTGGCGCGGCACGGCTTGCGCGGAGCGACTGGCCGAGCACGGTCAGCACCGCAACCAGCAGCGCCACCGCGGTCGCGCCGGCGAAGAACAGTGGCGACAGCGGAATCGCGTCCTCGAACCCCGCCAGCCAGGTCCGCATCGCAAGATAAGCGAGCGGCCAGGCGACGAGGTTCGCGATCAGGACGGGGCGCAGGAACTGCCCGACCAGCAGCTTGACGATATCGAGCGACGACGCGCCCAGCGTCTTGCGGATACCGATCTCCTTCACCCGGCGCTGGGTGTTGAACGAGGCGAGGCCCCATAGCCCGACGCAGCCGATCAGCACGGCCAAGCCGGCGCCGATCCCGAACAGCCGCGTGGCGCGGTCGTCGGCTTCGTAGAAATTGGCAAGGCGGGTGTCGGCCGTATCGCCGGCGAAGGGCACCTGCGGCACCATCCGCTGCCACAGCGCCCGCACCGACGCCAGCGCGCTGCGCGGATCGCCGGTTACCCGCAGGGTGGTGACCAGCGTGCCGATCGTCTCCGGCTTGCGGTAATAGATGTAATAGACCGGCGGATTGGGGCTGCGCGGGGATTCGAAGCGCAAATCGTCGACGACGCCGATGATCGTGCGCGGCCGATCGCCGCCCACCGTCTTGCCGATCGCATCCTGCGGAGAGGCGAAGCGCAGCGGGGTCAGCGCGCGGCGGTTGATGACGATGTTGCGCCCCTCGCTGGACTTGCGCTCGGTCGCATCGTCGCCGCCATGCGCATCGTCGAACCAGCGCCCGGCGAGCAGCCGCGTGCCATAGGTTTCGAAGAAGCGCGGCCCGATGGCGATATGGCGCAGCGACGGACCCGGTCCGGCGACGCCAGGCAGCGGAACATTGTCGTTGTTGGTTTCGCCGCTACCGCCCGCCGCACTGTTCGCGAAGGTCAGATCCTTCACCTGCGGCAATGCCCGCATCGCGCTGAACACCGCTGCGCGGCGTTCGACCGGGAACAGCGAGTCCGCGGTGGACGTCAGCACCAGCAGTCCGTCGCGCTGGAAGCCCAAATCGGCCGAACGGACATGGCGGGTCTGCGCGACCAGCACGGCGGTGCCGATCATGAAGGCGATGGCGAGACCGAACTGCCCGATCACCAGCAGTTCGCGGATGCGCGTACCCGCACGCCCGCCACCGGGCGAGCGCGCCGAGGCGAGCACGGCGGCGGCGGGAAAGCGCGACAGCAGGATCGCGGGATAGACCCCGGCCAGCACCCCGACGATCACCGTCAGCAGCGCCAGCGCCGGCACCACCACCTCGTACGGGATAGTCAGCGACAGGCCGCCCGCCGCATTGACCAGCGGCAGGCCCAGTTCGGCAAGGATCAACCCGCCCAGCGCGGCGATGGCGACGGTCAGCACCGCTTCACCGAGGAACTGACGGACCAGCGTACCGCGATCGGCGCCGAGCACCTTGCGCATCGCCACTTCGCGGGCACGCAGGCCCGCCCGGGCGGTGGCGAGGTTGATGTAGTTGACCACCGCGATCAGCAGCGTCAGCACGCCGACCAGGCCCAGCGTGACGACGGTCGTCTTGGCACCGCTGCTGTCCTGCCCTTCCGGTTCGAGATGCAGGTCGGCGAGCGGCAACAGCTTCAGGTTTTGAACGTCCGACGCCTTGCGGCCGAAATCGGCCAGTTCCTTGCCACGCCGGTCGACGAATGGCGGCAGCTTCGCTTCGAACGCGCGCGCAGCGGCGGGCGTGTCGAAGCGCAAATAGGTCTGCAGGTTCGTGCTGCCCCAATGATACCAATATTCGCTCGGCGGCGTGCGGGGCAGCGGAATCAGGATCGATATGCCGAAATCGGTATTCTTGGGCAGGTCGCGGAACACGGCGGAGACGCGATAGGGCTGCGTCTTGCTGAAGCCGACGATCATCGTCCGGCCGATCGGATCGCTGCCGCCGAAATATTTGCGGGCGATCGTCTCGCTGATCGCGACATTGCCCGGCCGTGCCAGCGCGGTCGCCGCATCGCCCTTCACCAGCGGAAAGCGCAGCACCGTGAAGACCGAGGGATCGGCCATCGCCACATCCTCCGACACGGCGCGGCCATTGGCGGTCACCGTACCGCTGCCGAAACCGCCCAAGGTGCGGGTGCCGACGACGCCCGGAAAATCCTCGCGCATCTGATCGAGCAACCCGCCCATCGTATAGGGATAGGCGCCGTTGGCCGGACTGTCGGGCAGGGTCCAGACCGTCTCCACGATGTACGTCTTGTCGTAATCCGGCAGCCATTTCTCGAAACTGGTCTCGAACCGGACATAGAGGCCGAGGATCAGGAACACCGCGATCCCGACCGCAAGGCCACCGATGTTGAGCGCGGCATAGAGCTTGTGGCGCACAAGCGAGCGATAGAGCGACAGCAACGTGAAGCGGTTCATGGCCTTCCCCCTGTTTCCTGGATCAGCCGCAGGTGACGCGGGCCATACCGCTCTTGGACACCGCGCATTGCGGGCGGCCGGTGACGGTCACGCGGGTGATGCCGCTGGCGTCGATCCCCGCCGGGCCGTTCACCTGCGCACGGACCGATCCGGTGCCGCTGGCATCGACCGACAATGCGGCGGTGGTGAGTGTCGAGGTGTCGACATGTCCAGTCCCGCTGGCATCGATCGCCAGCGCGTCGGCCCGGCCATCGGCGACGATGCGCCCGGTGCCGCTCAGGTCCAGCGACAGCCGCGATGCCCGCACCCCGCGCAGCGTCGCGGTGCTGGTACCCGATACGTCGATCGTCGCGCGGGTGGCGCGCAAGCCGTCAATGGCGAGGGCGCCGGTGCCGCTCATCCGCGCCTCGAAGCTCGGCGTGTCGAACGCGGCAATGCGGACCGATCCGGTGCCGCTGGCGTCGATCGCGGTCAGGCGCGGCAGGGTGATGGTGATGTTCGCTGCCGGCTTGTTCTGACGGCTGTCGCAGCTGCCCTTGGCACGCAGTAGCGTCAGCACCCGACCGCGCACCGCGACGCCGATCGCGGCCAGCGACCCCGCCTGCCCCTCAGCCCGGACCGCGAAGCGCGCGCCGAAGGTGATGGCTACATGGTCGCAGCCGCGCACGTCGATCCGGTCGAAATCGGCGGCGGCGAAGCTGCGCGTGGTGACCTGCGCCAGCGCCGGGGTCGGCACGGCGGAAGCGAGCAGCGCGAGGGTGAGAAGCGGTTTCATGAGGCAGGTCTCCGGTCGGGAGGAAAGGGGGAATGCGCCGCCACCGGCCCGGGGCCGTATCCCTGCGCAGGCTGAGATCCAGAGCGGCAAACGCGAAGGTTGGTTGGTGTGGCCCTGGCCCCCCGCCTGCGCGGGGGTACGCAGGAACAGGGGTCGGCCCGGCCGCATCACATCGCCCGCATCGCGCTGGCGACGATGCGCCCGTCGAGCATGTCGATGCGCCGCCTGGCCATGTCGGCATGGGCGGGCGAGTGGGTGACCATCACGATCGTCGCGCCGTCGTCGTTGAGCGCGCCCAGGATGTTCATCACCTGCTCGCCATTGGCGGTGTCGAGATTGCCGGTCGGTTCGTCGGCCAGGATCAGTTTGGGATCGCCGACGATCGCGCGGGCGATCGCCGCGCGCTGCTGCTGCCCACCCGACAGCTGGTGCGGGAAATGACGGGCGCGGTGGGCGATGCCGACCTTGTCCATCGCCGCGGCCACCCGCCCCTTCCGGTCGCCAGCGTCGCTGCGATAGGCGAGGCCGAGCGCGACATTCTCCTCGATCGTCAGCTCGTCGATCAGGTTGAAGCTCTGGAACACGAAGCCGAGTGTCGATCCCCGGAACTTGGCGAGATCCTTTTCATCGAGCGCGGCAAGGTCCCGCTCACCGAACAGATATTTGCCGCCGGTCGGGCGATCGACGGTGCCCAGCGTGTTGAGCAAGGTCGACTTGCCGCAGCCCGACGGGCCCATGATCGCGACGAACTCGCCCGCTTCGACATGTAGGTTGATATCGGCCAGCGCGGTCGTCTCGACCTCGTCGGAGACATAGCGGCGCTGGATATTTTCGAGACGGATCATTGGTCCCCCCTTAGTGTATGTTGATGGTGTCGCCCTTCACGGTCGACAGATTGCTGGTGACGATGCGGTCGCCGAGGTTCAGCCCCGACAGGATCTCGACCACTTCCGGATTGCGGCGGCCAATCCGGACCGCGCGGCGCGTGGCATGGGTGCCGTCGCTGTCGAGGACGAAGGCGAAGGCACCATTTTCCGCCGCCAGCCACCCGCCGACCGGTGCGACGATCGCCTTCGATGCGGCGCCCAGCGTGATGCGGATGTCGATGGTCTGGCCGCGGTTGAGGTTAGAGGGGGTGGTGTCGAACGTCAGCTCGACCCGGAACCGCCCGTCCTTCACCGTCGGCAGGACTTTCGACACGGTCAGCGTCGCGCCATCGGCCCGCGCCTTCTGCCCCACCGCGACGCGGCCGATGTAGAATTCGTCGACATCGGCCTCCAGCTTCCACAATCCCTCGCTGTCGACCTGTCCCGCCGGGTCGCCGGGCTTGAGCGTTTGCCCCGGTTGCAGCGTGAAGTTGGTCAGCCGCCCGGCGGCGGGCGCGCGGATGGTCAGCGCCGACAGGCCGCCGCGCACCGCCGCGAGATTGCCGGCGAGCCGCGCCTGCGTATCGGCAAGCCGTGCACCTTGCGTCGCGGTGATCCGCGCCTCGGTGCTGCTGCCAGCGCGCAGCTGCGCGAGGCGGCGGGCCTGATAGTCGGCCTCAGCGCGATAGCCGGCGACGCCCGCTTCGGACACGATGCCCTTGTCGAACAGCTGCTGGCGGATGGCGAGGTCGCGGCGCGCCTTGATGAGGTCGTATTCGGCCTGTGCCACCTGCGCCGACCGGTCGAGCCGGCTGCGCTCGATCCCCAGCCCCTCACCCGCGACCGCGCCCAACTGGCTGGCGATCGCCGCCTCGCGCGTCAGCACCTCGAGGCGCAGTTCGGGGTTGGCGAGCGTCGCCAGCGGCTGTCCGGCGGCGACCATCGCCCCGTCCTGCACCAGCAGCGTCTCGACCTGCCCGCCCGACAGCACCCCGACCTGCGTGGTCAGGCGGGGTGCGACGACGCCGCGCACCGGCAGGTAATCGTCGAACGCGGCGCGGGTCACCTCGCCGGTCTCGATCCGGTCGGCATCGATATCGGTCGATCCGGCGGCGGGCAGGAAGCGCCACAAGGCGACCGCCGCCAGCACCACCGCCACCGCGATCCACAACGGACGCTTGTGCCACCAGCGGGCGCGGGGGCGCTCCACGCGGCGGTCCATGGCGGCACCGGGGGCCGTCCCCTGCCCGGTCGTCGTGCTGCTTGCGCCGTCTGTCGGTTCGGTCATCATGGACACAGTGTCACCGATCCGGGCGGAAAATCCTAAGTGCCTATAACCGAACGATATTCATCCGATGGACGGAGAAGTGACCGTCCATGTCCGGACGCACTGTCCGAAAATGGACAGGAGCCGGGCACGTCAAGCAGGCTGAACGTGCTGCTAATCGACGACAATGCCAGCGTCGCCGAATCGATCGCACTGGCGGTGCGCCTCGGCGGGCACCGCATCGACAGCGCGGCGACGCCGGAGGAGGCACTGTCGCGGCTTGCCGCCCAGCGCTACGACGTGGTGCTGCTCGACATGAACTATGCCGCCGGGCGGACCGACGGCGCGGAGGGGCTGGCGCTGCTGGCGCGCATCCTGTCCGACGATCCGGCGGCGGCGGTCGTCGTCATCACCGCGCATAGCGGGGTGCGCATCGCGGTGGAGGCGATGCGCGCGGGCGCCCGCGATTTCATCATGAAGCCGTGGCGCAATGCCGATTTGCTCGCCCGCATCGCCACCGCCGCGCGGGCACAGGTACCGGTCGCGGCCACGCCGCAACCGGTGGCGGCCGAACCGGCGCGGCTGTTGGGCGACAGTGCGGCGATGGCGACTTTGCGCGATCTGATCCGGCGCATTGGCCCGACCCGCGCCGGGGTGGTGGTGACCGGTCCCGCCGGATCGGGGCGCGGCTTGGCCGCCGCCGCGCTTCACGCCGCCTCTGCCGATGCCGGGGTGGCGATGCCGGTCATCGACCTGCGCGACGATACAGCATGGAGTCAGATTGTCGACACGTCGACGATCCTACTGCGTCACCCCGACCGTCTGGGCGAGGTCGCGCAGGCGCGGTTGCTGGCGCGGCTGCCCGCCGACACCCGCTGCATCGCCATCGCCGACAGCGCGGGCGGCATCCTGCCTGCGCTCGCCCGCCGCATCGCCACGGTCGAGATCGCGGTGGCGCCGCTCGCCGCGCGCGGCGACGATGCGCTGCTGCTCGCGCGCCATTTCCTGCGGATGGCGGCGGCGCGGCATGGGCGGCCGGTCCCCGCCTTCACCCCCGCTGCCGAGGCACGGATCCTGCGCGGCCCGTGGCCAGATGAGGTGCGCGGGCTGGCCGCGGCGATCGAGCGCGCGGTCCTGCTCGGCGACGGTACGATCGACACCGCGCTGCTCGCGCCCGAGCCGGTGGCAATGGTCGCGGCGGACGCGCCGGTGCGCTTCGACCTCGACGAAAACGAACGCGCGGTGATTGAGGCGGCGCTGCGCGAACATCGCCACAATGTCAGCCATGCCGCAGCGGCGCTCGGGCTGAGCCGCGGCGCGCTGTACCGGCGGATGGCGCGCCATGGGTTGTAGGCCCCGCCCCCCTGCCTTCTGTCGTACCCCCGCGCAGGCGGGGGTCCAGAGCCAAGCGGAACCACGGTCGCGCTTCATCACCCTGGGCCCCCGCCTGCGCGGGGGTACGGACCGCTTGCACCCCCACCCCCGTATCCGGGCAAAGGTCGGCGACCGCCGGCGCATCGCGATATACCGCCCATGCTGACCCCCGAACGCCGCCGCACCCTCGCCGCGCTCGGATCGGGCATCACCCTGACGCTGGGTGGCGCGGGGCTGGTACTGGCATGGCAGGCGGGGATCTGGGGATCGCTGCTCGGCACGCTCGGCATTATCGCCTGGGCGCTGGCGCTCGGCTGCTGGATCGCGCTGCGTCGCGCCGCCGCCCTCCCCGCCCCGCTCGCGACGGCGCACGACACGCTGCCGATCGCGGCGCTGCTCGACCAGGTGCCCGTCCCGCTGCTGCGCATCGATGCCGCGCAGGTCCGCGCGATCAACCGCGCCGCGCGCGCGCTGTTCGTCGCCGACGACCGGCTGATCGCGCCGCCGCCCGCACTCACCGATCCCGCCGCGCAGCACCTGCGCCATGCCGGGCGGCGCTGGCGGATCGATGCGGTGACGCTCGGCCCCGACACCCGCCTCGCCGCGCTGATCGACATCGCGGCGGAGGAACATGCCGCGCAGGAACGCGCCAGCGACGAGATGATCGACATTCTCGGCCACGAACTGCTCAACGGCTTGTCGCCGATCGTGTCGCTGGCCGACAGCGCGATGACCGCCGCCGCCCGCGGCGACGCAATGCTTGGCGATATTCTTTCCACCCTGGCCCGCCGGGTAGAAGGCCTGGAGGGGTTCACCCGCGCCTATCGCGAACTGGCCCGCCTGCCCGATCCGGTGCCCGGCCCGGTCCCGCTCGGCGAACTGGCCGACGATCTCGCACGGCTGTTCCGCGGGCGGTTCGGCGAAGCGGTGACGCTGACCGTCGCGGCCGAGGGCACGGCGCAGATCGACCATGACCAGATGGTGCAGGCGCTCTGGGCATTGCTCCAGAACGGCGCCGAAGCCGCCCTAACCAGCGATGCGCCGGCACGGGTCGCACTGACGCTGCGCGCCGACCCCGGCTTCGTGGCGGAGGTGCAGGACAGCGGCCCCGGCATCGCCGCCGCCGATCGCGCGCGCATTTTCCGCCCGTTCCACACCGACAAGGCGGGCGGCTCGGGCATCGGCCTGACGCTCGCCCGCCGCATCGCCCGCGCCCATGGCGGCGAACTGACGCTCAACGACACGCACGCGACATGCTTCCGCCTGATGCTACCCGACATGTCGACAGGTCGAGGTGTCGAATGAGCGACAGGTCGAACGGCTATGAGTTGATCGCCGACCGCTTCCTTGCCGTCCGCTCGGACATCGGCGTCGAGGTCGTGCGGGACTGGGCCCGTACCCTGCCTGTCGGTGCGGCGATCCTTGACATCGGCTGCGGCAGTGGCTGGCCGGTCGCGACGACGCTGGCCGAAGCGGGCCACCGCCTCGTCGGGATCGATCCCTCCCCGACCCTGCTTGCCGCCTTCCGCCGCGCCCTACCCGATGCCGAGACCGCCTGCGAAGCCGCCGAGGACAGTCGCTTCTTCGGCCGCCGCTTCGACGGCGCGGTCGCGGTCGGGCTGTTGTTCCTGCTGCCCGAGGCGGCACAGGCGACGCTGATCGCGCGCGTCGGACGGGCGCTCCACCCCGGCGGCGGCTTCCTGTTCACCGCCCCGCGGATCGCTGCGACGTGGCGCGACATGCTGACCGGGCGGGTGTCGCGGTCGCTGGGCAAGGGCGCCTATCGCGCGCTGCTGGCCGGTGCCGGCCTCCATCCCCCTCGGATTATTGCCGATAGCGGCGGAAATGACTGGTTTACGGCAGTTGCCGGGTCGACGGACCGGGCCTAAGGTCGGACGAATTGGTAACGAGGATCGTGATTGTCCGTGGACGGCCGGCAACCAGCGCAGCACCGTCGCGATCGTCCCGCCACGCACCGGCGCATCTGGTCGCGTGGGCCGTCACGCGGTGACCGTCGATGAGCGCGCTGCCCCCCGGTGATATCGATGCGATGCGTGGCAAGCCGCTGCGCCGCACCCTCATCGCGAAACCGGTCGCCGTGCCGGACGCTCCGCCGGTCGACACCACCCGGCGGCTCGCCACCTGTCGCTGCGGCTCGGTCCGTGCCATCTGCACCGGCGCACCGCTGCGCGTGCTGGCCAACCATTCCCCCGACAGCCAGCGCCGCAGCGGCAGCGCGTTCGCGGTCGACGCCCGCTTCGCTCAGGATCGCGTGTCGCTCGACGGGCCGACCAGTCGCTGGTCGGCGCTGGAGGGCGACGGCACCCGGACGACCTATCGTTTCTGCGCGACCTGCGGATCGACGCTTGCCTATACCAACGATGCCCGACCGGGCGAGGTCGCGATTCCGGTCGGCGCCTTTGCCGATCCGGCATTTCCGCCACCCACGGTGTCGGACTGGGAACAGACCCGCCAGCCATGGGCCGCAATCACCGGCGACGCGGTCGAGCACCGCGACTGACGCCGCCATCGACCTGTCGACAGGTCGACGTCAGTGGCCGTAGCGCTTGATCCCACGCTGGCGCAGGCGGCGGCGCTGGCGGCGGCGATAGGCAATGATCGCCCAGGGGATGACGATCAGCGCAACGACGCCGATGATCGCATAGGCCAGGAATTCGCGGGACAGGTCCATCGGGGTTTCTTGCAATCTCACAGCCGCCCTGTCCATGATCGTGATCAGGCACAGGGTGGAAATTTGGGTCCGGTCGCCGACCATAACCGATCGACGTGTCGACAGGTAGAGCCGTCGACAGCCTATTCCCCGATCGGGCTCTCACCATATTTGCGCAGCACGTCATTGAACGCCTCAGCCATCAGCGCCTGCAGGCTGCGATCCTGTCGCCTCGCCAGCATGTGCATCGCCAACGACATATCGGGCGTGAAGAAGCCGGCGATCTGCTTGCGACCCTGCCGGCTCGCCGGGCCCTTGGCGTCGGCGGCGGCGGCAGCAGCCGGTGCGGCGGGGGCGGCCGCCGGGGCAGGGGGCGGCGGGGTCGCGCGGTCGCGCAGATTGGCGAAGGACGGCTTGCGGCTCATGCCATGACTTTCCGGAAACGGGGGGCCGGCATGTCGAGCTGTCGACATGTCCACTTGTAGAGTTCGCGAACTTCTTCGGCCGCCTTGCCGGCGGGTTCGCTTTCCATGACCGTGCGCCCCTCGGCACTGGCATGGCGGTATGCGGCGCGATCGGGGAGCAGTACGGGGCAGGGCGGTGTGCCGAAGCTGTCGACCAGCTCGCCCGCCTCCTGATACACGCGCGGCGCATTGGGCGGGCCGGCGGTGAACACGACGAACGCCGGACGGCGCAGCAGCTGCACCAGCTTGGCGGTGGTCTGGATCGCCGACAGGTCGAACGCGCTCGGCCGGCACGGGATTAGCACCAGGTCCGCCGCCTCGACTGCGGCGCGCGCCGCGCTGTCGGCATGCGGCGGGGTGTCGATCACGATCACCTCTGCACCCTGCGCGGTCGCGGCGGCGATCTTGGCGGCCAGGCGGGGCGGGGGGCTGTCGATGACTTCGGGCGGTGCTTCGCCGCGCCACGACGCCCATTGGCTGGCGGTCGCCTGCGGATCGGTATCGACGACCAGTGCGACCCGGCCCGACGCCTGAGCGGCGGCGGCAAGGTGCAGCGCCAGCGTCGTCTTCCCCGCGCCGCCCTTCTGGCTGATGATGGCTATTGTCGGCATGTCGTCGCTTCTACCTGTCGACATGCCGACACGTCAAGCTGTCGAGGTGTCGGAACGGGTATTGCCGGTCGATCCATCCCCTGTGTTATGCTGCCGCGATAAAGGCGTTCGTCGAAGCGATAGCGATCGGGACGCTGGATAAGGCAGGGTCGTTCCTCACCCTACTGATGACGATCGCCGCCTTCCCGTTTCCGGTCGGCTTGCCGCCGACTTGGTTGCCGATGCGGCCGAAGCCGATTGGTCGATACCATGGGGTATGAGGCGTGTTGCGGCACGGAAGGGCGTTGGTGGGCCGGCTGCATCGCTTCCCTGCAAAAGCCCCTGCGAACCTTGGCAGCGTCCGCCATCTGGATAGGATGTCGCCGTGGACGAGGAGGATCCAGAGCCATTCCGGTGGAGCGACGAGCCCGAACTCGAATATAAGCTGCTGGGCTGGGGGTGCCTGTTGCTGCTCGCCCTGCCGTTAGCCGCTGCCTTTTACATCGCCTTCCGCTTCTGCGATCACGGCTGCGGCTAGCGTAGCCCGGTTACCGGTCCTTTCCCCGCTTCGTTATCGGAAGCACTGCACGAACGAGTCTGCCGGCTTGGTTTCGTCGAAGACACAATCATTCCGCGTCTTCACCGCCGCTTGCGTGAACAGCCTGATGACGGCGAGCTTTGCCGGATTGAAGGATTCGAGCCGTGGAAAACATCGCGCGGCGCCCGCCGTACGCACCTGCCCGTCGACATTCGCCTCGAAGCTGGCCGTGTCGCCATGGCAGCCGGCGGAACCGTTCGGGACCTTTCCGATACGTTTCGGATGCGTAGACCGCCGCGTCCAGAGCGGTGAGTTCCTGCCAGATCGAAGCGGCGATGACATGACGCTCGGCGGGTTTGTCGTTCCACGTCAGAAGCAGCGTCACCTAATCGTCGCGATGGCGCTCGATCTCATGGTCGGCGGACGGCCCGGAAGCCAGACCGAGACCTGCAAACGGCGAACATTCCGGCCGCTTCTCGCGGCCTCCTCGATCGGCGTCAGGCCGGCGGCGATGAACTGTTGGCGGCGAAACGCTGCGTTCTCGGCGATACCCCGCCGGAATGCGGCCTTGGTCGGGGTCTGTTCGACCGACGCGATCAGAAAGAATGCGGCCAGGAACATACCCAACCTTTACCGAAACCTCCACGAACGGCAATGCACGCTATCGGAAGCCGAACGGTTTCGAACGCTTACGATGAACCGACATGTCGACACCCCGACATGTCAACCTTCGGATCAGCGCTGCGGAAACACCGCCATCTCCGCCAATTGATGCAGCGCCGCACCGACCAGGCAGCCGATCAGCACCTCGATCCCGCGTGCGAAGCCGGCTTGGGCGATGCCCTGGCCCGGTGCCACCGTCAGCAGCACGATCGCCGCGGTCCACATCGACAACCGCAGGTCGCTCCGCCAGCGGACCAGTGCGGCGCAGATCGCGACGGCCACGCCCAGAGTCACGCCCGGCCCGGCCCCGGCCAATAGGTTGCCGACCGCGATCGCCACCCCGATCCCGACCGCCGTCGCCACGAGCCGCCAGCCCAGCGTCCGCCGGGTATCGCCCAACCGGTCCTGCGACACGACCAGCGCCGATACCGTCGCCCAGACCGGATGATCGAGCCCCGCCCACGACGCGATCGGCAGCGCCAGCACCGCTGCACCGGCACAGCGCAGCACGAACGCCGCCGCCGCCAACCGCCCCGGCATCACCGCAGCAGATTGGCCTTGGCCAGTTCCAGCACCTCGTCGCCGCGCCCGCTCATGATCGCGCGCAGCGTGTAGAGGCTGAACCCCTTGACCTGTTCGGCCTGGATCTTGGGCGGCATGGCGAGTTCGAGCGTCTCGGTCACCACATCGACCAGTGCCGGGCCATCATGCGCGAACGCAGCGCGCAGCACGCTTTCCAACTCGTCCGACCGCGTCACGCGTGCGCCGAAAAAGCCCATCTGCGCCGCGACCGCGCCGAAATCGGGGTTCTTCAGCGCGACATTGGTGTCGACATAGCCCGCCGCCTTCTGCTCCATCTCGACGAAGCCCAGCGTCGAATTGTTGAAGACGACGATCTTGATCGGCAGGTTCATCTGCACCGCGGTCAGCATGTCGCCCATCAACATGGTGAGGCCACCATCGCCCGACAGCGACACGACCTGTCGTCCCGGATAGGCCGCCTGCACGCCCAGCGCCTGCGGCATCGCATTGGCCATCGACCCATGGTTGAACGATCCGATCAGCCGCCGCCGCCCGTTCATGGTCAGGTAGCGCGCCGCCCACACCGCCGGCGTGCCGACGTCCGCCGTGAACACCGCATCCTCGGTCGCAAGCCGGTCGACCACCTTCGCCACGAATTGCGGATGCAGCGGCTTGTCGCCGTCGCGCGCCGTGGCGAGATCGTCCAGTCCCTCGCGCGCTTTCGCATAATGCGCCCGCGCCTTGGTCAGGAAGGCGTCGGAGCGATCGGGCGCGATCTGCGGGGTCAGCAGCGCTGCCGCCTCGCGCACATCGCCGACGATGCCGATGTCGATCTGCGCCCGCCGCCCGAGCGCGGAAGGATCGCGGTCGATCTGCGCGATCTTCGCCTTTTCGGGATAGAAGTTGCGATAGGGGAAATCGGTGCCGAGCATCAGCAGCGTGTCGCACTCCATCATCGCATGATAGCCCGACGAAAAGCCGATCAGCCCGGTCATGCCGACGTCGTACGGGTTATCCCATTCGATCCACTCCTTGCCGCGATAGGCATGGACGATCGGGGCGTTCAGCGCCGCCGCCAGCGCCACGACTTCGTTATGCGCACCGGCGACGCCCGCCCCGCACAACAGGGTCACCGCCTGCGATCCGTTGAGCAGTTCGGCAAGCCGGGCGATCTCCTGCACCTGTGGCACGACGCGCGGGGGCAGGGGGGTCGCGAAGTCGGCGCGGGCATTGTCCGGCGCGTCCTTCAATGCCACGTCGCCGGGGATCACCAGCACTGCCACCCCCTGCTTGCCGATCGCGGTGCGCAGCGCGCGGTGGAGCAGTTCGGGCATCTGTTCGGGGGTCTGCACCATCTCGCAGAAATGGCTGCATTCGCGGAACAGTTCGGTCGGGTGCGTTTCCTGGAAATAGTTCAGGCCGATCTCGCTCGACGGGATATGCGCGGCGATGGCGAGGACGGGCGCGCGGTTGCGCTGGCAATCGAACAGCCCGTTGATGAGGTGAAGATTGCCCGGCCCGCAGCTGCCGGCGCACACCGCCAGCCTGCCGGTCGCCGCCGCCTCTGCGCCTGCGGAGAACGCCGCGACCTCTTCGTGGCGGACATGCATCCATTCGATCTCGCCCGAACGGCGCAGGCTGTCGTTGATCGCGTTTAGGCTGTCGCCCGTCACGCCCCAGATCCGCTCGACACCCGCCGCGATCAGCGTGTCGGTGATGAGATCGGCGATCTTCATGATGTTTCCCTCGAATGATGGTCGAGGGCGAAACGAGGGGCGGGCGGTTTGGCTTCGTGAGCGTGGTTGCAATGACGGCAAGCCAGATTTCTGGAGGACGGCAGCCTACGATGCCGCCATCATCCTATTGCACGGTCGTGCCGGCGATCGCGACCTCGGCCACCCGCCCGCGACGCCGCTCCAGCATCTGGCGTTCGGACAGCGAGTTGCCGATCGCCGCCCTGTCCGTCGATCGCGTATCGATCCTGTCCTCGACATAGCCAAGGGCCATCATGGTCCCGAGTACGGCAGCGCCAAAGGCACCAGCGGTCAGATATCCGTTGCGCTTCGTCATAGGGTTCATCCCGATACTAGCGAAAATCCCCCTGAAAACAGGCATTGCCGGCTTTGGGTCCCCGCCATCCCGTTCGGTCTGAAGCGTACCTTTCGATCTTGGGCGATCAGGCGATCTCCGCCACCGCGGTCCCCGCCTGTCGCTCGAACAGCCGCCGATACTGCCCGTCCGGCGCGGCGAGCAGCGCGTCGTGGGTGCCGTCCTCGACGATCCGCCCGCCGACGAACACCAGAATGCGGTCGAGCGCGCGGACGGTCGACAGGCGATGGGCGATGACGATCGCGGTGCGGCCGATCATCAACCGCTCCATCGCCTGCTGGATCGCCGCCTCGCTTTCGGAATCAAGGCTGGAGGTCGCTTCGTCGAGGATCAGGATCGGCGCATCCGCCAGGAACGCGCGCGCGATCGCCACCCGCTGGCGCTCGCCACCCGACAGCTTGACGCCGCGTTCGCCGACCAGCGTGCGATAGCCCTTGGGCAACGCCATGATGAAGTCGTGGGCGTTGGCGAGCCGCGCCGCCTGTTCGATCTGCGCTTGCGTCGCGTCGGGCCGGCCATAGCCGATATTCTCGGCCAGCGTCCGGTGGAACAGCACCGGTTCCTGCGGCACGATCGCGACCTGTCGGCGGAGCGACGCCTGGGTCGCCTGCGCCACGTCCTGCCCGTCGATCGTCACCTGCCCGGCATCGACGTCGTAGAGCCGCTGGATCAGCTTCACGAAGCTGGTCTTGCCCGATCCCGACGGCCCGACCAGCCCGACGCGCTGACCCGCCGCGATCGTCACCGACAGCCGCTCGTACAGCGGCCTGTCCTGCCCGGCATAGCGGAACGTCACGTCGTCGAACACGATCGCACCGCCGCCGATCGCGATCGGCCGCGCATCGGCACGGTCGGCGACGCCCAGCGGTTCGTCGTGCAGCGCGACCAGCTCCTCCATCTCGTTCACCGCGCGCTGCAACTGGTGCACATATTGGCCGATGTCGCGCAGATAGCCGTTGAGCACCAGATAGCTGGTGACGACATAGGCCATGTCGCCGGCACTCGCCCGACCCTGCGCCCATAGCCACAAGGCGGTGCCGGTCGCGGCGATGCGGATCAGCCAGAGCAGCGCCAGCTGCCCCGACCCGGCCCAGGTAAAGGCCAGCCAGGTGCGCAGCGTCCGCCGCCGCCATTTGGCGACGGTCCTGGCCAGCAGCGCCTCTTCGCGTGCCTCGCCGCCGAAGGCCTTCACCACCGCATTGGTACCGATCGCATCGGCCAGCACCCCGCCCATCCGGGTATCCCACTGGTTCGACAGCCGCGCGATCGGCGCCAGCACCCGCGTCGCCAGCCACACGGTCAGCGTGATATAGCCGACCGCGCCGACCCCCATCACCAGCCCCAGCAGCGGCCAGTGGAGCGCCAGCAGCGCGACCGTGCCGACCAGCACCGTCAGCGACGGCAGCAGCGAGAGCAGCAGCACGTCGTTGAGCGTATCGAGCGCCCACATGCCGCGCGTGATCCGCCGGACCGTCGACCCGGAAAAGGCATTGGCATGCCAGTCGGTCGACAGCCGCTGGACGCGGGCGAACGCCTCCTGCGTCACGTCGCGCATCATGCCCAGCGTCAGCGGAGTGATCGTCCACCACCCCAGATGGCGCAGCACGACCATCGCCCCGCCGAGCAGGGTAATGGCCGCGAACGCGCGCCAGGCCGCCGCCGACGCGCCGCTGCCGACCGCGTCGATCATCCGCCCGGCATAGAGCGGCACGAACACCTCGGTCAGCGTCGCCAGCAGCATCGCCGCCCCGCACGCGACCGCCAGCCACGGCGTGCGCGCCCAGTGGCGAAAGGTAAAGGCGAGCACCGCGCGCAGCACGGAGGCGCGCGGAAACAGATCCTCGGTATCGTCGTCGGTCATGGCAGTTTCCGCGGCGGGTGCGCGGTCCTTGTAATCAGCAGGGGCAGGTCGGTCGGAGACCGCGGGCGTCAGTGGTGGAGAAGGCCACCGACCCGAAGATCGCCGGGGGCGGGCATGGTGCAATTGGTCATGTCGCCCTCCCTGTCGTGCGTGCTGGACGCCGATCCCATAACCGATCGGACGGGGAATTGGTAGGCGGCGGACAACGCTGCGAAAGGTGACGAAGGTTGCACGTATCGATGCTTTTCGTTCCCGCCATGCACCCCTGCAGAATACTATTTATGTAATTATATCATTACCTTATCCCAAAATTCCTAAATTTTGGCCCAATATCAGCCGATAGTTGGAGGAACTGTTGCCGACAAACCCGATTATCCAACCATCATATTGTAAATTCTGGCGTTTCCGGGAGGTATTTTTTTGGCGGCGGATATCGAAAAGATCCTTGTCGATCGACCGGAAGGACTGTGGGATCGCGACGCATCGCGGCGGCATTTTTCCGATCTCGGGCAACGATTGACGCGAAGTCGCCGGATTTACGGCAAGGGACGCGTGCTGGTCGACCTGTCGGGGACACTCGTTCAGCCGCAGGAGGCGTTTTCCTATGTCCAGTCCGACCTGGCCGGCATCCTCGCCCCCGCCGACCGGATCGCCTTTGCTGGCGGGGGCGCGCTGTTGCGGATGCAGAAGAAACGCCTGACGCTGCCCGCCGAGACCGGAGTTTTCGAAAAGGTCGAGGACGCCCGGTCATGGCTGGAGCAAGGGTGACGGGGCGTCGCGCCTATTCCGCACCTGTCCAGGCATAGCGGCCGGCGGCGAGGTCGTGGAGCACCCGCCGGATATAGCGGACCTTTTCCAGCGGTTCGCGCGACAGCGCCGAATAGGTCAGATATTTGCGCGCCAGCAGATAGCCGTCGGGTGTCTTTTCCAGCACGCCGATCAGCTCGGCAAGCACCGCATGGCGCCACAGCGTCGGATAGGGGAAGCCGTCCAGCGCCTCGACCTCGCGCAGCGTCGCCGGGCAGCGCAGATCGTCGGGCGGCACGTCGTCCGCCCCGCCATATCGGCACCCCAGCACGGGATCGTCGGTCAACCGCACGGCGTTCAGCACGGTGACCGCGCCGATCAGGTACAATGTCATCAGCGCGGCGGGCTGCACCTCGCTCAATTCGAACACCGACAGATAGATGTCGAGCGCGGCCGCGACCCGTTCGCGTGGAGGGCGGTCGGCGCTGCCGGCCGGCGGATGGATGCCGCTCACCTCGAACCCGGCGATCAGCGCGTCGAAGATGTCGACCAGCGCGTCCGACAACCGGACGATCGCCGGCAGCGTGTCGAACCCGGGCACCAGATAGAAGCTGTTGCCGTCCGCCTCGCAGAAACCCGCCGCGATCAGCGCACGGCCGGCGCGGCGCACGGTTTCGCGCGGGCGGTGGAGCGATGCCGACATCGCCTGCAGACTGAACTTGCGGCCGTCCCCCTTCAACGCCGCGCGCAGCATCAGCATCAGCACCGCCGAGCGATGAAAATCGCGCCCGGCGGCGACGAACGCCGCCGACTGGGCGCGCAGCTGGAATGCGTTGATGACCCGTGTCGCGTGGCGCACGGGAAAGGTCGAACCGATCCGATCCATCCTGGTTCTTCATATCGTGAGCGTGGGCCATGGCCCACGTTCAGCCCTGCGTTCAGGGGGTGACGAGGGCATAGACGTAGAAGTTCTGACCATCGGCGTCCTGATGGATTTCCTGCAACGTCAGGAACCCGCCATATTCGCCCTTGAAGGTGATCGAACCGGCAGAGTCGTGGTAGCCGTTCGGTCCAGGAGGTGCCGACAGCGAGAAGGCGGTATAAGCTTCGCCGTCCTTCATCCATCGGTTCTCATAGTTGACCGACGAATTGATTTCTGTGCTGCCCAGTGCAAAGGTCGTGACGATGTTGATCGACGTCACGGCCCCCTCGATCACGTCATTGCCAAGATTGAGGCCCAGCGCATTGTCGAACAGGACCGCTCCATATTTCATCGAGAAGCTATCATCGCCGATTGCGCTTTCCATCCCGGGGCCGAAATGCTCGACGAAGTTCATCTTCGTCTGAAAATCGGCATAGGCATGTTGACCGTTCATCTCGCCCAGATAGCGAAGCGCCCCGATCTTGCCATCTTCGTTGCTCAACGATAGCTGGTCGTTGCCGGCCTTCTTGCTGTTGATGCGATCGACATCGAGCAGGCCGTTCTTTCCAAAGCCGATAATGCCATCATTGTTACCGTCGAATATCTTCTTTCCCGTAATGATACTGTCGTCACGGCCGAAATTCTTGAAATAATCGTCACCGACATCACCATCGGCAATCACGAAAGCCATGTTATCCGGCGCACCGAGGTCATCGCCGTAATAGACATCCTTCTCATTATTGGCGACGACATCTTGCTGATAGGCCGTTTTGATCAGCGTGTCCTTGCTCATTACCATGTAAGCCCCCTGTCAATCGATATCGGATACGATGTTCGTGAGGGGTGGCGTAGGCCGCGACCGGCACCGGTCGCAACAAAGTGCATACCCAAAATGAGAGCGTCACGACCGCGTCCCGTTTCGGTACGCCGTTGACCCTGTCCCCCCTTGCGGCTGCTGTCAGCGCGACCTTCGAAGGACCGGGCGCAATTGCGCGTGGCTATCCCACCCGCCTGAAATGAAATTTGCGGACGAAGGGGTCGCCCTTGTCGTCGACATCGGCGGCGGATTCGGTCATTTCGCGGCCGTCAGGGGCGATGGTATAGACCCGGACCGATGCCGGCATCCGGTTGCGCGCGAGGTTCATCACCAGCACGTTCGGCGCGGGCAGCAGGAAGGCGGCGCTGTCGGCCTCGCTCGTCTCGCCCTCGCTGCGCGCGGCGCGGCCGTCAGGGCGATAGGCGGTGGTCATGTGGCGGACGCTGTCGTCCTGCGC
Source organism: Sphingomonas sp. SAFR-052 (assembly GCF_051965015.1). NCBI lineage: Bacteria > Pseudomonadati > Pseudomonadota > Alphaproteobacteria > Sphingomonadales > Sphingomonadaceae > Sphingomonas > Sphingomonas sp. SAFR-052. Next base: position 82,745 of record NZ_JBQCMO010000012.1, on the reverse strand, counting down.
GGTGATGTCGACGGTCAGCCGCGACCGGCCCCCGCCGATATCCTCGAACCTATAGACGACGCGTCGGGGCGGGGTGCCATAGGTCGCGGGCATCCGCGTCAGATCGAGTTCCCAGCGGCCGAGGATCGGCGATCGGGCGGGGACGGCGGTGGAGGCGGGGGCAGGCCGGGCGACGGCGCTGCCGGGGCCGGCGGCCAGCAGCGCGAGCGGCAACAGGATCATTCGGCGGTGATACGACATGCGGCGTCTCCTTTGGGGTAACGACCAGGCGCGACCGTCCGTCCCCCGCGCGGACGACGCAGGGTGGTGGACAAGCGGCCTTCGAAAAAATTCAGGCGGTCCGCTCGACCTCGCGCGACAGGTCGGCGTGCCAGCTCGACACGATCAGCAGGATCGCCAGCTCGACGCCGACGACCGCGCCCATGATGAGCGACTGGCGGACATTCAGGAACAGCGCGCCCATGAACACGATCAGCGTGGTCGACGCCGCCAGCGTCCGCGCCGACCAGCGCAGCGCCCGCGTCCAGTCGCGCTCCAGCATCACCCAGGCGAGCCGGACATGGCCGATGCCGATCGCCAGTTGCAGCAGCGCCAGCACCGGCCCCGCCGACTGGTAGAAGGGCCAGAGCCATTTGGTCGCCATGCCGTCGAGCAGCGCGCCGGCAAGGCCGTGGTTGCCGGGATAGAGATAGGACAGGCCGAAGCCGACGCACGCGATCTGGAGCGCGGCCATCGGCAGCAGGATGCCGATCGCGACCGCATAGCTGGTGAGCAGGAAGCGGCCATGGCTGCTGGCCAGCGCCGCGCGCCATGCCGCGATCAGGCAGCCAAAGGCGAAGGACAGCGTCTTGCCCTCCGCCGCCGCGGCCGCGACTTCGCCGGCCATCGCCCGCGCCCAGCCTTCGTGCCGTTCGCCCATCGTCGCCGCCGCCAGCGCCAGCATCGCGCGGGCCAGGAAGGTCGTCATGCCAACGCCTCCGTCCCCGATGGTGCGTCGTCCGCATCGGCCAGTTCCATCGCCAGCGCGAAACCGCTCGCGGTCAGGCGATAGACATGGCGCGGCGGGCGCCCGGGCTGGGCCGGCGCACACCATTGCGCCTCGACCAGATGCTGGTCGGTCATGCGCATCAGCAACGGATAGAGCGTGCCCGACGACAGGCCGGTTTGCTTCAGCAGATCATAGCCATGCCGCCCTTCGCCGCGCTGCTGTGCCAGCGCCGCCAGCACGCGCCGCATCTGTTTCGAGGGTTGCCGGTTTCGTACCATGACCGAAGAACAACATATGTAGATTTAAGAGTCAATCGGCCGGATGAGCGGGTCCGGCATGCCATCGCCCCTTGCCCCGCACGGCCGATCGCCGCTATGGGCGCCACATTCGCAAGGACCCGGTGCAATTCCGGGTGGCTATTCCGGCCGCCGATCCGCCGGACAACATCGCACATGACCTGAACCCTGCGCTCGATGGTGGCGCCATGTGGCTTGATGTGGATTTTCCATGACCTTCGACCTCATTTCCTATCGCCGCCAATGGTTTGGCGGAGCGGCGCAGATCCGCCGCGACATTCTGGCCGGCATCGTCGTCGCGCTGGCGCTGATCCCCGAGGCGATCGGTTTCTCGATCATCGCCGGGGTCGATCCGCGCATCGGCCTCTATGCCTCGGTCGCGATCGCGATCACCATCGCCGCTATCGGCGGGCGGCCGGGCATGATCTCGGCGGCGACCGCGGCGGTCGCGGTGCTGGTCGGGCCGCTGGTCCGCGATCACGGCGTCGAATATCTGTTCGCCGCCACCATCCTGATGGGGTTGATCCAGATCGCCGCGGGATTGCTCCGGCTCGACCGGGTGATGCAGTTCGTGTCGCGGTCGGTCATCACCGGCTTCGTCAACGCGCTCGCCATCCTGATTTTTATGGCGCAGCTGCCGCAGCTGATCGGGGTAACGTGGCACAGCTATGCGCTGATCGCCGGCGGCCTTGCCATCATCTACCTGCTGCCGCGCGTGACGCGGGCGGTGCCGTCGCCGCTGGTCGCGATATTGGTGCTGAGCGTCGTCAGCATCGCGCTCAACCTGCCGGTCAACACCGTTGGCGACATGGGGAAGCTGCCCGAAGGCTTGCCGAGCTTCGCATGGCCGCAGGTGCCGCTGACGCTCGATACGCTGCGGATCATCCTGCCCACTGCGCTGACCATGGCGGCGGTCGGTCTGCTGGAATCATTGCTTACCGCGCAGATCGTCGACGACATGACCGATAGCGACAGCGACAAGCGGCAGGAATGTGCGGGCCAGGGTGGCGCCAACATCGTCGCCGCACTGTTCGGCGGGATGGGCGGCTGCGCGATGATCGGGCAGTCGGTCATCAACGTGACCTCAGGGGGGCGCGGGCGGCTGTCGACCTTCGTCGCCGGGGCGTTCCTGTTGTTCCTGCTCGCCGTTCTGGGGCCATGGGTCGGGCGGGTGCCGATGCCGGCGCTGGTCGCGGTGATGATCATGGTGTCGATCGGCACGTTCAGCTGGAATTCGCTCGCCAATCTCCGGCGCCATCCGCCGACCTCGTCGATCGTGATGCTGGTCACGGTCGCGGTGGTCGTCGCGACGCGCGACCTGTCGCTGGGCGTGCTGGCCGGGGTGCTGCTGTCGGGGGTATTCTTCGCCGGCAAGGTCCAGCGGATGTTCGCGGTCGAACGGATCGTCGGGGATGGCGGGGTCACCTACCGCGTGACCGGCCAGATCTTCTTCGCCTCGGTCGACCGCTTCCGCCGCGCCTTTGGCGTTGAGGGGGCGGTGCCGGTGACGATCGATGTCGCCGCGGCGCATTTCTGGGACATTTCGGGCGTCGACGCGCTCGACAAGATCGTCGCCCGGCTGCGCCAGAACGGTGCCGAGGTGACGGTGGCCGGCTATAACCGCGCCAGCGCCGATCTGGTCGACCGCTTCGCGCTGCACGACAAGACCGGGGTCGAACTGGGCGTCGTGCCGCATTGATGCGCGCCCGCACCGCTGCGGATCGATACGCCCACGGCGCCGCCTGCTCTCGTCGGAGAGCATCGCGCCGGCGGTAGCCGGTGCGTCCCGTAAGATCGGCGGGGGTGGTGATTCTTGGCTGTTTCTTCCTCTCAGCATTGTGGCCGTTAGGCCGGGCGCCGTCGGCCGGCGAGGCCGACGACATTCGTCGTCTGATCAAATGATTCAGGTAGGGGTTGCGGATCGCAATGAGACTCGCACGCGGCACGATCGATCGCCGCGCCCAGCGAAGCGAGCACCCGGCCGAGCGCACCGCCTAGCGTCACTTCGGCCAGCTCGCGGCAACTGAGCGTTGCGCGCATCGCCGCCAGCTCGGCCGCTGCCTGTGCCTGATGCGCCACCGCATCGTCGGGCAGCGGCGCGGGATGGAAGCGGCGCGGCAGGAAACGCAGCAACGCGCCTGGTACTAAGGCGCGATAGATGTTCGACGTCTGGCGATAGCGCGGCCCCGCGCCCTGGTTGCGGCAGAAGCGCCGCTGGCGGACGAGGAACCCCGCCGCCTCCAGCGCCGCCAGCGCGCGCGCGACCGTCGCCCGGCCGAGCGCGGTCGCCTTGGCCAGATGGTCATAGGTCGGGAACACCCGCCCGCCGTTCAGCCGGGCGAGGGTGCAGATCTCCTCGAACACCCGCACCGCGCCTGCGGTCAGGCCGCACAGCGCCGCCTCGGCCGCACTCAGCGCGCGCCCCTCGGCCCGCGCCGCCCGGCGCCGGGCGCGGCCGGCATCGAGCGCGGCGCGCGCCATGCGCAGCAGCCGGTCGGTCTCGCCCTTCGCCGGCACCGCGAAGAAGCTGTCCTCGACCGTCCCCGCCTCGACGCTGCCGCGCCGCACCGGTGCGCCGGTACGGTGCACGCCGCCGCTGCGTTTGCCATGCGCCGGATCGGCCATGCGCGCGATCGCTTGCGCCAGGATGAGCGCCATCATCGTCCCCTTTGTCCGGGGCCGTGACCAACAAGCAAAAAAGGGGTGTGGCGCGAAACGCGCGTCCTTGAACCGGCAAGCGATCGAAGGTATTGGAGAAGGCCTGCTACAGCCGGTTCGACGTTTGGCGACGTCGCTCCAAAACCTGGGACGCCCGGCCTTCGTGCCGGGCTTTCCTTTATGTGGTCACGGCAATTCCCTCGTCTGCCGGCCCCGCTGCCGGTCGCAGCGACCTTTGCAGATCAAATCCAACATCGGAAGCGTTCCCGGTTCGTGCTTTCGGGTAGTAAAGCGGGAATTACGTTCGATTCGGCGCAAATTGCCGCGGCCGATTCGTGCTTTCGGATAGGAATATGGCGGTATGTTCGTGCTTTCGGGTAGCAAATACCCCGTCGCATTCGTGCTTTCGGATAGGAATTAGGCGGCGTTGGCATCCGCCGATTCGGCCGCGTCCGAATCACCCGCTTCCTCGCTGCCGAGCGCACGCGGTCGCCGGGTCAGCACGACCTGCACCGGCGTCGCCCGCCGCCCACGCCTGGGCGCCTCGCCCTCGGGCGCGTCCTGTTCGATCAGCTCCAACCGATAGTCGGGAATGCTGTCCGCTGCTGCTATCTGTTTCAAAGCATTACGAAAATTGGCGAGCGGGTTCTGATAGCCGATCTGTAGGCGAAAGGTCGCGAGGTCGGTTTCCAACCGTTCCTCGCCGCTCGATCGCGCCACTTCATAAATGCGCCGTTCGATCGGGCCGAGCTGGAAATAGGCGGCGGCATAGTCGAGCACATGCCGGTCGAGCAGAATCGCGCGGAACAGCCAGTCGCACAGCCGCACCTTGACCGCCTTCAGCCGCCGCTCGCCGCCACGCGTGCGCGAATAGTGCAGCTTGGCCTCGGACAGCCACGAGAAGAAGCCTTCCTCACCCTCACCCCCGGCTTCGATGTTGGTCTTGATCTGCGTACCCTGCAGTCGTTCGAGCGCCTCCGACAGTCGTCCGTATGATCGTGCCGAATGATTTGCCCCGGTCACCGTGAACAGATCGTGCGCGGTGAAGACAAAGTCCTGCGTCACCGTCTCGCCGATCTCGATCTTCGCCAGCATCAGGCTGGCGATATACAGCACGATTTCCTTGTCATAGATGGTCGCGACGCCGCTGGCCGACGGCCGTACTTCGATCGAGACCGCGTTTGCCTGATAGGTCAGCGGCTTCATCCACGCATTCTTGGCCAGCGCAAAGAATGGAAACGCCATCAACGACCGCTCACCGCGGATTTCGGCGGTCAGCGGACTGTCGAGCCGGAACAGATCGCCCTGCGGGCGGGCCGGTGGCTTGGCGGGTGTACGCGGGGCGGGGGGCTTGCGGGTCATGGGGCTATTCTACTCGAAAGCACGAAGATGCGACGGGAAACCGGGCCTACCCGAACGCCGACACTGGCGGTGATCGCGCCCATTCGTGCTTTCGAGTAGGAAATGGTCGGACGGCACGTCGCCCGCCCGGCCGGGATCACCGGCGCGGACGCCCGGCGGTACGCGCCTGATCGCCGGCAATGGCGAAGGGCGAGGTCGCATTGGCATGCGGGTCGTAATAACGGTCTATGCGGTTGCGGATGCGCGACTGGACCCGGTTCTGGATCCGGCCGTTGATCCGCCCCATCGGCTCGATCCCGGCCTCGGCGGCGACCTCCTCGCGGGTCTGGCGCTGACCGGCCTGGCCAGCGGCCGACCGCGCGGTTTCGCCCGGCCGGGTTTCGGGGAGCGATTGCTGGATTTGCGCGGGTTGTTCCTGGCTATCGCCTTTATATCGATCCTGTGCCGTTGAAGACACAGCCACGACCAACAACAGACCCGAAATAATTGCAATTTTATTGCTCATAGCGTAATCCATGGGACGTCGCAAATTTCAACGTCTTTTTGGACGTAGTTGCACTTCATTAATCTGTCCGCTCAAACCCGCCAAGGTATCCGACGGTCGTGTAACGAGCTGAAGTTTCTGCACCGGACAATTCACAGGAACAATAAAATCCCCAGAGAATCGTCCTTTTTCTTGTGATGAATTCGGCACAGCGACCCGTCCTAATTCGTGGCCTTCAGTGCAAGCAAGCACCCAGTAAAGTAGCGCGCTACCGCCTTGCTCAATCCCGCTACTACGCCCACTCAAGGTATAGATACCGGGTTCCAAAATTTGCGTTTGCTGCAAGATCGGTCCACTCAAACTCGTCGGCACCGAGAAATCGAAAAATCCGCCTTGCCCACTACGTTGGATCGTTCCGACGATCCCGCCATCGGTTACTGACATCCAATCGAAGGGAGTAGGTGCGACAGGGCTCTCGGCAAATTTTGGATTGCGACTTTCTTTACGTTTCACATCGGGTGAAAACGTGGCGTACAAACGCCAAGCATCGTTGGTATGTCCTTCGCGAATCAAGCGTTCAACCAATATCGAAGATGCTTCGACTGGCAACGGCACCCGTTTTAAGTGCAACAGATATATTAAATTGGCAGTTGCTCGGGCATCAGGTGCGTTACTTACCGCCGACATGATGAACTGTTCACCCCAAGGAGGGCGTCCAGCCAGCGTACGAGCTAGTGCCGCGCAGATTTCTTGATCGCTAATCGCGTTTACCAGCACAGGAAACAAAATATCCGGTGCGATCCGCGAGGTACGTAGCGCGATATCGTAGTTGCGCAGTGCCCCCGGAATGTCGCCCCGCGCCACCGCATCTTCGTTCGCCCACAACCGGGTACGCAGGTCACGCCGCGACAGTTTTTCGGAATAGGCGAAGATGCGCCGTGCCCCCACCGTATCACCGCGTACCTGCGCATTAATGCCCAGCGTCGCGACCGCCGCCACTGCGGTCGGATCCTGCCGCAGCGCAAGCCGCGCCAGTTCGTCGGCGCGCCGGCGATCGGCAGGTGAGGCCTCGGGACCCGACAATTGCTCCGAGAGCAGCGCCGTGATCCGCCCGTCCCACGGTGCCAGCGCATGTGCCTGTGCCGGGGCGCTGCCGCGCATCATATAGGCCAGCGAATGGGCGACCGAGACACCGCCCAGCCCCGCCGCTGCGATCGCTAGCGCGCCGCGCACCGCCCATTCGGCCGCCGACCGCCGGGGACGGGTGGCACGGCGCTTTGGCATCAGCTCTTGGCCTCGGCGGCTTTGTCGCGTCCATAGCCATAGCCATATTCATAGCCATAGCCATAATGCGCCTTGCGCGCCTCGAACTTAGTCAACACCCCGCCGAAGATATGGGCGTTGGCCGAGGCAAGTCGCGCCAGCGCGGTCTTGACCAGTGTCGAGCGGATACCGTGCGATTCCACCGCATAGACCACGCCCTCGACCCGGCTCGCGATTAGCGGCGCATCGGCAAGACCCATGACCGGCGGGCTGTCGATCACGACATGGTCGAAATGTTCGTGCAACCGTTCGATCAGCAGCGACAGCCGGCTGCCGGTCAGCAATTCGGCGGCATTGGGCGGGATCGGCCCGGCCGACATTGCGGTAAAGCCCAGATCCTTCATGTCGAAGGTCAGCGGTGCGATATCGTCCTGCCCGGCGAGGAAGTTGCTGAGGCCATAATCGTGGCTGACTCCACCCAGATGATGGACCGAGGGCGAACGCATGTCGCCATCGACGAGGATCACCCGCTTGCCGCTGCGCGCCAGCATCGTCGCGAGCGCGAGGGCGGTCGTCGACTTGCCCTCAGCCGGGCGGGTCGAGGTGACCGACAGCGACCGCGGCACGCCATGTTCGGTAGTGAAGGCAAGGTTGGTCTGGATCGCGAGATAGGCATCGACCAGATCGGACTTGCGGTTGAGCAACGCTTCTTTCGGCGTGACGCTATCGACCTTCGGCACCGACCCCAACAGCGGCAGGCCGAGCCGCCGCTCGACTTCGCCTGGGTCGGCGATCGCCTCGTCCATCTGTTCGAGCGCAATTGCCAGCCCCGCTCCGATGCCGAAACCAGCAAAGAGGGCAATGGCGAGGTTGACAAGCAGGCGGGGTGATGACGGTTTCTGCGGCACATCGGCCTGATCGACGACCGACACATTGTTGACTCCGACCCCCCCGGCGACGCCGATTTCCTTGAAGCGCTGCAGCAGCCCTTCATACAAGGCGCGGTTGGTATCTACCTCCTGCTGGTAGATATTGTACTGGATCGACCGACGACGCAGATCGAGATAGCTGCCCTTGAGCTGTTCGACCCGCGCCTGCAACGCCCGCTCGCGTTCGACCGCGCCACGATAGTCGGTCTCGAGCGAGCCCGACACGCGGCGCTCCTCGTTGGAGATGCTGCGATCAAGTTGGTCGATCTGCGACTTGAGCGCTCGTGCGGCCGGATATTCCGGCTCGAACTGGATCAGCAGCTTCTGATATTCAGCGGCATATTCGGCACGACGCTGGCGCAGCGTATTGATCGCCTGGTTGCGAAGCGCTTCCGACGACGCACCGGCGCGGCCGCCCTCGCGGTACCGGGCCTCGGCGGCGATCCGCTCGGCGGTCGCCTGACTCAGCGCGGTGTTAAGCGAGGCCAGATCGTCAGCGACGATCGAGCGTTCCGACGTGGTGCCGTCACCATTCTGTTGCGCAGGCAGGTTGATGATGCGTTGCTGTGAGGCATAGCCGACCAATTGACGCTGGCTCTCATCAAGTCGTTCCTTTTGCTGGGCCAGTTGGCGCTGAAGCAGGTTACGACCATAGGACGTCGCCTGTAACTTACGCTCAAGATTTGTCTGAATGAAGGCCTCAGACCAAGCGTTGGCAACCTTCGCCGAAAATTCAGCGTCCGGGCTGGTAAAATGAATATCAACGAGACGCGACAGTCGAGTTGGCTCAACACTAAGATTAAGACGCAGAATTTCTCCTGCTATCCTCTGCCGATCTGCGCGACCATTCGACGGATAACGCCCGTTTACAATTTTAAACGCAGGTTCATCGCGTGATACCGCAAATAGTTCGTAGAACTTTGGATCGTCGATCAGTTGCAATTGATTTGCCACACGCTCCGAAATCGAACGCGACTGCAATAACCCATATTGCGTCTGATAAAACTCCTGGTCCGCTAAACTGGTCTCGCGTTCAACACTCTGAATATTGGTAACTTGGCTGGATTCCCGTGATATTTCGATCGTAGCGGTCGCGGTATATTTCGGGGTCATCAACAAGGTTACAATCAACCCGAGCACCACGCACGCAACCATCGCACCCAGAATGACATACCGCCACCGAAGTGCGATACGTAAATACTGACGTACTATGGGTACGTCGCCCGACAGCGGCTTGGTCAACGGCGCGATCGCGTCCTGTTGCGGGCGAGAAACAGTCATGTTCATGTGCTACGAAACCTTATTGCAGGATCGCAATGAGCGGGCCTGCCAGTAGCGGAGATAGCGACACGAAATCGCGGAACAGTCTACGCTGCGGGGAATCGCCGACGACAATCACGTCGTTGGCATATACTGGCGGATCGTCATATGCGCCCTGACGAATAGCCGCGACATTGTAGAGCCCGGCCATCCGACGCTCTCCTACCGTGCGCAGGATCACCACGTCATTCTGACGGGCGAATTCTGACAACCCCTTTGCGGATGCGATTACGCGCATCAATGTCATTTGGTTAGTGACCGGATACAGCCCCGGCTCGACGACCTGGCCATCGATCGTGACGACTTGGCTGACGGAATTCTTGATATTGATGGTTACGCCGGGGTCACGGACGTACTTTGCCCGCAGCGCCGCCTCAATTGTGCTGGCCAGTTCCTCAGCGGTTTTCCCGCGCGCATCAATCGTACCCGCCAGTGGCATGGCGATGCGTCCACCCGCATCTACTTGCATCTCGCGACTGAGATCGGGGACGTTGAAGACATCGACCTGAATAGTATCGAGCGGGCCGATCAGCGCCGGACGGTCCGCCGCCGTAAGATCGTTTCGCCCTGGCGGGGGCAGGACCGAACTGCCCTCGACAACGGTCAATCGTTCGGTCGTTTTCAATGGCTCCTGCCGGACGCATCCCGCAAGGATGCCTGCCATAAAAAGGGCGATACAAAACTTGCGCATGCGCTTGGGGAGTCCGGGATGCATATGGAATATCGCGGCCTATAGATGCTGGTCACTGCCGGGTAAAGCTGAGCGCGATGCGGTTTCCGCCTTTGCCAGCCACGTCGCGGCAATAACGACCAACGCCATCATGAGTGGAGTGCGAGCCGGGTAATCGAACGCGCTGGCGACGAAAACCAACAGCAGCACCGCCGATCCCAGACGTTGGAGCAATCGGTTACCGCGAGAGCGCCAAGCCCGTATGCTGGCGATCAGCCACCATCCTATCGCGACTGCAAGCAGGAACACGCCCGGAAGTCCGGTGTCGAGGGCGATTTCCAGATAATCGTTATGCGCATGGTTGAAATAGGTTATTTTCAACAACGAGAACGGTTCGTGCATCCGAAACAACGGGTCAAAACCACCCGCGCCCGCCCCAACCGGGAAATACATTGAAATCATGTGAAGCACGACCGGAAGACCACGTGTGCGCATATCGCCAGCGGCTTCAAGCGCGACCGCCCGATCGATGGAAATAGCGCGATCAGCTGCTATGCTCACCATGACGATACCCGTTGCGACAGCAAGCGTACCGATTATCAGCACCGGAAGAATCCAGCGTGGCTGATGGGAAAATGCTTGTCGCAGCCCATGACGCGCAAATGCCGATCCCAGGATCAGGGCCATTACACCAGTAACAATGCCCGCGCGCGAGCCGCTTGCGAGGATCATGAGGGCGAACAACAATATCAATCCAAGTGCGATTGGTCCGCGCTTGCGGACGCCCCGGCTTCCCGCAAAAGTCCAGACCGGCGCCATCAGGCAACCGATAGAAAGGAACAGTGCGAAATGATTGCGGTTAGCGAAATTTCCGCTGACTTGTCCAGGAGTGTCATTCACAAAAAGATTATTATAGCCTGCCCCCGAAAACTGCAGCAGACCAAGAAACATCGAACCAGCGATTAACAATAGAAGCAGATCCATTAAACGTTGATACTCTTTTTCTGTAATATTCGAAACGAGTAGCAAAACAATAAATGGTATACAGATAGAAAAGAACGCGTTGGACGTGGCACCGGGAACAATGGCCAGCGGTCGCCACGGTTGAGGAACACCGTCCAGCACTTGGGCGAAGGCAACCTCACTCCGGCCCGGCAACGCCGTCCATAACGCCGGCGGAAGCGGCACCAATTGCACAAGCAGCAGTAGCAGCGTAATCAACAAAATCGTGCCGACCGGCCATGTCGCCTTCAGCGATGGCTTCAGCCCAATCAGAATCGCAACGATCAATGACGCAAAGGCCGCCACGCGCACGACGACTTGCCCCAACAAATCAGGTCGGGATCCTCCACCGGCTAGCCAGAGCACAAACATCAATGCACCCAGAATAAGGAATGCCGGGCTAGCGGCGAACCGCGACCCCGGCCGCGATCGTTGATTGAACACTACGCTGAACACTCCCTACACGACCGATGCAGGCCCTACTACGCGGAGACGCCGATTGGCAAAGGCTGCGTTTCAAGCGAATGTTGCATTGCACACGCTACTTTGATAGCGGGCGACCGAGGAGGAGCAAACGCTCCAGCTTCAGCGTAGATTAACAATGTCTCTTCGCATTTCGTCCTCTGCCGCGCCCTTGGTATCGACCGCCGCTGCAAATCGGAAGAGGGCGCATCCGCATCAGAAAAAAACAGCATTTCTTCGCCTTCGATACATAATTCTCATTGGAATTATTGTTGCCATTTTGCTGCCAATGGCAGTCCGACAAATTACGACCGGCATTCCGATTGTACAGGCAACGCAATACAACACTGCACTTGGCGGCGTTGTTGCTCTAATCCTTGGGGTACTCGGATATAGACGACTACATATTTTTCCTGGGATTGCCGCTGGCAGCTACATCTTTATATCGCTTACGACGACTTTTTCGGTCCTAGCGGTCAGTTTCTTCATGATGCGGATCGACTATAGCCGGCTGCAATTTTTGAGCAGCTATCTGCTGTCATTGGCGCTGTACCTGTACATTCATCAGAAGATCGCGCTGCACCGCCGATTGCGGGTCGGCGTGGTGCCGAGCGCAGCAACGCTGCGATTGCCGACGTTCGACAATGTCGACTGGATTCTGCTGGAGCCCGAGGATAAGGCAGACGACATAGTCGTTGATGCAATTGTCGTCGACCTGCGCGCCGACCATGACGATTTCTGGGACACGCAGATCACGCATTACGTGCTGTGCGCGATCCCAGTCTATCATTTCAAGCAGGTCGTCGAGCAACTGTCGGGCCGGGTAGAGATCGAGCATTTGTCCGAAAACACACTCGGCGCAATCAACCCTAACGACGTCTATCTGAAACTGAAGGGGGCGGCAGACATATTGGCGGCGACGGTCCTGTTCTTGGTACTGCTCCCGATCATGCTGGTAACGGCAATAATGGTGAAACTTGATTCGCCGGGGCCGGCGATCTTCAAGCAGCACCGTATGGGATATCGCGGCAAGCCGTTCACCATCTACAAGATGCGAACGATGCGCGCCGAAGCGCCCGTTTCCGCAGCCTCCGACCGGCAAACGCTGAAAAATGCGATGACGCAGGTCGGCGATCCGCGCATCACGCGACTAGGCCAGTTTCTGCGCCGCAGTCGGCTCGACGAACTGCCTCAACTCGTAAACATCATTCGCGGCGAGATGAGCCTGATTGGCCCCCGACCGGAGGCGCTCCCCTTAAGCCAATGGTACGAGAAGGAAATTCCCTTCTACCATTATCGCCACCTCATCAAACCTGGCGTCACTGGCTGGGCCCAGATCAATCAAGGGCACGTGACGGACGTAGCCGACGTACGCGAGAAACTTCACCTCGACTTCTACTATGTTAAGAACCTATCGTTCTGGCTCGACGTGCTCATTTCGGTCCGGACGCTGCGGACGATGGTGAGTGGGCACGGCGCACGATGAGCGGCGGCGGGACGGCCTTTAATCACACTGCATATAGCGATCCTTCTCCAGTGCCTGGCGGTTTCGATCGCTCACGCGACGGACATGACGCTCGAAAACGGCAGCCCCGCCGGGCGCTGCGAGATTTACAAGGCATTGCCATTTCGGGAGTAGCCACAGTCCTTTGCAACGAAGCGGAAAGCCTGATTTAGAGCCTATTCGAAACGTCACAGATAGAGATGCGCAGAATAAGAGTTGCAGTTCGCTTCTCGTCTTGTTGCGTCATTATGGAAACCTGCGCTAGCAGGCCGCTGCTGTGACGGCGGCAAGCACCCCTAGCTCATAAGGCCTTCTTCCGCACCATGCTAACGATCGTTCGCCGCAGCCTCGACCTTGATCGTAACGTACTGAAGGTGCTGCTTTTCCGGCTCTGGACGATCCTCGCTGGTATCGTCACGATCATCGCCATTCCGCGCTTTCTGAACGGAGAAAGCCAAGGATATTATTATACTTTTTTAAGCATCGTCGCGTTGCAGGCACTTTTTGATCTCGGCCTGTCGCAAACAATAGCGCAGATTTCGAGCCATGAATTCGCATATGTCGATCTAAACCGGATCAATGACACTGGCTTTACGCCACATATAGCCAAGCTCTCATATATAAAGGCGACTGTCACACGCTGGTATCGTTGGGTAGGCGGAGCGTTCGTCATGATCGTCACCTTGGTTGGCGTAGCTTATTTTGCATTGTTTGGGGAAAAAGTTGACGAACATTGGCTAGGGCCATGGATCGCACTGGTCGTTACCACTGGCATCAACCTTATACTGAGCCCACGATTGGCGATTGTGGAAGGTGCCGGTTGGACCGGCACGGTGGCAGGTGTGCGCCTTGTGCAAAGCATGGCGGGCTATATGCTACTAGTGATCGCGCTCGCTGCTGGTGCTGGGCTCTGGAGCGCAATGATGGTGCCGTTCGCGGCCAATCTGGTGTCCTTGGCCTGGCTGCGCGGGCGTACCAATCCTTATCGAGCTATCCCCTCCTATCCGGCTACCGGACATAATCATGCGCCATGGCGTGCCGAAATCCTTGGGCTGCAATGGCGGGTCGCGATCGCTTGGCTAGGCGGATACTTCGCCTCTCAGGTGATTGTACCGGTGGTATTCGCGCTACAAGGTGCAGAACCCGCCGGGCGGATCGGTCTGGGACTGCAAGCTTTTGGAGCGGTGCAAGCGCTAGGGATGAGTTGGATCAGCGCCCGCGTGCCGCGTTTCGGCCAGTTCATCGCGCGCGGCGATCATCGTGAGCTCAAGGCACAGTTCGTGCGGGCCGCAGCGAGTGCTACCGGGGTGTCCGTGGTCGTTGCGGTCGCGGTGGTAGTGGTGCTTGCGGTGGCCCGTGACGAAGGCATGTTTCCAGTTCGACGAATTCCATCCGTACCGGCGACTGTGCTGCTGGCTGTCAATGCCGTTCTAGGCACGATCATCTATGCAATGGCGGCGTACATGCGGGCTCATAAAGAGGAGCCGCTGGTGCTTTCCTCGCTAGTTATTGGCAGCGTGACATTACTCGCGGCGATTGTTGGAGCGCGGCTGGGCGGCGATGCGGTGGTACTGGCCTATGCCTGTGTCACACTGCTCCTCAATTTGCCTTGGACGGTAGTGATATTCTCGCGCTATTATCGCCGGGACACTAGGGGTTTATTATGAATAAAGAAGCGTGGCTCGACGATGTCTACGGCGATTATGACAAATGGAAAGGCTGGTCCGGGAGCACTTCGGAGCAGGAACGCCGGCTGATTGATATTGAACTGGCGCGCACGGGCGTCACCCCGCCTGCGCGGGTGCTGGAGATCGGCTTTGGCACCGGCGCTTTCCTGCTCCATCTTCAATCGCTCGGCTATGAATGCTGGGGAATTGAACGGCGGGACGAACATGATGCCGCGCTCGAACGGCACGGCCTCACGATCCGTAGCGGTGACGTGTCTGATTTACCAAAAGGACACTTCGATCTAGTGTGCGCGATGGACGTGTTCGAACATCTCGAGAAGCCGGACATCATCGATATGCTGCGCAAGGTGCGCGCCGTGCTCAAGCCTGGCGGACGCCTGCTGGCGCGCTTCCCCAATGGCGCCAGTCCTTTCGGCGCAATGAACCAGTCGGCAGACCTCACGCACCTTACCTTGCTGTCTATCACGTCCTTTTCGCAAGCTTGCAGTATCGCCGGGCTTGAGATGGTCGGCGGATGGAATTCGGCGGTGAGTTGGCGCGGCGAGGGACTGCTACGCTCGATTGTCAAGCCAGTCACTCTTGCCGGTCGACGTCTTGTCGAGATTACACTGGGCGCGTTGTTCTACGGCGAGCACCGCCCGCTCGACATGAACGTGACAGTCTGCGCAGAACGCCGCGATGACCGTGTCGAAGGTGCCAGTGATCGAGGTTGACGCCTTTACGCTGCGGTGTTTTGGCAAGGGCAAGGCAATCATGACGCTGGTTGCCATGATCGCCGATTGCGTGCATGGCGACGGGATGAAGCGTCGTTCGTAATCCGTCCGGAATTGTGGACAGCAGGTAGCTCGATGACGCAAATATCCGCCTATTCGTGGCCCGTGCTTGCCTGATGATGCCTGTTTTTCGCACTGATCCATCATCAACGGGACGGCAGCGTCGTGTCGTCGCGGTTGATGCCCGAACGCTGTCGCAAACAGGCAAGGGAGTCCCGCGGTTCCTGGCCGAGACGTTGCGCGAACTGGCTGGCCACGACGAGCTGAAGCTGATCCTTTTCAGTAATCGCCCTCTGCATCCCGGGCATGCGCTGCCGCCGATCGAAACCTTTATCGACGACGCCTGGGGACGTATGCCGGGATCGCTGTGGATGATGGCGCGGCTGAACACGCTCGCGCTGCGGGCAGGGGCGGACACGGTATGGGGGCCCGCGCATGTGCTGCCGGGGCGGCGCGCCGGCCTCCGCAGTGTCCTGACCGTTCACGACCTAGTCCACCGGATCATGCCGGAATCGATGGGAACATGGAACCGGCGTATCTCGAAATGGCTGGTCGAGCCGTCGATTCATCGCGCCGACCGGATCGTTGCGGACAGCGTTGCGACCCGGGACGACGTACTGTCACTAGTTCAGCCGCAGCGACGCGACATCGACGTCGTGTACCTGGGCGTTCGCATCCTGAGCCCTGACGAGTTGGCGACCGCCCGCGACAGAGGGAGGCAAGCTGGCGCCACGCCCGACGCACCCTATCTCTTCTCCCTCGGCTCGATCGAGCCGCGCAAGAACATCGACGGCCTCATCCGCTGCTTCGAGCGGCTGCAGGTCCGGTGCCCGACACTGTCACTACGACTGACGGGTGCGCATAGTTGGGGCGCCTCGGCGACGCTGGCCGCAATCAGGTGCAACGACGCCTGCCATCTGTTGGGCTTCCTGAGCGATGGCGAACTGGCCGCGCAGATGGCGGGCGCCAGGGCATTTATCATGCCCTCACATTACGAAGGTTTCGGACTGCCCGTCATCGAGGCGGTCGGGCTGGCACCGATCATCGCCGCGGACATTCCGGTCTTCCGAGAGTTGGGGCAATTCATTGAAGGTATCCGTTTCGTCGACTTCACGGACCCTGACGCGGCCGCAGTGGACATCGCGGCCTTCCTGGCGACCAATCCGGCATCGGCGCGGTTCGTGAACGGCGGAGCCGAAATGTTCCGATGGCAGGAGACCGCGCGTCGCTATGCCGAGATTTTCTTGGCGGATGGCGAGCAGGTGCGCCCGTGACCGTGACGCGTAAGTTCGTGACCGCACACGTTCTGGCAGTGACGCTGACCGTCGCGCTGGTGATGATCTACGGCGTGGTTCCAGCTAATCCTGAATTGTTCGGCGTACCGCCGTGGCCGACTTTCATGCTGCACGAATATATCACCGGAGCATTAATGCTCGGCGTAATCGTCGCCATCGTCGGCTATGGCACCCGCCACATCAGTTCAACGCGTGAACCTATCCCTGTCCATCCGATGATCGTGATCGCTGTGTTCGCGGGCGGGTGTGTCTGGCTCAGAGAGCATTCCTGGGTCGACGTTCGCGAGGGGTTCGAGGGTAGTATCTCGGCGGTATTTCGAGTCCTATGGTTCGTGATAGTCATAAATCTCCGGCAGGACCGGATGAGCGTTGCGAAGCGAATGGTCTATGTGCTCGCCACCGCGATACTAATGTTCTTCGATCAGTCCCGCACCTATTTCCTAATTGCAATGCTGGTGCTGCTTGCCAATTTCAATTGGATAGCAATCATCCCGGCACTGGTAGCGGCGTTGATGGTAGCGGCAATACGCTCCGACCAGAACTACGGTTTTCTCCACTCGATCACATTCGCAGTCGGTGGCGAAGGCTATCTGGGCAGTCAGGGCGTCTTTCAGGTACTATCGCTTCCCGAAGGCGGGCTGAACTTCTCCATTCCCGCGATCCAGGCCCTGTTCGCGCCTGCTACCGCCCTAGTGACGGTGATCGCCAAGCGCTTTGATTATCCCGCCGATCTATTTGATTCTAGTACATATTTGGGCAACTATATCGAGGCGCTGACCAACCAGCCCTATCCACCGATGGGTGGTTTCTTCATCATGTCGGAATTTATCCGGGCCGGGTGGTTCGGGGTCGTGTGCATCGCGCTATACATGACGATCGTTTTTGTTCTCACCAAGCGGCTATTCGACACCACGGAGTTCCCAATCGGTTCCTTCATTGCATTGCTGGCAATTAAGAATTCGCCAATGACCTATTGGAACCTCGTGCTCGTAGTGGTCGTGTTCTCCTACATATTCCGCCAAGCCGGCCGAATCCTGAGATCAGTGCAGGTCAACGACGCGTCGCTTCCGTCATCGCTCCCCGGCGTAGCTGGAGGTGAGCGATGATCGTCAATCTCGCCAATCTCAACGCCTCCAACGGCATGTTCTGGTACGCAATCGACAAAATCAAGACGTTGGGTAACACGCCCATCACTGTACTGGTCAACGCCCGGCTCGCACCGCTGGTCCGCAAGGAATTACCTAATGCCGCCGTTGCGGAGACAGAGCGCGGTGCCGCGGTGCGGAAGATCGTTACCGCCAAATTGTTGCGGCGGTCCCGCGAGAAGGTCGTAACCTTCACCTCACATCCGTTGCCGTTCGTACCTGACCAGACCATTGCTTTCTACGACGATTATCCGTTCGCTGGACGGGCGGGCGCGCTGAAGCGCGCCTTGTTCACGCTGGCGGCGCGGACGTCGTGCTGCCGAGTTGGGATCATCAACCGCTCGCTGGCGATGCCGTTTCTGGCCGGGTGCGGCATCCCTGCGGAGCGAGTCTTCTTCGACAGCGCCTTCCCGGCCGTCGATCTGCAGCAGACCCGGACGCGTACCGCCGAGCCGAGCACGCCGCTGCGGATCGGGCTGGTCGGCACGGACTCGCGCAAGAAGAATTACGCCGAAATTTTCGCTGCGACGATCGCGCTGGAGCTGGTGGGCGACGTGCGGTTCCTGCTATACGGGGCAGATAATGGTTATGTCCGCGAACTGCGGGCCGATTTCCCGGCAATCGACCTGACCGTGATGCCGTCCGACGACGTCGGGCCGGTCGCATTCTTCGACGGGGTCGACTATCTGGTCAGTGCTGCGCGCGCGGAAGGTTATGGCCGCCCGATGGGGCTCGCCGCTGCGTTAGGCGTGCCGCTGTTCCTCCTGCGCTCGCCGGTGTTCCTCGAATTCTTCGGCGAACACGCCACTTTCTTCGACGATGCGATCACCCTGATGCGTTACATTGCCGATACACGACCGCCAGCGGTCACCACGACACCCCGCTTGGCTCATGCCGCACCTGAGAGGAGTCCGTTCTTTGCCTGATGGCAAGAGCCTCGATGGCGTGGTCGATGTCTGGTGTTCGGTCGTCGCTTACAAGACACCGGCCGAAGAGATCGAGCGGCTCGCCGCCACGCTGGCGCACGCACGCGTGACGGTAGCGCTAACGATCGTCGACAATGCTGGGACGTTGCCCGACGCACTGCGACTACCCGACGGGCTGATGGTCGAACGCCTGTTGCCGGGCCGCAACCTTGGCTATGGCCGCGCGCACAATCTGGCCATCACGCAGTCACGTGGCCGCTGCCGCTATCATCTGGTGCTCAACTCCGACATCGAGTTCAACACCACGGTCATTGATGCACTGGTCGACTTCATGGACTCGCGCCCGACCGCCGGGCTGGTCATGCCGATGGTCCGTTATCCCGATGGCGAGTTGCAGCATCTGTGCCGACTATTGCCGAATCCGATTACGCTGATCGGGCGGCGGTTTTTCGGCAGCACGCAATGGGCGCAGCGGCTCAATGACCGTTACGAACTGCATGACTGGAGTTACGACGAGATCGCCAGCTTCCCGTTCCTGTCAGGTTGCTTCATGTTCATACGCCGCACCGATTTGGACAAGGTCGAGGGGTTCGATCCGCGCTTCTTTCTGTATGCTGAGGATTTGGACCTATCACGTCGGCTCCATATGGTGGCGGAGACACTCTTCTACCCAGACGTGTCAATCACGCACGAATATCGCAGCCTCAAACGACGCAGTTTGCGGCAATGGGTCTATGCTCTGACCAGCCTGACGCAATATTTCGGGAAATGGGGCTGGGTGCTGGATGCGGAGCGCGACCGGATCAACCAGCAGACCGTCGCCAGCATCCGTTACAAAAACTAAAAATTTACTTTAATCGGAATTAGGAAACGATCGGCCATGACGAAGCGTGCACTTATCACCGGGATTACCGGGCAGGACGGGGCGTATCTGGCGCAGCATTTGCTGGCGCAAGGATATGAGGTGCACGGTGCGGTCCGACGTTCATCACATGGTGGCGTCGCGGACCATCGGTTGGTTTGGCTGGGCGTCCTGGACGACGTGGTACTGCACGATGCCAACCTGGTCGACATGGCCTCGCTGGCGCGGCTCATTGATCAAGTAAAGCCCGACGAGTTCTACAATCTAGCAGCGCAATCTTTCGTTGCGACGTCGTGGCAGCAGCCAATCCTGACCACGCAGGTAACGGCACTTGGCGTCACCCATGCGCTGGAGGCGCTGCGGCTAATCAAGCCGGACACCCGCTTCTACCAGGCATCGTCATCCGAAATGTACGGCCTGATCCAGCAGGATATGCAGAGTGAGAAGACGCCCTTCTATCCGCGTTCACCCTATGCAGTTGCAAAATTGTACGGCCACTGGATCACGGTCAATTACCGCGAGAGCTTCGGAATGCACGCATCGTCGGGGATACTGTTCAACCACGAGAGTCCGCTGCGTGGCCGCGAGTTCGTCACGCGTAAGGTTACCGATGGTGTGGCACGCATCAAGCTGGGCCTGACGAACGAGCTGCGTCTCGGCAATATCGACGCCAAACGTGACTGGGGCCATGCGCGCGATTACGTCAAGGCGATGTGGATGATGCTGCAGCAGGATCAAGCCGATGATTATGTCGTGGCCACCGGTCGCACGACGACGGTCCGTGATATGTGCCGGATCGCTTGCGAACACGCCGGAATTGATATGGACCAGCATATCGTCATCGACCCGGAACTGTTCCGCCCGGCCGAAGTCGACGTGCTACTGGGCGATGCTGGCAAGGCGCGCGACAGGCTTGGCTGGGAAGCCGAAACTTCGCTCGAGGACATGATCTGTGAGATGGTCGACGCCGATCTTCGCCGGCTTCAGGATCCGATCGCCTATATCCCGCGCTCGCCTGCGCTCTGATGATGCAGGCACCTCTCGCCTATCGATCGATCTTGCTGACAGGTGCCGGTGGCTTCGTCGGCCGGTATTTGGTCCCTGCCTTGCGCTCACGAATGGCCGACGATGCAACACTGCATTTTATGGATCGCACGGGGTCCGCGCCTGTAGATCTACTCGATCCGATCGGTGTGCACGACCTGATCGAACGGGTGCGTCCCGATCTGGTCGTCCACTTGGCAGCGCAATCCTCGGTCGGCCAGTCCGCTGGCAAGGCGGCTGATACATGGCGCGTCAACGTTGGCGGCACCGTCAACTTGGCGCAAGCCGTCGCTACTGTCAGTCCTGAATGCGTTTTCGCTTTTGCCAGTAGCAGCGAGGTCTATGGCGCGGCATTCAACCATGGCACTGTGACCGAAGAAACTCCGCCGCTCCCAATGTCGCCCTATGCCCGGTCGAAGCGGGCGGCCGAAGATGCACTGTCGGATATCCTTGGCGAAAACAACCGATTGATCCTTTTCCGACCTGCGAACCATAGTGGCGCGGGACAAGATACGCGTTTTGTGCTGCCCGCATTCGCAAAACAGATTGCCTGCATTGAGGCGGGCACGATCCCGCCGGTAATCCGGGTCGGATCGCTGACCGCGGAACGGGACTTCCTAGACGTACATGATGTCGTTGATGCCTATCTCCGCGTTCTTGCAGCGCCCGTTATGGCAAGGAAGACAGTATTTAACATCGCTTCGGGTTGCCCCGTTCCGATAGGACGCCTGCTCGAGATCCTACTGACGTTGACCACAAAAGGGGTTACCGTCGAACAGGATCCAGCACGGATGCGCGAAAGCGAAGTTTTCAGGACGTCAATCGCGAGCGATGCAATTCGAAACGAAGTCGCATGGGCACCGTTGATTACACTGGAGCAGACGGTTGCAGACGTCCTCGCAGATTGTCGCACGCATCGACGTAAGGAATGACTGGGCCGAAAGCCGTCCCCGATCACCGCTTCCGCAAATTGCATCTGCATCGTACGGATATGCGCGGCAAGATAAATACCACCCATTGGATGGTCGCACGATCAATCGCCAATGATTCTTCGGATAGTGTCAAACGGATCGTGCCTATGTTCCGATACCCCGTTGTTTCGCGTCGATCTATTTTGGGAACTAGCCTTCATTCGCTGACGATACCATTGCTGTCCGGCACAGGATTGGTTGGCATTTCTGCCTGTCGTGCGGAAACACCCAAAGAGCGTGCGTTGGTTGCGGATACGCCCCCTGACGATCATCGGACGCTACAATCCATGCTCAACAAAGGAGGTATAATTACTCTCGATCGGACTTATTCGGTCGCTGATACTCTATATGTATCTGGCAATACGCATGTTCGCGGCATTAACAATGCACGGATTGTTTGGACCGGACCCACCAATCGATCCATCATCAGGGATACCAGCACCCGTACATCATCAATACGTAACCGAAACATCATTCTCGAAAATTTTGAAATTGACGGCGGTGATTTAGCTACGGGAGGAGCGGATCAATTCGCAATCGAGTTCTATCGGACCGGTAATGTCATCCTGCGACGGCTGATAATCCACGGTATTGGTGGATCTGGTGTTCGCTGGGGTAATAGCTATCTCGATACAACCGATATTCTTGTAGAAAATTGCACTATCTTTGATTGCAGACTTGGCGACGCTTTACAAGGCAGTGGGCGTCGAATAACTTTGCGAAATAATAATATCGGAACACAATTTTCCCGGAATAACTTTGGCGATACGGGAATAGCCTTGCTAATGGATTTTGATCGTATCAGCAATCCCGAAGGTCTATACTCCAGTCAAGTACACATTATCGGTAACCATATTCGGGGAAATCATCCAAGTTTTAATAATAGTAGAATATTTAACAAGGCTCAGACTGGTATTGCATGCGGACCTTTCAATACTAGTTTTCCGTCATTTATAAATATTGAAAGAAATCATATAGAAGACTGCTATGTCAATATATGGATATCTTCGATGAGAAAAATTATAATCTCTGATAATTTTCTAGAGCCTCATTACTCAAATCTAACGGGCAATGTTCGGTTAGATAATGTATCAGACACCGAAATATACCTTAACAAAATATATATTACGCATCTCGCTGACACCAACGAATCTAGTGCCATTACGATCCAATCCAGACGCAGCATCTATGGAAAATCCGTCTTCGATGGTGATGTTAGCAATATAAATATTTTTAGTAATACTATATTTGGCTACAAATCTTCTGGAATAAGATTCGAATTTGGCGAGAAAAATACAAACCCGCCGCATATATCGAAAATTGACGCTGTACACATAAATGGTAACTTTTTTATAGGAATAAGATATCCAGTTATTGTTGCTCCTGTTACTGGAGAAACACCGGATACATTTTCATATCTGAGTGTTACAAACAATTCTTCCGATATCGACACCGAAACATTCATAACGTTTTTAGGTAGAAAATCACAGTATCGTAAAATTGTGATCCATCAGAATGAAATTCCTAATCGTTCGACCCTAATGAGCGGCACAGGAACAAGTGTAGAATAGGAGTAGATATTCGTAGTTCGGTTGCGAAGGAGCGGCATTGCCAGTTGGTACCCGCACCGGTAGTTGAGCCGGTATGTTCGCGCACCTCCCCCTCCCCCAACTCATCCGCCCCAAACGCCACGGCGACGCCCGTGGCTGGTTCACCGAGGTCCATTCGGTGCCGGCTTTCGCCGCACTTGGCATCGACTGCACCTTCGTGCAGGACAACCACTCCTACTCCGCTCCGGCCTTCACCCTGCGCGGGCTACATTTTCAGACGCCGCCGCGCGGGCAAGACAAGCTCGTGCGCTGCATCCGGGGCCTCATCTTCGATGTCGCGGTGGACGTCCGCAAGGGATCGCCGACCTATGGCCAATGGGTCGGCGCGGAACTCAGCGCCGAAAACGGCCATCAGCTCTTCATCCCCATCGGCTTCGCGCATGGCTTCGTGACGCTCGAGGCCGATTGCGAAGTCACCTACAAATGCTCGGACACCTACGCCCCCGACCATGACGGTGGGATCGCGTGGGACAGCGTCGGCATCGATTGGCCGATCCCCGCCGACGTCACGCCCGAACTGAGCCCCAAGGACGGCCGCCAACCTACGCTCGCCGATTTCGACAGCCCGTTCGCCTATGACGGGCGTCCGCTGGCCCCGCTTTCCTGATAAGGACCGATCCCATGCGCATCTTCGTCACCGGCGGAGCCGGCTTCATCGGCTCGGCCTTGGTCCGCCATCTGATCGAGCATACGACCCACGACGTCCTGAACTTCGACAAGCTGACCTATGCCGGCACGCTGTCGACGGTCGAGCGGGTGGCGGACAGCGATCGGTACCAGTTCGTTCACGGCGACATCTGCGATGCCAAAGCGGTCCGCGCCGCGATCGCCGATTTTCGGCCCAACGTCATTACCCACCTCGCCGCCGAGAGCCATGTCGACCGCTCGATCGACGGGCCGGGCGCGTTCGTGCAGACCAATGTCGTCGGCACCTACACGATGCTGGCCGAGGCGCGCGTCTATTGGCTGAGCCTCGACGAGGAGGCGCGCAAGGCGTTCCGCTTCCATCATATCTCGACCGACGAGGTGTACGGCACGCTCGGCGATACCGGCCTGTTCACCGAAGACACGCCTTATGACCCTCGCTCGCCCTATTCGGCGTCGAAGGCGGGCAGCGACCATCTGGTCAGCGCCTGGGGCCATACTTTCGGCCTGCCGGTGCTCATCACCAACTGCTCGAACAATTACGGGCCCTATCATTTCCCCGAAAAGCTGATCCCGCTGATGATCGCCAAGGCATTGGATGGCGAGCCGCTTCCCATTTACGGCAAGGGCGACCAGGTCCGCGACTGGCTGTATGTCGAGGACCATGTCCGCGCGTTGCAGGCGGTGTTCGAACGCGGCGAGCCCGGCCGGACGTACAATGTCGGCGGCCATAACGAGCGGCAGAATATCGAGGTGGTGCGGACGCTCTGCGCGATCCTCGACGAACTCAGGCCCCGCGCCGACGGCAAGCCGTACGCCGAGCAGATGACCGAGGTCGCCGACCGCCCCGGCCACGACAAGCGCTATGCGATCGACGCATCGCGCATCGGGGCCGAACTGGGCTGGACGCCCGCCGAAACCTTCGAGACCGGCATCCGCAAGACGGTCGAATGGTATCTCGCGAACGAGGATTGGTGGCGTCCGCTGGTCGCCGCCAAGGCCGCCGAGCGGCGCGGGGTCGCGTGATGCCGCGTCGACCTGTCGACATGTCGGGTGCGCTGTGAAGCAGATTCTCGTTACCGGCGCCAATGGGCAATTGGGCCGCGAACTGGCGCGCATTACCTACCCCGATGGCTATGAAGTCGTCGCGCTCGACCGGGCCGCCCTCGACCTGACCGATCCGGCGGCGATCGCACGCGTGGTCGCCGAGCGCGACTGGGCGGCGGTCATCAACGGTGCCGCCTATACCGCGGTCGACAAGGCCGAAAGCGACGTCGTCAGCGCGTGGCAAGTCAATGCGCTGGCCCCCGCCGCCTTCGCGCAAGCCTGTGCGGCCGCCGGCACTCCGCTGGTGCAGGTGTCGACCGATTACGTCTTCGCCGGCAACCGGCAAGGCGCATGGGAGGTGACCGATCCCGTCGCCCCCTTGGGCGTCTATGGCGCGTCGAAGCTCGGCGGCGAACTCGCGGTCCGCACCAGCGGCGCGCGTCATGCCATCATCCGCACCGCATGGGTCGTGTCGGCGCACGGCCATAATTTCGTGAAGACGATGCTGCGCGTCGCAGCCACCCGGCCCACGCTGTCGGTGGTCGACGACCAGGTCGGCAGCCCGACCAGCGCCGCCGATCTAGCGAGCACGCTGCTGACCATTGCCATCCGCCTCACCGAGGATGCTGATGCGCCGACCGGCACCTTCCATTTCAGCAACGCCGGCGCGGTCAGCTGGGCCGGTTTCGCACGCGAAATCTTCGCGCAATCGGCGGCACGCGGCGGGGCATCGGCCGAGGTCGCGCCGATCCCGAGCAGCGACTATCCGACCCCGGCGAAGCGCCCGGCCAACTCGCTGCTGAGCCACGACGCCATCCGCGCCGCCTATGGCATCGAACCGCGTGGCTGGCAGGCGGCGCTCAGCGACATTCTCGACGAACTGATCGGACATGCAGCATGAAGGGCATCATCCTCGCCGGCGGCTCGGGCACGCGGCTTCACCCGGCGACGCTGGCGGTGAACAAGCAGCTGCTGCCCGTCTATGACAAGCCGATGATCTATTATCCGCTGAGCGTGCTGATGCTGGCGGGCATCCGTGACATCCTCATCATCTCGTCGCCCGAGTTCCTCGGCAATTACCAGCGTCTGTTCGGCGACGGATCAGCGTTTGGCCTGACCATGTCCTATGCCGAACAGCCCAGCCCCGATGGCCTCGCCCAGGCGTTCACCATCGGCGCGGACTTCATCGGCGACGATAACGTCGCGCTGGTGCTGGGCGACAATATCTTTTTCGGCGCACACCTGACCGACCTGCTCGCCAGCGCCGTCGCCCGGCCGACTGGCGCAACGGTGTTCAGCTACCGCGTCGAGGACCCGGAACGCTACGGCGTGGTCGAGTTCGGCGAAGGCGGCCGTGCGGTCAGCCTGGAAGAAAAGCCCGCGCAACCGAAGTCGAACCATGCGGTGACCGGCCTGTATTTCTACGACAACCGCGTCGTCGAATACGCCCGGAACCTGAAGCCCTCGGCGCGTGGCGAGCTGGAGATCACCGACCTCAACCGGCTCTATCTGGAAGCCGGGGACCTGTATGTGGAGCAAATGGGTCGTGGCTATGCATGGCTCGACACCGGCACCCATGACAGCCTGCTGGAAGCGGGCGAATTCGTGCGCACCCTGCAACACCGTCAGGGTGTGCAGGTCGCGTGTCTCGAGGAAATCGCGTTCGAGATGGGTTTCATCTCCGCGGAGCAGGCGCGCGAAGCTGGTGAGCGGTTCAAGAAGACCGCCTATGGCCGGGCGATCCTGAACGCAGTGGGCGGCCGCTAGTCCGATCCCGCCGGCCGCCGGATCGCGCCGGCGGTGACAAAACATGACGGACCGACTAGGACGGCGCTCCCCATCTCCCGGAAATTGTTCGTGCCGCCACTCGCCATCATTACCATGGTCTATAACGAGGCGGAGAAGCTGCCGATCTGGCTGCGGCATTATGCGCGGCAGGTCGGGCTGGCGCATTGCTACGTCATCGATCACGGGTCGAACGACGGTTCGACCGAGGCGCTCGGCGGCGCGAGCCGGATCGCGCTGCCGCGTTCTCCACAGGACAATGACCAGCGACTGGCGCTGGTCGCCGACCTGACCCGCGGGCTGCTGCGCTATTATCGCCGCGTCGCCTATGTCGACGCCGACGAACTACTGCTCGCCGATCCGGCGCGTTACAGCGACCTCAACGATTATGCCGAACGGATGACCGCCGATGCGGTCACCTCGATCGGGCTGGAGATCGTCCACGCCGCAGGCGAAGCGCCGCTCGATTCCGCACGCGGGATCGGGGGTCAGCGCGGCAGCGCGATCTTTTCGTCGTCGATGTGCAAGACCAACATGGTCGGGCGTGCGGTCGCCTGGGCACCGGGCTGGCATGCGCACGACGCGGCACCGCGCTTCGACGACCTGTACCTGTTCCACCTGCGCCACGCCGATCTCGATCAGGCGCTGCGGCGGCTCGCCATCACCCGGGCGATGCCCTGGGCCAGCGAAGCCGCCGGCCGGCACCAGCGCAACGACGACGACTGGATGCGCGGGGTGGTGAGCCACTTCGGCGGGCTACCGTTCGATCCCGAGGCCGGGGTCGCGCAGGCCGACGGGCCGGTCGCGCGCGCGTTGCAGGCGTTCGTGGCGGACGCCGCGCCCGGTGCGA
Organism: Sphingomonas sp. SAFR-052; assembly: GCF_051965015.1. Classification (NCBI taxonomy): domain Bacteria; kingdom Pseudomonadati; phylum Pseudomonadota; class Alphaproteobacteria; order Sphingomonadales; family Sphingomonadaceae; genus Sphingomonas; species Sphingomonas sp. SAFR-052. The sequence goes on along the minus strand of NZ_JBQCMO010000012.1, from coordinate 55,166 downwards.
CCCCGGCGCAACCCTGGTCGGTGCCGCTGGCCCGCTATGGCCGGCCGCGCGTCGCGATCGAACCGCGGTTTCGCGAGGCGCTGAACGCTTGATCTGGTTTATCTTTAAGCAATCTTTACCATCGCCGTTTACCCCCTGGCCCATCGCATCGCTGCCGAAGGGGCAAGACACACGTGGCACGCAGCAAGCCGTCGAGGCTCAGTACGATCCGGCCGGACCATAAGCCGGCGATCGGCGTGCCGGCTTCTCCGCCCGCGACCGCACGCTGCATCGGACGGGTGGAATCGATCGAGACGGGCGATGGCTTCCTCGTCGTCACCGGTTGGGCGACCGATGCCGGGGGGCAGCCGGTCGATACCGGGCTGGCGATCGAGATCGGCACCGAACACCACGCCGTCGCCGGGCTGTTCCCGCGCGCCGACCTGAAGGCCGAGGGCGTGTCGGACGGAGCCTGTGCCTTCTGCATCGACATCGCGCATGCCGGCACGCTGCCGCGCGTGCGGCTGCTGGCGGGCGAACGCGAACTCTGGTCGAGCATGCGCCATGCCGCGAACGTCCGCGCCTTCCGCCCCACGGCATCGTTCGATCGGGTCGATGGAGACACGGTGTCGGGTTGGATATTTGACCCGGCGCTATGGCATGGCAGCGGCGCGGCGCAGGCGCTGAAGCTGCGGATTGGCGATCGGCGATACCCGGTCGCCGTCGATGCGCGCCGCACCGACCTGCCCTTTTCCGCCGCGCGCGAAGGGCGCTGCCTCGGTTTCCGGGTGGCACTGGATGCGCTGGCGACGGCCGACCACGGCATCGGCAGCGACATACCGGTGACCCTGTCGGCGCAGGGCCACGACCTTGCCACGGCGTTGCTGCACGTGACCGCGCGCCCCGCCCCCCGCCCCCCGGCCAAGCCGGTCGGCGTGCCGGACGGGTTCGTCGATTTCCATGGCTGGTCCGCCGGGTTGAACGGGTGGCTGTTCGGAGGCTGGATCCGCAACGACGCGTCGGGCGGCACGTCGCCGACCCAGGCGCAGCTCGACCATGACGGCGCGACCGAGCAACCGGTGCTGCTGCTTACCTATCCGCGCGCCGACGTGGCCGCGATCGGGCAGGGCATCCTCGCCTTCGTGCCCGGTGGTGTCGGCGAGACGGGCGACTGCATCCGCCTCGCGATCGACGACGGACAGCGACTGGCGCTCAAGATATCCGAGACCACGCAGCGGCTGAACGATCTGGAAGCGGTGCGGACGGTGCGCGCGATCGTGCGCGATCTGCCGCACGCAGTCGACAGCGCACTCGTCCACGCGGTATCGCGCCCGGTCTATGAGGGCGTCGACACGCTGACCCCGCTGAACCGCCCGGTGTTCGTCGAAGTGGACGAGATCGTCCGTGGCGGGGCCGACGGGGTCATGCTGATCGGGTGGCGGGTCGACCCGACCCGATCGGTCGCGACGATCCGCGTCCGTTCGGGCGCGCTCGCCTCCGCGCCGCTCGGCGAACGCTGGCTGAGCGTCGACCGCCCCGACATTCGCGACACGCTGGGCCGGCGTTTCGACCTCGACCATGCCGGCTTCGGCTTTCATGCCTATGCCGCGATCCCCGGCTACGATCCGGCGCACCTTTATCTCGAGATCACGCTGACCGACGGCACGGTGGCGTTCAAGCCGCTGCCGGTCGCGACGCGCGCCGGGCGCGGCGGCATCGTCCGCCTGCTGTCGGGGATGACGGTGACCGCCGACAATGTCCGCCATATGTGCGGGCAGGTGCTGGGCCCGGCGGTGGTCGGCATCAACCGCGAACGGATCGCCGCTAGCGGCAAGCCGGCGGTGATGGCGCTCGGTACGCTGCCGCCGCGCCCGCGCTGTTCGGTGGTCGTGCCGCTCTATGGCCGGCTCGATTTCATGATGTACCAGATGGCGTTGCTGTCGGAGGCGGGGCTGGCGCGCGACGAGCTGGTCTATGTCCTCGACCAGCCCGAACGCAGGGCCGAGTTCCTCGATCTCGCCCGCTCCTGCCACCGCCGCTTCGCCATGCCGGCGCGCCTGGTGCTGCCGCCCGAGAATCTGGGTTTTGCGGGCGCCAGCAACGCGGGCATGACCGCCGGTGCCGGCGACTATGTCTGCTTCCTCAATTCGGACGTCGTGCCGATCACCCCCGACTGGCTCGACCGGTTGGTGGCGGCGATGGAGGCCGATCCGGGCATCGGCATCCTCGGTGCGCAATTATTGTTCGAGGACGGCACGCTGCAGCATGGCGGCATGGCGGTGCAGCGACTGGCGAGCTTTGGTAACATGCCCTTTCCCTATCATCCCGGCAAAGGTCGATTGCCGGCCACGGGCGATACCGTGCGCGACGTGCCGCTGGTGACCGGCGCACTGATGCTGATGCGGCGGACGCTGGCCGAGGAACTGGGCGGGTTCGACACCGATTATGTGGTGGGCGACTTCGAGGATGCCGATCTCTGCATGAAGGTACGCGCACGCGGCCTGCGCTGCGCGGTGCATGACGGCGTCCGCCTCTATCACCTCGAACGACAGAGCCAGGGCAGCGCTGCACAGGCATGGCGGCAGAATCTGACGCTGGTCAACGCCTGCACCTTTGCCGAACGCTGGGATGCCGCGCTAGCCGATATTCCGGTCGAAGACGAACTGACGGTGCTGGCATGACCCGTTCGATGAAATCCGCCGCCGTGGCGATTGCGGCGCCCGGCGCACCTGCGGCGGAAACCCGCGTGCTGGTGATGTCGCACATGGACCCGCGCGTGTCGAAGGGCGGGGCGGAGATCGCCGCGTTCCAGCTGCACGAGGAGCTGTGCCGCCGGTCGGGCTATCGCTCCTTCTTCCTGTCGTGCGCGCCGGGCAAGATCGAACGCCGCGACGGCGTGGTGTTCGGCCAGCCCTTCGGCCCCGACAATTTCGTCTATACGATGCGCGGGTTCGATCATTTCCTCCATTCGAACCCGGATGGCGAGACGGTGGCCGAACTGACGGCGCTGCTGCACGAAATCCGGCCCGACGTGGTGCACATGCACCATTATACCAATTTCGGGCTGGAGATGCTGCTGACCGTCCGCCGGGCGCTGCCCGAGGCGCGGATCGTCGTGACGCTCCACGAATATCTCGCCATCTGCAACCATTTCGGCCAGATGGTGAAGCGCGGCAGCTTCGCGCTCTGCCAGAAATCGGGCCCGCGCGAATGCCATGGCTGTTTCCCGGACATCAGCCCGCAGGACTTTTTCCTGCGCGAACTGTTCATCAAACGCTTCTTCCGCCTGGTCGACCGGTTCGTGGCGCCCAGCGCATTTCTGGCCGAACGCTATATCGCCTGGGGCATTCCGCGCGAGCGGATCAGCGTCGTTGAAAACGGCATTCCCGATCCCGACCGGCGCGGGCAGCTTCCCTATCCACCGCTCGACCGCGGCATCACCTTCGGCTTTTTCGGCCAGATTTCGCGGCTGAAGGGGTTCAACGTCCTGCTCGACGCTGCAGCCCAGCTCGACAGCGACGACGATGCCGATATCCGGATCGAGGTGCATGGCGACTATTCGTCGCAGCCCGAGGATTTCCAGCGCGAGGTGCGCGAACGTCTGCTCACCGCGCCGCGCAATCTGCGATACATGGGACCGTACGACAACAGCCGCGTCGACACGCTGATGCAGTCGGTCCATGCGGTGCTGGTACCCTCGATCTGGTGGGAAAATTCGCCGCTGGTGATCCAGGAAGCCCTCGCCAATCGCCGGCCGGTGCTGTGTTCGGACATCGGCGGCATGGCCGAAAAGGTCCGCGACGGGGTGGACGGCTTCCACTTCCAGGCCGGCAGCGGCGCCAGCCTTGCCGCGCTGCTGCGCCGTTTGGCCGCGGACCGGGGATTGCTGGCGGGGGTGCGGGGGACGATGGCGACCCCGCCGACGGTATTGGAGACGGCGGACCGAATGACGGCGATATATGGAAATTAGGGTTTGACCCAACCCTGTAGAACCGGACGCCATCCCAGCGCAGGCTAGGGCCGGTGACGGCAGGGGACGGGAAGCCCCAGCCTTTGCTTGGGCGACGTTTCGATTGGGATTTATCTACCCGGCACGGTGCCGATAAAACGCTCGACCGTCTGGCATATCACCAGATCCGGTCCGATCTTTTCGATCAGGTCGAGATCGATCGATGAGGACCAGACGAAGATGGTCTCGCGGAACATGCGCGCCATCCACCATGACAGCGTGAGCGAACCCTCGCCTCTCTCGAAGATCGAGTTTCCGAAGATCATGATCTTCTGGTCCGACGGACTTTGTTCGTTGGTCCAGTGCCGGATGGTGCCTGTATGACCGTCCTCGGGGGTATGCGCGTTGATCAGGGTGGTATGTTGTTGGGCGAATGGCCAGGATTCGGGAAGCGGATGTTCAACCGTTTCCACGATCTCCCCGATAGCGAACTTGTTGCCGAGGTCGCCCGGCGACAGCCGGGGCTCGAGAACCGGTCGACCGATTGGGTCCGCTCCCGGCTTTGCCCAACGCAGGATCGCATTGGCCATCGCTTCGACACCGAAGAAGTTGAGATGGGTATCGACCTTGCGGAACGGCGACAGTCCCCTTTGCCGATACAGGTCGTCAAACAACCGGTAGACATCGAGGTAGAAAGCGTCCCAGGCGTGCGCTTTGTTGATCGCTTCCAGTAACGGCGTCGCACCCGCCATAGTGTCGGGATGCAACCGCCCGAGAATCGACTGCTTCTCCGGAACGATGCACTGCAGATATCTGCACCCCATGGATTGCAGCGTTTTCGACCGACGATCGATCAGGTCGTCCCATGCGTTCGCGAGATCGGAGCAATCGGTCATCCGGTATAGGCGACCCAGATTGTTCGATCCGCCGTCGAGAAACAGATAGCCGTCCCTTCCGACCACGGTCGAATGGTCGAACGCCAGCGTCCCCACTTCGACGGGAAGCGCGACGATTTCACGATCGACCGTGTGCGCGACGGATCGGGCCGGGTCGAGAAGCGTCCCGATCAGCCGCGCGCGCTGCTGGGGATCGAAATCGGCGGACCGATTGCCGATCACCACGGCGATGACCTGGGCGACCAGCTTGTCCCAGACCGGCAGGTCCGTTGCGCCGGCAACCCCTGTCGCAACGGCCTTGGCGGTTCCAAAGGCTATGGACAGGGCGGCGGCCTCTTCGTCAAAGAAGATGCGAAACCCGAAATCGATCGTCGCATGCACGTCGGAACGGATGTGGCGTGCGATCTCGGCGGCCTCGACGCCTTGCACCTCAAACGCGTCGACCGGAAATCTTTCGCCGTCGCGTAATTCATACGCCCAGCCCGACAGCGCATAGCGCCCGTTCAGACAGGCGAAACCGTCGATAGCACCGCTGATCATCGATTCATTCCCTACGATGCCTTCGACGTGCACGCTGCCACGAGCGCTGCGAAATCGACCTGGCGGAGATTTGCGTTCAGCAACGGCAGGACCTCGCTGCCTGCCCCCGCCAGCAGGCTGGTCTGCTCGACAGCCTGGGCCGCAGGCGGCGTGAACCGGTTGAGGATCGAGGTGACATAGATCTTCGCATCGGATGCCAGCGTCACCGTATCGTGCCGGTACTGTTCGAGGAAATCCCTGATCTCCCCCCGGTCGACCAGCTGCTCCGGCAGGACGCCCTTCGTACGCAGATGCTTGATCGCGCGTTTCTCGACGATGCGCGGATCCAGGTTGCGCGCATGGATGATGAAGATCTTTCCGAAGGATTCCTGCCCCATCTGTCCGGCCACTTCCGGAACATGGAGATTATGCCCGAGATGCGACAGGCGCTGCACGACCGATGTCGCGATCACCGCCTTGCCCGCGACGGTTCCCTGCGCAAGGTCCCTTGGACCTATGGCGAGTTCGGTTTCTACGGACCAATCCAGCGCGCCGTCCACCTCCGGAATGACTGTCTGCGCGTTCAGCCATGTCCCGGCGAAAACGGCTTCGTCGGAGCATTGCAGCAGCGGCACGACCGCGTCCGCGGACAGGACGCCGTCATCGGCAGCGAACAGAAACTCGTCGGCGTCGAGAATGGTCACATAGCGGGCATTTGCGCAGATCAGATTGTAGAGATCGATATTCGCATGCGGATTATGGATCGTATTATAATGGTTCGGGTATGACAGAACGATCATTTTACGGGCGTGGCGTGCGATCTTCGCCAGATATTCCGGGTCCTGCGAACCGCAATCGAGAATGACGATATTCTCGTACCCGACGATAGCGGCATGATGGTTGACCCATTTGTCGATGAGTTCGGGCTCGTCCTTGACCTTCAGGATGATCTTGAGCGTGGTGTTGCCGGTAGCGTTGTACGCAAGGCCGAGGCGGCGCCCGGCCGCGACCCAGTCGGCATATGCCTCGTCCGCGCTTCCGAAGGACAATCCCCGGGCGCGCGCATATATGCCCGCATCGAACCGCTCGGTAACATGCCGGATATCATAGCCCAGCAGACCGAATTGTCGTTGTTCCGGCCGATCGAGCAGATAGAAATAGGTGTCCGGTCGGGACATCTCAGGCTCGCTTCGCCTGCGCCCGAGACGCTGTAGCGTCTCTGCCGGGCCGGAATGAGGTTCCAGCATCGATGCATGATGCGCGATTATATCCGACAGCAGCGATCATCACCCGCATCCTCGAAACCCCCTGTTCATGACCGACGTTCATTCCAATCGACGTCCGCTTGCGCAATACACGCAACATGATTCCAAAATCTACCCGAACAGCCCCGTGAGCCGCGCATCCGCCACCCGCCCGTCGAACCCCGCCCTGGCCCGCACCGCATAGAGTGCGCGGTCCTCGGGCGACACGGCACCGGCTTCCTTGTCCCAGTCGACTTCGACCAGCATCGCCTGCGGATCGTGGCGCAGCGCGCCTGTCGCCATCGCCAGCACGGTCAGCTCGGTATCGGCATAATGGCTGCGATAGCCTGGATGGAACAGGTCGCCGGCATAGTTGCCGCGTGCCCAATCGGTGCGGACCATGCCGAACGCGGCCAGCGCACCCGCCCATTTGCCGTCGTGAAACGCCAGCAGCCCGCCCTGCCCGTCCTCCAGTGCGCGCACCCCATGCGCCAGCCATCCACGCCCTGCGAACGCATCCTGCGCGACATAGGCGACGAATGGCGCGGCCGTGCGGCGAAAGGCGGCGTTGGCGACCGCGATGAACCCGCGCCGCCGGTCGTCGGCGACGCAGGCCACGCTGACCGGCGTACCCGCGCGGCGGGCCAGCTGCACCGCCGATCGCTTCGCCGCCGCCGCGTCAATATACGGCATCACCACCAGCGGCCGGTCGTCGCGACCGATCCGCGCCGGCAACGCCTCGGCGCTGGCGAACACGACCTCTGCGACGGGAACGGCGTCGTCAGGCAAAGCGGATCTCGCCCGGCGTCACTTGGCGCAGATAGCGCTGCGCCCATCCCCGGCCATGCTGCTGCTGGAGGTACAGGCTGCGATAATTGACCCAGCACGCCGCCAGCCACGACGAACGGTCGCGACAGGCCTGATCCTTCATCTCGCGCAGCAGCTTCTGATGGACGTTCAGCTCGTCCTCGGGGATCGGTAGCGGCAGTTTGAACCCCGACAGATGCGCGCCGGCGGTACGCAGGAACAGCGGGAACAGCCGCTCGACGATGAAGGGCATATAGGTGCAGCCCTTGTGCACCATGCGATCGTCGGCGGCGGTGCTGTGCAGCGCGGCCTTATCCTCGGCCGACAGATTGGCGTCGGCGCGGCGGATCGCCCCACGCACGAACGGCAGATAGGCCGACCAGAAGGCCGGCGTGCCGACGAAATAATTGGCGGTGGAATAATGCGCCGACGGCTCGATCGCATCCACCGTCTCCCCCGGTAGCCCCGCCGCGACCAGAAAGGCACGCGACAGCTCCACGAAACGCGGATGCGCGGTTTCGCCCTGTACCCACAGATTGTGGTAGATACCCTCATGCTGCGGATGCGGGTTGCAGAAATAAACGTCGTGGCCGGGATTGGCTGCGATCAGGTCGAACAACTCGCCCCCGTCCAGCCCGGTCTTTTCGGTAAAGCGCCACGACAACGCGCCCCATAACGCCGCGCCCTGCACATGCGGCGAGATCGACAGCCGTTCGAACAGGTCGAATTCGAGATATTCGGTCGCCGGTCCCCGATTGTCGAGCGGGATGAAGCGCGGATCGCACACGCTGCGATGCCAATCCTCATAATGGATCTGGAAGATGCGCGGCGCCTCCTGCATCCCCTGATCGCGAACGTCCGGCATCGTTAACCACCTCGTGACCTCCGAGCGGTAGGGTGCGGCGATATGCAGACCACCTGCCCGGTCGAGGGACGTTAACCATGGAACTGATTGACAAACCGTCACCAACGCCGACGATCGGCTATCTGGGGGCGGTCGACGACGATCGGCAAGGACGGCTGAGCGGTTGGGCGATCACGCGGCAAGGCGATCCGTGTGAAGTCACGGCCACCGTCAACGGCCGCAGCTTCACCGCCGCATCCGAGCTGCCGCGTCCCGATCTTGCCAAGAAAGGCCAGTCGCGCGGTGCCGGCGGATGGCGGATCGAACTGGCCGACGCGCTGGCGCCGGGCGAGAACCGTGTCGACATCACCCTGCCCGACGGCACGCCACTGTCCGGCAGCCCGCGTATGGTGACGTGGACGCCCGCCCCGGCCGCCGCGCCCCGCCATCTGGGCGCGATCGACAGCGCCAATGCCCGGCTGTTGTCGGGCTGGGCGCTGACCGCGACCGGCGATCCGTGCGAGGTGACGATCACGATCGGCGATGACGATCCGGTGGCCGTGCGGTCGGAGGGGACGCGTGCCGACCTGGCGGCCAAGGGCATGTCGCGCGGCGCCGGGGGATGGCACTTGTTCCTCGAGGACCGGTTGATGCCGGGTTCGAACCGGGTGACGATCACCCTGCCCGACGGTTCGGCCATGCCCGGCAGCCCACTGACGATTGAGGGACCACCGGTCGCGGCGCCGGCGCCGCCCGAGACGGTCGCCCCACCCGCGCCGGCGGCAGCGCCCGCACCCGTGCCGGCGATCGCGGTCGTGACCGAACTGCCGCCGCGCCAGCGCCCGGCCATGCCGTCGCTGGCCGAGCTGGACGAATTGTCGCTCGACGATATCGCGCTGGCGGTCGCCAGTGGCCGGGTACGGGTCGACGCCCCGCCCCCGCCCGAACCGGTCGCGCCGCCGGTCGTGTCGGAACCCGGGCCGGAGGTCGCCGCGTCGCCACGGCGAAGCTGGGTAGGGCGGTTGCTCGGACGGTAGCTGCCGCCTCCCATCCCGTTCGCTTCGAGCGCAGGTTCTAGCTTGTCGAGAACCCGGCGCGCCGGGCGGGCGGCGCTAGACCGCCTGTTATGAATCTGCCGTCCACCCCTATTACTCGATCGACGCCAGATAGGCCGCGCGTTCTGCTGCGCGTTCGGGGTAGGGGTCGAGTGCGTGGACACGGGCGATCTCGGCGTGGTGGCGTCCGGCATCGCTGCGTTCGGCAAAGGATGCGGCGTGCTGGCGGTGGCGGCAGAGCGGTTCGGGCACGAACACCGCGCCATGCCCCGCCGCCGCCGCGCGCAGGTACAGCAGCCAGTCGAACGCGAAGTCCAGCGTGGCCAACGCCGCACGCTCGCGCTCCAGCAACTCGGCCAGCACTGAACGGCGCCACACGACCGAACTGACCGACAGCACCGGGTTGCGGACACGCATCCCCGATGCCCGCAGCGTCGCCGCATCGATCGCGCCGTCATGGACGGCAGTGCCGATCACCGATGCCGGATAGGGCGAATGGTCGGCTATCACCTGGTCGCCGCCATCGATCCATTCGACCGCGGTAAAGGCATAGGCGGCGTCGGGCGCGGCCTGCAACGCGGCGACGCAGCGTTCGAGCATATCGGGCGCGATCCAGTCGTCGCCTTCAGCCAGATGCAGGAATTCGGCATCGCTCTCGCCGACGATTTGCTGCCATGTCGTAGGCAGATGACCGCCATTGGCCGGATCGGCGCGGAAGTCGAAGCCAAGCCGTGCCGCCTCGTGCCGTGCCGCCGCCGCACTGCCGTCGGTCGAGGCGATATCGTGATAGGTGACGCGCATCGGTGGCAGCGTCTGCTGTGCGATACTGGTACAGCGCGACGCAACGAAGCGGCCATGGTTGTGGCCGATGATCGCCACCTCGACCGCCGGGGGAGCAAGCACCAGCCCGAGCAATGCGCGGACATAACCCGGCCAGTCGAACCGCTCCGCCGCCCATGTCGCTCGCGCTTCCGACCGGCCCAGCGCCAGCCCGGCGTATACCGCCTCCGTCAGCGATGCGACGTCCTCGCCCCCCGCCAGCGCGCCTAGATCGGCATGCTCGGCGATCAGGTCGCTGATTCCGCCGGCATCGGCCAGTGCCACCACCGGCAGCCCGCATGACCATGCCTCGATCGCGGCGGAGGGCAGCGGGTCCTCGCGCGACGACAGCAGGAACAGGTCGGCCGCCGCCATCAGCGTCTCGATCTCGGGACTGTCGGGCAGATGGAGCAGCCATCCTGCCGCAACCAGCGGCTCGACACGGTCGGCCAGCGCCTGTGCGGTCGCACCGTCCCAATCGCCCTGCCACACGAACAGCATCGCCTCATCCGCGGCGCAGGCGGCTTCGGCGGCGGCGACGAACAGATCGATCCCTTTGCGCCGGTCGCCATAGCCCAGCCCGACGGCCACCGCGCGGTCATCGTCGCGGCCGAGCAGCGCGCGGCGCGCGGCAGCGCGATCGGCCCGTGCGACGCGGCGATACTGGCCCTGCGGCAACAGGGTGATCGCGTCGGCGGGCACGCCCGCTTCCTCGATCACCCGCGCGACCGATCGGGTGGAGGCGACGAAACCGCGCACCGCCCCCGCCGCCGCGCGCAGATCGGGCGCGAAGCCCAGCGTATCGGCCATGGCGGGCAGTTCGTGGATCAGCGACAGGACCTTCAGCCCCGCCTCCGCGAGCGGCTTGAGCGCCGACGCCGACGCACCGCTATTGACGATCGCCGCGCCGAACCCGTCGCGCACCAGCTCGGCCGCGACGCGATCGACCGGGCGGTGCGTGTTGCACACGATGGTCGGCGCGACTGCCTGATATTCCGACAACAGCCCGTCATAGCCGGCATCGCCACGCAGCAGGACGAAGCGGACGCTGGCCCCCAGATCGGCGGTCAGGGTGCGACCGAGATGCAGCAGCAACCGCTGCGCACCGGCCGGAAAGGCGTCGTGCCCGACCAGCACGATCTTCAGCCCGCCGGCATCCTCCTGCGGGTGCATCACCGCCTGCACGGTATTCAAATAGGCATAGCCGAAATGGCGATCGGGTTCGAGATAGGCGCCCTCGCCCCATTCGTTCCAAGCGTTGATGCAGACGATCGGATCGTCGCTGTCCGCCTCCGCCGCCTCTACCAGCGGTTCGAGCCACTGGCGGAACAGCGCGGGCGTCGATCCGTGGATGACCGAGGACGCGCCCTGCCGACGGCTATCATTGTCCCATGACGGAAAGCAGGCGCGGACCAGCGGATAGGGGGTCGGTTCGGCCAGATCGGCCAGCGCCGCCGCGACGAAACGGTCGTAATCCCAGACCTTGAGCGCCGGATTGCTGCCGAACGGCCGCTGCGGCATCGCCAGCGGCAGTTCGCGGCTGTGCTTGTGCGGCGGGAACTCCATCGCCCCGTCGAGGTCGTAGACGCGCGGGTCGAGATCCTCGAACGTCTGCGCCATCCAGATCACCGGGTCCTCGCCCAGCATCCGACAGGCATCGCGGAACCGCGCGATCCAGACGATCGGATCGGGCAGATGCCCGACGCGGTAGATCACGAACAGCGGCCGCCCCCCGATCCGGCGATAGCGCGGGTCGGCGGCATAGCGCACCAGATCGGCGGCGACTTCGTCCGGCAGCGTGTCGGGATAACGTTGTTCAAGAAGAATCTCGGCCTCGGACCCGTCCCAGCGGCGCGACCAAGTCTCGTTCGCCCAGATCAGGAAGAAGCCAGCATCGAGCGACGGGTCGGACACGAACCGGTCGAGCGGGCGCTCGAGCAGCCGCTGGTCGCCAAAATGATAGTAATAAAAGGCGAACCCGGCGAGCCCGGCCTGCCGCGCCAGCGCCACCTGCCGCGGCATGACGCGTGGGTCTTCGAGGTCGTAAAAGCCCAGCGCCGAAGGCACACGCGGCTGATAATGACCCGAAAAGCGGGGCGTCCCGCGCACGACATTATGCCATTCGGTAAAGCCCTCCCCCCACCACGCATCGTTTTCGGCGACACGGTGATATTGGGTCAGGTAGAAGGCATAGACGTCGCAGGCGCGCCGCGTGCCCGCGACCGGTGGCGCGGCATGATGTTCGTAGAGCGGCGAGGGGCGATGGTTGGCGCGCACCTCCTCCTGCATCCGCTCCGCCGCCGACGTGCGGTCGGTACCGGTATCGTCCTCACCCCCGCCCAGCAGTCGCCAGCGCGCCATCAGCGCGCGAAACGCCTCCGCATTGCTACCCGACAGGTGATAGCGTTCGCGCAGCGCGAACCAGTTGAAGTCGGCCGACGGCAGCCGCCCTTCATCGGCGCCGACATGCACCCAGTGCCAATAGGGATCGACCCCGGCCGCGACCACGTCTGGGTTATGTTCGCCATACCATTTGGCGGCGAAGAAGCGGTTGGGATCGATCGGACGTCCCGCCTCCACCGCGCGCACATAGCCGACCAGCGCGGGTTCGTCCCGGCGACCGGCCCGCGCGCGGACGAAGGCGGGGTCGAGCCCGATCATCGGCTGATAGCCATCGCCATCGCCGACCGTCAGATAGTGGGCCAGCAGGCAATGCCCCTCCGGCACGCGGCGCAGCTGTCCGCGATACCAGACCGGATCGAAATAGGGCGACGGCGCGCGGTTCTCCGCCTCGCCCTGCACGATGTAGTGCGCCAGCAGATCCTCTTCGCCGGCCAGATCGGGATTGTTCCGGGCATAGAAGCCGGCATCGAAGGTGCGCGTGGCGCGGATCAGACGGTGGAACTTGCGTTGGAGCGGGGTCATCCGGATGCGCCGAGCGAGAGGAAAGGGGTCAGGCGGGTTGCGCGATCAGCGCCGCGATCTGACGCGCCAGCGTCGGATTGCGGCCACGGGTGCGCGCATGGGACAGCAGATGGCGCTGCGCGAACAACGACCCGCCCGATGGTGGCCCGATCACGCGTACACCCAGATGATAGGCCTCTACGGCGGTCAGCCCGGCGGCATAGGGCGCGGTGTTGACGATCGCACGGTGCCGAGCGACCGCCGCCAGATAGGCATCATGGCCATCGGGGGTGACGACCGCCGCGATCGACACGCCGATCGGTTCGAGGACGCGGCGCACCCGCTCCAGCGTCGCGCCATAGGCATAGCGACGGTCGATCAGCGTCACCTCCCGCACGCCTTCGGGCCAGAGCGGGCGCAACGCGTCGGTCACCTTCACCGGATTGCCGACCAGCGCGACCCCGGTCTTGGGCAAGTCGCGCAAGGTGGCAATGGCGGCGGGCGGGGTATAGTCGCAATAGCCGCGATCGATCTCGACCAGCGGTTCGGCATAGAGAGCGCGCGAAGTCGCAGGCGATTGCCATTTGTCGCCGATCCACCCGTCGAACGCGTCCAGCCCTGTGGTGGCCGATTGCCCGCCGATCCAGGTATAGGCGCGCGCCGCCGGCCGGGCCGACAATGCCGACAGCGCGGCGACATCGCTCCACCCGCCCAGGTCGAACACCACGTCCAGTTCGGCGGCGACCAGACGATCGGTCAGCGCCTCGGGCGTCAGATGGGCGACGTCGTGCCATTCGCCCGCCAGCTCGCGGAATTGTGCGGTCGCGGCGTCGTCGCGCGTCCCGCGCTGAAAAATCACCAGATCATGCGTCGCTGCCAGCGCCGCCCAGGTGGAAAAGGTCAGGAAATAGACCGGCGAGGCGCAGAATAGCGGCGAGATCAGCCCGACCCGCCGCCGCCCGCTGCGCAGTACCCGGGCCGGTGCCGCCGGCCGCTGCAACCGGGTGCGCGCAAAGGTCCGTAGTCCTTCGGTCAAGGCCGCCGGCGCCAGCGCCCCGGTATAGAGCGCGGCCATCAGCCGCGTCAGTTCGGCATCGCTCACCCATTCGGACAGGTGCGCGACCCGCCCCGCCAGCGCCGCCGCCTGCGCGGCATCGCCGAAGACGTTGAGGTTAAGGTCGGCCAATGCCATCAGCGCCGGGGCGCTTGCCGGATCGTGGGCCAGTACCGCCCGCCACTGCCGTTCGGCCGCGACCGGCTGTCCGCCGTCGCGCGCGACCCGGGCGAGCAGCGCGCGCGCCTGCCACAAAGCAGGCTGGATCGCGACCGCACGCGCGGCGGCATCGGCCGCCCCGCGCCGTTCGCCCGCGGCATAGCGCGCCAGCGCCAGATTCTGCCAGATCGCCGCATCTTCCGGGCGCGCCTCGGCGGCTTGCGCGAACAGCGCCACTGCCGCCGGCCAGTCGCCCGCGTCGCGGCGGGCCTGTGCATCGGTCAGCAACGTGTCGATCGGGTCCATCGCCGCCGTCCTGCCCGCGTACGCGACGCCCGGCAATGGTCAGTTCCCCAGCAGAAAGGCTTGGGTCGCCGCCATCGCATCCTCAGGTGCCACCCCGGCCAGCAGCTGAAGGTTCAGATAGTTGGTGGCGAGCGTCGTCGCGGCCTGCACGTACGAATTCTTCACCTCGAACACCGTCTGGATCGCATTGACGACGTCGACATTGGTGCGCACCCCGCCTTCATAGCTGCGGCTGTTGGCCTCTACCGACAGTTCGGCCGCCTGGATCGCCTTGGCATTGATCGCCAATGCCTGCCGCCCGCCATCGACCAGCGCGTGGAGCCGTTCGAGTTCGGTGCGGGCGCGTTCCTCGACCTGCCGCCGTTCCTCGTACGACCGGCGCACCGTCGCATTGGCGGCGCCTACCTGAAAGATCGATGCGGCGTTGAGCGGCGCCGACAGCGACAGGCCGACATAGCTGTCGGTCAGCCCGTTGCGCCGGGTATAGGTCGCGCTGGCGCCCAGCACCGGAAAGATCGATCCGCGCACCCGGCGCGCCTCGAGCTGGTTGATCCGTTCGGTCTGGCGCGCGGCCTCGATCTGCGGATTGGCGGTTTCCTGCTTGCCGAGATACGCATCGACCGGATTGAGCACGACCGGACCGAAGCGTTCGGGCAGGCGGAACGCACCGGTCGGCACCGGCTGCCCAGTGATCGAGCGGAGCCGCGTCGACGCCGCCACCAGATCGCTGTTCAGCAGGATGCGGTTAGCCAGCGCCTGTTCGTAGCGCACCTCGATATCGCGGGCGTCGGTGACGGTGCCCTGTCCCGCCTTGTACAGCCGGCTCGCGCGTTGCGACTGGGTGCTGAAGGCGGAGATGCGCGCGTCGTTGAGAGCGATCGCCTCAGTCGCCTTGATGATGTCGGCGACGGCGGTCATCGTGCGCGTCGCCAGATCCTGCGCGCGTACCTCCAGCGTGGCATCGGCATAGGCGCGGCGCGGTCGACGCTGCTTCAGCGTGGCGAGGCCCGACATGCTGACGATCGGCTGCGTCACCGTGGCGACATGGCGGGCGCCGCCTTCGGTCGGGATGTTGTTGTAGGTGTAGCTGGCCTGCGGAAGATAGGCGGTGATCGTCTGCCCCGCCGTTTCGCGGTTCACGTCGCGCTCGGCGATCGCCGCCTGAAAGGTCGGATCGTTCTCGCGACCGAGCGAATAGGCGGAAACGAGGTCGATCTCGCCCGGCGCGCGTACCCGCCGTTCGCCGGGTGCGGGCGGACCCTGCACCTGCTGGTCGACCGGTCCGACCGCCTCGGGCGTGTTGCCGAGCGGTACCTGCGGGCCCGACAGCGGACGCTGCGGCACGGCCGGCACGTCGGGCACAGGCGAGGTCGCGGGGGGCAGCGGGAAACTGGTGACGCGTCCGCCCAAAGCGGGCTGCGGCAGCGCCGGGCTGGACGGCACCTGATCGATCGTCACCGGCGGCGGCGCGGTGCCGCCCGACGTCGCGGTGCTGCCCTGTCCGGCGGCGCTGCTCATCGGCACCGGCGGCACGCTGACCCCGGTCTGCGCGCGTGGCGCGGCAGGGGCAGCGGCGGCATTCATGGTTAATGCGATGGCCGATGCGAGGGCGGCCGCCGGCAGGCGATGCGATGACATGAAAATCAGTCCTTGAAGGCGCGCGCGAACTTGTCGGCCAGCGGCTTGAGCAGCCACGACATGAAGGTGCGCTCGCCACGCTTGGCGATCACGTCGGCGGGCATGCCGGGGCGCAGCTGGTTGTCGCCGAGCTCCTTCAGTGCTTCCGGTCCGATCTCGACCTGGGCGAGATAATAATCCTCTTCCTGGCGCACTTCCTCGCCGGGCTTCGCCTTCAGCTTGTCGACGCCGACCGACTTCACCGTGCCGGACACGACCGGGGTGATGGCGGCGTTGAACGAGGTGAAGCGGACATCGGCGGGCATGCCGACATGGACCTTGTCGATCGCGGCGGGCGGTACCTTGGTCTCGACGATCAGCGCGCCGTTGGACGGCACGACTTCCATCAGCACCTCGCCGCCGTTGATGACACCGCCTTCGGTAAAGACCTTCAGGTTGACGATCGTGCCGGCGACGGGCGCGCGGATCTCGCTCAGCGACTGGTTGAAGCGCGCTGCCGACAGCTTGGTGGCCAGCGCCTCGCGGTTCTTCTGGAACTCGGTCAGTTCCTTGGCGACCTCGCTCTGGAACTGCGACTGGGTCTCGGCCATCTGCGCACGGATCTTGCCGACATCGGCCTGCGCGGTCTGGAGCGCGGCTTCCTGATCGACCTTGTTGCGCAGGGTGGTGTTGTACTGCGCCTTGGGCACGAAACCGTCCTTGGCCAGCGTCTCGACGCTGCGCAGTTCCTCCGACAGCGTGCCCAGCTGTACCCGGTGCGACGCGACCGCGCCCGACAGGCCGGCGATCTGCGCGCTCAGGCCGCGTGCCTGTTCGGCATATTGCTGGCGACGGGTGGCGAAGAAACGCTGTTGCAGCATCTTAGCCTCGGCCACCTCGTTCGGGCTTTCGCGCTCCAGCGCGGCCAGTTCGGGGTCCCAGACGATGGCGCGGCCCAGCAGCTCGGCCTTGGCGCGGCTGACGCTGACCAGCGTGTTGATATATTCCTGGCGCAGGTTGGTCAGCGTCGCCTCGGTCTCCAGCGGGTTGATGCGCAGCAGCACCTGTCCCTGGCGCACCTGTTCGCCTTCGCTGACCAGCACCTTCTGCACGACGCCGCCGGTCGGATGCTGCACCGCCTTGCGATAGCCCGCGACCGTCACGGTCCCGACCATGTTCGATCCCGCATCGATCGGCGCGGTGATCGACCAGACGAAGAACGCGCCGACCGCCGTTACGATCAGCCACGTCCCGCGCTTGCGCACGGTCGATTCCTCGACCGCGACCGGTTCCAGCCCGCGCTCGGCGAGCCGGGCGGGGTCATAGGGGTTCCAGCTGCGCTTCAACCGGGCGGCCCAGCCCCCCGCTTCGGTTACCGTTGCCATGTCGTCCGTTTCCTTCAGGCGGCCTGCGGCGTGATCGGGGCGACCACGACAGGCTGGGGGGCAGGCTTGGGGGCAGTCTTGGTGTCGTCGGCTGCGCCGTTGCGCACGGTGCGTACCGCGGCGATCATCTCGGCCGCCGGGCCGAAGCCGACCTGCCGCCCCTGGCGCAGCACCAGCAGGTTATCGACCACGCTCATCAGGCGCGGGCGGTGGGTGGTGATCGCGAAGCTGGTACCGCGCGCCTTCATGGCGGTGATCGCCTTGAGCAGCGCGGTCTCGCCCACTTCGTCGAGGTTCGCGTTCGGCTCGTCCATCACGACATAGGCCGGGTCGCCATAGAAGGCGCGGGCGATGGCGAGGCGCTGGCGCTGCCCGCCCGACAACTGGAACCCGGTCTTGCCGAGGAAGGTGTCGTAGCCGTCGGGGAAGGCGAGGATGGTTTCATGCATGTCGACCAGGCGCGCGGCGGCGATCACCTTCTCGCTGTCCACCTCGCCCAGACGCGCGATATTCTCGGCGACGGTGCCTTCGGGGAAGCGGATCTCCTGGGGGACGAAGCCGATATGGGGGCCGACCTCGTCATGGTTCCATTCGTTCAGTTCGACGCCGTCCAAACGGACCGATCCGGCGGCAGGCTTCCACACCCCGACCAGCAGCCGGGTGAGCGACGTCTTGCCCGATCCCGACGGACCGATGATGGCGACCGCCTCGCCCGGGCGGATGGTGAAGCTGACGTCGGTGACCACCGGCTTGCTCGCGCCCGGCGGAGCCGCGGCGGCACCGACCACGTCGAGCCGGCCGGTGGGCGCGGGCAGCGCCATGCGGCCCGCGCTCTTCGCCTCTTCGGTCAGGAGGATGTTCAACCGGTCATAGGCGGCGCGTGCCTGGACGATCTGCGCCCAGTTGCCCATCAGCCGCTGAAGCGGCGAGACCGCGCGCGAGATCAGCATCGACGCCGCGATCACCATGCCGCCGGTGATCTCGCCATTGATCGCCAGCCATGCGCCCAGCGCGATCTGGAGCGAGGGCAGCGCCTTGTTCAGGAATTTCGACAGGCCGCCGGCGATGCCGCTGGCCTCCGACGCGTTGACGGACATCTGCAAGAACTGCCGATGCTTGTCATGCCACCGCCGCCGCACCGCCGGCAGCATGCCGAGCGCCAGCGTCGCATCGGCCTGCGCCAGGCCGTCGGCGGCGACCGCCTGCGATTCCGTATTCTCGTCGTTGGCGGCCTTCAGGATCGGCGAGGAAATCTTCTGCGTGAACCATGCCGATACCAACATCAGCACGACGGCGGTCGCGATGAACGCCGCCAGCCACGGATGGAACAACGCACCGACGACGATGAACACGATCGCGAACGGCGCGCTCATCAGCGCGAGGATCGGTTCGCCGGTCATGAACTGGCGGAACGACACGACGTCGCCCATCAGCTGCTGGACATTGACCCCGCGCCGCCCGACCGAGCGGCGGAACGAGGCGTCGAACACGTCGGCCGCCAGATCCCAGTCGGTGCGCAGCGAGATACGGATCAGCAACCGGGTGCGCATCCATTCGAGCGCCGACCAGAACAGATAGACGCCGACGATCAGCAGCGTCAGCGACACGAGCGTGACCCCGCTGCGCGTGCTGATGACGCGGTCATAGGCGCTCATCATGTACAGCATCGGCGCGACCGCGAGGCATTCGGTGATCGCGGTGAAAAAGAAGACGAGGTAGAAGGAGTGGCGGCATGCCTTGAGCAGCCGCGCCACCGGCTTGTCCGCCGCGCGGATCGGTCCGCTACTGCCCTGTCCGTCCGTGGCCATTCACTTGCGCCCTGCCCGTTGTTCGGGCCGGCTATGCGGCGAAAATGGTTAAGATGGGGTTAGACGGTCGTAGCACGAACGGCCCGGCCCCAAGGGGACCGAGCCGTCGCTGGATCTGCAATCGGCACCAACCGATCGATATGAAAGTAGGACGATCGTGGCCAATCGCCGCCCCCTTCCGATCGGAAGGGGGCGGGACAGACCTTACCGGTCGTGATGCAGCTGGCGGTACAGTTCGTCGTCCTGCCCGATCAGCTTCACCTCGATCCCGACATCGCCGAATGCCGGTGGGGTCATGTCGTCATCATCGGTCAGTACGTCGATCTCGGTGATGCCGATCGCCTTGAGCTGTTCCAGGCCGCCTTCGACCTGCGACAATGCGTGCGCGGCATCGGCGTCCATCACCAGTGCGACCTTGTCGCTGCCCTGGAAGATCGGCTCCGGTCCGTTCTGCCCTTCGCCCAGCGAGCGGAGCAGGGCGCGGATTTCGGCCATGCCGCTATCCCCGTCCAGCCCGTCGAGGCCGAGATCGACATAGACCGGCGCACCTTGGCCATCGGCCAGGCGGACTTCGTCGACACCCATGTCGCCGATGTCCTTCAGCGTCGCCAGCAGCTTGTCCGACGAACCCGTGCCGTCGATGACCAGCGTATCGGCGGTATAGGCGCGGAGCAGGCCCGATTCCGCCAGCGCATGATGCGCACCGTCGGTGATGCGATACACGCCGCCGGTACCGTCATCGTCGGCACCTTCGAAGCCGCTACGCATTTCCTGAATCAGCTCGGCTTCGGCCCGCGCTTCTTCGGGATCGAGGAAGCGCTGCTCCACCGGATCGAAGGGTTCGTAGGCGAAGTCGATGCCGAACAGGTCGGTGATCTGGTCCAGCACCGCCAGCTGATCGGGATCGAGCAGGGCAAGATCCTGATTGGTGACGATATGGTCGATCCCGGCATCGGCCAGGCCCTGCGCCAGCTCGACGATCGCACCCAGCTGGCCCGCATCGACGCGCAGCGTGACGTCGAGCAGGTCGTCCGACTGTGCCACATCGAACTGCGGCAGGTCATCGGCGCTGATCCCGGTCAGGTCGCCGGCATCGATCACCAGCTTGCCGCCGATGGTCCCCGCCACCGCATCGACCTTCAGGTCGTGCAGCCCGCGCAGCGTCGTCGACATCTGCGTGCCTTCCGCCGCGACGGTGATGTCGTCGCCGTCGGCGAAGTGCAGGCCGGCCGCCACCAGATTGGCCGCCTGATCGTCGGAGATGACCGCCTGATCCTCGATCACGTCGAGCGTGTCGACATTGATCTGGCCGAGCAACGCCGCCTCGCCCGGTGCAGTGACGGCCGCCAGTTCGGTGGCGCCCAGATGCACGACCACGTCGGTCGCAGGGGTGAAATCCATGCCGCTGACCGACACGCCCCAGGCCTGCTGGAGCGACAGCCCCAGCGTGCCCGCCCCGGCGACGCCGATATGGTCGATACCCGCATCGGCGAGCGCCGGTGCCAGTGCGAACATGTCGAAATTACCGTTCAGCATTCCAGCATCGACGGTCAGCGTCACGTCGAGTGCGGCGTCGGTCTGGTCGATGACGAACGAGGGCAGGTCGCCGGTCGTGATCCCGTCAAGCGCACCGCCGGCCTCCAGCGACAGGACGGTAACGCCCGCGCTCACCGCGACCGCATCGACATGCAGCGTCTGCAGACCCTTCAGCGTAGTCGACATCTGCGTGCCTTCGACCGCCAGCGTCACATTGTCGCTCTCGACGAAGTCGACGCCCGCGCCGATCAGCTCGGCGGCCTGCGTCTCGGTGATCGTGGCCGGACCGGCGACGTCGAGGTGATCGACATGCAGCTGGGCCAGCATCGCCGGGTCGTTCGCGATCCCCGCCAGCTGTGCCGTGTCCACGTCGAGCGTGATGTCGGCGGCGGTCGCGAAGTCGAGCCCCGCACCCGACAGCGCCTGCGCCTGGCCCATATCGAGTGCCAGCGCACCGTTTCCGACCACGCCCAGGTGGTCGATGCCGCTGGCGCGCAACCCGGCAGCCAGCTGGGTCAGGTCGACCCCGGCGACGAGCGTGCCCGGGTCGACGTTCAGCGTCACGTCGAGCGCGGCATCCGATTGCGCCACGTCGAACTGCGGCAGGCTGCCGACGCTGAGCGAGTCGAGCGATCCGCCGGCTTCCAGCGACAATTCGGTGACGCCCGCGCCGACCGCGATGACGTCGACATGCAGATCCTGCAGCGACTTCAGCGTGGTGTTGAGGTGCGTGCCCTCGACCTGCAGCGTCACGTCGTCGGCTTCGGCAAAGTCGATACCGGCCTCGACCAGCGTATTGGCCTGTGCATCGTCGATGGTCGCGGTGTCGACGGCGATCGTCTGGACGCCTGCGGCAGCCAGATCGGCGGCACGGCTGACCGCGAAATCGACCTGTTCGGGCGCCACCAGCAGCAACGGCGTGGCGAGGCTGGCGGTCGCCGTCCCGATCGCGGTCGCGCCAGCGCTGTCCGCTACCGTGTAGTTGAAGCTCTGGCTGCCGAGGAAGCCGTCCGCCGGGGTGAAGGTCAGCGTGCCGTTCTCACCGAGCGTGACCGTGCCGTTGTCCAGATCGACCGACTGGCCGATCGTGATCGCGCGGCCTTCGACCGCGACGATGCTGAGCGGGCCGCCATTCGGGTCGCTGTCATTGGCGAGCACCGCCATTTCGACCGACAGGCCGAGTCCGAACTTGGCGACATCGGCCAGCGTCACCGGCGGCAGGTTGGCATTGGGCTGGTTGAGGTCGCGGACCGTGTCGACCAGTGCGTCGGGCGTCGTGGCGCTGGCCACCGCCTGGTTGATCGCTGCCGTCTTCTGCGCAGCGGCTGCCGCCACGCTCGCATCGGTGCCGGCCGCGACCAGCACGTTCGCCAGCTGCGTCGGGTTGCCGAGGTCGACCGCGCCGGTCGTCGTCAGCTGGGCGATCTGCGCACTGACCGCGGTCGCGCTGACGCCCGCCGCCTGCGCCTGGATCATGACGGTCGCGATCTGGGTCGCGACCTTCTGGATCGCGAAGCCGATCGCCGGATCGGCAGTGGGCGCGAGGAAGTCGAAGCTGCCGAGATTGACGCCTTCGGGCAGGCCGAACGCACGGGCGACCTGTGCCTGCGCGGTCGCGACGTCGACACCGGTCTGGGTCAGTTCGGCGACCAGCGTGGTCAGCGGCGTCACTGCCGTCGATCCGGCCGGTGCCTTGAGCGGAATGGTGTTGGGCAGGCCGGTATCGGTGTTGACGCCGCCCAGCGCGATCATCGTACCGACCGGCTCGCCGACCAGCGTGAAGCGGCCCTGTGCGTCGGTGGTGGCGACCACTTCGCCCTCATCATAGGCGCCGTTGCCGTTCGCGTCGAAGAAGATGCGCGCGCCCGCGACATAGCCGTCGATGACCACGCCCTGCGTGACCTGTGCCACGGTCAGGTTCAGCGTGTCGGTATCGGTCGTCTGGCCATCGCTGGTGACCATGGTCAGCGTTTCCGTGCCGACATAACCCGACGTGCTGGTATAGCCGATCGTGGCGAGCGTCGCATTGACCTGAGCCAGCGTGCCGGTCAGCACCAGCGAACCGGTACCCGCGCCGCTGATGACGGCGCCGCCATCGACGGTGCCGGCGACCAGCACACCGTGCGCGACGCTCAGCGTGGTGGTGAACGTCGTATTGCCGCCGTCGACATCGGCGATCGACAGGCCCTTGATCGCAACCGCCGTGCCCTGTCCGACCGGTGCGACGCTGGCGGGCAGCGTGTTGACCGGCGCATCGTTCACCGCGGTGACGGTGCCGTTGACGGTTGCGGTGGCAGTGCCGCCCTTCCCGTCCGACACGGTGTAGGTGAAGCTCGGGCTACCGTTGAAATTGGCGGTCGGGGTGAAGACCAGATCGCCGGTGGCATTCAGGCTGACGACGCCACCGGTGACCGCGACCGGGGCAGTCGTGGTGATGGCGGTGCCGTTGATCTGGGTCACGGTCAGCGCGTCGCCATCGACGTCGCGGTCGTTGGCGCGCACCGTGACGGTGACGGCGGTATCCTCGGCGGTGGTGAAGCTGTCGTTGGTCGCGACCGGTGCGTCGTTGACTGCCGTGACGGTGCCGGTGACGGTCGCCGTCGCGGTGCCGCCCTGCCCGTCCGACACGGTGTAGGTGAAGGTCGGGCTGCCGTTGAAATTGGCGGTCGGCGTGAAGGTCAGCCGACCATCGGCGTTCAGGCTGACGACGCCGCCGGTGATCGTGACCGGGGCGGTCGTGGTGATCGCGGTACCGTTGATCTGCGTGACGCTCAGCGTGCCGCCGTCGCGGTCGCTGTCGTTGGTCCGCACGTCGAAGGTAACGGCCGTGTCCTCGGCCGTGGTGAAGGCATCAGCGCTCGCGCTCGGCGCGACATTGGGAGCGGGACCGTCCTTGTCCCCGCCGCCGCCGGCGGCCAGTGCGACGCCACCTCCGACTACCGCCAGACCGGCCAGCAGCCACAGCGGCGAGAAGCCGCCGTCGAGCGCCGAGTCATGATGCGTGTCGGCGCTCGCGCGCTCGGCATGGGCGACATCGCCATGCTCGCCGCCATGCCCGTCGCCGGCGGCAGCGATCTTCGCCTCGCCCTTGACGGGGGCCTTGATCTTCTCGCGGAACGCGGTTTCGAGGCGACGGATCGCCGCCGAGGCGTCAACGTCGAGCAGCTGGATGAAATCGCTGTCGAGGCCGAGCGCAGCCAGCGCCTTGGCATCGAGCAGCTGCTTGAGTTCGTCGATCGACAGGGTACGGATCGCTTCCGGATCGATCGCGGCGATCGCTTCGGGCACCGCCGCGGCGGGCACCGGACCCGCATCGCCGGCACCGGTATCGGCCGGCAGCGTCTCGGCGTGCGCCGACTGGGTTTCGATCATGACAGCGACGAGCAGGCCGACCGCCAGCTCGACCATGTTGCCTTTAAGCTTCAAAAATCGCCGACGCGGCAGCCGGATAGCCGAAGACTTCACTTGATATTCCCCCTCTACGCCCGCTCCGGCCGGTCGCAGCGCATCGGGGTCGCCCGAGAGGGACGGCCGGTGCCGGTTCGACTGGATCGGTGCGCGTGCGACGATCGCGATACGGATGTCCGGAACTGGAACCCCCGCTGCGACCATGGCCGCCCCGATGCCTGCTCCGGACGGGGCCGTTTTCGGAGAGAAAGATTAAGGTCGAGTCAAAAAATGCCGCGGCGCGCAAAGAAAACGCGCCAATGTTCAAGCGGTGATTGGTTGGGATGATTTCTGATTATCTGCAGCGCGATTTACGCGTCATCGTCACAACAGCGGTTTGACGCATTGCCACCTCCCATAGGGGCACCGTACAGGGCTTTCCTAACGACCCTTTGGCGTATTGGGGGTAACGCCGCACGCAGATGCTGAAATACCCCTGCCGATCAGCTTCCCAAGCTTGGACAGCCTGAAGCAAACGGCGCGTCAGGCGCATGGTCGGCTTTACAGCCCCACAAAAGTAAAGATTAATATTAACTATCTTTACAAACACATAAGCTGTGACAGCTTATTTGAATACAAATATGATTTTATGTACTTGGATTACAGCGCTTCTCAAAATTAATTTTATCCAAAATGGGTTTAAATGGCCCAGTAAGAGATCGGGTAGATCTCGAAAGTCTCGACAACATTCTGGCCAAACGGTAAGCGCTCTCCTGTTAAAAGGGGAATGTCATGATCGGTCGGAACGGTATGTCGCAGTCGCGGCAGGTGCGGGCTCGTGCGTTGGGGTCGAGCGCGATGACGGTCGCGTTGATGCTGGCCGGCCCGGCCTTCGCCCAATGCACGCCCGATCCGACCGTTTCCGGCACGACCACCATCTGCAGCGGCACCGATGCCGACGGCCTGATCGTCTCGACCCGCGGCACGACCGTCGTCATCAATCAGGATGCGACAGTCAGCGGTGCGAACGGTGAACCGGGGATCGACGTGCGCATCCAGTCGGCCAACAATGGCGGGCCGGTCACGCTGACCGTCAACGGGTTGGTCAATGACGGTGTGTTCCTGAACGTCGATCCGATTGCCGGCGATACCAATGCCCATGTGCTGGCATTGACTGTCGCGACCGGTGGGCAGGTGAACGATGGCGTCGCGCTTCAGCGAATCTCCCGGCAATCCAACGCCGCCAGTGCCAGCATCGATAATAGCGGCGTCATCGGCGCGTCCGCTTTCGGCGTTGCCGTCTCTTCCGACAGTTCGGATGTGCCGTTCACGTCGATCGTCAATCGTGCAGGCGGAACGATCAACAGTATTTCGGCACCGATCGGCACGCTCGATAATGCCGGAACGATCGTCAGCGCCGAGCGTGGTATCAATGCGATCAGTCAGTTCGGCAATTCGTCGTCGACCGGCATCATCAACAACAGCGGCACGATCCGGTCCACCGACGATTTCACGCCGACCGTGTCGATCGATTTTTTCAACGCGCTGAACAATAACGGGACGATCGAGAACCTAGGGGCGGAAGCCGCAATCAGCGCTCTGATACTTACCATCAACAACAATGCCGCCGGACGCATCACCAGCGCGGGCACGACCGCGATCACCGTCCGCGACAGGCTGAACCTCACCAATGCCGGCACGATCGTCGGTGACGTGCTGGCCGGCGGCACCTCGACGACGTCCGGCAGCACGGTGGATTCGTCCGCTGGGCAGATCACCGGGTCGCTGCTCTTCGGTGCCGGCAACGATACCCTGATCGCCGCCTATGACGGAACGCAATTGCGCTACGGCGTTGCCGGCGCGATCGATGGCGGGGCCGGCACCGATTCCGTACGGCTGCGCTTCACGACCGATGCGACGATCGCGACGCCGCTGACGCTGCCCACTGCGTTCGAGCGTTTCTCGCTGATCGCCGAGGCCGGCACCACCACGACGTTGGCCGCCAGCGCTACCGGAACCGAAGCACTGGCGATCGGTGGCGGCGGGACGATCGTCAACAATGCGGTGCTGACGACGCTCGGCCAGGTCATCGCCAACGACCTGTCGGTGACCGGTACCCCCGGCCTGACCAACAACGGCACGATCGCGCTGACCACCACCCGCGGCACGCCCTATGCGATCGACCTCACCCGGTTCAGCCGGTTCGAGAATAACGGCACGATCGACAGCGCGCGCAATGCCGTGTCGCTCGGCGATGCGACGACCGGGGCCGTCAACAACGGCGTCGTCGTCAACAACGGTACCGTCAATGCCTATTTCACCGGCATGCGGGTGACCGGCGACAGCTTCACCAACAGCGCGACCGGCGTCATTCAGTCGTCGAACGGCATCGCCCTCGCGCTTACCGGCGGGGCGACCGGTACCGAACGCAGCAATGCCGGGCGGATCGACGGGCAAACCGGCGCACGGCTGACCAACACTTTGCTGGTCAATACCGGCACGATCCAGGGCACGCAGACCGGCATGGTGCTCGGCGGCACCGCCACGCTCGACAACCGGGCAGGCGGTGTCGTGTCGGGACCGACCGCAATCTCCGGGCGGCTCAGTGGCATATACACCTCGAACAACATCGTCACCAATGCCGGCACGATCAACGGCAACGTCGTCTTCGCCGACCTGACCGATACCGTCACCACGACCAGCACCCGCAACCGTTATTTCGCGCTGCCCGGCGGCGTGCTGAACGGCGACCTGACGCTCGGTCGCGGCGACGTGCTGGTGACCGATTTCGTCAACACCGGGACCGGCGCGTTCGCCGGGATCAACGGACAGGTTTTCGCGAGCCGCTCGACGCTGCGGCTGCGCGTGCGTGCTGATGCGACGACCACCCTGGCCGAACGCGACGGCTTCACCAGCCTCGGCTATGACCTGTCGAACGATGCGAAGCTGACGGTCAGCGGCACATCGGACCAGACGCTGCTGGTCGCCGGCCATGGCACCGTCGACCTGAGCGGTAACATCACGACCGTGTTGCGCGCGGCGATCCAGACCATCTCGCCCACGCTCGCCCCCGGCGAAACCGCCACCGCCAACGCGCTGAACATTACCAGCAGCGGTGATCTGAGCCTGTTGCGGATCGAGGAAGGCAATTTCACCGGTGCGGCGGTCATGCTGCAAAATGGCGACCGCTTCACCAACAGCGGCACGATCAGCGTTACCGATCGCGCGGACCTCAACCCGAACGAAGTCGCCGCCATTTCGGGTGCTGCGGTCAACACCGGTTCCGGTTCGGCATCGCAGATCACCAATAGCGGCCGGATTTCGCTGAGCGGCGCGATCGGCATCCGCGACACCGGCACGATCGTGAACACCGGCACCATTTCGCAATTGATGCGCAACCGCACGTCGGTCGGCGTGCTCGGCAGCTCCAGCTATGCCACGACGCTGACCAATTCGGGCACGATCAACGTCGGCGGGGTCGCGGTGCAGGCCGATACCAGGGGCATGACGATCGCCAATAGCGGCCGCATCAGCAGCTTCGGTGGTCTTGCCATCGCACTGGGGGGCTTCAGCACGATCGACAATGCCGCGACCGGCACGATCGCGGGCGGCCTGGTCGAGGGGCAGACCGAACGACTGGCGATCCGCACGGCCGGCGGCAGGCTGACCAATGCCGGTACGATCACTGGCACCGTCGATATGGGCTACGCCACGTCCGGCCGCTCGTTCACCAGCGCGACCTATATCCAGGATGGCGGCACGATCGACGGCAACCTGCTGTTCGGTAACGGTAACGACACGCTGATCGCCTACAACCCGCTCAGCATCAACGGTACGATCGACGGCGGTGGTGGCATTGATACGCTGATCCAGGCACGCCGCGCCAGCGATACGGTGACGATCAGCCCGAACGCCACCACCAATTTCGAACGACAGGGTGTGAGCGCGATCGGCGCCGACACGGTCGTGACCTTGCGCGCGATCGAACCGATCACCGGTTCGGTTGCGCTCACCGGCGACGGCGCGATCGTGAACACGGCGACGATCGAGAGCGCGACGCTCGGCACGCCCGATCAATATACCAACCGTGGCTTCGTGTACGGAACGCCGCTGAATAGCTTCTCGAACCAGGGCACGATCACCGCCTCGGTCGAGGGCAAGGTCCGCCAGTTTGCGAACACCGGCACGATCGGTGGCGCAACGATCAACACCAACCGGTTCGGGACCGTAGAGGCGGTATCGAACGACACGCTCGACTTCACCAACAGTGGCAGCATCACCACCAGCAATGTCGATTTGGGGGCGGTGTTCCTGTCCGTGGAAAAGGGCAGCGCGCTGACCGCGAGCAACAGCGGGACGATCACCGGCGGCACCGATGTCCGCATCGGCAACAACTATCTGAACGAACCGATTTCAGGTTCGCAGTCGCTGTCGTTCATCAATACCGGGACCATGACCTCGGCCGATACTAATGAAGGCGAGACGCTCGCGCTTTCCGCCGACAATGCGACCGCCGCCGGATCCACGATTACCTTCGACAACAAGGGCTTGATCGAGATCACCAGCCCGTCCAGCGACGCCGTATCCCTGCGCGGTTTCTCCGGTCCGGGCACCGTTGCCATCACGGCGACCAATTCGGGTACGATCCGCGCCAATGCCGGCGAGCGGATCGTGGAAGGTACTTTCGATCCCAACTACACCTATATCCTGCCCAGCGTCGGCCTGTTTGTCGGCAACTATAGCGGCGGCACGACGCAGCTGACCAACACCGCATCGGGCGTGATCGAGGCGACTGGCACCCAATCGGTCGCGGTCGCGGCCGCCGAAAGTGCGCTCGACCTCGTCAACGCCGGAACGATCCGCGGCGGCGCGGGCACGCGGCTGACCGATGTCGAAAACTCTAGCTTCGCCTATTTCGGCGCATCCGATTACCTCGCCGGCGCGATCCAGACGTCGGACGAAGATACCGGTTTTTCGACGATCGCCGACCGCATCATCAACAACGGCACGATCATCGGTTCGATCAACGTTGCCGTCGGCGACGACCGGATCGAGAATTACGGCCGGATCGAGGGCGACGTGTTCCTCGGTGCCGGCAACGACACCTTCCTCCATCGCCTGTCGGCGACGCTGATCGGTACCGTCGATGCGGGCGAGGGCGATGATAACTTCATCGTCGATGCGACCGGTGGTGGCACGCTGAACGGCGACCAGTTCATCAATTTCGAACGCTTCAGCCAGACCGGATCGGGCGACGTCCGCTACACCGGCAATTTCCGGCTGAACACGATCGACTTGGTCGGCGGCACGATCAGCGTCGCCGCCGGGCAAACGCTGACCAGCAGCGGCGCGTTCACCATCACCGGATCGGACGCGATCGAAACCGTCGTCAATGACGGCACCATCGCTGGCGGTATCACACTGGGCGGCGGCAACGACCGGGTCGTCAATCGTGGCACGATCGGCGGTACGGTGCTGCTGGGTGACGGCGACGACAGCTTCGTCGACGGCCCCAACAGCACGGTCGCGGGCGGCGTCGATGGCGGCGCCGGCACCGACAGCTACAATGTCGTGCTGGCCGGCGACCGCAACGGCATCAACGCGCGCACCAATTTCGAGCGGCTGTCGCTCGAAGGGACCGGCACGCTGACCCTCGCACTCGACCAGAGCTTCCAAACCACGACGCTGACCGGCACCGGTCTCAACACGACGCTGAACGGCTTCTCGCTCGGCACCGTTACCGGATCGGACGCCGCCGAGCAGTTGATGGTCGATGGCGATGTCGCCTCGGTCGCACTGGGGGCGGGCAACGACATGCTGGCGACCGGCGCGCAGACCGCCGCCGGCAGCTATGACGGTGGCACGGGCAGCGACACGCTCGCCTTCATCAATACCGGTGTGGTGATACTGACCGGGACCGCGACCGGGTTCGAACAGGTCGCGCTGACCAATGGATCGCTGACGGTTGCCGGCACGCTCGGCGCCACCAACGCACCGCTGTCGTTCGGCGACGGGGCGCAGGTGGTGACGGTCGCCTCGGGCGGTACGCTGGCCGGGGTGATCGATCTGGGCGCAGGCAATGACGCGTTGCGGCTCACGACGGGCAGCACGCTGAACGGCACCGTCGCGGGTGGTGCAGGCAGCGACAGCGTTATCCTGACCCTCGCCGGCGACCGCAGCCTTGCCAGCACCACGCTGACCGGCTTCGAAACCTTTACCAGCGAAGGCACCGGCACGCTGACCCTGACCGGCGCCCACGCCTATGACGCGCTCAATGCCGGCACTAGCCTGACGATCGCCAGCGGGTCGACGCTGACCGCCCCGGTCCGCTTCGGTAGCGGCGACCAGCGCTTCACCATCGCCGGCGGCTTCACCGGCGCGGTCGATGGCGGCGCGGGCAGCGATACGCTGGCGATCACCGGCGGCAACACGGCGTTCAGCACCGTCACCAATGTCGAGGCGTTGGCGATGTCGGGCGGTTTCGCCACCGTTTCGGGCACCGCCACGCTCGGCAGCGTCGACCTGACCGGCGGGCGCCTCGTCGGCCTGGCCGGATCGGTACTGAACGGGACGTTCGCGGTGCGCAGCGGCGCGACCTTCGGCTCGGCGGGCACCGTCAACGGCAACGTTACCGTGGCAGGCATTCTCAGCCCCGGCGCGTCGCCGGGCACGATGACCGTCAACGGCAATGTCTCGCTCGCCTCGGGCTCGACATCGGTGTTCGAGTTCACGCCGACCGCACAGGACAAGCTGGTCATCAACGGCACGCTCGCGATCGCATCGGGTTCGACGCTGCAACTCACGCAGAGCGGCACGCTGCGTCCCGGCGCCAGCTACGACCTCATCACCGCCAGCGGCGGCATCACCGGCAGCTTCACCACGATCCAGAAGCCCGACACGCTGTTCGGCTTCGTCGTCCAGCGCACCGACCGCATCCAGCTGCTCGGCCAGTTCCTGAACGATGCCGGTTTCAGCCCGCAGGTCAGCCGTTCGGTCGATTACGCCAACACCGTGCTACAGACCCAGCCCGCGACCAGTGCACTGTTCGCGGTGCTGCCGGCGCTGACGACATCGGGCGGCGGTTCGAATGCGCAGGCATTCGCGCGCCTGACCCCCGAAGCCTATGCCAGCGCGACGCAGATCGGGGTCGAGAACGCGCTCGCCCTGACCGATATCGCGCGCGGTCCGGGCTTCGCCGCCAACCGCAGCGAGGCCGGCGGCTTCACCTTCGGTCAGGCGATCGGCAGCTGGTACCGCCTTGCCGCCGATCGGTCGGAGGGCGTGTCGCGCGCCGCGACCAACAGCTACGGCTTCGTCGGTGGCATCGGCTATGGCGACAGTGCATGGTCGGTCGGGGCCTTTACCGGCTTCATCAACAGCCGCCAGCGCATCGACGCACTCGCCGCGCGCACCGGCGTCGATGGCTGGGTAGCGGGCGTCCATGGCCGCTATGCAACCGGCAAGCTCGGCTTCGGCGCATCGATCGCCTATCATGGCGGCAAGGCCGATACCGACCGCGCACTGCCCGCCAGAGTCGCCTCGCGCGCCAGCTATGACCTGACCAGCGTCGTCGGCGATCTGTCGACGCACTATACGATCGACATGGGCGAATGGGCGCTGCGGCCGCGTGCCGGGGTGACCTATATCCGCACCTCGCGCGATCAGCTGGTCGAGGCCGGCGGCCCGTTCGCGCTGACCGTCGCCGCCGACAAGCATGTCGCGAGCTTCGCCGATGCGGGCGTGGGCTTCGCGCGCGCGGAAACGTCGGACGCCGCGTTCCGGCCGTTCGTTTCGCTCGGCCTGCGCTACCAGATCGAGGGCCAGCGTGCCGATGCGGTGGCGGGCTATGCCGGCGGACCGCTCGGCCTGGTGGCGCTCGGCGCGGGCCGGGCACAGGCAGTCGGCACCGTCGCCGCCGGCCTCGTCCAGCGGGTCACCGACGGCCTCGACCTGTTCTCGACCGCCTCGGCCCAGACCGGATCGAGCGACAACCGCGCTGCGATCAGCACCGGGGTTCGGCTGCGGTTCTGATTGAGGAGCTGGGAGCCTGTCTGTTCGGCAGACAGGCTCCTGCCACTCCGCTTCTTATTTGGAACAACCGGCCCCCTCATAGGGAAGCTAAGTCGCTTCTTTACATTAACCGAACCATGGAACGTACCTGCTATAGGTCCGGGGCGTACCCGACGTATTGCAGTCCCAGACGCGCTTAGCACGACCTACCGCCAATCCGGATACGAGCGACGGTAGAATACTCGACAGCGAGACGATCGCTCGATACCCTGCAGGAATCTTTAGGGGGATGTCATGATCGGTCGGAATGCTACGCCGCAAGCGCGGCGGGTGCGGGTGCGCGCGCTGGAATCCAGCGCACTTACGGTAGCGCTGATGCTAGCGGGCCCCGCCTTCGCCCAATGCACGCCCGATCCGACGATCGCGAACAATACTAGCGTCTGTTCCGGCGTTGATACCAATGGCATTGTCGTATCAACCAGCGGGACAAACGTCGTAATTGAACAGGCTGCAACGGTACGCGGCTCTACTGACGCAGCAATCGCAGTCCGGCTTGATGGTGCATCGGCCTTCTACGGATCAGTTGCTACCCAGGTAAACGGCGTGGTGGACGGCGGCACGAATGCCGGGATCAGCTTCTTCGTACAGTCCGTTCCAAACTCGTTCGTATCGCAGTCGATGTTCGTGAACGTCGCTACTGGTGGACGCATAACCGGTGCTAACGGCGTGCGTATCGGCCGCTCGACCGATTCTAATTATGTTTCGGGAAGTACATCGATCGACAATAGCGGTGACATTATCGGAACGGACGGCGCTGCGCTGTTATCAAACGATCCCGACATGATTTTCGACTATCTTTACAACCGTGAAGGCGGCACGGTCGGCGCGATCGACGGTACGGTAGACAATTTCATCAATGCCGGAACTATAAACGGCGGGGGGGCGGAGTGCATTCACCTCTGGAACCGGTTTTGCGTTTGGTAATATTACCAATAGTGGGTCGATGCTATCAGCTAGTACGACTTCTACGCTCGCCAACCTGTTCTCGCGTACGATAGACAACAGAGGCACGATCGAAAACAGCGGCGCTGGCGCAGCGATCGAAGGGCGGGGGATAGTCATCATCAATGCTGCCAACGCACGTATCGCTAGCGCCGGTGCAACGGCGATTAGCAGCGACAACTACCTATTACTGACCAATGCCGGCACGATCGTCGGCGACGTCCTGACAGGCAATTCGGGTAATTTCGTTGATTCCACCGCCGGGCAGATCACCGGCTCGCTGCGCTTTGGCACGGGCAACGATACACTGATCGGGACCTTTGACGGCACTCGCATATCTTATGGTGTCGACGGCACGATCGATGGCGGCACGGGTACCGATCTTGCCCGCATCCGCGTGACTGCCGATGCGACGCTTTCCGCACCGCTGACGCTGCCGACGGGATTCGAACAACTCTCGCTTGCACCGGATACCGCTATCACTGCTACGCTCGATAGCGGCTTCTCAACCCCTGGCACGTTGTTTGTGAGCGGCTACGGTACGATTCTCAACCGTACGACACTATCCGGTACAGGACAGATCCTGCGGTCCGAATTTCAGGACAGTCGCAGTCCATATATTATCAACGCCGGGACGATCGTCTCGACGTCGACCAGCGATCTCGCAGCAATCGACCTGTCGACCGTCAATCTGTTCGAAAACCGTGGCACGATCACCGCGGTACGCAACGCGGTCGACGTGTCGATAGCAGGCTCGGTCGTCAACAGCGGCACGATTACTGCCGGCAATACCGCAGTGTATCTCTTCGGAGAAAAATTCACCAACACCGTGACGGGCGTGCTGCGTTCGACGGGTGGCGTCGCGCTCGAAATACGCGGCAGTATCTACAGTACGCCCGCAACCAATGCCGGCCTGATCGAAGGAATAACCGGTGCGCGCATCGGCGTTACATTCGCCAACACCGGCACCATCACCGGCAACCAGACCGGCATGTTTCTGACAGGTCCGGCTACGTTCGAAAACCGTGCGGGTGGCATCGTTTCAGGGGGCAATGCGATTGTTGCCCGCGACTCAAGCGAAGGATTCTTCACCAACAACGCGACAATCGTCAACGCCGGCACAATTGCCGGCAACGTCGTTCTCGGTAACAATCAGGCACAATTCTACAGCAACAACAATCGGTTCATCGCGCTGCCGGGCGGGGTGCTCAATGGCGACCTGATACTGGGTCAGGACAACACCCTGGTCACCGAACTGGTCAACACCGGCAGCGGTGCGTTCGCCGGGATTACGGGCAATGTGATTGCCAGCGATTCGAACCTGCGCCTGCGCGTCCGCAGCGATGCAAGTGCGACGCTAACCACGCCCGCCGGCTTCAGCGAGATCGGTTACGAACTGTTCGACAATGCTGCTCTGACGTTGACTGGTCCGGCAACGACCATGCCAGTGCTGCTCGCCGGCAGCGGTAGCGTCGACCTGAACGCCAACATCACCACGACCGCCGCCTCGGCAATCCGTATTTCCGGTTTGTCACAATACTCGACCGATTCGCCGACGTCGCTTACCATCACGAGCCGTGGCGCGCTGAGCCTGACACGAGCCGAAAGCGTGGGATATGGCAGTGCCAGCGTGGTGTCGCTCGGCGGCCGCGAAAGCTTCACCAATCTGGGTACGATCACGGCAATCAACCTTGCCCCGGCGGGCTATGGTGAAACGTCGGCGATCACCAGCGGATTAGCCTTTGGCCCACCCTATCGTGGCGGCACACAGGTCACCAACGCCGGCACCATCATATTGGGTGGCGCGACCGGTATCAGCGGTCCACCGACGATCATCAATACGGGCAGCATCGTGCAAGCTGAAGGCGCCCGCGCTTCGACCGGCATCTATTATTATGGTGGCGGCAATCCCGCGACGCTGACCAACAGCGGGACGATCGATGTTGCGGGCATCGCGGTGCAAGGCACCTATGGCACGCTCGCTATTACCAATAGCGGCCGGATCGCCAGCTCGGGTAATGTCGGCATCGCTGTCGACAGCGGCTTTGGGCTTACCATCGACAATAGCGCGACCGGTACCATTGCCGGCCGGGTCGACGGCCTTGCCATCCGCACCGGCGGCGGCAAGCTGACCAATGCCGGAACGATCACCGGCGGGGTCGACTTGGGTTATAACCAATATGGTGGTCGCGCGTATGGCGATGCGACCTATGTCACCGATGGCGGCACGATCGACGGCGACCTGCTGTTCGGTCGCAGTGATGACACGCTGGTCGCCTTCGGCGCGCTGGGCGTCAGCGGTACGATCGACGGCGGCGAAGGCGCCGACACGCTGGTCGTTGCCCGGCGCGCCAGCGACACTGTAACGCTGGGCTTCGCCAGCGTTACCAATTTCGAGGCACTGGGCGTCCGCGCACTCGGCACCGACACGATCGTCACTGCGCGCGCCGATGCAAAAATCGAGGGAGATCTACGCCTGTCTGGCGATGGCCAGATCGTCAATACCGCGTCGATTGACGGCAATGTGCTGATCTACAATCCCTCTTTCCTGGTCGATGGTATCTATCAGAGCGGCCCGGTCCTCTCTGCCTTCACCAATCAAGACACCATTACCGGCGCGGTCACTGGCACGACCAACCGCTTCGTCAACAGCGGGTCGATCGGATCGGAAACGCAAGGCGGTAGCACCGTCCAGATCGACGCACTTGGCAGCCTCTCCTTCATCAACGGCGGGCGCATCCTTGCCGCCGCCGACGAGCGTGCGGTCAGGCTTGAAGGCTATCGCAGCGACACGATCGATGCCGTCAACAGCGGCACGATCACCGGCAGCGTCCAGGCCGACATCGTCGATTATCCTTGGACTGACAACCCGCGGTCCAATCCGGTCGCAATTGCCTTCACCAACACTGGCACCGTTTCGGCAACCGACCTGACCGTCCGGCTGCTTGCCGATATCGGCAGTGACGTCGCCGTCAGCCTGACGCTTGCCAACAGCGGTACGATCGAGGCAACCGGTACCGCCGCTACTGCGGCAAGCTTGACAAAGACCAGTCAGGGCGGCGGGGTCGGCACGGTTACCGTCACCAACAGCGGTACCATCAGCGCCAATGGCGGCGGGCGTCAGGATGAATATTACGACTGGTTCAGCGATACGCTGCGATCCTTTACCTTACCATCGGTCGCACTTGACCTAGCCAATGGTTGGGTCAGCCAGGCACAGGTGAACAACAGCTCGGCGGGGGTGATCGAAGCGGTCGGTGAACGATCGGTGGCACTGTTGTCAATCGGTGCCGCACTCGATCTGACCAATGCCGGACTGATCCGGGGCAGCGCGGGCACCGCGCTTGCCGACGATGACGGCATCAACTCTTTTGTCGGCCGTCCTTATCTTGCTGGTGCGATCCAGACCGGATTGGGCGACGACCGCATAGTCAATACCGGCTCCATCGTTGGTTCGGTAGATCTAGGTATCGGCAACGACCGCATCGACAATCTCGGCCGGATCGAAGGCAATGTCTTCCTCGGCGAAGGCGACGACACCTTCCTACAGCGTGCCTCGGCGGTCACGATCGGCACCGTCGATGCCGGCGCCGGCACCGACACGTTCATCGTCGATGCGACTGGTGGTGGCACGGTCAATGGCGACCAGTTCGTCAATTTCGAACGCTTCAGCCAGACCGGATCGGGCAGTGTCAGCTATACCGGCAATTTCCGCCTGAACACGATCGACCTGATTGGCGGCACGATCGGCGTCGCCGCAGGGCAGACGCTGACCAGCGACGGTCCGTTCACCATCACCGGGTCCGACGCGATCGAGACGGTCGAGAATGACGGCACGATCGCTGGCGGCGTGACGCTGGGCGCGGGCAACGACCGGGTCGTCAATCGCGGGACGATCGGCGGCGCGGTGCTGCTGGGCGAAGGCGACGACAGCTTCGTCGAGGGCGCGAACAGCCGCGTTGCCGGCGGTGTCGATGGCGGCAGCGGCACCGATACCTATGGTGTCGTGCTGGCGGGCAACCGCAGCGGGATCAACGCACGCACCGGCTTCGAACGGCTGT
This sequence comes from Sphingomonas sp. SAFR-052, assembly GCF_051965015.1. NCBI lineage: Bacteria > Pseudomonadati > Pseudomonadota > Alphaproteobacteria > Sphingomonadales > Sphingomonadaceae > Sphingomonas > Sphingomonas sp. SAFR-052. The sequence continues at coordinate 17,825 of NZ_JBQCMO010000012.1, read as the reverse complement.
CGCTCGAAGGGACCGGCACGCTGGCCCTCGCGCTCGACCAGAGCTTCGAGGCGGTGACGCTGACCGGTACCGGTCTGTCGGCGACGCTGGGCGGCTTCTCGCTCGGCACCGTTACGGGATCGGACGCGGCCGAACAGCTGATGGTCGATGGCGACGTCGCCTCGGTCGCGCTGGGCGCGGGCAACGACATGCTGGCGCTCGGCACGCAGCTCGCGGCCGGACGCTATGACGGGGGCATGGGTAGCGACACGCTCGCCTTCACCAATGCCGGTCCGGTGACGCTGCTCGGCACCGCCAACGGGTTCGAACAGGTCGCATTGATCGGCGGAGCGCTTAACGTCGCCGGCACGCTCGGGTCGGCGGGAACCTCGCTGTCGTTCGGTGACGGGGCGCAGTCGGTGACGGTCGCGTCGGGCGGCACGCTCGCCGGCGTCGTCGACCTGGGTGCAGGCAATGACAGCCTAACCTTCGCAACGCAGACCGTCACCGGCAGCTATGACGGCGGCGCCGGCAGCGACACGCTCGCCTTCACCAATGCCGGTCCGGTGACGCTGAGCGGGACCGCAACCGGGTTCGAACAGGTGGCCCTCACCAACGGCGCGCTGACCGTTGCCGGCACGCTCGGCACCGTCAATGTGCCGCTGTCGTTCGGTGACGGCGCGCAGTCGCTGACGGTCGCGTCGGGCGGCACGCTCACCGGGATCATCGATCTGGGTGCGGGCAACGACGCGCTGCGGCTTGCCGGTACGCTGAACGGCACCGTCGCGGGTGGCGCGGGCAGTGATACGGCGACCCTCGTCCTGACCGGCGACCGCAGCCTTGCCAGCACCACGCTGACCGGCTTCGAAACCTTTACCAGCGAGGGCACCGGCACGCTGACGCTGACCGGCACCCATGCCTATGACACGGTCAATGCCGGGACCAGCCTGACGATCGCCAGCGGGTCGACGCTCACGGCGCCACAGGTCCGCTTCGACAGCGGCGACCAGCGCTTCACCATCGCCGGTGGCTTTACCGGCGCGGTCGATGGCGGCGCGGGCAGCGATACGCTGGCGATCACCGGCGGCAACACGGCGTTCAGCACCGTCACCAATGTCGAGGCGTTGGCGATGTCGGGCGGTTTCGCCACCGTTTCGGGCACCGCCACGCTCGGCAGCGTCGACCTGACCGGCGGGCGCCTCGTCGGCCTGGCCGGATCGGTACTGAACGGGACGTTCGCGGTGCGCAGCGGCGCGACCTTCGGCTCGGCGGGCACCGTCAACGGCAACGTTACCGTGGCAGGCATTCTCAGCCCCGGCGCGTCGCCGGGCACGATGACCGTCAACGGCAATGTCTCGCTCGCCTCGGGCTCGACATCGGTGTTCGAGTTCACGCCGACCGCACAGGACAAGCTGGTCATCAACGGCACGCTCGCGATCGCATCGGGTTCGACGCTGCAACTCACGCAGAGCGGCACGCTGCGTCCCGGCGCCAGCTACGACCTCATCACCGCCAGCGGCGGCATCACCGGCAGCTTCACCACGATCCAGAAGCCCGACACGCTGTTCGGCTTCGTCGTCCAGCGTACCGACCGCATCCAGCTGCTCGGCCAGTTCCTGAACGATGCCGGTTTCAGCCCGCAGGTCAGCCGCTCGGTCGCCTATGCCAACACCGTGCTGCAGACCCAGCCCGCGACCAGCGCGCTGTTCGCGGTGCTGCCGGCGCTGACCACCAGCAACGGTGCGTCGAACCCGCAGGCATTCGCGCGCCTGACCCCCGAAGCCTATGCCACCGCAACCCAGGCGGGCGTCGAGAACGCACTGGCGCTGACCGACATCGCCCGTGGTCCGGGCTTCGCCCCGAACCGCAGCGAGCCCGGCGGCTTTACCTTCGGCCAGGCGATCGGCAGCTGGTACCGTCTCGCCGCGGATGCCGATACCGGCGTGTCGCGTGCGCGCACGACCAGCTACGGCTTTGTCGGTGGCGTCGGCTATGGCGACAGCAGCTGGTCGGTCGGGGTGTTCGGCGGCTATCTCAATAGCCGCCAGCGGATCGATACGCTTGCCGCGCGCAGCGATATCGATGGCTGGGTCGCGGGCGTCCATGGCCGGTACGAAGCCGGCAATTTCGGTTTCGGCGCATCGATCGCGTACAATGCCGGCCAGGCGAATACCGACCGCACCTTGCCGGCCAGCGTTGCCTCGCGCGCCAGCTACGACCTCAACAGCCTCGTCAGCGACCTGTCGGCGCATTACACGATCGACATGGGCGATTGGGCACTGCGGCCGCGTGCCGGGGTGACCTATGTCCGCACCGCGCGCGACCGGTTGGTCGAGGCGGGCGGTCCGTTCGCGCTGACCGTCGCTGCCGACCGACATGTCGCGGGCTTCGCCGATGCGGGCGTCGGCTTTGCCCGGGCGGAGACGTCGGATGCCGCGTTCCGGCCGTTCGTGTCGCTGGGCGTGCGCTACCAGATCGAGGGCCAGCGTACCGATGCGGTAGCGGGCTATGCCGGCGGGCCGCTCGGCCTGGTGGCGCTCGGCGCTGGCCGGGCACAGGCAGTCGGCACCGTTAGCGCCGGCCTCGTCCAGCGGGTCACCGACGGCCTCGACCTGTTCTCGACCGTGTCGGCGCAGACCGGCAAGGACGATCACCGCGAGGCGATCAGCACCGGCGTGCGGTTGCGCTTCTGATCCGGGGAGCCCGCGCTTCGGTCGGGGCGCGGGTTTTTCCAGGTGGTGTGACGGCTCAGGGAGCACGAAGAAGATTGGTTCGCGCAAAGGCGCAAAGGCCGCAGAGGATCACCTCCCGAACAACCGGCTCATGATCGGGAGACCACTGCGCCCGCTGCAACCTGCACGGAGGCCGCTAGCGCGAGAGGCAGTGCCCCAAAAGCGCCCTCTCTGCGTCCTTTGCACCTTTGCGCGAACCAATTTTTCTTCGTGCCTTCGCGCCTTTGCGTGAACCAATGCCTCCCCACCGCACGAACGAAAAACCCGCCCCCTCCCCGGCAAGGGGAGACGGCGAGCCGGGACGGCTTCGGTGGGGAGTGATGCCGAGCCGGCTTACTGCTCCTTGGCGGCGCGCTTCACCTGACCCTCGCCCATCGCCGAGACCAGCACGTCGCCCTGTACGTTGAAATTATCGGCGGGCAGCGTCGCGGTGCGGCGGCCGACCGCCATCGTCACTGCCTCGACCTTGCCCGCGGCGTTGCGACGGACCGACTGGACGCGGCCGATCGCCTCGCCCTTGGCATCGCGCACCATGGTGCCGGGGTTCAGCGCCGGGATCGCCCCGCCACCCATCAACGACAGCGCCCCTTCGCCCGAACCGGACGCCGATCCGTTGCCGACCGAGCCGTTGCCGCTGCCCGAAGCCGCACCGTTCAGGCTGCCCGCACCGCCTTGCACCGCACCGACCGCGCCCTGCGTCCGGTCGCGCGCCGCACTGGCGACACCCTGTACCCGGTCGCGGGTGGTGGCGACGCCGCTGCGCACCCGGTCGCGGGCCGCACTGGCGGTCGAGCGCACCGCATCGGTCCCGATCAGCTGCGCATCGGCACTGCCCGAGGCGTTCCCCGAACCGCTGCCCGACCCACCGAGCACGCCGCCCAGCGCCTGCACGCTACCATCGGACGCACCGTCGCCGCGGGCCGATCCACCGGCACGAACCCGGCCGCTGCGACGATCGACGCTGCGCTCGGCGGTCACCTCGCCGCTGCCACGCCGCGCGCTGCGGACGCTGGTGTCGGCGCGGTCGCGGACGCGCTCGATGGTCGGGGCGACGCTCCGGTCGAACGTGCCACCGACATTGCCGCCGAGGCCACCGCTCAGGCTGCCGCCCAACCCGCCGGTCAGCCCGCCGCCGCCACCGCCCAGCAGCTGCGCCGAAGCCGGGGTGATCGTCACTGCGGCCAGCGCCGCGCCCATCAGGAACAGGGTCTTCATCGCAATGTCTCCTTTGTCGTCACGCCGCACAGGCGCTTCGAAAAGGAGAACGGATGCCGTTTTCGGTTTAATCCCGGCCGGTGCATTTTTTCTGGGGAATTCGTGCGAACAATCGCGGCAGCCGCGAGCACAGCATTGATTCAACGACGAATATCCCGCCCGACCGACAGGACGACATTATTGAAATCGCAAGCCACCCGGCCTATTATCGTGAGTGCAGTATCGGAAGGATGTGTATCCCGCCGACTCGAACAGGCTCCAGTCTTTGCCGAGGCTGGGGCCTAATTCGTTCCGGAGGCACGGACCGAAGCCCGCGCCCCCTTCACCACGTTATTTCGAACGTGAAGCCGATCTGATCGCAAGGACCAGAGAAGCCAGTTCGACCATCAGCGTTGCCGCGCTGACGATCAGTATTGCAGTATCGTATGTGATGTGAATCACCTCCTCTTCGGGCGGATTTCGCACCCTTCCAGAAGGAAGAAGGCGAGCGCCACGACGGGTATGTGATCTGCCTGCTCCAAAGACAATTCGGATGCTACCGCACCGGCGTCCGGCACGCCCCGCACACCACGCCGCGCCCGGTTCGCGCGCTTTTGCCCTTCGCCTCGCGGTCGAGCCTTGCCAGCGCGCCCGCTACGTCGCCGTCCCACAGCGCCGACAGCCGTGCCGCCGCCAGCGGCGCGGCGAACGACGTGCCCCGTACCGGCCGCGCCTGCCCGGCCGCATTCAGCGCCAGCATGTCCGCCCCCGGCGCGGCATAGTCGAGGTGCCGCGCCCGCCCCGCCTCGATCAGCGGCCGCCCGCGCGCATCGATGCCGGTGACCGCGATCGCCTGCGGATAGCTGGCCGGATAGGCGGGGGGTGCCGCCGGCCCGGCATTGCCGACCGCCGCGACGACCACCGTGCCGCGTGCCCGCGCCGCCGCGACGAAGCGCGCCAGCAGCGGATCGGCCGGCCCGGCAAGGCTGACCACCACCACCGGCACACGCCCGCGTACCATCCATGCCAGCGCGCGGGCGATGCCGCTGGCGCTGCCGCCCGCCGGGTCGCTGCCATAGACATCGGCCACCGCCAGCGCTGCGCCCGGTGCCGCGGCCTTGATCCCCCCGCCGCCGGTCAACAGCGATGCGATGGCGACCGCATGGTCGTTGGCGCGCGGCGCCCCCTCGGCAAAGCCCTGTTGCGCGGCGAGACCGGGGGTACCGGGACCGACGCCACCATCGATAATGCCGATGCGGCGACCGGCGCCGGGGGCAGGCAGTCGCCCCCCACCGCCTCCCCGTACCCCAGCGAAGGCCGGGGCGTGCGAAGGGGACAAGGAGGAAGCGACAACCGCCCCCGCAAACACGCCGTACCCCCGCGCAGGCGGGGGTCCAGAGCCAAGCAGCGCCATCGCCTGCCGCCCCTGGGCCCCCGCCTGCGCGGGGGTACGCTCGGAGGTAGAGGGCACCGCTCCCACCCCACTCGCGCTATAAATCGGATCGGTCGCGACCCGATTGACCCCCAATATTCGTCCGAGCCGCCGCACCGCCTCGACCGCCGACAGTCCGGCGGGCGCGCGCAGCCGGGCGAAGCCGATGCCCAGCTCCTCGAACCGCTCGTTCGCGATCACCCGGAACCCCGCCGCCTCCGCCAGCTTCAGCAGCGCCGGATCGGGATCGCTCAGCGTCACCTCGCCCGCGCGCACCGGATTGCCGTCGCGGTCCAGTTCGATCCGGTCGGGATAGCGCCGCGCCAGATCACGCGCCCGCTCGACCGACTGCCGCACCAGTTGCCGGGCGTTCGACAGCGTCTCCTCGACCGGCAACGCCCGGCGCACCCCGTCCACCGCCCCCCCGACCGGCCCGGGCAAGGACGGCAGCGACGGCACCTGCGGCAGCAACTGCGCCGACGCCGGCACCGGCAGCAACAGCGCCAGCATGCCCCAGAGTTTCGTCCGACCCATCGCGCCCCGCCTGCTATACGATCTTTCCATCTTCATGCCGGATTAAACGGACGGTGCCATCCGTTTCATCCCCAGGCGCGACGAAAGGACGAAGGTGCGCTTCGAAGACGAATTGCTCCCGCATCTGCCGCGGCTGCGCCGGGTAGCGTATGCGCTGGCCCGCAACCCCGCCGATGCCGACGATCTGTTGCAGGCGGGCGTCGAGCGCGCGTTGGTGCGCCGCGACCAGTGGCAGCCGGGCACGCGGATCGACGCATGGGCGATCCGCATTCTGCGCAACCTGTGGATCGACACGGTGCGCAGCCGAAGCCGGGCCGGTGAAACCTTCGTCCCCGCCGAACAGGGCGATGCGATCGGCGCACATGGGGAACAGGAAATGGCGGTGGAAATGCACAATATCGGCCGGGCGATGGGCAAGCTGCCCCCCGAACAGCGCGAGGTGATCGCGCTGGTGATGGTGGAGGGCTTTGCCTACAAGGAAGCCGCCGAGATCCTCGACATCCCCATCGGCACGCTGACCTCGCGCCTCGTGCGCGGGCGCGACGCATTGCTCGGGCTCTTGGGAGAAGCGGCATGACGATCGATCCCGAAATGCTCGCCGCCTATGCCGATGGCGAGCTCGACCCGCTGACCGCGAAACGCGTCGAACGCGCCATCGCCGCCGATCCAACGCTGGCGGCGGAGGTCGACCGCCACCGCGCACTGACCGCGAAGCTGCGCGGTGCGTTCGCCGGACTCGACGCGCAGCCGATGCCGGCGGGGGTCGAGGCGCTGCTGAAGCAGGGCGACAATGTCGTCCCCTTCCCGACCCGGACGCACAAGCCCAAACCGCAACGCTGGTACGGCGCGCTCGCCGCCAGCCTCGTCGCCGGGCTGCTGCTCGGACAGCTCGTGCCGCGATCGGGCGGCAACTTGGGCTTCGACGGCGGCACGGCGGTCGCGCAGGGACAGCTCGCCCACGCGCTCGACACGCAACTCGCCTCCGCCACCGACAGCGGCCCGGTCCGCATCGGCATCACCTTCCGCGACCGCGCTGGCGGCCTGTGCCGCACCTTCGAACAGGGCACCACCGGCGGCATCGCCTGTGCGCAGGGGCAGGGACCATGGCGGATCGAGCAGCTGCGCGGCGGCATGGCCGACAATGGCGGCACCGCCTATGCCCAGGCCGGATCGCCGATGGCGACGCTGATGGCCGACGCACAGGCGATGGCGGCAGGCGACCCGCTTGACGCGGCGGCGGAGGCGGCGGCCCTGAAAGGGCGGTAAATCCCCCTTCCCTCCGTTCGGTTCGAGCAGCTTCGAGTTTGTCGAGAAGCGTCCGTCGAGAACCCGCCATCCCCAACCCTCAACCCAAGTTACTGCATTCGCAAAGGAACCTCCCGCGTCCTGCCTCGCTTGTCGAACCGATAAGCGACAGGAGCCGCCCATGATCCCCGCCACCGACGCGCACACGCAACAACCAACCCTCGCCGGCCGCCGTGCAGCGATTACCGGCGGGACCACCGGCATCGGCCGCGCCATCGCGGTGCTGCTCGCCAGCGAAGGGGCCGAGGTGTTCCTGTGCGGCCGGAACGAGGACCATCTCGCCGACGCGCTCGCCCGGATCGAAGAGGTCGGCACCGGCGGCGGCATCGCCATCGATCTGGCCGAGGCCGACAATGTCGGCCGCTTCTTCGCCGCCGCCGAGGAGCAGATGGGCGGCATCGACATCGCCATCATCAACGCCGCCGTCGCTGCCGAGGGGATCACCGACACCGACGAGGCGACGCTGCGCGAGGTCATCGCGATCAACTTCACCGGCTATCTGCTGAGCGCGCACCACGCCGCCAAACGCGTCGGTGACGCGGGCGATATCGTCTTCATCGGATCGACCAGCGCCTATGCGCTGGGGCCGGGATCGACCATCTATGCCGGGATCAAGTACGGGATTCAGGGCTTTACCCAGGCACTGCGCCGCGAACTGGGGCCAAAGGGCATTCGTGTCAGCAATGTCGAACCCGGCCTGACCGGCTCCGACATGCAACTGCCCGATATCCAGCCCGACGAACAGCGTGAGCGCATCGCCGACGAAACGATGCTGCGCGCCGAGGATATCGCGGTCGGCGTCCATTACCTGCTGACCCAGCCCCGCCGCGCCATCGTCCAGCAACTGACCATCGTCCCGCGCGATCAGGCGGAGGAATGAGCTTCGCCGTCGACCGACTGGTCCTGACCCCCGACGATATCGACCTGTCGCGCTCGCCACTCGCCGGGCAATTGGGGGTCGAAACCTATGTGCTGGGTGCGTTCAATCCGGCGCTGACGCGGTTGCCCAGCGGCAATCTGCTGATGATGGTCCGCATCGCCGAGGCACTCAGGAAACCCAAGTTCGACGGCCATATCCACAATATCCGTTGGAGTGAGGGGCGGTACGTCCTCGACGCATGGCCGCTGGACGCGGTCGACACCGCCGATCCGCGCAAGTTCCTGCTCAACGGCGGGCGCTGGCGGGTGATGGCGCTGACCTCGCTGTCATGGCTGTTGCCGGTCGAACTGACGCCCGACGGGCTGGAGATCGTCGCGCTCCACTACGACCGCGCGGTCGCGCCGCAGGGCGATTTCCAGATGTACGGCGTCGAGGATGCGCGGATCAGCAAGGTCGGCGACGAATGGCTGATGACGACCTGTTCGGTCAGCCCGGAGCGGCATTCGACCACGCTCTATACCTCCGACAACGGGCTCGACTGGCGCTTCGCCGACATCATCCTCGACCATCAGAACAAGGACATGCTGATCTTCGAGGGCACGATCGACGGGCAATATTGGGCGCAGACCCGGCCGCTGGGCGACCTCTATTTCGCCTATCCGCCGGGCAGCGAATGGCGTGCCGGGCCGTCGATCAACCTCGCCACCTCGCCCGATGCCCGCCACTGGAAGCCGTGCCTGAAGCCCGGCATCCGCCCGCATGCCGCGACCGTCGCGACCGCGCGCATGGGCGGTGGCACGCCGCCGATCCTGACCGAACGGGGCTGGCTGACCCTGTGGCACGGCGTCGAGCCCAAGGAGATCGTCGGCGTCTATCGCACCTATTGGTCGATCCTCGACGCCGACGACCCGAGCCGAACGGTCGCCACCGACCACGCGCCGCTGCTGGAGGCGAACCCCGATCTGACCCGCGACCTTGAGGACCAGATGTACGTCCGCGACGTGGTGTTCACGACAGGGATTGCCGACCGCGGCGACCATTATGTCGTGGCGTCGGGCGAGGCGGACCTTGCGTGCCGGATCACGCACATCCCGAAAGCGCGGTTCGAGTAGATTTTGGTTTCACGCGAAGGCGCGAAGGGCGCGTAGAGAACAGGAAGAAGGTAGATTTCGCGCAGATGCGCAGAGGAGGCGCGAACGAGGCTACCGGCTCGCGATTGAGAGACCCTAGCACCCGCCGCAACCTGCAATCAGGCCGCTGGCGCGGGGGACCGTACCCCGACCGCACCTTCTCTGCGCCTCTGCGCGAAATCCCTCTCTTCGCGTCTCCGCGCCTTCGCGTGAACCACCCTTCTTCCTGCCCCAGGTTAACAAGATTCCTGAACAACCAAAGACACTTATCTACCCCCCCACCCGTTGCCCCACTACAACCGGGAGCAACAGCCATGCGCATCCACCACCTCAATTGCGGCACCGACTGCCCACTGGGCGGGGCGCTGTTCGACGGGCGCAGCGTCAGTCCGCTCGGGCAGATCGTCTGCCACTGCCTGCTGATCGAGACCGATGCGCACGGGCTGGTGCTGGTCGATACCGGCTATGGCCTGCGCGATGTCGACCACCCACACCGCCGCCCCGACCCGCGCATCACGGTGCCGTGGCGGATGCTGCTCAACATCCGCCTGCGCGAGCAAGAGACGGCGATCCGCCAGATCGAGGCGCTAGGCTTCACCGCGAACGACGTGCGCCACATCCTCGTCACTCATCTCGATTTCGACCATGCCGGCGGGCTGGAGGATTTTCCGAACGCCACCGTCCATGTCATGCAGCGCGAATATGACGACGCGACCGGCCCGCGTGCCGGTATCGTCGCCCGCAACCGCTGGCGCCCACGCCAATTGGACGGGGTACGCCACTGGCAGCGCTACGGCGCGCGCGGCGAGCCATGGTTCGGCTTCGATGCGGTGCGCGACCTGGCCGGCCTGCCCCCCGAATTGCTGCTGGTGCCGCTGCCCGGCCACACTTGGGGCCATGCCGGCGTCGCGATCCGCCGGGACGACGGCCGCTGGCTGCTCCATGCCGGCGACGCCTATTTCTACCGCGGCGAGATGCGGCAGGCCCGCCGCCGTTGCACCCCGGGTCTGCGCGCCTATCAACGGCTGATGGAGGTCGACGCGCGCAGCCGCATGGACAACCAGTCCCGCCTGCGCACCCTGTCGATCGAGCGCCGCGACGAAGTGACGGTGACCTGCACCCACGATCCCGTCGAACTGGAGCGGGCGCAGGCGGGACGGCCGCTCTAATCCACGATCGGCTCCGCCCCGAACGGTCGGTTCAGCACCCGCAACACCTCCTGCGCCACGAACACCCGGTTGCGGCGATAGCCGGTCCGCTCGACCAACACCCCCGCCTCGACCAGCTGCGCGATCGCCGCATTCGCCGCCGGGGCCGAGACGCCGAGCCGTTCGCCAAGCCGCCCGGCGGTAATCACCGGATAGTCGGGCAACAGGTCGAGTGCGCGCAGCGCCGCCGACTTGTCCCGATAGCGCCGCCGCGCCCGCCACATGCCCCCAAGCCGGACCAGCGCCGCGCGCGTCGCCATCAGCTCGTCGACCGTGCCGCTGATCGCATCGGCGATGAACGCGACCATCGCCGCCCGGTCGAGCCGCTGCTGCGCGGCCTTCAGCGCATCGTAATAGGCCGGCTTATGCGCTTCGATATAGGGCGACAGGTACAGTGGCACCTTGCCATCGGCGGCCATCATCAGCGGCAGCAACAGCCGCCCGACCCGGCCATTGCCGTCGCGATAGGGGTGCACCGCCTCGAAATGAGCATGGGCGATCGCCATGCGCGCGATCAGGCTCTGGGTCATGACCTGCATCCCCTCGGCCCGTAGATAGGCGATGCTGTCGTCCAGACACGCCGCCACCCACGCCGGCGGGGCGGGATTATAGAGCGAATAGGCGATGTCGCGCACCCCGCCGATCCACACCACCCGGTCGCGCAGCACCCCCGGCACATCGCCATAATCACGGTCGCTCTGCATTGCCGCCCAGTGCAGTTCGGCGATCAGCTCGCGCGTGAAGATCGCCGGCCCCTGCGCCGTCGCCTGCGGCACGATCCGGTCGAGGATCAGCGCATAGTCGCGGACCTGCCGCGCCGCGTCGCGCCGCTCGTCACCGGCTTCCTCCTCCAGCGTCAGCAGCTCGTCGAGCGTGCTGTGCGTCCCCTCGATCGACGAACTGCTCACCGCCTCACGCCGGCTGAGCAGGCGGCTGACCGGATAGGGATCGCCCATCTGCCGGGCCAGCATATCAACCCGCGCCAGCGCCTCAGTCGCGTGCTGGTGGCTGGCCAGCCCCGGCCCCAGCGGCACGGCGTCCTCGGGCGGGGGCGGTGGCACCACGCCATAATGCGCCGCATAGGGTTCGGGCAGGCGTTCGAGCCGCTGGCGGATCGCATAGCACAGATCGTCACGGCGCATCGGCAGCCTTTATCATGACCGCCATACCCGATCCATAATAAAGGTTAGTAGGTCAAACCTGCACAAGAAGCGGATGCAGGCGCCTTGCCGAAGGTTACTGTCCCCAAGCAAAACTACCCCCGGCCTAAATCCCCACTCTATTGCTCGGCAATGCCGCCTCCGCCATTCTCCCATCATATACAGGGAGATTACGCATGGCATTGTCGTTGGCGCTGATTCTGGCGCAGGTCGCCACCCCGGTGGCGCCCGAACCGGTCGCGCCCGCCCAAGCCACCCCCGAAACCACGGACGCGCAGGACACGCCCCGCCCCGACACCGGCCGCCTCGCCCCGGCACAGGGCGGTGGCGAGATCGTCGTCACCGCGCGGCGCCGCGTCGAAACCGTCCAGTCGGTGCCGATCGCCATCTCGGTCATTGGCGGCACGACGCTGGCCGATACCGGCGCGTACAACGTCAACCGCCTGACCCAGCTGCAACCCACGCTGCAATTCTATTCGACCAACCCACGCAATTCCGCCGCCAATATCCGGGGCCTGGGCGCACCGTTCGGCCTGACCAACGACGGCATCGAACAGGGCGTCGGCATCTATGTCGACGGCGTCTATTACAGCCGCATCGCCTCGGCCACGTTCGACTTCACCGACACCGAACGGATCGAGATCCTGCGCGGCCCGCAGGGCACCCTCTATGGCAAGAACACCACGGCGGGCGCGATCAACATCACGACCCGCAAGCCCAGCTTCACCCCCGAAGCGCGCGTGGAACTGACCACCGGCAATTACGACTTCATCCAGGCCAAGGCATCCGCCTCCGGCCCGCTCGTCGACGGCAAACTGGCCGCGCGCATCTCCGCCTCGGTCACGTCGCGGCGCGGCACGATCCGCAATACGGTGCTCGGCGGCTATGCCAATGCGCAGGACAATCAGAGCGTGCGCGGCCAGCTGCTGTGGACGCCCGCGCCGAACCTCGATGTGACGCTGTACGGCGATTACGGCCATCAGAACCCCGATTGCTGCGCGCAGATCTATGTCCGCACCGGCACGACGCAGCGCCCGCTGAACCGGCAATATGCCGCATTGGCCGCCGCGTTCGGCTATGCCCCGCCCTCGACCAACGCGTTCGACCGGTTGACCGACCTCGACACGCCGCTGCGGGCACGACAGGAACTGGGCGGCGTCTCGCTGGTCGGCAATCTCGATCTCGGCGGCGCGACGGTGACCTCGGTCAGCGCATGGCGTTTCTGGGACTGGGACCCGTCGAACGACCGCGACTTCACCGGCCTGCCGATCACCACCGTCTCGGCCAATCCGTCGCAACAGCGCCAGTGGAGCCAGGAACTGCGCGTCGCCTCGAACGGCAAGCGCGCGATCGATTACGTCGCCGGCCTGTTCTATTTCCACCAGACCATCGATACGCAGGGGTTGCAGGTACAGGGCCCGGCCGCCTCGCGCTTCCTGCTCAACCCCGGCAATGTCGCGCCGGGCAGCGCCGGCTGCGCCACCGCGACGACCGCGGCGTGCAACCCGGCGGTGCTGAACGGCCTGACCGCGCGCAACACCATCGGTTTCTCGAACACCAGCGCGGCGGTGTTCGGCAAGGCGACGTGGCACATCACCGACGCGCTCTCGATCGCGCCGGGCGTGCGCGTGAACTATGACAAGAAAATCGGCTCCTATGTCTCGGTCGTCACCACCGGCAGCGGATCGACCACGCTGACCAACGACCAGCGCGGCGTGCTCGCGCCCCAGCGCTACGAGCCCGATTTCGACGACTGGAACGTGTCGGGCGACGTTACCCTCGCCTATGACGTGGCGCGCGACGTCCATGCCTATGCGACCTATGCGCGCAGCTATAAGTCGGGCGGCATCAACCTGTCGGGCCTGCCGCTCGACGGCAGCAACAACCCGATCCTGGCGGCGGCGCAGGTCAAGCCCGAACAGGTCAACCATTACGAACTGGGCGTGAAGACCCAGTGGCTCGACCGGCGGATCACCGCCAACCTCGCCGCCTTCTGGACCGATATCAGCGACTATCAGGCGACCGTCACCAACGGACAGCTGGGCGTGCTGCGCGGCTACCTCGCCAATGCGGAGGCGGTGCGCACCCGCGGCGTCGAGCTCGACACTGCCTTCCGCCCGACCGAGCGGCTGAACCTCTACGCCAACGCCGCCTATACCGACGCGAAGTACGTCCGCTTCACCGACGCGCCCTGCCCGCCCGAATTGTCGGGCGGCCGCGCACCGGCGGCGGGCGAAACGCCCAGCGCGCCCGGCACGCCGGGCGGGATCAGCCCCAATGCCTGCGACGTATCGGGACAGCGGCTGCCCGGCATCTCGAAATGGGCGTTCAGCTATGGCGCCGAATATGCCCTGCCCGCCCGGATCGGCGGAGAGGACGGCAATGCCTATCTCGGCTTCGACGGCAGCTATCGCTCGCGCTTCTCGTCCAACCCGTCGCCCTCGGCCTATACCTATATCGACGGCTATGCCCTCGCGAACTTCCGCCTGGGCTACCGCGCCGATGCGGGGTGGAACGCGTTCCTGTGGCTGCGCAACGCCTTCGACCAGAATTACTACGAACTGCTCGCGACCCAGTCGGGCAATACCGGCCTGATCGTCGGCCAGCCCGGCGACCCGCGGACGTACGGAGTGACGATCTCGGCGTCGTTCTGAGGATAGGGCGCGATCCGGTAATGCCCGGATCGCGCCGTTCATTCGTCCCAGCCCACTGCCGAACCACCGGCAAACGACGCGACCAGATCGGCCCCCGGCGCCAGCACCGCCGCCGGCACGGCGGTAAGTACCGGATCGTCGAACCGCATTCCCGGCAGCCGGGTCGCCAGCATCTCGGCCAGCGTATGTGCCTGATGCCGGTCGCGCCGCTGCTTCATCACCTCGCGATCGTTGCGACCCGCAACCCACAGCTTGTGGCACAGGAACGCGCGGGGATCGGGCACGATCAGCAGCAGCGGAAACCCCTGTTCGTCGATGGTGATCCGCTCGATCACCGGTACGTTTTCCAACCATGCCAGCCCGGCAATCTCCACCGCCGCCAGATCGTCGTCGCGCTCGCCGATCCGCCCCTGCGCCCGTGGGACGGTCGCAAAGCGCGCGGCGGGCGTAATCAGGTCCACCATATAGCCGGCATCGTTGACCGCCCGGAAACTGCCCGGCGCGCTGGCACGAAAGCTCTTGTCCAGTCCTTGCAACAGTCCGATCAGTCCGTCGGCCTGCATCGTGCCGACCATCTTCAGCGATACCCGCGCGTCGTACAGGATGTCGATGTCCATCGTGGTCATCGCTTCCTCGCCGAACTGCACCGCCCCCATCGCCTCATAGGCGTAGAGGGCGTGCGTCCCGACGATCTTCAGCCCGCCCCCCAGCAACCGCTCACGGTCGAGCCGACGGATGATCCGCGCGGACAGTACCGGAACCCGTCCAAGCCGCATCGCCCGGTTGACCGGTGCCATTTCGCGCAGCCGCTGGTCGAGCATGTCGCGCCGCACACGCAACGCGTCGCGCCCCTGATGAAAG
Organism: Sphingomonas sp. SAFR-052; assembly: GCF_051965015.1. Classification (NCBI taxonomy): domain Bacteria; kingdom Pseudomonadati; phylum Pseudomonadota; class Alphaproteobacteria; order Sphingomonadales; family Sphingomonadaceae; genus Sphingomonas; species Sphingomonas sp. SAFR-052. The sequence goes on along the minus strand of NZ_JBQCMO010000012.1, from coordinate 2,756 downwards.
GCGGCATGCGCTTCCCGGGTACGATCATCCTCGGGACCCAGGCTTTTCCACGTATCGCCCGTCTTGCGGTACAGATAGGTCCGGCCCTTGACCGTCTTCCAGGACATTGCTCCGGCAAAACGTGTCACCAGTTCGCGGGTCGTGTCGCGATAGGTGGCGTAAAGCTGCTCGCAATCGATCCATTGCCGGGTCTGTTGTGCGGTCAGGTCCAACATGACCGCACCGTTATCCCTTTTTCGAGAAATGCCAATGTAAAAGGGATAACTGGCAGCACAACCATCGGATGGGCCTCGATGCGCATGCACCGTCGATAGAGATGCAGGATTAAGAATTCGTCCCACATCGTTCCCGGGAGACGAATGCTCACAATTACTTGGCGCCACCAATCGCAATCATGTCGCGAACGGAATAATGATTCACGCGAAGGCGTGAAGCGATATACGGGAGGCTACCTTACCGCCCGGTCAGCGCATAATCCTGTACCAGCACCCCGGCAGGAACATGCCACGCTTGCGATATCGCCCGGATCATCGGCAGCGTCAGCCCTCGGCGGCGACCCAGTATCTCGGTCGCACGCGACTGTCCGATTAGTGCGGCCAGTTGTGCGCGGGTATAGCCGTTCGTTTCCATCGCTGCCTCGATCGCCTGCACCGGATCGAGCGGCTCGATCGGCCAGCGCCGCCGTTCATAAGTTTCGGCCAGCGTCACCAGCACGTCGAGCCGGTCCCCTGCCTCGGTTCCTTCCTCGGCCCCCCATAATGTTTCGATTTCGCGCAACGCGTCCTCATGATCGGCATCGCTCCGGATCGGGCGAATATGCATGGTCGCATTTCCTTCCATCAAAACAGGCTCACCATCAGGTCTCACGTGGTCCGGCACATTATCCCGTTTCTGGTCCGTTTTTCATGGAAAAGGGATAATGGCTTACGCGAAGGCACGAAGGGCAAAGAAGATAGAAATCGCGCAGGGGCACAGAGGGGTTGCGATCCGGGTGGGCGCTCGCGATCGGAAGACACCTCTCCCCGCTGCCAAGTAGAGAAAGGCCGCGTGCGCGGGATGACATCCGCCCGAGACGCCGCGCCTCCGCGCCTCCGCGCCTTCGCGTGAACCAACCTTCTTCAGCGCCGTCCCCCACGCACCGGAACCCAACGCCACCCCAGTCGCTCCGCCGATATGACCGACGAACCCAACCGCCCCGGCCGCGCCGTTCCCGCCGGCCGCCTGTCGCGCCTGTCCGGTTTCGGCCGCCTGGCCGGCGGCATCGCCGGGGGCGTGCTGGCCGAGGGGGCGCGACGCCTCGCCAGCGGCGAGCGCCCGCACATGAGCGACTTGATCCTCACCCCCGCCAATGCCAAGCGCATGGCCGATCGCCTGTCGCACCTGCGCGGCGCGGCGATGAAGCTGGGGCAGATGATCTCGATGGACGCGGGCGATCTGTTGCCGCCCGAACTCGCCACCATCCTCGCCCAGCTGCGCAATCAGGGCCAGCCCATGCCACCCGCGCAGCTCGACCGGCTGCTGATCGCCGAATGGGGCCCCGACTGGCGCACGAAGCTCGGCAAGTTCGACGCGAAGCCGATCGCCGCCGCCTCGATCGGGCAGGTCCATCGCGGCGAACTGAAGGACGGCCGCCGCCTCGCCATCAAGGTGCAGTATCCCGGCGTGCGCGAAAGCATCGACGCCGATGTCGACAATGTCGCGACGCTGCTGCGCGTCTCCAACCTGCTGCCGCGCAGCCTCGACCTCAAACCGCTCCTCGCCGAGGCCAAGCGCCAATTGGCCGACGAAGCCGATTATCTGCGCGAGGCGGGCGCGATGCGCCGCTATGGCAAGCGGCTTGCCGGCGACACCCGCTATGTCGTGCCGGCACCGGTCGACGCGCTGACCACACCGCGCATCCTCACCATGGACTATATCGACGGCACCCCGATCGAGGGGCTGGCGACCGCGCCGCAGCCGACGCGCGATGCGGCGATGACCGCGCTGATCGACCTGGTGCTCCGCGAGTTATTCGAATTCGCCGAGATGCAGACCGATCCCAATTTCGCGAACTATCGGTGGCAGGCGGACAGCGGCCGCATCGTCCTGCTCGATTTCGGCGCGACGCGGCCCGTGCCGCCCGACACCGCCGACGCCTACCGCCGCCTGATCGCCGCCGGCCTCGCCCACGACCGCGACACGATCCGCGACGTGGCGGTGGAAACCGGCTTTCTCGGCGAAGCGGCGGTCGCGGCGCATCGTGGCGCGGTCGACCGGATCATCGCCGCGATCGACGACGCGATGGCCCGCCCCGGCCCCTTCGACTTCGGCGACCGCGCCTTCGTGCCCGTCGTCCGCGAGGAAGCCCGCGCGCTCGCCACCGACCGCGCCACCTGGCACGTACCCCATGTCGAAACCCTGTTCGTCCAGCGCAAGATCAGCGGCACCGCGCTATTGGGGGCAAGGCTGAAGGCGCGGGTGGACGTGCGGGGAATGGCAGCGAAGGCAACGGGTCGACCTGTCGACATGTAGACTAGCTTGGTAGCGGCGTTCCGGCCGAACCACACGTCATCCCAGCGAAGGCTGGGATCTCCCGGCGGTAGCCCGCAGCAGGAGCCGCATGAGGCCCCAGCCTTCGCTGGGGCGACGCTTCCAACAGAGTGATCGGGTTGTGGCCGCCTCGACCCCCACATATAGGGTCCCTAGGCGGCGTGGACGAATTTGAGCCAGTATCTGGCGGTGGCAAGGTGGACCATGCCCAGGAAGCTGCTGGCCAG
>NZ_JBQCMO010000011.1:0-127046 GCF_051965015.1 Sphingomonas sp. SAFR-052 | reverse complement strand
AAGGTCACAGGTTCAAATCCTGTCCCCGCAACCAACTTAAATTGTTCACCCTCGAACGTTGCAGCGTTCGAGGCTTTTTCGCGTCACACGCGAACCGCAAACGCGGCGAAGCTCTCAACCCCGCTGTACGCGTCGGGAGCAATCTCCTGCCACTATCCTGCCGCGCGCGCGTTCAATGGCAACCTGATTGCCGAAGGACGCCCTTTGCCACAATATCTTATCGCACAGAGCGAACTGCCCGAGGAACGCCAAGCCCGTCGAGGACGGGCCGGGAAAAGCTCGGGCGAAACCTATGCCGCAACGCTTCGACAAATCGTGCCGGATGCCGAGGTCGCCATCGTCGCACCTGCCGATGAGGGCGCGCGTGTATTCACGGCGGAGGGCATCAGCGGTTTCGACGGGGTGTTCCTGACCGGCTCGCCGATGCACGTCTATGACGAAACGCCCGAGGTTGCGCGGCAATTGGCGTTCATGCGCGCGGTGTTCGCGTCGGGCGTGCCGTCGTTCGGGTCGTGTGCGGGCTTGCAGATCGCGGTTGCGGCGGCGGGTGGAAAGGTTCGACGGATGCCGCGTCGTATGGAGGCGGGCGTCGCCCGCGGTATCGTTGCGACCGATGCGGGACGCGATCATCCCCTGCTGGACGGGCGGGGGAGGGTTTGGGAGGCTGGGGCGATTCATGGAGATGAGGTTGAAGCGCTGCCGCCAAATGCTGTTGTGTTGGCAGGGAATTGCGTGACGGGCGTTCAGGCCGCGGAGATCCGTTTTGCCGGTGGCGTGTTCTGGGGCGTGCAATATCACCCCGAATTGTCGCTAAAGGAGATTGCGGTCGCCCTGCGGGCGCAGGCGGAGGAACTGGTCGCGGAAGGATTGGCGGCGGAAGAGCGCGACGTTGCCGATCAGGCGGCGCTGCTCGAACGGCTGCATGCCGAGCCGGACCATGCGCCCACACGGTGGAAGCTGGGGATCGGCGACGAACTGGCGGTCGAGGCCAACCGGCGGCGCGAGCTTTGCAATTTCCTTGCCCATCTGAAGAGGCTGCGGGACAAGGCGGGATGAAGTGCTTCTTCGACGATCGCCAGCTTGCTCATGCGCCCGAGCGGGAGTTTCACAATGGCGGTTGGGCGATCCATGCGGAGACGACGGCACGCGCACAGTCGATCGGGGCTGCGCTGGGCCAGTGGGAAGCGCCAGGCGATCATGGGATCGAGCCGATCACGGCGGTGCATGACGCGCGCTACCTGGCGTTCCTGCGGACCGCGTGGGACGACTGGGTTCGGGAAGGGCGCGAGGGCGAGGCGATCGGCTATGCCTTTCCGGTACGGCATCGGCGGCCACTGGAGCTGACGCGTATCGATGCGCGGCTGGGCGCGTTCAGCATGGACGCGTCGACGCCGATCACGGCGGGCAGCTGGGACGCGGCCTATTGGGGTGCGCAATGTGCGGTGAGCGCCGTCGAGGCGCTGGTGGAGGGCGCGCGGAACAGTTTTGCGCTGTGCCGGCCGCCGGGGCATCATGCGGGTGCCGATTATCTGGGTGGCTATTGCTTCCTGAACAATGCCGCGATCGCGGCGCGGCGGGCGATGGCCAAAGGGCTGGGGCCGGTGGCGGTGCTCGACGTCGATTATCATCATGGCAATGGCACGCAGGACATTTTCCTGAACGATGGCAGCGTGTTCTTCGTGTCGATCCATGCCGATCCGCGGACCGACTATCCGTTTTATTGGGGGCATGCCGACGAACGCGGCGAGGGGGCGGGGATGGGTGCTACGCTGAACCTGCCGCTGCCGCGGGGGACCAACTGGGATGCTTATCGGCCGGCTCTGGCGCAGGCGCTGGCGGCGATTGCGGCGTGGGGGGCAAGGACGCTGGTCGTATCGTTCGGGGCCGATACCTATGCCCATGATCCGATTGCCGGTTTTGCGCTAGAGACGGTGGATTTCGGCGCGATGGGGCGGATGATCGGGACGGCGGGTCTGCCGGCGGCGATCGTCATGGAGGGCGGCTATGCGGTCGAGGCGCTGGGGGCGAATGTCGCGACGTTCCTGTGCGGCATCGAAGGTGACGAAGGTGCCACGTAACGGCACTTGCCGGTGTCACCGCAATCGATTGTTGTCACGCATCCGAAAGCTGATATAACGCGGCCAAGGCTCGCGAAGACGGGCGTCTGCATGAGGATGTCCGATGCGCTTGCCAGCTTCCAAGCCCCATTTGTCGCTTCCCCGTATCCTCGAGATGAATCTCGGCTTTCTCGGCCTGCAATTCTCGTTCGGGTTGCAGCAGGGGAACATGGCGCCGATCTACAGCTACTTAGGCGCGTCGGAGGCGACGATCCCGATGCTGCAGCTGGCAGGACCCATGACCGGCCTGCTGGTGCAGCCGCTGATCGGGGCGCTGAGTGATCGGACCGATAGCCGCTGGGGACGGCGCACGCCCTATTTCCTGCTGGGCGCGGTGCTGTGCGCACTCGGCCTGTTCTTCATGCCGCTCAGTTCATCGTTGTTGATGGCGGTGTCGCTGCTGTGGATCCTCGATGCCGGCAACAACATCACGATGGAGCCGTATCGCGCCTATGTCAGCGACCGGCTGAACGAGGACCAGCACCAGATCGGGTTCCTGACGCAGAGCGCGTTCACCGGCGCGGCGCAGATGCTGGCGTTCCTGACCCCGTCGCTGCTGGTGTGGGCGGGGATGAACCAGGACTGGGTCGATTCCCACAACATCCCCTATACCGCGCGGATCGCGTTCATGGTCGGGGCGGTGCTGAGCTTCTCGACGATCCTGTGGTCGATCTGGCGCGTGCCCGAATTGCCGCTGGCCCCGGAAGAACGCGCCCGCATCGCCGCCGAGCCGAAGGGGTTCGGTGCGATGCTGAAGGAGATCGGATCGGCGATCCGCGACATGCCGCTGGCGATGCGCAAGCTGGCGCTGATGAGCCTGTTCCAATGGTATGCGATGGCCGCGTACTGGGCGTATGTCATCTATTCGATCGGCCGGTCGGTCTATGGCACTGCCGAGGCGACGTCGTCGGGCTTTCATTCGGCGGTGCTGACCAATGGCGAGATGGCGGCATTCTATAACGGGGTCGCGTTCCTCGCCGCCTTCGCGATGGTGCCGCTGGCCAAGCGGATGGGTGCGGCGAGCCTGCACGCAATCTGCCTCGTCCTCGCCGGGATCGGCATGGTCTGGCTGCCGCATGTCACCGAAAAGTGGATGTTGTTCCTGCCCGCGATCGGCATCGGCATCGGTTGGGCCAGCATCATGGGCAACCCTTATGTGATCCTTGCCGGATCGATCCCGCCCGAGCGGACCGGGGTCTATATGGGCATTTTCAACATGATGATCGTGATCCCGATGCTGATCTTTTCGGGGACGATGTGGCTGTTCTACGACAGCCTGCTGGGCAGCGATCCGCGCAACGTGCTGACGCTGTGCGGAGTCCTGATGTTCGCCGCCGCCGCCGCGGTGTGGACGGTGCGTGAGCGCAACAGCGCCGGGCTGCCGGTCGGCGCGACGCCGGATGCAGCGGCGTGACCATCGCGCTGCACGGGGATGCGTCGAGCCTGATCCTCGAAGCGCAGGACGGCGCCGCGCCGTTGTGGCGCTGGTGGGGGCCGCGCGTCGATGCGGGCTCGCTGCCGCCGCTCGCCGATACCCGACCGCAGGCGTCCTTCTCGCTCGACCGGGATCAGCCGCTGACGCTGGTGCCGAGTTACGGCACCGGTTGGTTCGGGCCGGCGGCCTTGCGCGCGCATCGCGGGGGGCAGGCGTTTGCGCGGTGGTTCGACGATGTTGCCATCGACGCGGAAGCGGACGGTGTGACTGTCACGCTGATCGACCGGACCGCGCGGGTGACCGTGGTGCAGCGGATCGCGATGACGGGCGATGTGCTGACGCTGTCGGCGAGTGTCACCAATGACGGCGACGACGTGTTGGACGTCGAATGGCTGGCGGCGGGGACGCTGCCGCTGCCCGGCGACAGCGCCACGATCCGCAGCTTCACCGGGCGGCACAATGCCGAGTTCGTGTGCCATGACGAGGCGATGCCGGCGCATGGGTGGGTGCGGGAGAACCGGCGCGGGCTGACCGGCCATGCCGGGCCGCCGGGGCTGTTCGTGGTCGGGCCGGAGGCAGGCTGGCACCATGGGCGGGTGCATGGTGCGCAACTGGCATGGTCGGGCAATCACCGGTTGTCGGTCGAACGTGACGATGACGGGTTCTGGGTGGTGCAGATGGGCGAGGCGCTGGCCCCCGGCGAAATCCGCCTTGCGCCGGGCGAGACCTATGCGACGCCCGAGATGCTGGCGACCTGTTCGACCACCGGGTTGAACGGCGCGGTGCAGGCGTTCCATGCCGCCGTTCGGGCGCGCGCGCCATGGGGCGGGGCGATGCGCCCGCGCCCGGTGCATGTGAACAGCTGGGAAGGTTTCTATTTCGACCATGACGAGGCGGCGCTGATGGCGCTGGCCGATCGGTCGGCCGCGCTGGGGGTCGAGCGGTTCGTGCTCGACGATGGCTGGTTCAAGGGGCGCGGCGACGACACCGCCGCGCTGGGTGACTGGGTTGCCGATCCGGTCAAATATCCGCGCGGGCTCAAGCCGCTGGCCGAGCATGTCGTCGGCCTCGGCATGCAGTTCGGGCTGTGGGTCGAACCCGAAATGGTCAATCCCGACAGCGATCTGGCGCGCGCGCATCCCGACTGGGCATTGCAGCTGGACGGGGTGCCGATGGTGACGTCGCGCAACCAGCTGGTGCTCGATCTGGGGCGGGCGGAGGTTCGCGCGTATCTGTTCGATGCGATCGATGCGCTGCTGCGCGATCTGCCGATCGCCTATCTGAAATGGGATCATAACCGCGATCTGGCGCCCGCCGGCGATGCGCGCGGGCGGGCGGGATATCACGCCCAAGTCGTCGGTGCCTATGCGCTGATCGATCGGTTGCGGGAGGCGCATCCGGCGGTGGAGATCGAGGCGTGCGCCGGGGGCGGCGGGCGCAGCGATGCCGGCATCGCCACGCGGACGCACCGCATGTGGACCAGCGATTGTATCGACGCGGTCAGCCGGGTCGCGATGCAGCGCGGCTTCCTGCATTTCCTGCCGCCCGAGATGATGGGATCGCATGTCGGGGCCAGTCCGGCGCACTCGACCGGGCGCAGCCAGGGCATGGCGTTCCGTGCCGCCGTCGCGCTGCCCGGCCATTTCGGGGTCGAACTGGACCCGGCGGCGATCGCGCCGGCCGATGCGGTGACGCTGGCGGCGGCGATCGAGCGGTACAAGGCGTTGCGCGACCGGCTGCACCATGGCCGGCTGTGGATGGGCGAGGGCGGCGACGGGCTGCTCTGGCAGATGCACGGGGAGCCAGGCGACTGGTTGCTGAGCGTCAGCCAAGTGCAGCCGATGACGGTGCGCCATCCGCTGCCGTTGTCCCTCCCGCCGCTGGCGGGGGCGGGGCGGGTGCGGGTGCGGCTGCTCGATCTTGCCACCACGCCCGGCCACCCGCTGCCCGATGCGCCGGTCTTTGCCGCGATGCGCGACGCGGGCGTCGTGCTGGACGGCGACTGGCTTGCCCATGCCGGCCTGCCGATCCCGGCGATGAAGGCGGAGAGCGTCGCGCTGTTCGCCATCACCGCCGCCTGAACCCCCTTTCCTGTCGAGAGCCCTACCCATGACCATGCCCGCCCGCCGTTCCGCCGCCGACCAGCCGCTGCCGACCCATTGGAGTATCGATGCCGCGCGCTTGGCCGCCGATCAGCCGGAACTGGCGCTGCCGGTCTTCTCGCTCGACGATCTGGCCCCGGTGGTGCCGGGGCACGACGTGTGGGACATGTGGCAGATCGCCTATGCCGATGGGCGGACGGCGTTTATCGACGATCGCAGCTGGTGGTTCTTCCTGATCACGCCGCAATTCGCCGATCCCGACGATCGGCACGATGCGGCGCGCATCCGGTTGACCAGCCATGGCGCCGATGGCTGGCGCGACCATGGCGATGCGTTCCCCGACGGGTTCACGCCGGGCAGCCGCGAATGGTCGGGGTCGGCGGTGCTGGCCGAGGATGGCATGACGCTGACCATGTATTTCACCGCATCGGGGCGGCGGGGGCAGGCGCGGACGTTCGAACAGCGCCTGTTCGAAAGCGTCGGGCGCTTTGCCGACGGCCGGGTCGGCGACTGGTCGGTGCCAATCGAATCGATCGCCGCCGATGGTGCGACCTATCTGCGCGCCGATCAGGCCGACGCGGTCGATGGCCGGATCAAGGGCTTTCGCGATCCGGGCTATTTCCGCGACGGCGCCGATGGGGCCGAATATCTGTTGTTCGTGGGGTCGGCCGGATGGGTCGACGACGTGCATGACGGGGTGATCGGCGTCGCGCGGCGCGATACGCCCGATCAGCCGTGGCGGCTGGCGGCGCCGCTGCTCGAATCGATCGGGGTCAATAGCGAGCTGGAACGACCGCATATCGTGGCGGTCGACGGGCGCTATTATCTGTTCTGGTCGACGCAGGCGAAGCGCTTCGTGCCGGGCACGGGCGCGCCGACCGGGCTGTACGGTGCGGTGGCCGACAGCATGGCCGGGCCGTGGGTGCCGCTCAACGGATCGGGGCTGGTCGCGGGCAATCCGCCGGCCGAGCCGTATCAGGGCTATTGCTGGTGGGTGACGGGGGAGCTGGACGTCATCAGCTTTGCCGATTCGGTCGGGCTGAACGGGGCGGAGCCGGTCGACGGGCCGACGCGGCGGAAGCATTTCGGCGGGACGGCGGCGCCGTGGTTCCGGCTGGTGCTCGACGGGGACAAGGCGCGCTGGGTGATGTGAGGCGGTTGCGTTTGGGAGGATGGGGGCGTCGCCGGTTCGGTCCGGCGGCGCCTTTTTTTGGCGCATGGACCTTTCGCCAAATGCGTCGCCCCAGCGGAGGCTGGGGCCTCCCGCGGATACTGCTGCGTGCTGTCACCGGGAGATCCCAGCCTGCGCTGGGATGACGGTTGTGGTGTGAATGCCGCCACGCTTCGCGCACAAAAAAAGGGCGGTCCGGCCGAAGCCGTGCCGCCCGTTCAGGCTTGGGAGCGGGTTAGAAGCGGTAGCGGATCGAGCCGGTGACCGTCCGGCCATAGAGCGCGGTGTTGTTGAACACGGCGCTGGTCGACGACAGGATCGGGTTCAGGCTGCCGCCGCCACGGAAACCGAGCTTGTCGAACAGGTTGTTGACGTTCAGCCCCAGTTCGATGCGGTCGACCGGGCGTACGGTCACGAAGCCGTTGACGAAGGTCGAACCCTTGATCGTGTAGAGGTTGAAGTCGTCCGAAGGCGTGCTGGTCTGTCCGTTCACGCTGACGCCGAACGCGACCACGCCCGCGTCATAAGACGGCGAGATGACGTAGAGGAATTCGGGCAGGCCGCCGGGGCGGTTGCCGACCAGGGCCGCCGTCGCGCTGCTGACGATCTTCGAATTCGAATAGGTCGCATCGGCGGCGAGGTGGAAGTTGCCGTAGTTGATTCGGCTCGAAAACTCGACGCCGAACGAGCGATAGCCGTTCGAGATGTTCGGATCGTTGTTCGGCGCCGGATTGTTGATGCGGGTGAAGTCGTAATTGTTTTCGGTCAGCGTCGAGCGGAAGCCGGTTATTTCCACCGTGTACGACGCGTCGGCGACGCTGCCGCGCTGCTTCAGGCCGATTTCCTGCTGGTTGAGGAAGTTGACCGAGGTCTGCTGCCCCTGCGCGTTGAGCGAGCCGTCGGCGTTGAAATTGCCCGACAGGACGCGGCGATCGGCGTTGAAGCGGCCGCCGCGGCTGACGCGGGCGAAGGCGCTGGTATTGCCGCTGAACGCATAGAGCGCACCGACCGACCAGCTGACATAGCTGTCGCTATAGTCGATCTTCTCGGCGGTGGGGTTCAGGACCAGCGACGGGAGGAACGCCGATCCCAGCGCGTCGCTGGCGCGGACGGTGGGGCCGGCGACGCCGCCCTGTGCCGTGCCCTTGCCACTGACATTGTCGTAGCGGACCGAGGCGTCGAGGTTCAGCCCGCCGGTTTCATAGCCGACCTGCAGGAACGGGGCGACGTCGGTGTAGCTGAGATCGACGCGACGCGCGCAGCAGCTGCCCCAATTGTCGTTGAAGCCGGCCTGACCCGCGGCGGTCAGCTGCGTGCCGATCGGGTTGAACAGGTCGAGCGGTGCCGCATTCTCGCCGTTGATCTCGGCGAAGTTGCGGTTGACGTGCCAATCCTGTTCGATGTTCTGCTGCATCACGAACACGCCGGTCGACACTGTCGCCTTGCCACCGCCGACGTCGAACTTGCCGTTCAACGCGAGGTTGTTGGCGAAGTTGTTCATGTTTTTCATCAACGTGTTGATGTTCGGATTATTGTTGACGTAGGTCCCGGTGTAGAGCTGGCCCTGATTGGGACCGGCGGCATAGCGGATCGAGCCGACGATCTGTCCGTTGACGGTCGACCCGATCACGCCGCCCGCACCGGTGCGCGGCGCGACGTTGATGAACTGGGTCGTGAAATTGCCGCTGATCCACTGATAGCGCAGCGTGTTGTCGAGCGTGATGTTGTCGGTCAGGTCGTAATGGAACTGTGCCCCCAGGCCGGTGACGCGCGGGTGGATGCCCTGGATCTCCGCGCTGCGCAGGCCACCGCCGTCATAGTCGAGATACTGGAAGCGGCGGTTGTAGATCGAATAGGACGACCCGTCGCGCCCGTCGAAGGTCGGCAGCGGGGTAAAGCCGGTGACCTTGTTCCCGTCCAGCGTCGCGATCGACGGGGTGGTGGTGTTGGTCGGCGCCTGTTCGTCCAAGCGCTTGAAATACAGGCGGACGAAGCCGCGGCCGTCGGGCAGGTCCTTGGTGATGTTCGCCTTGATCTGATAGCCGCGCAGGATGTTGAAGCGTTCGTTGGTCAGGCCGCCGCCGTTGCGGGCATAGCCACCGACATGGAAGCGCAGCGTGTCGTTGATCGGCGCGCCGTAATCGAAATCGACGCGGTGTTCGCGGAAACCGATGCCGTTCGAATAGGCGACCTGGCCGCCGGCCTTGTCCCCGGTCTTGCTCAGATAGTTGATGACCGCGCCCGGCGCCTGGCTGGAGAAGGTCGAGGCGGAGCCGCCGCGCACCGCTTCGACGCGTTGGACGTTCTGGTCGAAGCGCAGCCAGTAATCGTTGTTGCCGAAGTTGATGTCGCCGAACAGGACGGTGGGCAGGCCGTCTTCCTGCAATGCCACATATTCCGAACCGCCGGTCGACACCGGGATGCCGCGCACGCCAATATTGGCGTTACCACCGGGGCCGGCGGTGTCGCTGGGCTGCAGGCCGGGGATGTTGCGCAGCACTTCGGCTTCGGAACGCGGCGTGAAATTGGTGATCGCTTCGTTGCTGAGCTGCGTGACCGAGATCGAGCTGCGGAAGCGCGAGCGTTCGCCGCTGCTGGCGGTGACGACGATTTCGTCGGTCGCCTCGGCCGGATCGGGGATCGCTCCGGGGGCTTCGCTGGTCGTCTGTGCATCGGGGGCGCCCACCTGGGCAATGGCTGGCGACGCGACGAACAAGGCGATCGGCGACGCGCAGGCAAGCAGAACCGGCATCTTCATGGCAAACCCTCCATAAACGGCTCACTTGCAGGAGCCTGTTGTCCGCTACATACCGACCTCGCAATCGTTTGCAAGCGGTAACGCAAAGGTTTGCAACGTCGGCTGGCGTACGCTCAGCCGACCGCGCCGATCTGTTGCAGAAAGGCCGCATGGGTCGGCATCGACCGGGCCATGCCATCGATCGCGCCGGCCAGCCGGTCGACGAAGCTGGCGCTGTTGGTCGTGTCGAGCAGCGGGTCGAGCGCGACCGGATCGTTCAGCTGGCCGATATGCACCGCCAGCCAGCTGGGCGGGCCGAACAGGTCCATGTCGCGCGCGACGAGGCGACCGCCATGGCGGAAATGCGCGATCTTCAGCGCGACGGTGCCGGGCACGGCCATGGCGGCGCAGTCGCGCCAGAGCGGCGCGTCGTCGCGCGTCGTCAGCTTGTAATGCAGGATCAGGAAGTCGCGAATGCGTTCATATTCGGTGATCGCGACGCGGTTATATTCGTCGATCAGCAGCGGGTCGAAGTCGCGTGTCGGGAAATAGGCGAGCAGCTTGGCGATGCCGGTCTGGATCAGGTGGATGCTGGTCGATTCGAGCGGCTCCATGAAGCCACTCGACAGACCGATCGCGACGACGTTGCGGTTCCAGAAGCGCCGCCGCCGTCCGGTCGTGAAGCGGAGGAACCGCGGATCGGCCAGCGCCGGCCCGTCGAGATGACCGAGCAGCGTCGCAGCGGCTTCGTCGTCGGACAGATGGCGGCTGCAATAGACATAGCCGTTACCGGTGCGGTGTTGCAGCGGGATGCGCCATTGCCACCCGGCGGCGCGCGCGGTCGATCGGGTATAGGGGGTCAGGCCGTCGCCACCGGTGACGCACGGCACCGCCACCGCACGATCGCACGGCAGCCAGTGCGTCCAGTCGTCATAGCCGGTCGCCAGCGCCCCTTCGATCAACAGGCCGCGAAACCCCGAACAGTCGATGAACAGGTCGGCGGCAAGGGTGCGGCCGTCGTGCAGCGTGACGCTGGCGACATCGCCGCTTTCCCCGTCCAGCGCGGCGTCGGCGACCTTGCCCTCGACCCGCACCACGCCGCGCGCGTCGGCATAGCGGCGCAGGAACGCGGCGTAGAGGCCGGCATCGAAATGATAGGCATAGTCGAAGGTCGAGGCGACGTTGCGCGGATCGGCCAACGGCCGGGCGAACCGGCCATGCTTGGCCGCACCCCATGCCATCGACAGGTCGTCGAGCGGGACCGGCGACCCGGCGGCACGCGCCGCCAGCCAATGCTGGTGCACCGCGACCAGATCGAACGGTTTGCCGAAGGTGCCGAACGGGTGGAAATAGCGGTGCCCCTGCCGCGCCCAGTCGACGAATTCGATGCCGAGCTTGAAGCTGCCTTTCGTCTCACGCAGAAATTCGGCCTCGTCGATGCCGAGCGTGTCGTTGAACAGCTTGATCGGGGGGATCGTCGCCTCGCCGACACCGACCGTGCCGATCTCGTCCGATTCGACCAGGGTGATCGCACAGCGTCTGCCGAGCGCATGCGCGAGTGCCGCGGCGCTCATCCACCCCGCCGTGCCGCCGCCGACGATCAGGATCGAGCGAATTGCCGATTGCGGTTGGTCCACGCTGCGCTCTCCATCGCTCCGTGCTTTTCGCACGGTTCGGCGGCGGTGTAGAGGGGGTTGAGGCCTACTGCAATCGTATGCGCTGGTGCCCGGAACGGGGATTGCCCGACACCGACCGCATCGCAGCGGCGACATGGTCGGACGATCGGTGGCGCCGGAATTGTTGACTCAGGTGTCAGCAGCGCCCAACCTTGCCCCATGGCACATCAGCATCCGCTCGCCGTCGCGCCGGGCGACATCGACCATATGGGGCACGTCAACAATGCGGTGTACCTGTCGTGGGTACAGGACGCGGTCGTCGCCTATTGGGAACGGGTCGCGCCGGCCGAGGCAGTGGCGAAGCATCTGTGGGTCGCGCTGCGCCACGAGATCACGTATCGCCGGCCCGCCTTCCTCGACGACACGATCGTCGCGACGGTGGTCGCCGAGCGGGTCGAGGGGGTGCGCGCCTATTTCTCGACGCTTATCCGGCGGGGCGAGGAGGTGCTGGCCGAGGTGCAGAGTACCTGGTGCTCGCTCGATTCAATCACCAAGCGGCCGGCGCGGCTGGCGCGTGACGTCGTCACGCGCTTCCTTCCCGAATAACGATTTCGTTTTCTGCAATTGCGGTGAAAACCTGTGCAGTTGCGATATTGCACTGCAAAATGCACATCTCCGGCAACGAAACGACGCATGAGCGTCAACCCCAAACAGCCGGAGAAACACCATGCGCAGCTTTGCCGCCGCCGCCGCTTTTCGTGTCGCCCTCGTCGCCGCGGGCATGCTGATCCCGACGCTCGCCTCGGCGAACGAGATCGAGCGTGACGGCTACAAGTTCGATTACACCCGCAGCGTCGCCGACAATGGCGCGACCGTCCTGTCGGGCACCGTCGTCACCAGCGGCGAGCCGTTCCGCCTCGAAGTGCGCGACCGCAACGTGTCGGGCGAAGTCGGTGGCCGTCCGGTCCGTTTCCGCATCGCCAAGCCGCTGACGCCGGTTAAGCAGGTCGCTGCCCGCTAAGCGACACGACCTTCCCGGTCCGAAGCGCCCGTCCCTGCAAAGGGGGCGGGCGTTTTGCGTTTGGGGTGGTTGGCTGCGACTGACGCTCTGCCCGTTCGTGCTGAGTAGGGGCTGAGCTTGTCGAAGATCCGTATCGAAGCACCCGCGGCGGGCCTTCGATACGCCATTTCGACTTTGCTCAATGGATACTCGGGACGAACGGTCGGGAACATGAGGCTCGGCTCTTCGGTCCCGGCGTCATTGATTCGCTGACGAACCGGCCATCCCGCCATAGTCGATCCGCCACAGCCGCAGCGGCGAGCCCTTGGGGAGCGGCACCGGGGTCAGCCAGCCCGGCACCCTGTTATGCGCCAACTGGTCGTAGAAGCCGCCGGGCGAACGGGCACGATAGACGGTAGTCTCGGCCATGTTGGGGCAGGTCAGCAGATAGGTCGCGCCGTGGCGGCGGGCGATGGTGCGGAAGTTTTCGGGATCGCCCTGGAACGCGTGATGCACGTCGAGGATCGCGTCGCCATTGCGATGATAGGGGCCGGTGATGCCGTCATGATGCGTCGCGACGATCAGGCGGGGGCCGAGATCGACATGGGTGAACATCACCGCCGCCGGAATCCGGTTCAGCGCCTGTAGCGCGGGCAGGCTGGCGCAGCGGGCGCTGGCGCGGAGGATCACCTTGGTGCGGGCGTCCTGCGGCTTGATGCGGACATGTTTGGCGAGGCCGCGGTTGGGCAGCATCGAGAGCAGCTTGCTGACCTGATCGACGGCGAGGTTGCCGAGGATGAGGACCGAGACCAGCGCCGCCGTGCCGAGGACGCGCACCGCAGCGCTCTTGCGCGACAACAGCCACGGCACGACCATCCATGCGAGCGCGACGGTGCCGGGGATCGCCAGCAGCTGTGCGGCGGGGCCCGAGCGGATCTGCCAGAACAGCATCGCCACCGCGAATGTCGTGAACAGCGTGACCACCGCCCAGCCGACGAAATCAGCCGACCGCCGTGCGCGCCATGTCGCGAAGATCGCGCCGATCAGGCCGATGATCGGCCCGGTGACGATCAGCAGGATGGTGCGGCCGGGCATGGTGTAGAGCGGTTTCGCCTCGCGCACATTGTTGAGCCAGGTGCGCGCCAGTTCCTCCGACACGCCCTCGGGCCTTTGCAGGCATTGCGGGAACAGCGTCGCGAAGGCGCCGGCCAGCGCGCCGCCCGCGATCAGCGTCAGCACGAGGCGCACGCTCCACGCCTTCGGGCCGATGCGCGCGATCATCACCAGCAGCGCGCCGCCGGCGACCACCGCCGACAGCCAGACCGGGGTCAGCGCGTCGCAGCGCATCGCATAATTGGCGTTGGAGGCGAAGGCGACGAAGCCGATCGCGCTCGCCCCGGCCAGCGTCGCGCCATAGACGGTCAGCCGCCGCGCCTCCGCCCGATCCCACACCCAGCGCAAGGCGACGATCGCCCCGGCCATCGCGCAATAGGGGAGCAGTTCGAGGCCGATGGTCAGCGACGCGGCCGAGGACAGGCCGACGACCATGCCGCCGCGCGCCTGTTTGCGGTCGGCGATGCCGGCGACGGTCCAGGCGAGACAGGCGAGCTGCCAGCCATGATGGTCGATGCGTTCGGGCATGAACATCAGCAGCGTCGACGAACAGCCGAGCAGGAACAGCACCGCCAGCGGCCATGCGACCGGCGATACCAGCCGCCGCACCGTCACCGACAGCGCGATCAGCGCGACGCCCATCGGCAGCAGCGGCGCGATGCCGACCGCCAGCCGCTCGGCCCAGATAGGTCCGGCAAAGGGTTTGAACAGCAGGATCAGCCCGGCGATCGGCAGGTCGACCAGCCGCGACCAGTGGATGTCGAGCCCGACCGGCGGGTTCAGCCGGTATTGGCGCAGATCGTACCAGCCCTGTCCGCCCATCCACGCGCGGACCTGCATCAGCCGCATATTGTCGTCGGTATCGGACAGGGCCAGCCAGTGAACCGCGTTCCACCGCTGCCACAGAAACCATGCCGCCATCACGACCCAGGCGAGCAGCAGCCAGCGCAGCCAGTGCCGGTCGAGTTCGTGGGCGAAGGAGGGATGCCTGGTCAAAACTACTTTCCCCCGCGCGCCGCGCATTCTACGGCGGCTGTCCAGCCATGGTGGCAAAGGCGGCGCTGTATCGGATGGCGCGCAAAGGACAAGGGTGGGCACGCGGGTGATCGCGCGGATCGAACGACTGATACCGGACGGGGTGCTCGGCCAATTGATCCGGTTCGGCATCGTCGGCGGGCTGTCGACGGTGATCTATGCGATCGTGTACCTGCCGCTGGTCACCTATGTCCTGCCGACCGGCTATGCCTTCGTCGCGGTCGTGCCGGCATTCGTCGTTGCCGCCGCGTTCGGCTGGGTCGCGCATGGTCGGTGGAGCTTTCGCGATCACGGCACGCGGTCGGGCGGGGCGGAGCAGCCGGTCAAGTTCTTGCTGGTGCAGGGGTTCGGCATGGTGTTGAACACCCTCTTCACCTTCGGGTTGGTCGATCTGGGCGGCATGGCCGACTGGGTGCCGCTGGTCCCGGCGGTGCTGGTCACGCCCTTCGCCACCTTCGCGCTCAATCGTTCATGGGTATTCGGATAAGATGGACCGCATCGTTTACGACCGCATGGCGGCGCACGACTCGACGCATTGGTGGTACCGCGCCCGCCGCGAGATCCTGGCCGATTATGTCGAACGCTATGCCGGGTTGAAGCCGGGGGCACGCATCCTCGAAATCGGGTGCGGGACGGGGCACAACCTGCCGATGCTGGCCGGGTTCGGCACGGTCGATGCGATCGAGATCGATCCGGCGGCGCGCGAGATCGCCAGCGAGCGGCTGGGCAAGCCGGTCGGCACCGCGCCGCTGCCGACGCTCGACGGGGTCGATGCACAGTACGAAATGATCGCGGTGCTCGATGTGGTCGAGCATATCGAGGACGATGTCGCGACGTTCCGCGGCAT
This sequence comes from Sphingomonas sp. SAFR-052, assembly GCF_051965015.1. Classification (NCBI taxonomy): domain Bacteria; kingdom Pseudomonadati; phylum Pseudomonadota; class Alphaproteobacteria; order Sphingomonadales; family Sphingomonadaceae; genus Sphingomonas; species Sphingomonas sp. SAFR-052. Next base: position 111,873 of record NZ_JBQCMO010000011.1, on the reverse strand, counting down.
GGCCGATCGGCTGGCGCCGGGCGGCAAGATCCTCGTCACCGTGCCCGCGCATCAATGGATGTGGAGCGCGCATGACGTGGTGAACCATCACCACCGCCGCTATTCGAAGGCGACGCTGGCCAAGGCGATCGCCGATGCCGGTCTGAAGCATAACGGCCTGCGTTATTTCAACTCGCTGCTGTTTCCCGCCGCCGTCGCGGCGCGGGTCGCGGGCAAGCTGACCGGCAAGGACGACAGCGACGATTCGCCGCCGCCCAAGCCGCTGAACACCGCGTTCGAAGCGATCTTCCGGCTGGAACGGCATTTGCTGGGGCGCATTCCGATGCCGCCGGGGCTGTCGATCGTCACGCTGGTCACAAAATAGCGCCCCGGTCGACGGCCGACCGGGGCGGTCGGCTGCGCTATCGCTTGGTCGGGGCCAGCGCCTGGCGGATCGGTTCGACCCATTGGCCCTTGTCGATGTCGTAGACGACGAAGTCGCTGTCGAACTGCCAATAGGCCCAGGGGAAGCCGTGCGCCTCCGCCTCGCGCCGGACGGCGCTGGTGTAGCGGACGCGGGCTTCCATCGGGATGCCGCTCTTGTCATAGGCGCCGAATTCGCCGAGCAGGATCGGGCGGTTATTCGCCTTCGACCATGCCGTGACCTTGTCGTAATCGGCCTTGATCCGCGCTTCGTCGGCGGCGGTGAAGGGAATGCCGCTGACCTTTGCCATATCCTCGACCCAGGGTGCGCCCTGATGGGTGAAGCGGAACGGTTCGTAGGAGTGGAACGTCACGATGATGTTCCGGTCGTCCTGCGGGAGGGCAAGCGTCGGCAGTTCCTCGAGATTGTTCCAGCGGGTCGGGCCGATGATGAGCGTCCGGTTGGGATTGGTCGCGCGCACGACCGGGATCAGCCGGGTCAGCATCGCATTCCACCGCGCGGCGTCGAGCGGGGCATGGGGTTCGTTGAGCAGTTCGAACAACACGCTGTCCGGGGCACCCCGATAGCGCTCGCCGATCTGCTGCCAGAAGGCGATCAGTTTCGGTTCGCAGGCATCGGGTGCCGCCGAACAGGGATTGAAGTCGTGTTCGTCGAGGATGACGGTCAGGCCGGCGGCGGTGGCTTCCTTGACCACCCGGTCGAGCGTCGCCAGCCACTGCGGGTTCAGCCGGTTCTGCGCGTCCATATGCTCGAACGCCTGCAACACGACGCGGACGAAATCGAAGCCGCCCTGTTTGATGATCGCGAAATGCTTCGTCTGGAACCGTGCCTTGGCGGGGTCGCGCCATAGCGGGTCGTAGCCGATGATGTTGACGCCGCGCTTCAGCTTCGCCGCCGCCTGCCACGCCGGTTCGGCGGGCTTCGTGGTCTGGGCGGGGGCAGCCGACAACGGTGTCAGGGTGAGCGCGGCGGCGAGAAGGGCGAGGGTTTTGAAGCGCATGAGTGGAATCTTTCGGATCGGGCGGACGCGCGAAGCTATCGCGGTCCGCGCCGCCGTTCAATCGCGCTCAGCGCCGCCGCTTCGCCCCGTCGAGCGCCGAGAGCACGCCGCGCATGGTGCGAACCTCTTGCGACGTCCAGCCGGGCTTGGTCAGCAGCGTGCGCAGCGTCCGGCGCGAGGTGGCGGCGCGCTCGGGTGGGAAGAAGAAGCGCGCGGCCTCCAGCATATCGTCGAGCTGGCCGATCATGCCCTCCAGCTCCTCGTGCGGAGCAGGTTCGCCTAGGTCGACGACCGGCGGGCTGGCGAGGCCCTGACCCTTCGACCATTCGTAGGCGACGAGGATCACGGCTTGCGCGAGGTTCAGCGAGCCGAATTCGGGATTGATCGGGACGGTCAGGATGGTGCGGGCAAGCGCGACGTCGTCGGTTTCGAGACCCGAGCGTTCGGGGCCGAACAGGATCGCCGAGCGGCCGGCCTCGGTGCGGATCGCACTCGCGGCGGCTTCGGGGGTGACGACCGGCTTGGTGATGCCGCGCTTGCGGACGGTGGTGGCATAGACATGCGCGCAGTCGGCGACGGCGTCGGCCACCGTGTCGTAGACGGTGGCATCGCGCAGCACGCTGTCGGCGCCGCTGGCGGCGGGGCCGGCTTCGGGATTGGGCCAGCCGTCGCGCGGGGCGACGAGGCGCATTTCGGTCAGGCCGAAGTTGAGCATGGCGCGGGCGGCCTTGCCGATATTCTGGCCGAGTTGCGGGCGGACGAGGACGATGACGGGTTGGGTGGATGGCGCACCATCCCGTTCGGTTCGAGCAGGATCGAGCCTGTCGAGATCCGTCCGTCGAGAACTGGCGGCGGTCGAGATCGTCGACCAGTCGCCGCGGAATAGTCCTTCCTTTTTCTTCTTCGACCAGTCCTTGACCTGCGCCTCGCGCTCCAGCGCTTCGATGCGGGTCGGGAAGGTCTCGCTCCACATCAGTTCGACCGGGCGGCGGTCATGAGTGTAGCCGGAGATCGTGCCCGATTGGTGCTCGGCGATGCGGCGGTCGAGATCGTCGGTGTGGCCGGTGTAATAGGTGCCGTCCGAGCATTTCAGGATGTAGACGTGGAACATGGCGGGCCTTCTCGGGCGGGTTTCAGCCACGCTCGATACTGCCCGAACCCGGTGGGGGGAAGGGCGTTCCGGGTGGCGTGTTCTCGGTGGCGCGTTCTCGACGGACGCTTCTCGACAGGCTCGAAGCTGCTCGAACCGAACGGATTGGTGCGGGGTGGGGTGGGGTGAGGGGTGGGGGGGGCGGAGGGTGACGGGCCTACCCCTTGGCCGCATCCCCAACCGTGCCGGCAAATTCCTCAAAATCTTTAGCCTCGCGGAAGTCCTTGTAGACGCTGGCGAAGCGGATGTAGGCGACCGGGTCTAGGCCCTGCAGCCCTTCCATCACCAGTTCGCCGATGCGGCCGGCGGGGACTTCGCTGTCGCCGGTGGTTTCGAGCTGGCGCTGGATGCCCGAGACGAGGCGTTCGACCTGGGCTGGGGTGATCGGGCGCTTGCGACAGGCGGTCGCGACCGAGCGGAGCAGCTTGTCGCGGTCGAAGGGTTGGCGGCGGTCGCCGGACTTGACCACGGTCAGGTCGCGCAGCTGGATACGTTCGAAGGTAGTGAAGCGCGCGCCGCAGCCGGTGCACTGCCGCCGCCGACGGATCGCGGCGCCGTCGTCGCTGGGGCGGCTGTCTTTTACCTGGCTGTCGTCATGGGCGCAGAACGGGCAGCGCATCGGTTTTCCTGGGTCAGTCCGCCCGCGCCACCGTGTAGCGGCACGGGCGGCGGCGCGTCAGTAACGCGGCTTCTTGTTCGCCTTGTAATAGGCATAACCCGCACCGGCGGCGGCGCCGATCAGCGGGCCGACGAACGGCACCGGAATGGCGATGACCGCGCCCAGCGCGCCCCATTTCGCCATGCTCTTGCCGACCGATTTGTCCTTCACCATGCGACCTCCTTACAGACCCGGATAGATCGGGAACCGCTCGCACAGCGCCCGAACACGAGCCTTAACGTCCGCCTCGACCGCAGGGTCCCCGGCTTCGCCCTTGGCACGCAGGCCGTCGAGCACGTCGGCGACCATGTGGCCGATCTCGGCGAACTCGGCCGTGCCGAAGCCGCGGGTGGTGCCGGCGGGCGAACCGACACGGATGCCGCTGGTCTTGACCGGGGGGAGCGGATCGAACGGGATGCCATTCTTGTTGCAGGTGATCGCCGCACGCTCCAGCGCCTCGTCGGCGTCTTTGCCGGTGACGCCCAATGGGGTCAGGTCGATCAGCGCCAGATGGGTGTCGGTGCCGCCGGCGACGACGTTCGCGCCGCGATCTTTAAGCGTCGCAGCCAGCGTCTGCGCATTCTCGACGACGGCGCGGATATAGTCCTTGAACTCCGGGCGCAGCGCTTCGCCGAACGCGACCGCCTTGGCAGCGATGACGTGCATCAGCGGGCCGCCCTGAAGGCCGGGGAACACCGCCGAGTTGATCTTCTTGGCGATGGCTTCGTCGTTGGTCAGCACCATGCCACCGCGGGGGCCACGCAGCGTCTTGTGCGTGGTAGTGGTGACGACGTCGGCATGGCCGAACGGGGTGGGGTGCAGGCCGGCGGCGACGATGCCGGCGAAGTGCGCCATGTCGACCATGAACTTTGCACCGACTTCATCGGCGATCGCGCGGAACTTCGCGAAATCGATATGGCGCGGATAGGCCGAACCGCCGGCGATGATGAGCGTCGGACGGTGCTCGCGGGCGAGGGCTGCGACCTGATCGTAATCGATCAGGTGCGTTTCGCGATCGACGCCGTACTGGACCGCGTTGAACCACTTGCCCGACATCGCCGCCTTGGCACCGTGCGTCAGGTGGCCGCCGGCGTCGAGGCTCATGCCCATGATCGTGTCGCCGGGCTTGGTCAGCGCCAGCATCACCGCGCCGTTCGCCTGCGCGCCCGAATGCGGCTGGACGTTGACGAAGCCGCAGCCGAACAGCTGCTTGGCACGGTCGATCGCCAACTGCTCGACTTCGTCTGAGGGGTGGCAGCCCTGATAGTAACGCTTGCCGGGATAACCCTCGGCGTATTTGTTGGTGAAGACCGACCCCTGCGCCTCCAGCACCGCCTTCGACACGATGTTTTCCGATGCGATCAGCTCGATCTGGTAGCGCTCGCGCTCCAGTTCATGGGTGACGCCTGCGAATACGGCGGGATCGGCATCGGCGAGGCTGGTTTCGAAGAAACCGTCGGGGCGGAACTGGTCGGTCATGGGGCGCGGCTCCCGCTGAGAAAGAGGTCGCGCGCGCTTTACTGCCCACGTCACATAATTGCCACCCGGGGAATCGGGTTTTCAGGCGGGCGGATTGCCGAGCTTGTCGACGCGGCGCTGGTGGCGGTCGCCGCCGAACGGGGTCGTCAGGAACGCGCTCAGGCACGCCTTCGCCATTTCGCTACCGACCAGCCGTGCGCCCATCGCGATGACGTTGGCGTCATTATGTTCGCGCGCCAGCGCGGCCGACAAAGGTTCGGACACCAGTGCGCAGCGGCAAGCGGCCACGCGGTTGACCGCGATCGAGATGCCAATGCCCGATCCGCACAAGGCGACGCCGAATTCGGCGTCGTTGCCGCTAACTGCTTGCGCCAGCTTGTAACCATAGTCGGGATAGTCGACGCTTGCCGCTTCGGTGGGGCCGAGATCGGCGACTTCGTGTCCCTGGTCTTGCAACCAAGTGGCGAGTTCTGCCTTGAGCCCTAGGGCGGCGTGGTCGGATGCGAGTGCGATACGGGCCATGTGCCGCTTCTAGCCGTCGGGATCGCCGGGCGCTAGGCTGAGGTCAACGATGAAGGCGAAAGGGACGGAAGGGATGCGTGGAACGATCATCGTCGCGGCGCTTGCGTTGAGCGCATGCGGCGCATCCGAACGGCGCAGCGAAGGAGCCGCGACCCAGGCCGCGATCGAGAACAGCGCCGCCACGCCGCTGCCCGCGCCCAAGGCACCGACCCCGCCGGTCACCCCCACCCCGACACCGACCCCCAGCGCCACCGCGACGCCGGGCGCGAACCATTATCTGGGCCGCTGGACGGGCGTCGAGGGCATGTATCTGGTCGTCAGCGATCCGGCGCAGGGCGATGTGAAGCTGGAGATGCAATATGATCTCGACAACAAGGGCAATTATGTCGGGACGGTCGTACCCGAGGGCATCCGCTTCCAGCGCGGTGGCGAGACGCTGACGCTGAAACCCAGCAACGGCGATGCGACCGGGCTGAAATGGCTGGCGGGCAAGCCGGACTGTCTCACGGTCAAGCCGGGCGAGGGCTATTGCCGTGACTGACATGGCCGAACCGGTTCCGGTCGCGCGACCGCCGATCGCGGCGATGGTGCTCGGCTATGCCGGGCTGCTGCCGCCGATCATCGCGGTCGCGGTGCGGCTGATCGATCCGGCCAAGGGCGGCATGTTGCTGGCGCTGGCGCTGTTCTATGCCGCGCTGATCCTGAGCTTTCTGGGCGGGATGTGGTGGGGCGCGGTATCGGCGCGGGTGAGTGGTGCGACGCTAACGCTGTGGCTGGCGATCGCGGTGGTGCCGAGCCTGGTCGCGCTGGCGGCGGGAGCGGTGCTGTTCGCATCGGTGCTGTCGGCGGCGGCGATCGTTGCCGCCGGACTGCTCGGGTCGCTGCTGGTCGACATGGCGCTGGTCCGGGCCGGACATGTGCCGACGTGGTGGATGAAGCTGCGTGTGCCGCTGTCGGTCGGGCTGGCGGCGCTGACGCTGCTGACCGGGTTGCTGGCGCAGCCGTGAAAACAGCGTGTTTTCCTGTAAACGCCTGATTGAAAATTAGATTAGCTGCCCATATTTGCAGGTTCATGCGGATAGATTTCGATCAGGCGCGTGATGCGCTGGCATTTTTGGAATATCATCGGCTTGAACCAAGTCCGCTAAACTATGGCACCGCGCTCGCTCATCTGTCCGAGGCGTACCGAACACTGTCGTATGATGTCGGGGCGGCAATCGACAACGGTGGTTTGAACGATGCGCGCTTCGCTGAACTAGGCCGGCAATATGCCGCGGTGATCGCCGATCCTGGTCAGGAGCCCGACGCTGCGGAAATGCCGGCGGACGGTGCGTCGATCGCGGAACGGCTGGCCGCGACCGAGCGCGATGTCGCCGCATTGCGCGAACAGGTCACGGCCTTGCTCGCCACGGTCGGAAGCGGCCACGGGGGTATGGTCGATGCCGAGCATGACGAACTGACCCATGCGCTCAACCAGACCGGGGCGCGGCGCGTGCTCGACAACATCGCGGCGCAGGACCAGCGCTATGTGCTGGTGATGTTCGGTATCGACCGGCTGGTCGCGATCAACCGGCAATATGGCAATTCGGTCGGGGACAATATTCTCAACGCGTTCGTCAACAAATTGTCGAACACCTTTCCTGAGCATGAGGCGATCCGCTGGGCCGGCAACGAGTTCATCGTCGCCATTCCGGGGCAGACGCGATCGGCAGTGCTGGCGCAGGCCGAGGAGGCGCTGCTGCTGCTCGAACGGCGCAAGTTCAAGCTGCGCGGATCGGGCGAGGCGATCGGCAAGGTGACGGCGTCGGCGGCGATGGTGGCGGATCAGAACAACGATGTTCAATGGGTGATCGAGGAAGCACGCGCCAAATTGCAGGGCGCGATGCTGTCCGGTGGCAACCGCGTGGTCGCCTGACGCGCGGTCAGGCGGCCTTTTTCAGTTCCAACCGGCCCCAGATTTCGACCAAAGCCGCGGTCAGTTCCTGCATCATCGCGGTGTCGTGCGCCGGGCCGGGGGTGAAGCGCAGCCGTTCGGTACCGCGCGGGACGGTCGGGTAATTGATCGGCTGAACATAGACGCCGTATTCGCGCAACAGGATGTCGCTGATCCGCTTGGCCTTTACCGGATCGCCGACCATCAGCGGCACGATGTGCGTGGTCGTGTCCATCACCGGCAGCCCGGCATCGGCGAACAGCGTCTTGAGCGTCGCGGCGGCGGCCTGTTGCCCTTCGCGCTCGGCGGTCGACGCCTTCAGGTGGCGGACGCTGGCCAGCGCGCCGGCGACCAGCACCGGCGACAGGCTGGTGGTGAAGATGAAGCCGGGCGCATAGGAACGGATCACGTCGATCACGGTGCGATCGGCGGCGATGTAACCGCCCATCACCCCGAATGCCTTGCCCAGCGTCCCTTCGACGATGGTCAGGCGCGAAGCCGCGGCGTCGCGTTCGGAAATGCCGCCGCCGCGCGCGCCGTACATGCCGACCGCATGGACTTCGTCGAGATAGGTCAGTGCGTTGTATTTGTCGGCAAGGTCGCAGATCGCGTGGATCGGCGCGACGTCACCGTCCATCGAGTAGACGCTTTCGAACGCGATCAGCTTGGGCACCGACGGGTCTTCGGCGGCCAGCAATTCCTCGAGATGGGCGAGGTCGTTGTGGCGGAACACGCGCTTTTCGCAGCCCGAATGGCGGATGCCCGCGATCATTGAGGCGTGGTTCAGCTCGTCCGAAAAGATCACGCAGCCCGGCAGGATGCGGGCGATGGTCGACAGCGTCGCCTCGTTCGAGACATAGCCGCTGGTGAACAGCAGCGCCGCTTCCTTGTCGTGCAGGTCGGCGAGCTCGGTTTCGAGGTCGATGTGATAATGGGTGTTGCCGCCGATGTTGCGGGTGCCGCCGGAGCCGGCGCCGACATCGTGCAGCGCCTCCTCCATCGCCGCGATGACCGCGGGATGCTGGCCCATCGCCAGATAGTCGTTCGAGCACCAGACGGTGATCGGCTTCGGCCCGTTATGTCCGGCGAAGCAGCGCGCATTGGGGAACTGGCCCTTGTTGCGCAGGATATCGATGAAGACGCGGTAGCGCCCTTCCTCGTGCAGGCGGTCGATCGCCTGTGCGAAGACACGGTTGTAATCGACCGAGCGGGCCGGAACTGCGTCGATGCTCATGGGGCGCGGGTGTACCTGTTGCGAGGTTACGTTTCCAGCCGATAAAAACGGTTACCGTGATCGACCGGCTTGGACATTTTGTCTCAGGTGGTTGGCGGCGTGGGAGGCGCGGAGGGATTGGGGTTCGCGCAAAGGGGGCCGCGGACGTCATCCCAGCGCAGGCTGGGATCTCCCGGTTACAGAACGCGCGCCTCGCCGCGGGAGGCCCCAGCCTTCGCTGGGGCGACGACGGACGGCGGCGCGCGAACCTACAGCGCCTCGACCGATCCGAAGCCGCGCGATTCCAGCCCCGCCGCGACGCGGCGTTCCCGGTCGCCCAGCCGGGTAAAGACCAGCCGTCCGGGGGAGGGGGCGTCGGGGAAGGGGTGTCCCGCCGTCAGCGCGGCGATGCGGCGGGCGATGCCGGGGCCGCCATCGACGAAGGCGACCTGCGGCGCGACGGCGCGCATCGCGTCCTCCAGTAGCGGGAAATGAGTACAAGCGTTGACGATCACGTCGATGCGATCGCCCGCCGGCTGGTCGAACAATCCGGCGAGTTCGGCAGCGACAGCGGCAATCGGGGGTGGCGTGCCGGCCAGCGCGTGCTCGGCCAGTTCGACCAGCGCGGCCGATCCGTGGCGCAGCACGGTGCAGTCGCCGGCGAAGCGCGCCGCCAGATCGTCGACATAGGGCTGGCGGACGGTCGCCTCAGTCCCGAGCACGCCGATCACCCGGCTGCGCGATCGCTCCGCCGCGACCTTGATCGCCGGCACCGTGCCGACCACCGCCACGTCGAGCGCGGCGCGGACCACCGGCAGGGCGATGGTCGAGGCGGTGTTGCAGGCGATGACGACCAAGCGTGGGCGATAGCGTTCGACCAGCCGCCCGAGCAGCGCCGGCACGCGCGCGGCGATCTCCGCCTCGGTCTTGGTCCCATAGGGGAAGCCGGCCGAGTCGGCGGCATAGACGATCGGCGCGGTCGGCAGCAGCGCGCGGGTCGGCGCGACCACCGACAGGCCGCCGACGCCCGAATCGAAGAACAGGATCGGTTGCGTCGTCTGGCCCATCACCGGGCATACTCCCTTTGGCGTAGTCGCCCGCGTTGCATGGCGCCGCCGAACCCCTTACCCTCCGCGTGACAGACGGCAAGTTCAGGGGGCTATCCTGCCGAGCGAAATACTCTGGATCCCGCCGGCGGCGGCGTTGCTGATCGGCTATCTGCTGGGATCGATCCCGTGGGGCATATTGCTGACCCGGATTGCCGGGGCGGGCGACCTGCGCACGATCGGGTCGGGCAATATCGGCGCGACCAACGTGCTGCGTACCGGGCGCAAGGGGCTGGCGGCGGCGACGCTGCTGCTCGATCTGTTCAAAGGGGCGGCGGCGGTGTGGATCGTCGCGGCGCTGTTTCCGGGTGAGGAACTGATCGCCGGGGCGGCGGCATTCATCGGCCATTGCTACCCGCTGTGGCTGCGCTTTCGTGGCGGCAAGGGCGTAGCGACGATGATGGGCGTGGTCGTGGCGCTCAGCCCCTTTGCCGGGCTGGTCTATGCGGTGGTGTGGCTGGGGCTGCTGGCGGGTCTGCGCATTTCCTCGGTAGCGGGCATGTCGGCGGCGGTCGCGGCGCCGCTGGCGGCGGCATGGGCCGGGCGGTTCGACCTGGTGCTGCTGTTCCTCGGCCTCGCGCTGATCGTGCTGTGGAAGCATCGCGAGAATATCGAACGGCTGTTGGCGGGCAACGAGCCGAGGATCGGCCGCAAGCGTGACTGACTTTTTAAATGAGGGCGGCGCCGGCCCGCTCCCCCACCCGGCCACCCAATCAGAATACGCTGTGGGTGGCCGGGTGCGGGTAGCCCAGCAAAGTACTACTTTGCTGGGACCCGTGGGGGAGCGGGCCGGCGCCGCTGAACAGAACGCGGCGCGGTTCGCGGCGCTGCGGTTGATCCGCTCGGCGAATATCGGGCCGGTCACGTTTCGCACGTTGATCGAACGCTATGGCGATGCGGTCGCGGCGATCGAGGCGTTGCCGGTGCTCGCGGCACGCGGTGGCGGCCGTGCCCCGGTGCTGGCCGACGAAGCCGCGGTCCGGCGCGAGATCGCCACCGTCCGCGCGCTGGGCGGGCGCTATCTGCTGCTCGGCGATCCGGATTATCCGGCGTTGTTGGCCGAGATCGACAGCGCGCCGCCCGCGCTGATCGTGCGCGGCGACCTGTCGCTGCTGGCACGGCCGTGCGTGGCGATGGTCGGCGCGCGCAATGCGTCGGCAGCGGCGTGCCGGTTCGCGCGCGGGCTGGCCGAGGAACTGGGCGCGGCGGGATATTGCGTGGTGTCCGGCCTCGCGCGCGGCATCGACACGGCGGTGCATCAGGGCGCGATCGGCCATGCGACGATCGGGGTCATCGCCAGCGGCATCGACGTGGTCTTCCCGCCGGAGAACGCCGCGTTGCAGGAGGGGGTGGCGACGCGCGGGTTGCTGGTCGCCGAACAGCCGCCGGGCACGCAGCCGCTCGCCCGCCATTTCCCGTCGCGCAACCGGATCATCGCCGGGCTGGCGCTTGGCACGGTGGTGGTCGAGGCGGCGCCACGATCCGGGTCGCTCATCACCGCGCGGCTGGCAGCGGAGGCGGGACGCGAAGTGATGGCGGTGCCGGGATCGCCGCTCGATCCGCGGGCGCAGGGATGCAATGCGCTGATTCGCGACGGCGCCACGCTGGTGCAGAATGCCGCCGACGTGGCGGAAATGCTGCGCCCGATCGACGCGCGGGCGGTGCGCTCGCCGGGCAGAAGCTATGCCGCCGAACCCGCCGCGACCGATGCGAGCGATGGCGACCGGACGCGGATCACGGGGTTGCTGGGACCGGTGCCGGTCGCGGTCGACGAACTGGTCCGGCAATCGGGATGCCCGACGACCGTGGTGCAGACGGTGCTGCTCGAACTGGAACTGGCCGGGCGGCTCGACCGGCATGCGGGCGGGCGGGTCAGTCTGGGGGGATAGCCTGCCATCAAAGCGTAACGGCGCTGCGTCACCAGCCCGACCCGACTTGACGCCACCCCCCGGCGCTCCCCACTCTCGCGTACGTACGCACAAGGACCGACCGCCACATCATGCAGCTTGTCATCGTCGAATCGCCCGCCAAGGCGAAGACCATCGAAAAATATCTGGGGTCCGATTACCGCGTCCTCGCCTCCTACGGCCATGTCCGCGATCTGCCGCCCAAGGACGGGTCGGTGAACCCGGACGAGGGGTTCGCGATGGATTGGGAAACCTATGCCGACAAGACGAAGCAGCTGAAGGCGATCACCGACCTCGCCAAGACCGCCGACCGCCTGATCCTCGCCACCGACCCTGACCGTGAGGGCGAGGCGATCAGCTGGCATGTGCAGGAGGTGCTGAAGAAGCGTCGCGCGCTGCCCAAGGAAGTCGAGCGGGTCACGTTCAACGCGATCACCAAGCCGGCGATCCTGGCGGCGATGAAGGCGCCGCGCGACCTCGATACCGACCTGATCGATGCGTATCGGGCGCGGCGTGCGCTCGATTATCTGGTGGGGTTCACGCTGTCGCCGGTGCTGTGGCGCAAGCTGCCCGGGGCCAAGTCGGCGGGGCGCGTGCAGTCGGTGGCGCTGCGGCTGCTGGTCGAGCGCGAACGGGAGATCGAGACCTTTACCGCGCAGGAATATTGGTCGGTCGTCGCCAAGATGGAGGCCGACGGCACGCCGTTCGACGCGCGCCTCGTTAAACTCAAGGGCAAGAAGCTCGACAAGCTGTCGCTCGGCGATGCCGGATCGGCCGAGGTCGCCAAGGCGGCGGTGGTCGATGGCCGCTTCACCGTGGTCAATGTCGAGACCAAGCCGGCGACGCGCAATCCGCCGCCGCCCTTCACCACCTCGACGCTGCAACAGGAAGCGGCGCGCAAGCTGGGCTTCTCGGCCAGCCATACGATGCGGGTGGCGCAGTCGCTCTACGAAGACGGCGCGATCACCTATATGCGGACCGATGGCGTGCAGATGGACGGATCGGCGATCGATGCCGCGCGCGGGGCGATCGCCAACCGCTATGACGGCAGCTATGTCCCCGACAAGTCGCGCCAGTACCAGACCAAGGCCAAGAATGCGCAGGAAGCGCATGAGGCGATCCGGCCTACCGACTTTTCGAAAGACCGCGCCGGCGGTGGCGATCATGCGCGCCTGTACGACCTGATCTGGAAGCGCGCGCTGGCCAGCCAGATGGCTTCCGCGAGGATGGAGCGGACCGCCGTCGAGTTCGAGGACCAGACTGGCCAGACGGGCCTGCGCGCCACGGGGCAGGTCGTGCTGTTCCCTGGTTATCTGGCGCTGTACGAAGAGGGTCGCGACGACGTGGGCGACGAGGATTCGCGCCGCCTGCCGCTGCTGCGCTCGGGCGATGCACCGGCCAAGAAGGACGTCGTTTCCGAACAACATTTCACCCAGCCGCCGCCGCGTTTCTCTGAAGCGTCGCTGGTCAAGCGGCTGGAGGAACTGGGAATCGGGCGGCCGTCGACCTATGCCTCCATCATCCAGGTGCTGAAGGATCGCGGTTACGTTCGCGTCGAGAAGAACCGGTTCTTCGCTGAAGAAACGGGGCGGTTGCTGACCGCGTTCCTTGAACGCTTTTTCGAGAAATATGTCGGCTACGACTTCACCGCCGGGCTGGAGGAAGAGCTGGACGACGTGTCGGGCGGGCGGGCCGAATGGCAGGCGGTGCTCGAAGCCTTCTGGCGCGATTTCAAGCCGCGCACGTCGGAGGTGATGGAGCAGCAGCCGAGCGCGATCACCGCCGAGCTGGACCAGTTTCTTGGGTCATACCTGTTCCCCGAAAAGGCCGACGGGACCGACCCGCGGCTGTGCCCGAATTGCGGCGAGGGGCGGCTGGCGTTGCGTGGCGGCAAGTTCGGGGCGTTCATCGCCTGCTCCAACTATCCGGAGTGCAAATATACCCGCCGCTTCGCACAGCCGGGTGGCGAGGATGGCGGTGATGCCGGGCCGGAAGGGCTGGGCAAGGATCCGGCAACGGGGCTGGAGGTCGAGCGCAAGTCGGGACGGTTCGGGCCGTACATCCAGCTGGGCGAGGGCAAGGATGCCAAGCGCGCGTCGATCCCGAAGGATATCGGCGAGCTGAATCTCGAATGGGCGCTGAAGCTGCTGAGCCTGCCGCGCACCATCGGCAATCATCCGGAGACGGGCGAGCCGATCGAGGCGGCGATCGGGCGCTATGGCCCGTATCTGAAGCATGCCGGCAAATATGCGCGGTTGCAGTCGACGGCGGACGTGTTCGAAACCGGCATGAACGCGGCGGTGGTCAAGCTGGCCGAGGCGGCGGCAGGCGGCGGGCGTCCGGCGCGGGGTGCGGCCAAGGAGCCGCTGAAGGTGCTGGGCGCGCATCCGCGGACCGAGGCGGAGATCAAGCTGATGGAAGGGCGCTATGGCCCCTACGTGACCGACGGCACGACCAATGCGACGATCCCGAAGTCGATCGAACCGAACGCGCTGACGCTCGAGGAAGCGGCGCAACTGATCGACGACCGTGCGGCGGCGGCGCCGGCCAAGGGCAAGAAGAAGCCCGCGGCCAAGAAGGCGGCACCGAAGAAGGCGGCGGCGAAGGATGCCAAGCCGGCGGCGAAAAAGCCTGCTGCGAAGAAGGCCGCGCCGAAAAAGGCGGCGGCGGACTGAACCCGTCCCCCTGCGGCCGGTTCGTCCGGCCGCAGCGGGTCAGTGCGCGCGAACCTCGGTCCGCAGGAAGGCGCGGGCGGCCTTTTGCGCGTCGGCGATCTGGCGCGGCGTCATGTCGCAGGCGATCTCGGCGCGCCAGTGCTGCGCGTCCTCCAGCCCCGACATCGCGGCGAGGTTGAACCATTTGTGCGCTTCGACGAGGTCGATGACCGTGCCGCCGGTGCCGCTCGAATAGCAGATGCCGAGTTCGAACCACGCGGCGCCGGTGTCGCGTTGCGCTTCTTCCGCCCGGCTTTCCTGGAGAAAGCGGGCGCCTTCCAAACCAATGCCCATATCCACAACCCCTGTTGGTACGGGCAGAGAAATGAGGCAGCGGCCCTTGCAATTTAGTTAATGCGAATAACCACTTAGGTTACGTACGTTAAGGTACAAAGGATTTTAAGTCTCCGACAGTGCGTCGAGCGTGGGGCGGATGCCCGACAGGTCGTACCCCGCAGCACCACCGGCCGCGACCAGTTCGGCGGAATCGCGGCCGCCCTTCGCACTGGCAAGCGCCCACAGGTTGCACGAACGCGTGCCGGAGCGGCAATAAGCGAGGATCGGGCCGTCCGTTTCCGCCAGGATCGATGCCATCGCGTCGAGTTGCGGGTGGCTGAACCCGGCATGGGTGATCGGGATGGCGTGATAGGCGAGGCCCGCCGCCGCCGCGGCTTCGGCGATGGTGTCGCCGTCCGGCTGGCCGGCTTCCTCGCCATCGGGGCGGTTGTTGACGATGGTGGTGAAGCCCTGTGCCTTCAGCGTCGCGACATCGTCGGCGGTGATCTGTGGGCTGACCGAGATGCGGTCGTCGATACGGCGGATGTGCATGGGGGGAGGATAGCGGTGCTTGCAGGGGCAGGCAAATCTTCGCGGGGGAGTAGGCGCGCAACGCAGCCGTTCCGTTTGCCGCAATCCCCCTCCACCAGCTTCGCTGGTCCCCCTCCCCGCGAAGCGGGGAGGATTTAGTGTTGCTTGATGACGCTCAGGAACGCGTCGCCATAGGCTTGCAGCTTCTTTTCACCGATGCCGGTGATGCGGCGCATGCCGCCGATCGTCTGCGGGCGGTCGGTGGCCATGTCGCGCAGGACCGAATCGTGGAAGATGACATAGGGCGGCACGCCCGCCTCCTGCGCCAGTTCGCGGCGTTTGGCGCGCAGTGCCTCGAACAGCGGATCGCCGGTCGGGTTGGGCGTCGTGCCGCTGCCGCGCCGCCGCCGCTCGCGCTTCGGCGGGACGATCAGCGACAGCGTGTCGCCGCCCTTCAGCAACCCGCGCGCGGCGGGGCCGAATTCCAGCCCGCCATGGTCGTTGGCGCGGAGCGCATCGCGCAGTTGCAGTGCGCGGCCGACCGGTTTGAGCAGCGCGACCTCATCGTCATCGACGATGTTCCACACCGACAGGTTTTCGTGGCCGTTGGTCAGGCTGCGCTCGGTCGACTGGCCGGTCAGCACCTGTTCGATATAGGTCGCGCCGAACATCATGCCGGTGCGGAACACCGCCGAGAGATATTTCTGCGCGACCTGCGTCGCGTCGACCGCATTGGGCGGGGTCAGGCAATTGTCGCAATTGCCGCAAAATTCGGGCGGCGACTCGCCGAAATGGCGCAGCAGCATCGCGCGGCGGCAGCCGGCGGTCTCGACCAGCGCTCCGAGCGCGTTCAGCCGCTGGCGCTCGCCGGGCTGGCGGGCAGGCTCGACCTCGCCGATCCGCTGGCGCGCGCGGGCGAAGTCGTCGGCGCCCCAGAACAGGTGCGCGACCGCCGGATCGCCGTCGCGCCCGGCGCGGCCGGTTTCCTGATAATAGGCCTCGATCGATTTCGGCAGCCCGGCATGGGCGACGAAGCGCACGTCGGGCTTGTCGATTCCCATGCCGAAGGCGATGGTGGCGACCATCACCATGTCTTCGGACGCGACGAAGTCGTGCTGGTTGCGCTGGCGGACCGCGGGGTCGAGCCCGGCGTGATAGACGCGGACCGGGCGGCCGGTCTTGGCGAGCGCTTCGGCCAGCTTCTCGGTGCCGGCACGCGACTGGACGTAGACGATGCCGGGGCCGGGGGTGGCGGCGATCACGTCGGCGATCTGGCGCGTGCCCTGATCGCGCGGGGTGATGTGGTAGCGGATATTGGGCCGGTCGAAGCCGGCGACGATCAGCCCGTCCTGCGGAATGCCGAGCTGGTCGAGGATGTCGGCGCGGGTATGCGCGTCGGCGGTGGCGGTGAGCGCCAGGCGGGGGACGTCGGGGAACTGGTCGAACAGTGGGCGCAGCAGGCGGTAGTCGGGGCGGAAGTCGTGGCCCCATTCGCTGACGCAATGTGCTTCGTCGATCGCGAACAGCGCAAGGTTGCCGCGCGAGAGCAACTCGCGGAAATCGCTGCCCGAGGCGCGTTCGGGCGCGACATAGAGCAGGTCGAGATCGCCGTCGAGGAACCGACCACGCGTTTCGGCACGATTGTCGTCGGCGCTGGTCAGCGTCGCCGCGCGGATGCCGACCGCAGTCGCCGCGCGCAACTGGTCGTGCATCAGCGCGATCAGCGGCGAGACGACGACGCAGGTGCCCGGCAGCATCTGGGCGGGCAGCTGATAGGTCAGCGACTTGCCCGCGCCGGTCGGCATCACCGCCAGCGTGCGCTCACCAGCGAGCACGCGGTCGACCACCTGCCGCTGGACACCGCGGAAGTCGGGAAAGCCGAAGGTCGATTGCAATACGGGGATCGGGTCGAGCGCCATTGCCCTCCACCTAGGGACGCGAGGTGGCAGCGTCGAGGGTTAAGGCACCCGGACGGCGCGCCAGTTGTCGCCGGTAATCGCCGCCTCGCCGACCGTGCCGGTATAGCTGCGTCCGGCGGCGGTGAAGCGGATCGCGGTGCCGCGCAGGGTGCCGGTGACCGTCGCGCTGCCCATCGTGCCGGTCACGTCCTGGAACCGCTGATCGAAATGCAGCGGCATCTCGCGTCCGTCGGGCAGCATCGCCAGCCAGTTGCCACCGGCGACCGCCGGGACGATCCACAGATACACGCGGCGATCGGCAACCAGCCGTTCCGCGTCGGCGCGCCATTCGCCCATGTCGAAGGCGTGGGTGACGATCCGCGTGCCGGGGCGGAGTTCGGTGAGCAGGCGCGGGCGCAGCGCCATGTTGATCCTGGGCAACAGGTACATCGTGATGACGCTGGCGTCGCGCAGCGGCACGTCGAACAGATTGGCGCGGGTGAAGCGGGCGCGATCGGCCAGTCCGTAGAGCGCGGCGTTGCGGCGGGCGCGCTCGACCAGCGTGGCGTCGATCTCGACGCCGCTGGCGCGTGCGCCGAGGCGGGCGGCGGCAATCGGAATGCGACCGTCGCCTGACCCCAAGTCGATCAGCGTGTCGGTCGCGCCGACCTGCGCCATCGCCAGCATCGCATCGACGACCGGTTCGGGGGTCGGAACATAGGGAACGTCGTAATCGGGTTCGCGCGCGGCGATGCCCTGTCCGCGCAGGATGTCGCCCATGCCGTCGCCATAGGCGGTGGTGCAGCCGCCGAGCAGCAGTACCGCCGCCAGCAGCGCCCTCACGCGGTCGCCGCCGTCCGCAGCCAGGCGGCGGTTTCGGCCGGGTGGGTGACCGGGATCATGTGACCGCCGGCGATCTTCGTCAGGGTGGCGCCGGGGATCATGGCGGCGGTGCGGTCCCCCTGTTCCTCCGGGTTCAGCAGATGGTCGTCGCGGCCGTACAGGATCGCGACCGGCAGGGCGATCGATCCGTAGCGCGCGGCCATGCCGGATACGGCGCGGTTGGCGTCGTCGATCTCGAACGCGCCCGCCTGATAGCTGGAGGGGCGAAGCGCGACGAGGCCGCCGCCGCGGGTGCCGAAGTCCATCGGCACCGTGTCGGGGGCGAAGACATGCTTGGCGACGACCGGCCCGGTCAGGGTGGTGAGCGGTACGCCATAGGTCCATGCGGCCAGACCCCGGATCGGCGCGGGCGGCGCCTTGCCGCGGAAGATCGGCGGGATATGGTCCATCGGCTGGGTCAGCGGCGCGATGAGGGCGAGCCCACGGACCTTGCCCGGATGGTTGAGCGCGAAGGCCAGCGCGACCGCGCCGCCCATCGAGTGGCCGACCAGTAGCGGGCGATCGAGCCCCAGCGCGTCGATCAGGTCGGCGACCATGCGCGCCTGTTCCTCGATCGGCGGCTGGCTGCCATCGACGCTGCTATGCCCCCAGCCGGGCCGGTCGACTAGGATCAGCCGGTGATCGGCCAGTTGCGCGGTCAGCCCATAGGAGAAGTTGCGGAGCTGCCCGTACAGGCCGTGCAGCATGACCATGACCGGCCCGTCGCCGCCGGTATCGACATAATGCAGCCTCCCGCCCGGCACGTCGACGAAATCGCCATCGGCGGGCACCATCGCTTCGGAGGCGCTGGCGGCGAGCGCCGTCCACAGCGCGAGGCCGCCGCCGATCAGTGCCGTGGTCGTTGCCGCTTTTTTCAGCCTGTCGTTCATCGGTCACTCTCCCGCTTGGCCCTGGCCGATACGCTTGGGCGGCGGGGAGTGTCCATCGGATACGGTTTAGGCCTCGGCCAGTGCCGCCTCGCGCTCGGCGGCCTGGCGCGCCCACATTTCGGCATAGGTGCCGTTCGCGCGGAGCAGTTCGCCGTGCGAGCCGCTTTCGACGACGCGGCCGCCCTCCAGCACGACGATGCGGTCGGCATGGACCACGGTCGACAGGCGGTGGGCGATGACGATCGTCGTGCGGCCGCGCTCGATCGCTTCGAGGGTGGCGAGGATGTCGGCCTCGGTCCGGCTGTCGAGCGCGCTGGTGGCTTCGTCGAGGATCAGCACCGGCGGGTTCTTGAGCAGCGTGCGGGCGATGGCGACGCGCTGTTTCTCGCCGCCCGACAGTTTCAGGCCGCGTTCGCCGACGCGCGTGTCGAAGCCCTGCGGCAGGCTGGCGATGAACGGCGCGATCGACGCGCCCTGCGCCGCGCGGGCGATGTCGTCGGCGGTCGCATCGGCGCGGCCATAGGCGATGTTATAGCCGATCGTGTCGTTGAACAGCACCGTATCCTGCGGCACGATGCCGATCGCGCTGCGCAGCGACGCCTGCGCGACGGTCGCGATATCCTGTCCGTCGATGGTGATGCGCCCGGCGGTCGGATCGTAGAAGCGGAACAGTAGCCGGGCGAGCGTCGACTTGCCCGCGCCCGACGGCCCCACCACCGCCAGCGTCGTGCCGGGCGGAATGTCGAGGTCGATGCCGTTCAGGATCGTGCGGCCGTCGCCATAGCCGAACCCGACTCCTTCGAACCGGACATGGCCGCTGCTGACGGTCAAGGGCGGTGCGCCGGGGGCGTCGACGACCTCGGCCGGGGTGTCGATCAGGTCGAACATCGCGCCCATGTCGACCACCCCCTGCCGCACGGTGCGATAGACCATGCCGAGCAGGTCGAGCGGGCGGAAGAGCTGAGTCAGCAGCGTCGACACCAGCACGACGTCGCCCGCCGAGAATTGGCCACGCGCCCAGCCGAACACGACCAGCGCCATGCCACCGCCCAGCATCAGCGCGGTAATCAGCGCCTGCCCGATATTGAGCAGCGCCAGCGAGTTTTCGGACTTGACCGCCGCATCGGCATAGCTCGCGACGGCGCGGTCGTAGCGGGCGGCCTCGCGCTCCTCGGCGCCGAAATATTTGACCGTCTCGAAATTCAGCAGCGAATCGACCGCATGCGCGACCGCACCGGTGTCGAGGTCGTTCATCCGTTCGCGCAAGCTCGATCGCCAGTCGGTCACCCAGCGGGTGAAGGCGATGTAGAACACGACCATCGCCACCGTGCCGACGACCAGCCAACTGCCAAAGCGCGAGCCGAAAATCCATAGCACCAGCCCGAGTTCGAGGATGGTCGGCGCGATGTTGAACAGCAGGAAATACAGCATCGTGTCGATGCTCTTCGTGCCGCGCTCGACGACCTTGGTCACCGCGCCGGTGCGCCGTTCGAGATGGAAGCGCAGCGACAGCGCATGGAGGTGGCGGAACACCGATGCCGCCAGCCGCCGCGTCGCATCCTGCCCGACGCGTTCGAACACGACGTTGCGCAGATTGTCGAACAGCGTGCCGGCAAAGCGCGCGGCGGCATAGCCGGCGACCAGCGCCACCACCAGCCACAGCGCGTCGCGCGACCCCGCCGCCATGGTGTCGATCGCACCCTGCAAGGCGAAGGGCGCGCCGCGCACCTGCACGACCTTCGACGCGACGACCAGCGCCAGCGCGGCGACGATGCGCAGCTTCAGGCCGGTGGCGCCGGCGGGCCAGAGATAGGGGAGGAATCGGCGGAGGGTCGCCAGCATCGGCCGGGTCGGACCGGAGGCGGTTGCGGTATCGGGGGGCATTGCAAGCGTCATTTGGGGTACCGGGCGCGCCGGCGCAACGCTTCGTCGGAACAAGCGGCGGTCGAACGGATTGAAACAGGGCGAGGAGACGAGCGATGGCACCTCTGGTCTACGTGATGGCGATCCTGGGCTGCGGCGACGATGGCGCGACGTGCAGCCGCGAACGGGTCGCACCGGTCAGCTACCAATCGGTCGCGGAATGCCAGGCGGCGGTGCCGGCGATGCTCGCGCGCAACACCGATCTGTCCTATCCGGTCATCAGCGCATCGTGCGAACGCGGCGCCGCGCAGATCGCTAGCAGCCCGCAACGCACGAGGCGCAGCGCAGGCTGACGCTTGACGCCGAACTGGCTTCCGCATACTTACAGCGGTGTAAGTAACGGAGTCGGCGATGGCGACGCAGGGAATCGACACGGTGCAGCCGCTGCGCCGCGACTGGGGGACTGCTTGGGCGGCGCTCAAGCGGCTGCTGGCCGATGGTAATGATACGGTACAGGTGTTCCGCATCATGCGCGCGCTGAACGCCGATACCAGCCACCGCAACTATGCGCGACTGTTGCTCGAACCGGGCGGCGGGCGGATCGCCTATGACCGGGTCGAACTCACCCGGCGCTTTTCCGATCGCGCTTGGGTCGATGCGCTGCCCGAGGGTAGCGTCGGCGCGCATTATCGCGCGTTTCTCGATCGCACAGGTTTCTCGGCGCAGGGACTGGCCGATATCAGCTATGCCGATGGCGAAGGGTGGCAGGACGCGCCGCATCCGGTAGCGTGGTTCGGCCGGCGCGAACGCGACGTCCACGACATCTGGCACATCCTGACCGGCTACACTGCCGAGGAGCATCTGGGCGAGGCGTGTCTGGTCGCCTTTTCCTATGCGCAGACCGGTGGGCTCGGCTGGGCGGCGATCGGGCTGGGCGCGGCGCTCAAGTCGTTGCGGGTGACCGGCGAGCGAGCGTTCGCGAAGGCGGTGTGGGAAGGATATCGCCATGGCCGCCGCGCACGCTGGCTGCATGCCGAGGATTATGAGGCGCTGCTGGCCGAACCGCTCGACGCGGCGCGGCGGCGGCTGAACATCATCGAGCCTGTGGCCTATCATGCCGCGCAACAGCGGCTGCGCGAGCAGGGGTTGCAGGGGATTTAAGGACGGATTGGGCGTTCGCCCTCACCCTTCCGCGGCTGTGCCGTTCCCTCCCTCTCCCGTCGGGAGAGGGAAAGACGGGGTGCTTATTTTGCCAGTGCTGCGCTCGCCTTCGCCTCGCCGGCGTCGCGGACCGCCTTGGCGCGGGCTTCGGCCTGTTGCTCGACCAGCTTGGCCTCGTCGCGCATCGCGTCGGCGCGGACCTTCAGCCGTTCGGCGTCATAGCCGCCGGCCTGCTGCGCCTGGTTGAGCAGCCCTTCGGCCTCCACCTTCATCTGCGCGGTCTGGTTTTCGGCGGCAGCCTCGATCGCATCGGCTTCGGCATCGGCCTGATCGCGCAGCTGTTCGGCCTGCTGTTGCTGCGGGGTCTGCGATCCGCAGGCGGTGAGGGCGAAGGCGGCGGCAGCCGCGAGAGCGAAGCGGGTCATTGGGTTTTCCCTGTTCTAATTCGACAACCCCAATTCCCGGCGGCGCGGAAAGTTGCGTTCGTATAACATGGGCGCGGTCATGGCGGGTTCCGTCGGGCGGGGCGGGGCGGTAACGGTCGGTCGCAGATGCTGAACCGCCTGACCCTGACCGACTTTCGCAATCATGCGGCGGCGACACTCGAACCGGGACCGGGCTTCGTGGTGCTGAGCGGGCCGAACGGCGCGGGCAAGACCAATGTGCTGGAGGCGGTGTCGCTGCTGGCGCCCGGACGCGGGCTGCGCCGTGCCGCGCTGTCGGACATGGCGCGCGAGGGCGGGGCGGGCGGGTTCGGGGTCGCCGCCGAACTGCCCGGCGACGTGCGGCTGGGGACGGGGACGCAGGCCAACGCGCCCGAACGGCGGATCGTGCGGGTGAACGGGGCGGCGGCATCGGCGACGGTGCTTGCCGAATGGCTGTCGGTGCTGTGGCTGACCCCAGCGATGGATCGGCTGTTCGTCGAGCCGGCGGGCGAGCGGCGGCGGTTTCTCGACCGGATGACGCTGGCGCTGCTGCCCGGCCATGCCGCGCAGGCGACGCGCTATGATGCGGCGATGCGCCAGCGCAACCGGTTGCTGGCCGAGGACGTCGCGCCCGATCCCGACTGGCTGTCGGCGCTGGAGGCGCGGATGGTCGAACATGGCGTGGCGCTGGGCGCGGCGCGGGCCGAGTGCGTGGCGATGCTCGACGCACGGATCGCCGCGACGCCGCCCGCCGATTTCCCGCGCGCGGCGCTGGCGCTGGAGGGTTGGCATGGCGATGGCGCATTGTTCGCGCGCGAGCTGACGGCGGGGCGGGCGCGCGATGCGGCGGCAGGGCGAGCGCTTAGCGGACCGCACCGGGCCGACCTGATCGTCACCGATCGCGACCGGGGACAGGCGGCGGCACGCTGTTCGACCGGCGAGCAGAAGGCATTATTGTTGGGGCTGGTGCTGGCGCATGCCGAGCTGGTCGCCGAGCGCGCCGGGCGACCGCCGGTGCTGTTGCTCGACGAGGTGGCGGCACATCTCGACCCTGCGCGGCGCGCGGCGCTGTTCGCGCGGGCGGCGGGGGTGGGGCAGGTGTGGCTGACCGGGACCGAGGCCGGGCTGTTCGACGGGATCGCCAGCGATGCGACGCGGTTCCACGTCGCCGTTGGAAGCGTTCAGTCGACGGGCGCGTAGAAGCGCAGTTCGTTGGGGATTTTCTCAGGCGCTTCGCCATGCACCCGCGCCATCGCCGCCGCGATCGCATAGCCCAAGCCGGCGGTGTAGAAGGGTTTGGCGATGCAGCCGAGGATCAGTGGATGGTCGGCGACGTCCGGGCAATTGCCGCTGAGGAACAGGCAGGGGATGCCCCGCGCCGCCAGCGCGACCGCGACGGTCCGGCCCGAATCGCCCTGCGCGAGGCGCACGTCGCACAGCGCCAGATCGGGGCGATCGGCCTCCGCCAGCGCCAGCGCGCCCGCCTGCGTATCGGCGACGCCGGTGACGATATGGCCGTGCAGGGTCAGCGCATCCTCGACCAGCATCGCGACCAATGCCTCGTCCTCGACCAGCATGATCCGCAACCTATCCGGCATGGGCGCGCCCCGGAATGGAAAGGGTGAGACGATCGGTGCCGTTGCGGGTGATCGTGGCCCGCAATTGCCGCGACAGGCCGCGCACCAGCCGGCCGTCGTCGATCGCGGGCCGGGCGATGCCCATGGCCGGGCCGATCAGCGCGATCCGCATCGCATCGCCGCGCGCATCGATCGCGACCTGCGTCAGCGCGTCGGGATCGGGGTCGAGCATCGCATGGACCAGCAGCGCGACGGCGGCGGCCTGCTCGATCGGCAGACAGGCGGTGCCGTGCGCGGTGACCGCAATCGGGTCGCCATCGCCGCGTTCGGTGATCGCATCGAGCAGCGCGGCGATATCGATCGAGGTCGGCGTATCGGCGGCATAGAGCGGGCGGTGCGCGGCGGCCAGCACCTCCAGCCGGGCGGCGGCGGCGGCGAGCGCGGCCTTTGCCGTGTCGTCGACGGTATCCGCCGCACCCAGTCGGACGACGGCGACAGCGGTCTGCAACGCGTTGCGGACGCGGTGGTTGAGTTCGCCGAGCAGCCGTTCGCGGGTCGCGATCCCCTCACGCAACTCGGCCTCTATCTTCAGCCGGTATTTGGCGAGCGCGACATAGTGGCAGACGGTGTGGAGGAAGGCGAGTTCGTCGGCGTCGAACCGGTCGGTCCAGCGCCGGCCGAAGCCGAGCGTGCCGAGCAATGTCGATCCATGGACCAGCGGCGTGCAGGCATAGGCATCGATGCCGAGATCGCGGACGAAGCCGGTCAACGGGTCGTCCGACGTCTGCACGCAGAACGCCTGGATCGGGCGGCGCTCCTTTGCCGCATAGCCGCAAACCGCCTGTCCGACCTCCAGCCGCGCGCCGGCGGCGGCCTCCGCCTCGGTCAGGCCGGCATGGGCGACCAGCGTCAGGCCATCGGGGTCGAGCCGGTAGTTGAAGAAGACGTCGAGCCGCAATTCGTCGGAAATCAGCGCGAACAAATCCTCGACCATCGCCGCCGGATCGTCGGCGGCCAGCATCCGGTCGGCGGCTTCGCCCAGCAGGCGCAACTGGCGGCGCGGCAGGTTGTCGACCGGATCGGCAGGACGCGGACTGCCGGGAGTCGCGCCGAACGGGGCGAGATCGTTCATGTCCCGGCATGTACGGGCTTCACCCGGCGGATTCCATAGCGAAAACAGGCAAAACGGACCATGGCTTGACCATCGCGCCGCCCTCGCCTATCTGCCGCGGTGCAGCGACGCTTTTTCAGGCAGCGTGATCGGACCTTGATGGTTTCGGCTCCGCGTCGATGCTGAACCGGCTTCCCTAGTCACGCGGGTCGCAATTTTTTGCCCCGCCATTCGTGCGCCCATCGTGTGCGCTGCACGGATGCCGGACCTGTTTTATAGGAACTCTCATGTCCTTCCAGTCGCTCGGCCTGTCGAAGTCGATCCTCGACGCGCTCGCCGCCAAGAATTACGAAACCCCGACCCCGATCCAGCGCGACGCGATCCCGCTGGTCCTCGAAGGGCGCGACCTGCTGGGCATCGCCCAAACGGGTACCGGCAAGACCGCCGCGTTCGTGCTGCCCTCGATCGACTTGTTGGTGAAGGCGAATGTTCGTCGTCGCCCGATGCGCTGCCGGATGCTGGTGCTGGCGCCGACGCGCGAACTGGTCAGCCAGATCGCCGACAATGCCAGGGCTTATGCCAAGCACAGCAAGCTGACCGTCGCGACCGTGTTCGGCGGCGTGCCGGTCGCGCGCAACATCCGCGACGTAGCATCGGGCGTCGACATCCTCGTCGCGACGCCGGGCCGTCTGCTCGACCTGATCGACCAGAAGTGCCTGGGGCTGGGCGAACTCGAAATCCTCGTGCTCGACGAAGCCGACCAGATGCTCGACCTCGGCTTCATCCACGCGCTGCGCCGGATCGTGTCGATGGTGCCGAAGTCGCGCCAGACGCTGTTCTTCTCGGCGACCATGCCCAAGGACATTCGCGAACTGGCCGACAAGTATCTGACCGATCCGGCGACCGTGCAGGTGACGCCGGTGTCGTCGACCGCCGAGCGGGTCGAGCAATTAGTCACCTTCGTCCAGCAGACCGAGAAGCAGACGCTGCTCACGCTGTTCTTCCGCAATACCAAGATCGATCGCGCGCTGGTGTTCACGCGGACCAAGCACGGTGCCGACCGCGTCGTGAAGCTGCTGGCGGCGAACGGCATCGCGTCGAACGCGATCCATGGCAACAAGTCGCAGCCGCAGCGGGAAAAGGCACTGGCCGCGTTCCGCGACGGCACCGTGCCGATCCTGGTCGCGACCGACATCGCCGCGCGCGGCATCGACGTGTCGGGGGTCAGCCATGTGGTGAACTTCGAACTGCCCAACGTGTCGGAACAATATGTCCATCGCATCGGCCGCACCGCGCGTGCGGGTGCGTCGGGTGTGGCGTTCAGCTTCTGCGCCGATGACGAGCGGCCGTTCCTGAAGGGGATCGAACGGCTGACCAAGCAGAAGGTCGAGGTCGTGCCGCTGCCCGACGATTTCCTGCAGCAGAGCGCGCAGATCAAGGCGAGCCGTGCGCCCTATGCCCCCGACCGGCCCGAGCGGTTGCCCAGTGAGCGTGGCCCGGCGCGGCCGCGTGCTACCCATGCCCATGGCGCGAAGCCCGCGCATGGTCGCGGTGGTCCGGCGCGGGGCGGCCAGCCGCAGCGCGGCGAAGGGCAGGGCGGTGGTCGTCCGCCGCAGCGTGAGGCCGGTGCCGGTGGCGGCGGTCGTCCGGGTGGCGGCGGTCGCGGTCGCGGCGGTCGCGGCCGTGGCGGCGCACCGCGGGCCACGGCGTAACACTCCCAGATCCTCCCCGCTGCGCGGGGAGGATTTTATAGTTCGCGCAATGCCCTTGCCGGTCTTGCGCTCAGGATCGGCAGGGCGCCGAGCAGACCGATGCCGACGGTGACCCCGACCCCGGTCGCGAGCGTCAGGCCGATCGCGCGGTATTCGGGCAGCCATTCGAACGCGAACAGTTCGACCACGACATACCAGCCGCCGGCAATGCCGATCAGTGCCGCCAGCGCCGCGAGGATCGCGGCGAGCAGCAGATATTCGAGTGCCTGCGCCGCCAAAATCTGGCCGCGGGTGGCGCCGAGCGTCTTCAGGATCACCGAATCATAGGTCCGCGTCTCGCGTGCCGCGGCGATCGCGCCGACCAGTACGGCGATACCGGCGAGGATGGCGATGCCCGCCGCCGCGGCAATGGCGGTGGCCATTTGCGACACGATATCGCGGACCTGCCCGATCACCTCGCGCACTTCCACGACCGAGGTCGAGGGGAAGCGTGCCGAGAGCGCGCGCAGGATGGCGCGTTCGCGACCGGGTGGCATGGTGATCGTGGCGGCGAGGTTGTGCGGCACGTCGGACAGTGCGTTGGGGCTGAACACCATCACGAAATTGAAGCCCATATTGTCCCACGCGATCTTGCGCAGCGAGGCGATGCGAGCGGTGCGTTCCTGCCCGGCGACGCTGATCGTCAGCGGATCGCCGAGCTTCAGGTTCAGCGCCTGCGCCATGCGTTCGTCGACCGATACCAGCGGCGGGCCGGCATAGTCGGCGCCCCACCATTTGCCCGCGACCAGTTCGCTGCCGGGCGGCAGGGTACGGGCGAAGGTCAGGCCGCGCTCGCCGCGCAGCGCCCAAGCCCCTTCGGGAATGGTCTTCAGGTCGGTTACGCGGGTGTTGGCATAGGCGGTGATCGTGCCGCGCATCAGGGGCACGGTCTGGATGTCGGCGTCGGGCTGGAAGTTGACGATAGTTGCACGGAACGACGATTCCTGAGCCGGCGGCACGTCGAGCGCGAATAGCGCGGGTGCGCGGGCCGGGACGGTCCGTGCGATGTTGGCATCGAGGCTGGTGCGGATGGTCGCCAGCAGGACGAACAGGGTCAGGCCGAGGCCGAGTGCCACGACCAGTGCGCCGGTGCGCGCGCCGGGACGGTGCAGGGCGCTGACCGCAAGGCGCAGCAAGGGCCGGCGCGGGCGGGGCAGACGGGCGGCGCTCCAGCGGATCGTCCAGCCAAGTATCGATAATATCAAGAGAAGTCCGCCCGAAGCGGCCAGAAATGCCGCCCCGAACCAGGGGCGTTCGCTGGTCGACAGGACCAGCGCGACGATGCCGGCGAACGCCGCGCCCATCCATGCCGCCGCCTTCCACCGGGGCGGCTTGCGGCCGTCATGGACGCCGCGCAATAGTCCGGCGGCAGGGACTGCGCCTGCCGCCAACAACGGCGGCGCGGCGAAGGCGAGTGCGATCAGCAGGCCATAGGCGGCGGCCTGTAGCAACGGCAGGGGCTGGATGGCGAAGCGGGGCGCGACCGGCAGGACGTCGCCCGCGACCGCCACGATCAGCGGCACGGCGGCGACGCCGACGCCCAACCCGATGGCGATGCCGATCGCCGAAACTGCCATGATCTGAAGCAGATAGACGCGCGCAATCAGGCCCGAGGTCGCACCCAATACCTTGAGCGTGGCGATGCTCGACCGGCGGGTGGCGAGGTAGCTCGATACGCCGTTGCCGACGCCGATCCCGGCGATGACCAAAGCGGTCAGGCCGACCAGCACCAGAAATTCGCCCATCCGCGTCAGGAAACGTTCGGCCCCCGGTGAGGCACGGTCGCGGGTGCGGCTGTCCCAGCCCTGCGCCGGATAGCGGTCGGTAAACGCCTTGATCGCGGTTGCCGGGTCGTAGCGGCTGGCGATGCGGTACTTGCTTTCATACAGGCTGCCCGGCGCGATCAGGCCGGTACGCTGCAATCCCTCAGGCGACACCAGTGCCACGGCGCCCAGCGTGAACCCCTCGCTCAGACGGTCGGGTTCGTCGGCGATGATCCCGGCGACGGTGAAGCGCGCGGTGCCGAAGCGGACCGGGCCACCGACGCGCAGTTTCAACCGATCGACCAGCGCCGGCCCAACATAGGTTTCGCTCGGGCTGAGCGGGCGGGCGGTGCCGGTTTGCAAGGTCAGCGTGCCGTAGAGCGGGTAGTCGCTGTCGACCGCCTTCAGCTCGATCGGGGCCGTTTCCCCGCCGAAGTTGACACCCATCGATTGCATGCGCAGCGTTTCGGACACGCGGCCGAGCCGCGCCATCGAGCGGCGTTCGGCATCGGTCGCGGTCCGCTGCGATACCGAGAGTTCGAGATCGCCGCCGAGCAGGCTGCGACCACGGGCGGCGAGTTCGCCGGTGATCGATTGCGTCAGGCTGCCGATCGCGGCCAGCGCGCCGACGCCGAGGATCAGGCAGACCAGCAGCAGCCGGAGGCCGCGGAAGCGGGCATCGAGCTCGCGGCGGGCGAAGCGCCATGCGAGACGCCATTCGGTCATGCGATGGCTCGATGGGTGGCGGTTTGGACTAAAGGCACGATCGTACCCCCGCGCAGGCGGGGGGCCAGGGCGGCACACGCGACCGATAGTGCTGCTTGGCCCTGGGCCCCCGCCTGCGCGGGGGTACGAAAAGGGAAATTGCGCGACGTTCTCATCGCCCCGTATCCCGTGCGATACGGCCATCGGCCAGTTCGACCACCCGGTCGCAGCGTTCGGCCAGCGCCGGGTCGTGGGTGATGACCAGCAGCGTCGCCTGCGTGGCGGCGCGGCGTTCGAATAGCAGGTCCATGATCGCATGGCCGGTCGCACGGTCGAGATTGCCGGTCGGTTCGTCGGCGAACACCAATGCCGGGCGCCCGGCGAGTGCGCGGGCGATGGCGACGCGCTGTTGCTCGCCGCCCGACAATTGCGTCGGATAATGGTGGAGGCGGTGACCCAAGCCCACCGACGCCAGTTCGGCCTCGGCACGGGTGAAGGCGTCGGCGACGCCGGCCAGTTCCATCGGCACCGCGACATTTTCCAGCGCGGTCATCGTCGGCAGGAGGTGAAAAGCCTGCAACACGATGCCGATCCGGCCCCGCCGCGCGCGGGCCAGATCGTCCTCGCCCATGGCGCCGAAATCGGCACCGGCGACATGGACCTGCCCGCCGCTGGCGCGCTCCAGCCCGGACAGCACCGCCATCAGCGACGACTTGCCCGATCCCGATGCGCCCAGCAGTGCGACGCTGGTCCCGGCGGGGACGGCAAGGTCGATGCCGTGCAGGATGCGGGTCGCTGCGTCACCTTCGCCCAGCGTCAGGGTGACACCGCGCGCGTCGATGACCATATCGTTCGAAACGGATTGCATGGAAGGTTTGTCGCCAGTGACGAAGCAGGGACCCACATATGCGGGCGCGTTCGCCATTCTCCAAGGCGCGTTGCTGCTGTCGGGCTGCAACCAGCCCGATTTGTCGGAAGCCAATGACGCGACGCCGGTGAACGTCGCCGCCGATGCGACGCCCGCCCCGGTCGCTTCGCAGGCGCCGGTGGCCGGGCCGGAGCGGCTGGTGCTGGCGTTCGGCGACAGCCTGTATGCCGGATATGGCCTTGCCCGCGGCGACAGCCTGCCCGACGATCTGCAGGATGCATTGCGTGCCGAGGGGATCAATGCGCGGGTGGTGAATGCCGGGATTTCGGGCGACACCAGCGCGGCGGGGCGGCAGCGGCTGGCCTATACGCTCGACCGGCTCGACCGGAAGCCGGACCTCGTGCTGCTGGGGCTGGGCGGTAACGACCTGCTGCGGCAGATTCCGCCGGCCGAGACGCGGGCGAATTTCGTGGCGATGCTCGACGAATTGCAGAAGCGCGGCATTCCGGTGGTGCTGACCGGCATGATGGTGCCGCCCAATCTGGGGCCGGACTATGCCGCGGCGTTCAACCGCATCTGGCCCGACATGGCCAAGCGGTACGACGCGACGCTCGATCCGTTCATTCTGGCCGGGGTGATCGGCAACCGCGCGTTGATGCTGCCCGATGGCATCCACCCCAATGCGCAAGGGGTCGACCGGATCGTCGCGCGGCTGGGGCCGGTGGTGGCCGGGCGGTTGCGAGCGATCGATCCGGCGGGGTGAGAAGGATTTTCCCCTCGCCCCTCGTAGAGAGAGAGGGTTGCGCAGACTTGGTCTTTGCGTGGCAAAGGCTTAGTCGGAGCTGGGTGAGGGGTGATGCGCTCGCCCGAGCGAGCGCGCGAGCCTTTGGCTCGCACGACCCCTCTCCCAAGCTGCGCTAGCCAGCACGCTGGCAAGCTCCGCTAACCCTCTCCCCTATCGAGGGGAGAGGGATGAATAGGGACCATGGGCGAATGGAACGGATGTCCGATCGTCCTCACAAACCACCGCTCCGATTTCAGTTGGCATCCTCCACTTAATATCGTATACGAAAAACGCGATCATGGAGGATGATGTGGTTTCTGGTTCGAGCATGTGGACGGGCGTCTATCCCGCAGCGACGACGCAGTTCGCGGCGGATGGTTCGGTCGATATCGACGCGACGCAGCGTGGATTGGTAGCGTTGGTCGAGGACGGTGTCGACGGGTTGATCCTGCTCGGCACCTGTGGCGAGAATAATTCGCTCGACGTCGAGGAAAAGCATGCGGTGCTGCGCGCTGGCGTGGAAGCGGTCGGCGGGCGCGTGCCGTTGGTGTGCGGCGTGTCCGAATTCACGACGCGCCGCGCGGCGGCGTTCGCGAAGGAGGTCGAGGATATCGGCGTCGACGCGCTGATGCTGTTGCCGGCGATGGTCTATGTGCCGACGCCCAACGAACTGGCGACGCATTTCCGCACCGTGGCGGAAGCGACCGGGCTGCCGATCATGCTGTACAACAATCCCCCCGCCTATCGCGTGTCGGTCGATTTCGCGACGCTTGAACTGCTTGAGCCGGTCAAGAACATCGTCGCGGTCAAGGAAAGCGCGCCCGATCCGCGCCGCTTTACCGATGTCATCAATCGCTTCGGCGACCGTTACATCGTGATGGCTGGGCTGGATGATGTCGCGCTGGAGGGGATGTTGCTGGGTGCCAGCGGCTGGGTGTCGGGCCTGACCAGCGCCTTCCCGCAGGAATCGGTCGCGCTGATCGCGGCGGTCGATCGCGGCGACTGGGAAGAGGCGCGGCGCATCTATCGCTGGTTCATGCCGCTGCTGCACCTTGATGCCGAGCATGACCTCGTCCAGTCGATCAAGCTGGCCGAGGAGATCATGGGTCGCGGGTCCGAACGCGTTCGCTTGCCGCGCCTGCCGCTGGAAGGTGCACGTCGGGCCGAGGTGATCGCGATGGTCGAGAAGTGCGCGGCGACGCGGCCGGTGCTCAAGGCGGCGCCCGTCTCCTCCGTCGCCGCCTGATGCGGCACACCTTCTTCTGCATCGACGGCCACACGGCGGGCAATCCCGTCCGCCTGGTGGTCGGGGGCGCGCCGCTGCTGCGGGGTGCCAGCATGGCGGAGCGGCGCCAGGATTTCCTGGCGCGCTTCGACTGGATCCGCACCGGGCTGTGCTTCGAGCCGCGCGGGCACGACATGATGTCGGGCGGATTCCTGTACCCGCCGTGCGGTGATGCGGATGCGGCGATCCTGTTCATCGAGACGTCGGGCTGCCTGCCGATGTGCGGGCATGGCACGATCGGGATGATAACCTTCGGGCTGGAGAACGGGCTGATCACCCCGCGCGCGCCGGGGCGGTTGCGCGTAGAGGTGCCGGCCGGGGTAATTGACATCGATTACGTCGCGGAGGGCAACCGCGTCCGTTCGGTCAAGATCCGCAACGTGCCCGCTTATTTAGCGAAGCAGGGGCTGGAGATCGACGTGCCGGGATTCGGGCCGCTGTCGATTGATGTCGCCTATGGCGGCAATTATTACGCGATCATCGAGCCGCAGGGGGCCTATACCGGGCTCGACGATCTGGGCGCGGCGCGGATCGTCGAACTCAGCCGGACGATCCGCGACATGGTCCGCGCGGTCTATGAACCGGTCCATCCGACGGAGCCGACGATCCGCGGCGTCAGCCATGTGCTGTGGGCCGACCAGCCGAAGGGCGAGGGTGCGGACGGGCGCAACGCGGTATTCTATGGCGAGCGCGCGATCGACCGCAGCCCGTGCGGGACCGGCACCTCGGCGCGGCTGGCGCATCTGACCGCGACCGGACGGTTGCGGGTCGGCGACCGCTTCGTGCATGAAAGCTATATCGGCAGCCGCTTCGTCGGGCGGGTCGAGGCGGAGACGATGATCGGCGGCCAGCCGGCGATCGTACCGTCGATCGAGGGGTCGGCGATCGCGACGGGTTTCAACACGATCTGGATCGATCGCGAGGACCCGTTCTTCGCCGGCTTCACGGTGGTGTGACGTAGAACAGATATGGGGGAGCGGGCGTGGCACGAGGGATATGGGGGCCGCTGAAGCCCCTCGACGCAGTAGATGCGGAGCCGGATCGCAAGTTGCGCAAGACGCTCAGCTGGCCGCATCTGATTGCGCTGGGCATCGGGGCGATCGTCGGGACCGGCATCTATACGCTGACCGGGGTCGGAGCGGATCGCGCCGGGCCGGCGGTGATCCTGTCCTTCGCCATCGCGGGCGCGGTGTGCGCCTGCGCCGCGCTCGCCTATGCCGAGATGGCGACGCTGATCCCGACCGCGGGCAGCGCGTACACCTACAGCTATTCGGTGATCGGCGAAGGGGTGGCGTGGATCGTCGGTTGGAGCCTGATCCTCGAATATTCGCTCGCCTGTTCGACAGTGGCGGTCGGCTGGTCGGCCTATCTGGTCGGGTGGCTGGAGAGTGCCGGGGTGCAGTTGCCGGCGATGCTGTTGTCGGGGCCGCATGGCGGGGGAATCGTGAACCTGCCGGCGGTGCTGGTGGCGCTCGGCATTGCCGGCATGCTGGTCGCGGGGACGCGCGAGAGCGCGACGTTCAACATCGTGCTGGTCGCGATCAAGATGGTCGCGCTGGCAGTGTTCGTCGCCTTTGCCCTGCCGGCGTTCAACGGCGGCAATTTCGAACCGTTCATGCCATACGGCTTTGGCAGCGAGGTGCAGGGCGGGGCGACGCGCGGGGTGATGGCGGCGGCGGCGATCGTGTTCTTCGCCTTTTACGGCTTCGACGCGGTCGCGACCTCGGCGGAGGAGGCACGCAATCCGGGGCGGGACCTGACGATCGGGATCATCGGGTCGATGGCGGCGTGTACCGCCATCTATATGGGCGTCGCGGTCGCCGCGATCGGCGCGGTCAGCTATGTCGATCTCGGGCGCTCGGCCGAGCCGCTGGCCTATGTACTGCGCACGCTCCAGCATCCGTTTGCCGCATGGGCGATCGGGCTGGCGGCGCTGATCGCGCTGCCGTCGGTCATCCTGGTGATGATGTATGGGCAGAGCCGTATCTTCTTCGTCATGTCGCGCGACGGGTTGTTGCCGCGGGGATTGAGCCGGGTGTCGGCGCGGACGGGCTCGCCGGCGCTGGTGACGATGGTGACCGGGGTGTTCGTGGCGGCGGTGGCGGGGTTCTTCCGGTTGGACGAGATTGCCGAACTGGCGAATGCCGGCACGTTGCTGGCGTTCATCGCGGTCGCGACCTGCATGATGGTGCTGCGCAAGCGGGCGCCTGATTTGAAGCGCGTGTTCCGCTGTCCGGCGCCGTTCGTGGTGGGGACGCTGGCGATCCTTGGCTGCCTGTACCTGCTGGTCAGCCTGCCGACGCAGACACTGGTCCGCTTCGGGCTTTGGAACGTGGTCGGGGTGCTGTTCTATCTCGGCTATGGCCGGGCGCGCAGCCTGGTGCGGGCGCGCGGATGATCGATCGCACGCCGGCGACCGCGATCGTCATCGGCGATGGCGTCGTCGGGCTGAACGTCGCGCTGGCGTTGCAGCGGCGCGGCACGCTGGTGACGATCGTCGCCCCCAATGCGCCGTGGCGCGGGGCGTCCTGGGGCAATGCCGGGCATATCGCGGTCGAACAGGTCGAACCGCTGGCGTCGCTCGCGACGATCAGGAGCGTGCCGAAACGGCTGTTTTCGCGCGGCGGGGCGCTGGCACTGCCGCCGCGCGCGATCGGGGCGTGGTTGCCCTTCGCGCTCCGGATGCTGGCGGCGGCACGGCCGGCGCGCTTCCGGCGGGGGAAGGCGGCGCTGTCGGCGCTGCTCGCGACCGCGATCCCTGCGTGGCAACGGGTGCTGGCCGACGCGGGCGTGCCCGATCTGCTGCGCGTCGACGGACATTTCGTGGTGTGGGAGACGCCCGGGACCGCCGCGCGCGGCCGGGCGGCGTGGCTGGCAGCCGACACTGGCACCGCCCGCGTGCGCGATGCGACGGCCGACGAACTGGCGCGGCTGACGACGCTTTCCCGCGTGCCGATCGCCGGCGCGGTGCGGTTCGAAGGCAGCGGGCAGATGACCGACCCGACCGCGCTGGGCGCGGCGCTGACCGCCCGGTTCCTCGATCGGCGCGGGCGGTTCGTGCATGGCCGGGTGCGCGCGGTGGATCGCGACGGGCGGGTGACGCTGGACGACGGTACGACCCATGAAGCCGATGTCGCGGTCATCGCCGCCGGCGCCGCGTCGGCCGCGCTGGTCGCACCGTTGGGCATGAAGGCACCATTGATCGCCGAGCGCGGCTATCATGTCGAGGGCGATCCGGGCGACTGGCCGGCCGACCTGCCGCCGGTGGTGTTCGAGGATCGATCGATGATCGTCACCCGCTTTGCGCAGCGGCTGCGCGCGGCGAGCATCGTCGAATTCGCCCGGATCGACACCCCGCCCGATCCGAAAAAATGGGCGCGGCTGCGTGCGCATGTCGCGGCACTCGGGCTGAGCCTGCGCGAACCGGTCGAGCCGTGGATCGGCGCGCGGCCGACGCTGCCCGACTATCTGCCCGCGATCGGGCGGCGCGGCGCGGTCGCCTATGCCTTTGGCCACCAGCATCTGGGGCTGACGCTGTCGGCGACGACGGGCGAGGCGCTGGCGACGCTGTTGCAGGGCGGGACACCGGCGGTCGACCTGACGCCGTTCGATCTGGGACGCTTCGCATGAGGTGCGATTGCAAGGCCGGCTGCGCCCACGCTAAGGAACCGCGCCCGGCATCCTCCGACCGGGGGAGGCGCATTGCATGACCGGCATCATCATCCGCAACCTGTCCGACCAGCTGGTCGACCTGGTCCGCGATCGCATCCTCGCCGGCAATGTCGAGCAGGACCGCGCGATCCGCCAGGATGCGCTCGCCGCCGAACTGGGCGTCAGCAAGATCCCGCTGCGCGAGGCGCTGACCCGGCTGGAACAGGAAGGGCTGCTGCGCTCGCGTGCCAATCACGGCTATTTCGTCCGCGAACTGACGATCGACGAGGCCGAGGAAGTCTATGCGCTGCGGCTGCGGCTCGAGCCCGACGTCGCGGCGCTGGCGGCGACCCATGCGACCGAAGCCGAGCGCGAGACGGCGACGCGGACGCTGGCCCGGCTCGACGCGGCGACCAATGCGCATGGCGACGGGGTCGGCGCATTCAACCGCGCCTTCCACCTCGCCCTGTTGCGCCCGTCGCGCCAGCCGATCACGACGACGATGCTCGAGCGGCTGCACGTGCTCGGCGAACGCTATGTGCGCAAGCACCTCGAACCATTGGGTCGCGACCAGCGCGCCAACGACGAACATGCCCGGCTGCTCGACCGCTGGCTGGCGCGCGATGCCGCCGCGGTGCGCGACGCGATGTACGCGCATATCGAACAGACCGTGCTCGACCTGCGCAGCCAGTTCCAGCCGGACGCGCCGTCGGCCTGAGCGCGCCGACGCTAGGCGAACGATCTACCGGCAGCCGCAAGGTTGGCGGACCTCCGCTCGTATTCACCATATCCACCTACGACCAAACTGAAGCCAAAAAAGGCCATTTCCGCATCGAACGCATAGCCACCGGCCCAATACCGCAATAATCATACGCGTACATCGTATAATATATTTGATGAAACGCTATGGATGTGTATGGTCTGCCCATAATCATGGGGGGTAACGATGCGACAGATGACGAGATTGCTGGCGTCCGGGGCGGTGACTGCGCTGGTGCTGGGATGTGCCGTTCCGGCGGTGGCGCAGGTGACGACCGACGGTCAGGTAGCCAGCGATACGGGCGAGGGTGACGGCGAAACCATCACCGTCACCGGTACGCGCCTTGCTCAGCCGGGCGTGGCGAGCAACAGCCCGATCACGACCGTCGGTGCCGAGGAAATCCGCCTGCAGGGCGCGACCAACATCGAAAGCGTGCTCAACCGCCTGCCGCAGATCACCCCCGACGCGAACGAGAATGTGTCGAACGGGTCGGACGGCACCGCCCGCGTCAACCTGCGCAACCTCGGCAGCAACCGCAATCTGGTGCTGGTCAACGGGCAGCGGCTGTTGCCGATTCAGGCGACCGACCTGAACTTCATCCCGTCGTTCATGGTGCAGCGGGTCGACGTCGTGACCGGCGGTGCGTCCGCGGTCTACGGGTCGGACGCGGTGTCGGGCGTCATCAATTTCGTGCTGCGCGACAATCTGAACGGCGTGAAGACCGACGTGCAATACGGGTTTTCGGCGCACCATAACGACAATGCCGTGAACCGCGCGCGGGTGGTCGGAGCCGGGTTCAGCCCGGCGCTGCGCACCCCGATCGACGGCCAGCGTTTCGATGCGAACATCGCGCTGGGCGCCAATTTCGCCGAGGATCGCGGCAACGTCACCGCCTATTTCGGCTATCGCGACGTGAAGCCGATCCTGCAATATAACCGCGACGTGTCGGCCTGTGCGCTCGACCCGGTGTTTTCGGGCACGCCGTCGGCGGCGACCTCGCTCACCTGCGGCGGTTCGTCGAACAACCAATATGGCCGGTTCGTGCCGCTGCGCTCGGGCATTGCCGCCGGCGGATACAACAATACCAAGGATGGCGAGAAGACGTGGGTCCAGTACAATCCCAGCTTCCGCTACAATTACGCGCCGCTCAACTATTTCCAGCGTAACGATACCCGCTTCACCGCCGGTGCGTTCGCCAAATATGAGGTGAACCCTGCGGTCGAAATCTATGGCAGCTTCATGTTCATGGACGATCGCACCAATTCGCAGATCGCACCATCGGCGCTGTTCCAGGGCTATCCTTATTCGATCAACTGCAACAACCCGTTGATGAGCGCGCAGCAGGCGGCGTTGCTGTGCGGTGCCGCGGCGGCAGGCACCAACGTCAACCAGGACGTCTATATCGGCTATCGCCCGGTCGCCGCCCCGGCCCAGCCGCGCCGCGACGACCTGCGCCATACCGACTACCGCGTCACCGGCGGCTTCCGCGGCGAACTGGCGCCCGGCATCCGCTACGACGCCAACGCGCTGTTCTCGACCGTCATCTTCAACGAAACCTATCAGAACGACATCGACCCGCAACGTGCCAACCGCGCGCTGAAGGTCGATCTGGTCAACGGCGTGCCGACCTGCCGGTCGGTGATCGACGGTTCTGACCCGACCTGCGTGCCCCTGAACGTCTTCCAGTTCGGCGGGCCGACCGCGGCGGCGCTGAACTATGTCTATGCCCCGACCAGCACCGAGGGGCTGGACAAGGAAACCGTCCTGTCGGGCACGCTGACCGTCGATGGCGGGGAATATGGCGTGAAGCTGCCCTGGGCCGACAGCGGCATCGGCGCGGTCTTCGGCGTCGAGCATCGTCGCGAGAGCCTGGAATTCCGGGCCGATGCGCTGGCGATCGCCAAGGGGACGAAGGAGATCGAAGGCGGGTTCAACGTGACCGAAGGGTTCACCGAAATCCGCGTGCCGATCGTCGAGGAACGGCCGTTCTTCAGGGAATTGTCGCTGACCGGCGGCTATCGTTTCTCGAAATACAGCACCAACAGCGACGGCATCTCGACCTACAAGGGCGAAATCGCCTGGGCGCCGTCGCGCGATCTGCGCCTGCGCGGCGGATATAACCGCGCGATCCGTGCGCCCAACATCTCCGAACTGTTCGGCGCGCAGAGCCCGGGCAACGTAACGACGCAGGATCCGTGCGCCGGCGCCAGCCCAACGGCGACCCTGCAACAATGCCAGAACACCGGCGTCACTGCCGCGCAATATGGCAACATCATCGAATGCCCGAGCGAGCAGTGCACCGGCTTCTACGGCGGCAATCCGGCGCTGCGTCCCGAAGAGGCGGATACCTACACCGCCGGGCTGGTGCTGACGCCGCGCTTCGCCAAGCGGCTGATGCTGTCGGTCGATTACTTCAACATCAAGGTGAAGAACTATATCGGCGTGATCCCGGTCACGCTGACGATCAGCCAGTGCATTTCGACCGGCGATCCGTTCTTCTGTTCGCTGTTCAACCGCAATCCGCGCAACGGCGTGCTGTTCGGCGGCGATGCGACGACGGCGGGCTTCGTGACGTCGACGACGCAGAATACCGGGTCGCTCGCCACCAGCGGCCTCGATCTGGGCGTCAGCTATGGCGT
The DNA here is from genome assembly GCF_051965015.1 of Sphingomonas sp. SAFR-052. Lineage (NCBI taxonomy): Bacteria > Pseudomonadati > Pseudomonadota > Alphaproteobacteria > Sphingomonadales > Sphingomonadaceae > Sphingomonas > Sphingomonas sp. SAFR-052. The sequence continues at coordinate 72,947 of NZ_JBQCMO010000011.1, read as the reverse complement.
GGATACCGGGATCGGCGGGTTCAGCGTCGACATGGTCGGTACGTGGCTGCGCGACCTGACCACCGAACCGCTGCCGGGTCTGGGTTCCTACGACTGCAAGGGGCTGTTCGGCGGCACCTGCGGCCAGCCGAGCCCCGAATGGCGGCATCAGGCGCGCTTCACCTGGACGTCGAGCGACGACAAGGGCTCGATCTCGCTCAACTGGCGCTACATCGGCCCGGCCAGCCTGTCGTTCAACACCAGCGATCCGTTCCTGCAAGGGTCGACCTATGTCGTGAATTCGCGCCTGCCGGTCGCCAATTATTTCGACCTTGCCGCGAGCGCTTCGGTGATGAAGGACGTGTCGCTGCGCATCGGCGTCAACAACCTGCTCGACCGCGATCCGCCGGCGATCGCGCAGGGCGTGCTGGCGTCGTTCGGCAACGGCAACACCTATCCGGGCGTGTACGACGCCAATGGGCGGACCTTCTTCGTCGGCCTGTCGGCCGAATTCTGATGAAGGACATGGGCGGCCGGCATCGGGTGGGTGTCGGCCGTCCGCGAATGGAGAAGAAGCAATGATCGGTCGCGTGGCGCTTGCCCTGCTGGTGTCCACGCTGGCGATCGCGACGGCGACGGCACAGACGCCTGCGGCCCCAACGGCGGCGCCTGCCGAATGGGAGCGGCCGGAGGTGATCCGCATCGGGGCCGAGCCGATGCATGCGACTTTCGACGGCTATGAGACGCGCGCGCTGGCGCTGCGCGACGATCCGGCGCGGTCGCGCTATCATCTGTCGCTCGACGGGCAGTGGCGCTTCCGCCGGTCGCCGACGCCGGAGACGCGGCCGGTTGGGTTCGAGCGGCCCGATTATGACGTCAACGGCTGGGGCACGGTGGCGGTGCCGGGCATCCTGCAGGCCGAGGGGCAGGGGACGCCGGTGTTCGTCGGCTCGGGATATCCGTTCCCGATGGACCAGCCCCAGATCGACCACCGGCTGAACGAGGTCGGGTCGTATCGCCGTGAGGTGATGGTACCTGCGCAGTTCGCCGGGCGGCGGATGCTGCTGACGATCGGCGCGGCGGGGGCGGCCTATTACCTTTGGGTCAACGGGCAGCGGATCGGCTATTCCGAAGACTCGAAACTGCCCGCCGAGTTCGACGTGACCGCGGCGATGCGGCCGGGGCGCAACACCGTCGCGATCGAACTGTATCGCTATGCCGATGGCAGCTATCTGGAAGATCAGGATTTCTGGCGGGTCAACGGGATCGAGCGCAGCGTCACCCTCTACGCCGCGCCGCCGACGCATCTGCGCGACATCGATGTGCGCGCGGGTCTGTCGAACGGCTATCGCGACGGGACGCTGGCACTGGATGTCGCGGTCGCCGGGACCGATGCCGTGCGCGTACGCGCGAGCGTGCTCGACGGCCGCCGGGTGCTGCTGTCGCGTGAGGGGCTGCCCGATGCGGCGCGCAACGTCCGCCTGACCGGCGACATCCCGGCGGTGCGAGCGTGGAGCGCGGAGACGCCCGAACTCTACACGCTGCTGATCGAACTGCTCGATGCGAAGGGCCACGTGGTCGAGGCGACGAGCCGGCGCATCGGTTTTCGCACCGTCGCGATCGACGGGGGCGAGGTGCGCGTCAACGGGCGGCGGATCATGATCCGCGGCGTCAACCGGCACGAGCATGACCCGCACACCTTCCGCATTGTCTCCGAAGCGACGCTGCACCGCGATCTGGAACTGATGAAGGCGGCGAACGTCAACGCGGTGCGCACCTCGCACTATCCCAATGATCCGCGCCTCTATGAACTGGCCGATCAGGTCGGGCTGTACGTGATGGACGAGGCCAATATCGAGAGCCACGGCTATCTGTCGCAGGCGCAGCAGAATGGCGATCCGGAGCATACGCTGCTCGGCTACAAACCCGAATGGAAGGCGGCGCATCTCGACCGGGTCGAGCGGATGGTCGAGCGCGATAAGAACCACCCCTCGATCCTCTTCTGGTCGCTGGGCAACGAAACCGGTGTCGGCAGCAGTTTCGAGGCGGCGGCGCAGTGGGTGAAGGCGCGCGATACGACGCGGCTGGTCAGTTTCCTCGGCCACAGCATGAGCGGGTGGCGGCACCCGACCAATGCCTATGTCGATATCTTCGCGCCGATGTACGACGATGTCGAGAAGATGGTCGATTATGCCCAGCGGCGCGAATTTACCCAGCCGCTGATCCTGTGCGAATATGCCCATGCGATGGGCAACAGCCTCGGCAATCTTCAGGACTATTGGGACGTCATTCGTCGATACCCGAAGTTGCAGGGCGGGTTCGTGTGGGACTGGGTCGACCAGACCGTCATTCGCAAGGATGCTGCGGGGCGTGACTATTGGGCGCAGGGGCGCGACTTCGTGGCCGATGGCGACGACAGCCCGGTCGGCGACGGGGTGATCCGGTCGGACCGGACGCCCGATCCCGAATATTGGGAAATGGCCAAGGTCTATGCCCCGATCGCGTTCGAACGCGACGGCGAAGGCTATGCGGTGCTCAACCGTCACGACCATATCGACCTGTCGCGCTTCACGCTCGATTATACGGTGCTGGAGGACGGGCGCGCGATGGCGACGGGACGCGTCGACATGCCGTCGGTCGCGGCGGGGCAGCGGGCGCCGCTTTCGCTGACGGTCCCGCCGGCGCGCGATGCCGGGGCGGAGCGGATGCTGGTCCTGCGCGCGCGGGCGAAGGCGAGGGCGATCCCGCTGGTCGCGGCGGGGCATGTCGTCGGCTACGAACAGTTCGCGCTGTCGCCGCCACGCGCGCTGGCTGCGCCCCAGGGGAGCGCCGTGCCGGTCGATGGCGGCGAGGTGCTGCGGCTGGCCGCGGGCGATGCGGTGCTGGAGATTGACCGGGCGAGCGGGCTGGTGCGGCGCTATGCGCGCGGCGGCACGACGATGCTGAGCGGCGGCACCCCCGATTTCTGGCGCGCGCCGACCGACAACGATATCGGCACCGGCATGACAAAAACCCACCGGATGTGGGAGCAGTTCAGCAACAACCGGCGGCTGGATGCGATCGCGGCCGATGGCGACGCGATCGTCGTTCGCCATGACATGGGCGTGGGATCGGTCAAGGTCACTACCCGCTGGACGATGGATGCGACCGGCACGGCGCGGGCGACGGTGCGGTTCGTGCCGCTGCGCGACGACCTTCCCGATCCGCCGCGGATCGGCATGCAGTTCCGCACGCCAGCGACGCTCGACCGCATCCGCTGGTATGGGCGCGGGCCGTGGGAGAGCTATGCCGATCGCAAGACCGCGGCGCTGGTCGGCGACTATGCGGGCACGCTGGCCGATCAATATCATGGCTATGCTCGACCACAGGAATCGGGGACCAAGCAGGACTTGCGCTGGATCGACCTGACCGGTGCCGGCGGGGCGGGGGTGCGCGTGACCGGCGACCGGCCGATGGCGGTCAATGCGCTGCCCTTTCCCTATGCCGACCTGATGGAGAAGCCGCCGGGCAAGGCGCATAGCAGCGACATCCGCCCGCATGGCGACGGCACGCTGCTGATCGACGTTGCGCAGAGCGGGGTCGGCGGCGATACCGGGTGGAGCACCGACGGCCGCCCGCATATGCGCTACCGCGTGCCGCTGGCACCGGTCGAGTGGACGTTCACGCTGGGCGCGCCGGCTGCGCGCTAGAGCAGGATGACATGGGTCAGACCCGTTCGTCCTGAGTAGCCATTGAGCTTGTCGAAATGGCGTATCGAAGGACCGTTGGTGGCAGGTGCTTCGATACGGGTCTTCGGCTTCGCTCAGCCCCTACTCAGCACGAACGGTTCTGCCTATTGTCATCATGCTCTAAGCTTGCCTCTCCGTCTCCCGGCGAGCGAAGGGGCCTAACTTGGCGTCAGCGTCACCACCGTTTGCGTCGCCGCCAATGGGATCGTCTTGAAGCCGCGCGCTAGCGAGCCCCGATCGACACGATAGGCAGTCCCGCCCGCCGGTGCCTCGATCGACAGATGCGCATTGGGCGTCGTCGCGCTGGCCGGGTCGAGCGTCAGTTCGATGCGGCGCGTCGCCGGCAGCCAGCGGGCACGCGCGATCGTGCCGGCAGCCAGCGTGATCCATTGCCCGGCGGGCGCGACGAACAGGCGGGTGCGCGCCCCGTCGCGCGGTTCGATCGTGATCGCTTGCGGAGCCTCGCGCACGATGCCGCCGAACCCCAGCCAGCCGAAGGTCGCGTCCTGCACCAGATAAGTCGCGGCGGCATAGGCATGGCCGAAATAGCCCATGCCGTAATCGCCGCTATAGGCATCCCAGCGCATCATGTCGGGTTCGGAGTGGAAGGCGGCGGAGGCGAAGCCGTCGCGATCGACATTGGTGATCCCGCCCATGAACCCGCCATAGGCGACGCGCAGCAGATGCAGGTCGGCCGGATTGCGGCGATAGGCATCGAACAAAGGCACCGCGTTCAGCGCCGATCCGTAATGGTGGAGCTGGCGCTCGATCCGCTGGACCTTTCCACCGTAGAGAAAGTCCCAATAGCGGCGGGCATTGCCGTTATAGCCCCAGTGCGGAACGGTCGGGTCGTAGCCGAGGATGACCTCGCGGGTGACTGCCGCCTCCTTCGCATGGCCGAAATGCTGCATCCATGCATAGACTTCGGGCTGGCCGGTCGAATCCCACGCCATCTCGCTGCCGAACGGATAGGCGAGGGTGCGCCAATGGTCGGCCCGCGCGCGCATGCGGCGTTCGATATCGTCGGCCTCGGGGGTCATTCCCTCGCGCCGCAGGTCGGCGAGGATGTCGAGGAACACCTCACCCTCCATCTGCCCGAACTGCGCATAATGCGGCGCGTCGCGCAGCATCGCGATCGTGGTGCGATAGGCATGGTCGAGGTAGAAGCGCCAGTCGTGGCGCGTGACCAGCCCGGCATGATGCCGCGCGAGCCGGTACAGCACCCAGTGCCCGATCGCGACATGCGGATAATTGTACGACCGGCCGAGATCGTCGGCCTGTTTGCGGTCCCACGATGCCCAGGTCGACCAGTCGATGCGCTGGTCGTAAGCGTTGGGGAACGCCTTCGGATCATAATAGAACAGGCTCTTCTTCACGCCGCCGCCTGGCACCTGCAACTTGCCGAGCACGGTTTCGTCGACCATGCGTTCGAGCTTCGCGACCTCGACCGCGTCGGGATGGTCGAGTTGCTTCATCATCGCCGCGACCCATGCGCCGGCGCCGCCCTCGTCGCTCATCCCCGCGATCCAGACGCGCTGGTCCTGCGTGACGATGCGGTTCTCGTCGCGGTCATAGGTCAGGATGGCGGGCGCGCGGCGGAACGGGTCGCGGGTGTCGTCAAACCATTGGCGGGTGGTCGCGAACTGGCCGAGATCGGCGGATACCTGATCGAGCGGCTTGGTGACGTAATAATGGACGCTCTGTACGCTGCCATCGGCATAGGTGATCGCGACCCGCGCCCGGCCCCATCCGGTGCCGGTGACCCGCCAGCGATGCCAGCCGCGCGGGCCGGCGACCTTCGTCAGCGTCAGCGCATCGGCGGGGGTGACGCTGACCTGCCGCACCGCCTGCGGCGATCGGACGAACAGGTCGGCGGGGCTGTCGGTCGGGACGACATAGCCGGGCAACCCGATGGCAAGCGGGCGGCGCTCGGTGACCAGCGTCCCCTCGATGTTGCGGATCGAGGGTGCGGTGACGAGGCGGACGCCGATGCTGCGCACCGCGCCCGGCGCCAGCGTGAAGCCGGTGGCCGGGTTCCAGGGCTGGCCGGCATCGCCCATGCCACCGCTGGCGACCATCCAGTCGTAGAAGCCCTCGAACGTCTGCTGGCGCGGGGTGCGATCGGTGAAGATATCGCCGGCGGGCGCGCGCTTGGCATCGTGCAGGATGCGATATTGTTCGAGCGGGGTGCGGCCATCGGGCAGGACCAGCAGCGCCGGCCCCTTGCCGTTCAGCCGCGTGACCTGAAGATAGCCGGCATCATTGCCGATATAGGGATCGACGAAACTGGCCTTCGCATGCGCCGCCTCCAGCGTGCGGTCGGTGATGATGTTGTCGAACACCATCGGCATGCCGAGCGCGCCGATCTCGACCGGGGTCGTGCCCCGGTTGCGCAGCGTGAAGCGCAGCACCAGCGCCCCCCGGTCGCGCAGCCACGTCCGCTCGACGGTCAGCGGCAGGCGCTCGCCCATCGTCGCGGTCATGTCGGCGCGGGCGATCACGGTACCGCCGGGCGGCAAGGCGCGGACCGCGACGCGGTGCCGTGCCGAGGAGAAGTCGCGCCATGCGCCACCCGCCGTCCGCAGCCGCAGATGCAGGTCGCCCAACTGGACGAAGCCGTCGCCCTGCCGTTGCTGCGCGCGATCGCCAAGGGCGAAGTCGAACCCCGGTTCGGCGCGTGGGGAGAGGTGCAGCAGCGTCTGGCTGGCAGGGTCGAGCGTGACGGTCAGGTCGCCGACGCCATGGCGGACGGGGGCGGGGGCAACGGCCGGGAGCATCGCCCCGGTACCAAGGAACGCGCCGCCCAAATAAAGTGCCCATTGCCGCATAACGCTGCCTCTCCCGTCGACCAATCGGTTGACTCCAATAACCATTGCCCTATCGTATACGATATTATCGGGAGATGGAAATGCTGGTTGGTCGTCGTGCGTTTCTAATGTCGTCGGCGACGTTGCCGATGTTCGCGCTGCCGGCGGCGGCGCGCACCATGGCGGCGATGCCGGCAACCGCCAAGCCGTTTCCTCTGTCGGCGGTGCGGCTGCGCCCGTCCGATTACGCGCGCGCGGTCGAGGTCAACCGCGCCTATCTGCTGCGGCTGTCACCCGACCGGCTGCTGCACAATTTCCACAAGTTCGCCGGCTTCGTGCCGAAGGCGCCCGTTTATGGCGGGTGGGAAAGCGACACGATCGCGGGGCATACGCTCGGCCATTATCTGTCGGGGCTGGCGCTGACCCATGCCCAGACCGGCTGTACCGACTGCGTCACCCGCGCGACCTATATCATCGCCGAACTGGCGCGGTGTCAGGCGGCGCAGGGCGACGGCTATGTCGCGGGCTTCACCCGCAAGCGCAAGGACGGGACGGTCGTCGACGGGAAGGAGATTTTCCCCGAGATCATGCGCGGCGACATTCGATCGGCCGGATTCGATCTGAACGGCTGCTGGGTACCCTATTACAACTGGCACAAGCTCTATACCGGTCTGTTCGACGTCATCGACCATATCGGCCCGAACGAACAGGCGATGGCGATTGCTGTCGCACTGGGCGGCTATATCGACCGGGTGTTCGCCGCGCTCAGCGACGATCAGGTGCAGGCGATGCTGGCCTGCGAATATGGCGGGCTGAACGAGAGTTTCGCCGAACTTCACGTCCGGACCGGCGATGCGCGCTGGCTGCGGCTGGCGGAGCGGATCTACGACAAACGCAACCTCGACCCGCTGACGCAGAAGCGCGACCAGCTGGCGAATTTCCATGCCAATACGCAGGTGCCCAAGCTGATCGGGCTGGCGCGGCTGCACGAGATCACGGGGAAGGCCGAGCCGGCGACCGCGGCGCGCTTCTTCTGGGAACGGGTGACCCGCCATCACAGCTATGTGATCGGCGGCAATGCCGACCGCGAATATTTCAGTGCGCCGGACACGATCGCACAGCACATCACCGAACAAACCTGCGAACATTGCAACACATACAACATGCTCAAGCTGACCCGGCATTTGTACGGCTGGCAGCCTGACGGTGCGTTGTTCGACTTCTACGAGCGCGCGCATCTCAACCATGTGATGGCGCAGCAGGAGCCGGTGAACGGCGGTTTCAGCTATATGACGCCGCTGATGACCGGGGCGAAGCGCGACTATTCGGCGCGCGATGGCGAGGAATTCTGGTGCTGTGTCGGCACCGGCATGGAAAGCCACGCCAAACATGGCGAAAGCATCTTCTGGACCGGTGACGATATGCTGATCGTCAACCTCTACATCCCCGCCGATGCGACCTGGGGGGCGCGCGATGCGACGCTGGGGCTTGAGACGGCTTATCCGTTTGACGGGGCGGCGACGCTGACCTTTGCGACGCTGGGCAGGCCGGGACGCTTCCCGGTCGCGCTGCGGGTGCCCGGCTGGGCGAAGGGGCGCGAACTGCTGGTCAACGGCAAGCCGGTCGAGGCGGCGTCGGCGGGCGGCTATGCGATCGTCACGCGGCGCTGGCAGGCGGGGGACCGGGTGACGATCCGCCTGCCGCTCGACCTGCGGATCGAGGCGACCCCGGGCGATGCGCAGACGATCGCGGTGCTGCGCGGGCCGCTGGTGCTGGCCGCCGATCTGGGCCGCGCCGATGGCGAATGGGACAAGCCCGATCCGTCGATGGTCGGCGACGACCTGCTCGCCGGATTTGTGGCGGTCGCGCCGGAGGCGGCGTAATATGCGACGCGCGGGGTGATCCGCCCCGGCGACCTGAATTTCGTACCCTTCTACCGCCAATATGACCGGCGATCGGTGGTGTATTTCAAGCGGTTCACCGATGCGCAGTGGCAGGTCGAGGAAGCCGCGTTCCTTGCCGAACAGGCCCGGCAAAAGGATCTGGCGGCGCGATCGGTCGACGTCATGCATCTGGGCGAGATGCAGCCCGAGCGCGATCATGCGCTGACGTCGGACATATCGTATCCGGTCGTCTATCGCGGTCGCAACGGCCGCGATGCGCGCAGCGGCGGCTTCTTCGAATTCACCATGGCGGTGAAGCCCGGGCCGCTGGTGCTGCAGGCGATCTATTGGGGTGACGAGCGCAAGCGCAGCTTCGACATATTGATCGACAATCAACGGATCGCGACCCAGACGCTCGACGCCGACCGGCCGGGCGCGTTCTTCGACGTTGAATATCCGGTGCCCGAACCGCTGACCCGAGCCAAGCGGCAGGTGAAGGTGCGGTTCGTGCCGCATGACAAGAACAGCGCCGGGCCGGTGTTCGGCGTGCGGCTGTTCACCGCCAAGCCGGGATCGGTCGCGTGAGCGACGCGCAGGTGCGCATGACGCTGGCGGAGGTGCGCGACTATGCGCGCGCCACGCTGACCCGGGTCGGACTGGCACCGGCGCATGTCGCGGCGGTTGCCGAGACGATCGTCGCGGGCGAGCGCGACGGCTGCGGCGCGCACGGGCTGTACCGGTTGCTGGTCGCCGCCCATTCGGTCGCGAGCGGGGTGGTGGTGCCCGATGCGGTGCCGGTGCTGGAGCAACGCGCGGCGGGCGTCGTCCGGGTCGACGGGCGCGGCGGCTTTGCGCAGCTGGCGTTCGAGACCGGACGCGATGCGCTGGTCACGGCCACGCGCGCGAACGGGATCGCGGCGCTGGCGATCAACAACGTCGTGCATTTCGCCGCCCTGTGGCCGGAGGTCGAGGCGCTGGTCGAGCACGGGCTGGTCGCGCTGGCGGTGACCGCCAACCATGCCTGGGTCGCGCCGGCGGGCGGTACGCAGCCCGTGTTCGGGACCAATCCGATCGCGTTCGGCTGGCCGCGTGCCGGTGCCGCGCCGTTCGTGTTCGATTTTGCGACCAGTGCGATCGCGCGCGGTGAGATCGAACTGCATCGCCGCGCCGGAAAACCGGTGCCGGCGGACTGGGGCCATGCCCCCGACGGCAGTGACACGACCGATGCCGCGGCGGTGCTGGCCGGCGCGATGCGGACGTTCGGCGGGCACAAGGGGTCGGCACTGGCGCTGATGGTCGAACTGCTCGCCGGGCCGCTGATCGGCGACCTGACCAGCGCAGAATCGATCGCCTGGGACGGCGGGCGCAAGGGATCGCCGCTGGGCGGCGAACTGATCCTCGCGCTCGATCCCGCCGGGTTCCTGGGCGAGGCGGCAGCGGCCGAGATGGCGCGTGCGGAAAGCGTTTTCGCCGCGATCGAGGGGCAGGGCGCCCGCATATCGGGCGCGCGCCGCCACGCGCTGCGCCCAATCAGCGACCGCGACGGGGTGTCGGTGTCGCGCGCGCTGCTGCGCGATATCGATCAGGTAACGGGGGACAGGGCATGACGATCACACTGGCACTGGCGCTGTCGATCGCGGCACCGGCCGTGGCGCAACCGGTCGCGACCGTCGCCGCGCCACCGAGCGACACGGCGTTCCGGCAATTGTCCGAGCGCGAATATGCGTGGCGCAAGACGCTGACCGGTCCCGGCGAGGATGCCCCGACCAGCAAGAACGCGACGCTGCCCGATGTCGGCCCGGCGGCGCAGGCGCGCATGACGCAGCGCTGGACCGAGACGCTGGCAGCACTCGACCGGATCGATCCAGCGACGCTCGGTAGCGCGGCCCGCGACGACTATACTGTCTATCGCGCGCAGATCGCGGCGCTGCTCGCCCGGCAGCGGTTCCGCGATTACGAAAAGCCGCTGAATGCCGATACCAGCTTCTGGATGGACCTGGCGGGCATGGCGCGCGAGGCGTATCGCGACGAGGCGGCGTTGCGGCTGTACCTGTCGCAACTGGCCAGCGTTCCGCGCTATTTCGACCAGCAGATCGCGAACATGCGCGCCGGGTTGCAGCGTGGTTTCACGCCGCCGCGCGTGACGCTGCAAGGCCGCGATGCGGGCGTGCGCGAGGTGGTGCAGGCGGGTGCGAGCGAGGCATCCCCCTTCTACGCGCCGTTCCGGACCTTGCCCGCCACGATCCCGACCGCGCGACAGGACGCGCTGCGCGCCGAGGCGAAGCGGGTGATCGCCGAGGCGGTGGTGCCGGCGCATGCGAAGCTGATGGCGTTCCTGCGCGACGATTATATCCCCCATGCGCAGGAGAGGCTGGCGGCGTACGACCTGCCCGACGGGCGCGATTACTACCGGTCGAAGGTCCGCGAATATGTCACCCGCGACCTTCCACCCGAGGAAATCCATGCGATCGGCCTTAGCGAGGTCGCCAAGATTCGCGCGCGGATGCAGACGGTGATGACGCAGGTCGGATGGCAGGGCGACCTGCCGTCGTTCCTGAACCATCTGCGCACCGATCCGCGCTTCTATGCAAAGACCCCGCAGGACCTGCTCGACCGCGCCGCGTGGATCGCCAAGACGTTCGACGGCAAGGCGGCGACCTATTTCGGGCGGCTGCCGCGGATGCGCTTCGCGATCAAGCCGGTCGCGCCCGATATCGCCCCCTTCTACACCAGCGGCCGGGGCGGGCCGGGCATCTATCTGGTCAACACCTACGACCTGCCGTCGCGCGGACTCTATTCGCTGCCCGCGCTGACGCTGCACGAAAGCGCGCCGGGTCATGCCTTCCAGATGCCGTTCGCGATGGAGCTGACCAACCTGCCCGAATATCGCCGCAACGAATATATCTCGGCTTATGGCGAGGGCTGGGCGCTGTACAGCGAGGCGCTGGGCGAGGATATGGGGATGTACGAGACGCCCTATGACCTGTTCGGGATGCTGTCCTATCAGATGTGGCGCGCGGCGCGGCTGGTGGTCGATACCGGCATCCATTCGAAAGGATGGACGCGCGAACAGGCGCAGGCATTCCTGCGCGACAATACCGCATTGTCGAACCATGAGATCACGACCGAGGTCGATCGCTACATCGCGTGGCCGGGACAGGCGCTGAGCTATTATATGGGCGAGCTGGCGTTCCTCGACGCGCGGGCGAAGGCGCAGAAGGCGCTCGGCGACAAATTCGACTATCGCGCGTTCCACGACGCGATGCTGAGCCTGGGGTCGGTACCGCTGCCGATGATCGACGCGCGGGTCGACCGCTTCATCGCCGATGGGGGCAAGGGGCCGTACCCGCTGCCCTAGCAAATCTCCGCCGTCGTCTTGGGTGGGTCGCCGGGCGGTACGCGCGCCGGATGGCGGTAGAAGACATCGCCGGGCAGGCGGTGGCGGTCGCCATAGACCTGCGCCAGCAGCGCGAACAGCGTCGGGTCGTAGCGTTGCAGGTCCTCGTCGTTGAGCAGCCGCTGCCCGTCGACGACGATCAGCCGGTTGGTGTTGAACCAGAGCTGCGTCCCCTCCGCCCAATATTCGTCGAGCGTGGTCGCGGCATATTCGCCGCGCCATGCCCCGCGCGCCATCGCTGCGGCATAGGCGCGCTCTAGCGCGGCATAGAGCGCCGTATCGCGCTGCCGGATAGCGGCGAGGATCGCGTGCGAGAATTCGTGGACGAAATTGTTCTCGCCATAATACCAGGTGCCGGGCGTGCCGATCAGGTTTTCGGCCGGGGCGGTGGTCAGTTGCCCGCCCATGCCGCGCGCGCGGTTGTTCCAGTAATCGCGGTCGCTCAGCCGCCCGATCCGTTCGGCATAATGTTTGCGCTCGCACGTCGTCAGGCGCGGATCGTCGGCGGCGGGTTTGGTCCAGTGGCGCTGTTCGGGCAGGTCGACCAGCCCCTCGGTCAGGGCGATGATCGCGACGCGATAGCCCGATGCTGCCATCCAGCGGCGCAGGTCGGGGCGGTCGGCCAACATGGCGACGGCGATGTCGCGCGCGAACAGCAGTGCGTCGTCGGGGACCTTGGCGGACGACACGATCGGAATGCCGCCGGCATCGACATGGCGGGTGTAGAAGGGGTCGAGCCGCAGCGCCGGCGGCGGCGGGCCGATCGTCGCCGCCGCATAGCGACCGGGCGCGGCGGCCACCGGCACCGCGACCGCCGCCAGCAGCAGCGCGACCAGCGACCTCATTCGAACGGGCGGTCGATCGATGGCTGCGGCTGGGTGAACCATGCCGCGCCGGTTTCGGTCACATGGAAATGATCCTCCAGCCGGATGCCGAAGCGGTCGGGGACCACGATCATCGGCTCGTTGGAAAAGCACATGCCGGGTTGGAGCGGCGTGCGGTCGCCGCGGACCAGATAGGCCGGCTCGTGGATCGACATGCCGATGCCGTGGCCGGTGCGGTGCGGCAAGCCGGGCAGGCGATAATCGGGGCCTAGCCCCTCGCACACCAGCACCGCGCGGGCGGCGGCGTCGACGTCTTCGCACGGGACGCCGGGCGCGGCGGCGGCGAAGGCGGCGGCCTGCGCGGCGTGCTCGATGTCCCAGATCGCGCGGACTTCGTCGGCGACGGGGCCGAAGGCATAGGTGCGGGTGATATCGCTATGATAGCCGCCGACGCGGCAACCGGTATCGATCAGCACCAGCTCGCCCTCCTGCAGCGCGCGGTCGCCGGGCAGGCCGTGGGGGAAGGCGGTGGCGCGACCGAACTGGACGATGCAGAAATAGGAGGGTCCGCCACCGATCGCGCGGTGGGCGGCGTCGATGAAACGAACGACGTCGCTGGCGAGGATGCCGGGATGCAGGATGCGCGCGGCGGCGGCCTGCACTGCGAGCGTCATGTCCTTGGCGCTTTGCAGCAGCGCCAGTTCGGCGGACGACTTGACCATGCGGCAGCCATCGATCGCCGGGGCACCGTCGGTCAGGGTCAGGCCGTGTCGCGCCAGCTTCTGCCCCCAGGCGAAGGGGAGCAGCGGATCGACGGCGAGCGTGGCGCTGGCGGGCAGGGCGTCCTTGACCAGCGCGGTCGGGTCTGCATCCTCCTCCCACAAGAGCAGGTCGGCGGCGATGCCCAGATCGGCCTCCAGCGTGCCGCGCTCGAATGCCGGACACACGACGCGCGGGGTGCCGGTGACCGGCAGCAGCAGCGCGACCATGCGCTCGCTGGCACCCCATGGAATGCCGGTGAAATAATCGAGCGACGCGCCGGTATGGACCAGCAGCGCATCGGCACCGGCCCGTGCGGTCATCGCGCGGGCGCGCTCGATCCGCTCGGCGCGTTCGGCGGGGGTGATCGCCGGGGCGGGGGCAAAGGGCCGGATCGCGGCGAGTTCGTGGGCCGCGGTCGATCCGCCGATGGTCATGCTGGTCTCCTGTCGAACCGCGGCGCAGCGGTAGTTGAACGCCGCTATCTCTAACGACGATCGTGGTCAGCGCCAGCCCGCTCGGCCCCGATCAGCGGGTCAGGCGCGAGGTCCTGATCGCCCGCTGGAACAGCGTGGTCAGCGCCTTCGATATATTGCCGTTGGTCGACACTTCGAAGAACAGACTGTCCGACGCACAGGTCCGCAGCGCCGGCGCGACATCAGGCAGCTTCCCCACTACATTGTCGATCGACCACCGGTCGTAATTGATCGACTCGGGGGTGTAGGTGGTGTAGAGGACCGCGATCCGCACTCCGCGCGCCTTGATGGCGTCGCACTGGTCGGTCGTTATCGCGCCTAGTTGCTGACCATTGGCATTCTCGTTGCGCATGCCGTCGGTGATGAGGAACAGCACTGCCTTCGGCCGATCGCCGGGCACGCGGCGGCCGTTGCCGGGATTGTCGGTGATCGCGGCGTTCAGTTTCGCCAGCGATCGGCCATGTTCGGTCTGTATATTCCAGTTGCCGGCCCCCTTCCTGATCGCGACGGTCTGCGCGGTCGCGGCCTTCGCGCGGACATCGGCGAAATCCGAAGACGGGGTAGCGCCGGTCAGTGCCCGATAGTTGCGCGCCCGATCGAAGGTCGCGAGGTAGAAGCGATATGCCGCGCCGTTCGACTTCGCTTCGGTTTCCGCCTCCGTGACGACGTCGGCGACTGCGCGTTTGCCGGCATCGATCCGCAGTTCGATGTTGTTGGCATGGGCGAAAGTGTAATAGTCGATGACATTGCCGTTGTCGTCGCGAATGTTCGGATTTCCGGGATTGGTCTGGTGACAGGCGAAGGCGCAACCATCGGGTTCATCTTCCCAAACGGTTTTCGACCTTAGGAAATCGATGCCGGCGGTGGTGGTCGGCAACGCCATCGACGACGATACGTCGAGCATGACGTAGAAGTCGGTGTCGGGTGCCGTGCTCGCCTCTGCGGTGGCGGTTCCCTGCACGGTCAGGGTCGGCGTCCCGAGGATGCTGCTGAAACTGTTGAGCGACTGGCCGCGATAGGTGACCGTCGCGGTGCGCAGATAGCCTTCGGTCGGCGACGAGGATTCGGTGACATGGACCATCACCTGCGCCGGGTCGGCGAAGTTGAACGGAATGATTCCTGTCACGGTCTCGGCCTGTGCCTGGAACATGATCCGCGCCTGCGCTTCGGCATCGGCCAGCGGCTTGTCCATCATCGACAGACTGGTCGCCGACAGCGCCGCCGCGTCGGCCGCCGCATTCAGATCGGTCTGGATGCGCATGGCGGTGCCGTAATCGATTGCCATGCCGGTCGCAAAGGTGATCGGCACCAGCGCGAACCCGAACAGCATCAGGATGTTGCCGCGGCGGTCGGAACGCAGCCGGGCGAGAAAGGCGGACAGATGCATCGATCGGCTCATGTCAGGGTGATGGTCGCGGAGCGGCGCGGAAGCAGCCAGAGCGCGTCCGAAAAGGTGATCCGGTCAAAATAGTTCGGGAGCACCGAGTCGTACCGGTAGGCAGACTGGCTGAGGATGAACACCATGTTCGGCCGGCGATAGGCGGGTGGAATGGCCCAGGCCCAGTAACGTCCCTCGGGGATCGGGCCGGCGTTGCGCGCTCGACTCCAATCGACCCGGAACACCTTGCCATCGCTTTCCACTGTGATCTGCGTCACGCGAAGGCGGACCGGTTCGGTCGCATAGGGTGTCAGGATCTGGGTGGAAGCGGCCATCAGCCCATCGAGTTCGGCGGTGCGCAGCGTGCGATATTGCGACGTCAGATCGCCAACCGCGCGGGTCATGATCGTCACCTTGCGCTGCGCGGTGAGCGCATCGCTCAGCTGGTAACCGCCGACGAACAGCATCAGCAGGACCGGCAGCACGATCGCGAATTCGATCAGCGCCGCCGCGCGCCGGTCGCGCCACAGGGTGTATAGCCGGGTCATGCGTAGGGCTCCGACTTGAACACCATCGTCCCGATGATCGACCGCGACCCATTCGCCTGATTGCTGAGGTCGAGGCCGAGCGGCAGGGTGCCGAGCGGCCAGTCGTAGATCAGCCGCAGGACCACGACCGCGCCTGCACCGCCGGGGTCGAAGCGGGTGGTGTCGGTCGCGATGCCGCTGGCGTCGAAGTCGAGTCCGCCGGACACCGTGCCAACGCTGGCCAGGTCCGGCACCTGTCGCACGTCGACATACAGGTGTTCGCATTGCAGGAAGGCGGGAAGCTCGGCACAGGCCTGCCCCCGAAACACGTCGCGGGTGGTGCCGGTGGGAATCTGCCCGGTCAGCACGCGCCGGGCGACGCTTTCGGCCGCGGTCTGGATGCTGTGCTGGACGAAAAAGACCAGCGCGATCTGCAACGTTCCGATAAGCAGCGTGAGGAAGGCGGCGGCGCACAAGCCGAACTCGAGCGTCACCGCCCCGCGTCGGTCACGAGGGATGCGCTGAATCGGATCGGCGATGGCGGCATGGCGACGATGCATGCCGCAACAAATGTCTTTTAATCCTTAAGAATGGACCAAATATGGTAGACGTTTTTAGCATCCTTTCGGATGAGCAGCACATCGCCGCGCGACGAACCCGATTGCACCGAGCGTACAGATTCGCCGAAAGTCCTGTGTATAATGTTGGATATAAACGATTCCGTCCTGCATATTGCGTTTTAAGATGCTCTGGGTCGGTTTGACCGGTGCTAACGTTCGCCCGAAACGAGATGCCCGTCGCGGTGAAGCGACCTACAATGCGACAGAAAGGCGGCGGCGGCCGGCGACAGCGAGCGGTGCCGCAGATACGCGATGCCGATTTTCCGCTCGACGGCCGGTTTCTCCAGCGGGCGCCAGGCAACCGCAGGGTTCGCGAGCATCGTGATCGTGGAGTGGGGCAGAACCGTCACGCCCAGCCCGGCGGCAAGCAGGCCACCCATCGTCACCAGTTGCGAGACTTCGTACAGGGGACGGACCGTAATCCCCGCGCGCAGCAGCGCGGCGTCGGACATGGCCCGTACGCTGCTGCTGCTCGCCATCGCCAGGAACGGCGCCTCCGCAAGCGTCGACCACGGTGCTTCGCCCGCAATGTCGAACGGCGATCCCGACTGGAATGCCAGGACGCAGCGATCGGCGAACAGCGGTTCGAACCGGTAATCGGGTTCGTCCATTTCGGTAACGAACGCCAGATCGATCTGGCCATCGCGAAGCTGGCGGTAGAGCGCGCCGGCGATGTCGTCGCGGATCACGATTTCGACTGAGGGACTGCCGGCGATGTAGCTGCGGATGACACGCGGCAGCGAGGCGGCGGCGAAGGACGGCAACGCCCCGATCACGATCCGCCCGCGCATGCCGGTCAGGTCCTTGGACAGCGTGGCGAACGCATGGTCGAAATCGGCGATCAGCCGCTCGACCGTCGGCAGCAACATCGCGCCGGCGCTCGTCAACTCGACATGGCGTGAACTGCGGTCGAACAGGCGGACGCCCATATCGTCCTCCATCAACCGGATCGTCCGGCTGAGCGCGGGTTGCGACAGATTCGCCGACCGGGCGGCTTCGCTGAAACTGCGGGTGCGCGCCACCGCCATGAACAGACGCAGCGTCGCCAGATTGGGAGTGCGGCTCATCCGGTCCTCTTATTTCATCAATCAGCTTTGCGTATCGATCGATGCCAACATTCTATTTTTATAATCATACAGAACGATTGATAACCCGTCGAGCGGACGGAACCGGCGGCAACAGCCGGATCGCCCGACCAGAGCCGACGTCCAGTCGGCCGTCCTCACAGGGGAGGTTTCCATGCAAGGTCGTACGACTTGTTTCACGCGCACCAGCCTGACCGCCTTGGCGCTTGGGCTCACATCGCCTGCCATTGCCGGCACATCGGCCATTGGCGGGCAGGACGGCTCGGCTGGCCTGCCCACGCCCGCGATCGATCCTGCGCAGACGACGAGCGCGCAGGATCCTGCCGCCGGTGCGAGTGTCGCGGGATCGCCCAACGCCCCGAGCGGCGTCGCTGGCGATGCGGGCGACGATGTCGATCAGCAGGGCGCGCTGTCGAACGATGCCCGTACCGGCGAAGGCCCCGATATCGTCGTCACCGGCACCAACATTTCGGGTGTGAAGGCGGTCGGCAGCGAGGCGGTGACGCTGACGCGAGAGACGATCATCGCCAGTGGGGTCGCGTCGGTCGCCGATGCGGTCAACACGCTGCCGCAGGTCCGTAACCTCGGCGATTTCCGCGAAGGCGGGACGCAGGGGTCGTACAACTCGCAGCAGGGTTCGGCGATCAACCTGCGCGGCCTCGGGGCGCAGGCGACGCTGACGCTGGTCGATGGTCACCGGGTCGTCGGCACCGGCGCTGCATCCAACTTCACCGAGGCCAATCAGGTGCCGATCGCCGCCGTCGCCCGGATCGAAGTGATCGCCGACGGCGCTTCGGCCATCTATGGTTCGGACGCGGTGGCCGGTGTCGTCAATTTCGTGCTGCGCAAGGATTTCGACGGGATCGAGGCATCGAACCGCGTGACCAACCAGTCGGGCGGTTTCCAGATCCAGCCGTCGATCACCGCGGGCACGACGTGGAGCGGCCTTGGCGGGTTGGGCTCGGGCAATGTGCTGGTCAGCTACGAATATACGCACCGCGATCCGTTCCTGCGGGCCAAGAACCGCTTCCTGTTCAACGATCTGCGGCCGTTCGGCGGGCCGGACAACCGGCTGAACGGCACCACTGCCACGCTGGCGGGTCCCGCCAACATCTATGTCCAGAATGCCAACGGATCGCAGAACCCGGTGCTGCCGCGAGCGGGTTTCTATACCTATTACGGGCTGCCGCAGGGGGCGAATGTCGGGCTGCGCCCCAGCGACCTGCTGGTCAATCAGCCGAACCTGACTGACAATGCCTATTATAACGACTATACCGGGCGGCTCGACCGGCATCAGGTGTCGCTGTTCGCCAACCAGGAATTCGGCCCGTCGATCGAGGCGTTCGTGCAGGGGACCTATTCGAACCGGCACACCTTTTCCCGGTCGCCGGCATCGGCGGTGCAGAATGTGACGCTGTCGCCATTCCTGTTCGACGCCAGCGGCGCGGTGACGGCGACGCGCAATCCCTATTATATCGCGGGCATTCCCGGCGTGGCGACGAACGCGCCGCTGAACGTGCAGTATAGCGCGCTCAAGGATATCGGTTCGAGCAACTTCGACAACCGGTCGGAAACCTATTCGATCACCGCCGGGGCGCGGGTGAAGCTGCCATGGAGTTGGCGGGCGGAGGGTTATTACACCTATGGTCGCGACGAGGCGTGCAATTACTGCCAGAGCGGGACGAACATCAATCCCAATGCCCTGCAATATCAGATCAATCTGGGCGCGATCAATCCGCTGAGCGCGCTGGCGCTGACGCCCGCGCAATTGGCCACCATCGCCGGCGACAATGTCCAGCGCAGCGGCAACGGGCTGGACAATGCGCTGGTCAAGTTCGACGGCCCGTTGTTCGCGGTCCCGGCGGGCAGCGTGCGCGCGGCGTTCGGCGGCGAACACAACAAGCAGTACAACTTCAACATCAACGGCGCGAACCGCAGCGCCACCAACGATTTCCTGCTCGACACCACGGCGGACAACAGCCGCCTGTCGCGTACGATCTGGTCGGCATTCGGCGAACTCTACGTCCCGCTGATCGGCGAGGAGATGGGCATCCCGCTCATCAAGAGCCTGACGATCGACGCTGCGATCCGGTACGACGATTATTCGGACGTCGGATCGACCTCCAATCCCAAGATCGGCGGGACATGGGTGGTGAGCGACATCTTCAGCCTGCGCGGATCATGGGGCACGTCGTTCCGGGCGCCGTCGCTGCCCGACGTCAATCTGTTCTCCTATTCGGCGGTCGGCGGCTTCTCCTTCTCGAACAACGATCCGCGGGTCGTGAACGGGGCGGGGCCGGGCTTCACCAACATCGGCGTCGTCGTCGGATCGAACCCCGAACTGCAACCGGAAAAGGCGACCAACTGGTCGGTCGGCGGCAATCTGAAGCTTGGCGACTTCACCGCCGAGGCGACCTATTACAATATCCGCTATACCGGCCGCATCCAGCAGCCCAATTCGATCGCAGCGTTCCAGGCCGGCGCCTATCCCGGCTATAACGGCTACAGCCAGTTCATCCTGCCGATCGCCAACCCCGGCGGCTGCGTAAATACCGATCCGGCGACCTTCGATCCGGTGCTGCGCACCTATCTCAGCCGCACGCTGCTATATGGCACGCTGCCCAATCCGTGCGCGGTCAACGTGCTGATCGACGGGCGTAACGCCAATCTGGCCGCAACGCGGCAGGACGGGCTGGATGCGTCGATCAACTATCTGCACAAGTTCGACGGGCTGACCGTAAACGCATCGGCCGCGGTCAGCTGGACGATCAGCAACGAGGAACAGGTCGTTGCCGGCGCCCCGTTCGTCGACCGGCTGGGCTATTACAACTCGCCGACCGAATGGCGCGGACGCGGTTCGCTCGGGCTGCTGTATCGCGGGGTCAGTGCCAATGCCTTCGTCAACTATATCGGTTCCTACCTGAACGACCTTGCGCTCGGCCCCATCGGCCAGTCGATACCGCTGCAAAAGGTCGATGCATGGACGACGGTCGACCTGACGCTGGGCTATGCCGCCGACCTGAAGGATGCCGGCACGCCGTTCAGCGGGTTCCGGACGTCGCTCACCATCCTCAATCTGTTCGACCGTGATCCGCCGATCGCGATCACGTCGAACGGCGCGTTCAACGGCGCCTATTCGAACCCGTTCGGACGGACGGCGACGATGCAGGTCACGTTCAATTTTTAAGGACTTGCCGTCGCATCGTGATCGGTTCCACGATGCGACGGACCGGTTTCACTCGAATACGAGGGCGGGGGGGGGGATGTTGGCATTCATCGGACTCGCGGCGATCGCGACGCTGCTCGCTGCCATCCTGTCCGGTCGGGTATCGCCGCTGGTTGCGCTGATCCTGATACCGGTAGCGGCGGCTGCGATCGCCGGGCTGGGCGATCAGGTCCCGGCTTATATCCTGACCGGGCTGGGCAAGATCGCGCCGGTCGCGGGGATGTTCATCTTCGCCATCCTGTTCTTCGGAGTGATGACCGATGCCGGACTGCTGGCTCCACTCGTCGGGTTCGTCGTGCGGATGGTCGGGAACAGCCCCGAACGGATCGCGCTTGGCACCGCGATGCTGGCGCTGCTGATCCATCTCGACGGGTCGGGGGCGGTGTGCTTCCTCGTGACCATCCCCGCGCTGCGCCCGGTCTATGACCGGATCGGCATGGACCGCCGGGTGCTGGCGTGCACCGCATCGATGGCGGCGGGGGTCAATTTTCTGCCCTGGACCGGGCCGACGCTGCGCGCCTCCGCCTCGCTCGGCGTGCCGACGTCGACGCTGTTCACACCGATGATCGGGGTGCAGCTGGTCGGGCTGGGGTTCGTCGGGGCGGCATCATGGTGGCTGGGGCGGCGCGAGCGGGTGCGGCTGGCGGGATCGTCGGCCTTCGATGCCGTCGAGGCCGAACTGGCGCCCGCCCCGCCGGTGGATGGCTGGCGGTTCGCGGTCAACATCGTCCTGACGCTGGCGGTGGTCGGCACGATGGTGTCGGGGCTGGTCGAACCGGTGGTCGTCTTCATGATCGGCACCGCGCTGGCGCTGCTGGTCAACTATCCCGGTGCCAAGGCGCAGCGCGAGCGCATCGACGCGCACGCCCATGCCGCACTGCTGATGGCAAGCATCCTGCTGGCGGCAGGGGTCTTCACCGGCGTGATGACCGGTTCGGGCATGATCGGCGCGATGGCGGCGGCGGGGGCGGGGCATCTGCCGGCGGCGGTCGGCGGGCATCTCGCCGCGATCCTCGCCGTCGTGGCGATGCCGCTCAGCCTCGTCTTCGATCCCGATTCCTTCTACTTCGGCGTGCTGCCGGTGATCGCGGAAATGGGGGCCGGGTTCGGCATCCGCCCCGAGGAGATCGGCCGCGCCGCGCTGCTGGGGCAGATGACGACCGGCTTTCCGATCAGCCCGCTGACGCCCGCCACCTTCCTCGTCGCGGGGTTGAGCGGGATCGAACTAGGCGCACACCAAAGGTTCGCGATCCCGTGGCTGTTCGCCGCCAGCCTGGTGATGACCGTCGCCGCGTTGCTGATCGGGGTGATCCCGCTATGATGAGCGAGCGGCTGCAACGGGATTTCGTGCGGATCGGGGCCGGGTCGGGCTTTGCCGGCGACCGGATCGAACCCGCCATCGAACTGGTCGAGCGGGGCGAGCTCGACTTCCTCGTCTTCGAATGTCTTGCCGAACGCACCATCGCGTTGGCACAGGAACGGTTGCAGGCCGATCCGGCGGACGGGTTCGACCCGATGCTGGTTGAACGGATGCGGCGCGTCCTGCCCGCCGCCGCCGCACGCGGCGTCCGGATCATCACCAATGCCGGGGCGGCCAACCCGATCGCCGCCGCCCATGCCGTCGCCCGCGTCGCCCGTGAACTGGGCCTGCCCGACCTGCGGATCGGCGCCGTGACCGGCGACGACGTGCTGGCGGTGCTGGCCGACAGCGATCCGCCGCTGATCGACGGGGCGGGGACGGTCGCCGCGCTGCGCGACCGGATGGTATCGGCCAACGCCTATCTGGGCGCGGATGGCATCGTCGCCGCGCTCGATGTCGGGGCCGATATCGTCATCACCGGGCGGGTCGGCGATCCGTCGCTGTTCCTCGCCCCTTTGATTCACCGCTTCGGCTGGTCGCCCGACGACTGGGACCGGATCGGGCGCGGCACGCTGGTCGGGCATCTGCTCGAATGCGCAGGGCAGTTGACCGGCGGCTATTTCGCCGATCCGGGGCGCAAGGACGTGGCCGGCCTCGCCCGGCTCGGCTTTCCCTTCGCCGATGTCGATGCGAATGGCGATGCGCTGCTCGGCAAGGTCGCGGGGTCGGGCGGGCTGTTGTCGGTCGCCACCTGCACCGAACAACTGCTCTACGAGATTCTCGACCCCGCCGCCTATCTCCAGGCCGATGTCACCGCAGACTTCAGCCGGGTGCGCTTCGAACAGGTCGCGGCCGACCGGGTCGCGGTATCGGGCGGCGCGGGGCGGACACAGCCGGCCTCGCTGAAGGTATCGATCGGTTACGACGACGGCTTTATCGGCGAAGGGCAGATTTCCTATGCCGGGCCGGGCGCGATCGCGCGCGCGCGGCTGGCGCTCGACATCGTGCGCGAACGGCTGGCGCTGACCGGCGCGGACGTTCGTGAGATTCGCTGCGACGTCATCGGGCTGGACGCGGTGACACGGACGGCGGACGACTGTGGTGACGGCGGCGGCGAGGTTCGCGCGCGGATCGTCGGACGCAGCCCGAGTGCGGCGGGCGCTCAGGCGATCGGCGCGGAGGTCGAGGCGCTCTATACCAACGGGCCGTTCGGCGGCGGCGGCGTCAGCCGCGGCATCCGCCGGGTGGTCGCGATCGCCTCCTGCCTGATCCCGCGCGACGCGACCGCGCCAAAGCTGCACATCGTGGAGGCCGGCGATGCTGCTGCGTGATCTGGCCCATGTCCGCACCGGCGACAAAGGCGATATCTCGCAGATTTCGGTCATCGCCTATCGCGCGGCCGACTATCCGCGGATCGCGCGGGCGCTCGATGCGGCACGGGTCGGTGCGGCGCTCGGCGTGGCCGCAGGATCGGTCCGCCGCTACGAAGTGCCGCAGCTGGGCGCGCTGAATTTCGTGCTGGAGGGGGCGTTGAGCGGTGGCGTCACCCGTTCGCTGGCGCTCGACGCTCATGGCAAGACGCTGGGCGCGCATCTCCTCGCCCTCACGATCGGGGAAGAGGAATGAGGGGCGCGGGCTGGCTGGCGCTTGCGCTGATCGCCTTGCCGACCATGGCCGAGGCGCGGGTAACGCGGATCGTGGTCGAGCGCAGCGAACCGGCGGGCGACGGCTTCACCCTGCTGCGCGGCCGCTATGAAGGCGAACTCGACCCCAACGATCCGCACAACCGCATCATCACCGACCTGTCGGCGGCGCCGCGCAGCGCGCGCGGAACGGTGGTCTATGGCGCGACCTTCGCGATCGTCCGGCCGAACGATCCGACGCGGGCCAGCGGCGTGCTGTTCTACGACGTGCCCAATCGCGGCAACGCCCGAATCGAACCCGACCCCTCCGGCCACATCCGGGTCATCAGCGGCTGGCAGGGCGATATCGCGCCGCAACCGGGGGTACAGACCGCGACGGTGCCGATCGCCGCTGGACTGACCGGGCCGGTCCTGCAACGCTTCGTCGGCGTCGCGGCGGGCAGCGCGAGCGTGCCGATCGTCGGTGGCATCGTCCGCCCGGTCGCGCGTCCGCTGCCAGTGTCGCTCGATACGCGCGCGGCGCGGTTGTGGATGCAGACGGCGGATGGCGCGCCGTTGATCCCGATCGCGGCGGGCGACTGGGCATTCGCAGATTGTCGCACCCGCCCCTTTCCGGGGACGCCGGACCCGCGGCAGCTCTGCGTCCGCGGCGGCTTCGTCGCGGACCGGGCCTATACGCTGGTCTATACGGGGCGCGATCCGCAGGTGCTGGGCATCGGCTTTGCGGCGGTCCGCGATCTGGTCGCGTTCCTGCGGCATGGATCGCGCGACGACCATGGCAATGCCAATCCGGTCGCCGGTCTCGTCCGCTGGCCGATCGTCACCGGCACGTCCCAATCGGGCAATTTCGTCAAGAGCTTCCTGCATCTGGGCTTCAATGCCGATGAATCCGGGCGGCGGGTATTCGACGGCGCCAACCCCGATATCGCTGCGCGACAGGTGCCGCTCAACATCCGCTTCGCCGTGCCGGGTGGTGCCGCCGACCTGTTCGAACTGGGCAGCGAGGGTGCGCTGTGGTGGAGCCGCTACCATGACCGGACGCGCGGGCGCGGTACCTCCAGCCTGCTCGACCGGTGCCGCGCGAGCAACACCTGTCCGAAAATCATCGAGACGATCGGCTCGGCCGAAATCTGGGGCTTGCGACTGGCGCCGGGACTGGTCGGCACCGATGCCCGTCGCGACCTGCCGCTGCCCGCGGATGTCCGCCGCTATTATTTCGGATCGGTCACCCATGGCGGGTCGCAGCGCGGCGGCTTTCCGCTGGCCGGCGAAGCGACCCCGCCGGGCTATCCGCCCTGCGCGCTGCCGCTGAACCCGGTGCGGACCGCCGATGTCCGCCGGGCCCTGCTCGCCCGGCTGGTCGAATGGGTCCGCGACGATCGTGCGCCGCCCGACAGCCGTTATCCGACGATCGCCGCCGGCACGCTGGTGCGACCCGATGCGGCGGCGATGGGATGGCCGGCGATACCGGGCGTGCCGTTGCCGCAGACCGCGCTGAACCGCATGCTGGATTACGATGTCGGGCCGCAGTTCCGCTATGCCGACGAAAGCGGCGTGGCGTCGCGCCAGCCACCGCGCATCCGCCGCATCCTGCCGGCCCGCGTGCCGCGCGTCGACCGCGACGGGAACGAGGTCGGCGGTGTCCCGCTGGTCGCGCTGGCGGTACCGATCGGTACCTATACCGGCTGGAACGTCCGCACCGCCGGCTATGGCCGTGGCGGGTCGTGCGGCTTTATCGGCGGCTTCGTGCCCTTCGCCCGGACCGAGGCGGAGCGGCGGCAGCGTAGCGATCCGCGTCCGTCGCTGGCGGCACGCTACGGCGACCATGCAGGCTTCGTCGCACAGGTCCGCGCCGCCGCAGAGCGACAGGTACGCGACGGCTGGCTGCTGCCCGAGGATGCCGCCCGCACGATTGCAGAGGCGGAGGCCAGCGATGTCCTGCGCTGATCCCGTCCGCCTTGCCGGTATCGCCACGGCGATCGCGACGCTGCTGACCGGATCTCTCGATGCGACCGCCCGATCCTGTGCCGCACTCGCCGGACGAGAGACGACGGTGACCGAGGCTGACGGCGTCTGCCGGGTGAGCGGGGTGCTGCGGCCGGTCGCCGGGTCGCGGATCGGGTACCAGCTATGGTTGCCGTCGCGCACTGCGTGGAGCGGACGGATGGTGATGCTCGGCAATGGCGGCTATTCGTCGCGGCTGCCGCTGGCGGCGATGACCGAGCAATTGTCGCGGGGCGCAGCGGTGGTCGCGACCGATACCGGCCATGACGGCGACGATCCAGATTTCGCGCTGGGCCGGCCGCAGGCGATCGTCGATTGGGGCTGGCGCGCGGTCCATGTGAGCGCGGTTGCCGCCCGTCGCGTGACCACGCGCTATTATGGTCGCGCGCCGCGCTATCGCTATTTCAACGGCTGTTCGACCGGCGGGCATCAGGCGCTGATGGAGGCGCAGCGCTTTCCGCGCGATTTCGACGGGATCGTGGCGGGCGCGCCGGGTGCGGCGCGGGTCCGGCTGAATGCCGCGTTCCTGTGGCAATATCGCGCCAACCATGAAGCGGGCGACGATGCCCACCCGATCCTTGGCCAGCGCGAACTCGCGTTGCTGCAACGAGGCGCGCTGGCGACCTGTCGGGTCGGCAATGGTGCCGCCGCGGGCGGCCTTGCCGGCGATGACTGGCTGAACGATCCCGCCGCCTGCCGCTTCGATCCCGGCGTCCTTGCGTGCGCACCCGGCCGGGCCGAACCGTGCCTGTTCGCCCAACAGGTCGCCGCCGCCCGCCTAATGTATCGCGGCGCAGTCGACCCGCGCAGCGGCGTGCGGGTTACCAACCCGTGGCTGCCGGGCAGCGAAGCGGGCTGGGCGGCCTATCTGTCCGATGGCGGGCGACCGCAGCCGGCGCGGACCGGCTTCTGGCGGGTATGGGCCTTTGCCGATCCGGCATGGTCGTGGTGGCGGTTCGATTTCGGCCGCGACCTCGATCGCGTTCGTCGCACCCTGTCGCCGGTGATCGATGCGGTCGACCCCAACCTTGCGCGCTTCCGCGCGTCCGGCGGCAAGCTGCTCCACTATCACGGTCTAGCCGATCCGGTGGTGTCGCCGCTCGACTCCACCGAATATCACGCAAAGGTCGCCGCACTAACGCCGACCGCCGACTGGTATCGCCTGTTCCTCGCTCCCGGCATGGGCCATTGCGGCGGTGGTCCGGGCTTCACGCGCTTCGATCCGCAGCAGGCGATCGAGGCGTGGGTCGAACGGGGACATGCGCCCGACCGGCTGATTGCCCGCCCGACCGATCCGGCGGCGAACGCCACCCGCCCGCTCTGCCCCCACCCGGCGCGCGCCGTCCATATCGGCGGCGACCCGGCATCGGCGGACAGCTTCGCCTGCCGCCGCACGACCGACAAGAACCAGAACAGCGAACCGAGGGAGAAGACCGCTTGAAACCCCTGCTGCCCATTGTCGCGGGTATCGCGCTTGCCGCGCCGGTGCCGATGACGGCCGTCGCCCAGACGGCGCCGGTCGCGACCGGCCCGTGGATGGACGCCAGCCGGCCGACCGAGGCGCGCGTCGCCGCGCTGCTGGCGACGATGACGCCGGAGGAGAAGCTGACGCTGATCTTCGGCCAGTTCGCCACCGACTTTCCCCCCAAACAGTTCACCGCCCCCGCCGGTGCACGCGAAGGGTCGGCGGGCTATGTCCCCGGTATCCCCCGGCTCGGCATCCCGGCGCAGTGGCAGGCCGATGCCGGGATCGGCGTCGCCAGCCAGGGCGGGGCCAAGCGCAAGCGCGAACGGACCGCGCTCCCCTCCGGCCTCGCCACCGCCGCCACCTGGAACCCGGACCTCGCCAAGCGTGGCGGGGCGATGATCGGGGCGGAGGCCCATGCCTCGGGCTTCAACGTCCTGCTCGGTGGAAGCGTCAACCTAACGCGCGAACCGCGCAACGGGCGCAATTTCGAATATGCCGGCGAAGACCCGTTGCTCGCGGGCACCATGGCGGGCGCGCAGATCGCCGGCATCCAGTCGCAGCACGTCATCTCGACCATGAAGCATTTTGCGCTGAACGATCAGGAGACCGATCGCAACGCCGGCAATGCGGTGATCGACCCGAAGGCGGCGCATCTGTCCGACCTGCTCGCCTTCGAAATCGCGATCGAGCGCGGCGATCCCGGCGCGGTGATGTGCGCCTATAACCGCGTCAACGGGCCGTTCTCGTGCGAAAATCCGTGGCTGCTGACGAAGGTGCTGCGCGACGAGTGGGGCTTCAAGGGCTATGTCATGTCCGACTGGGGCGCGACCCATTCGACCGAGGCGGCATCGGCGGCGGGGCTCGACCAGCAATCGGGCTATCCCTTCGACGTGAAGCCGTTCTTCGGCGAGGATATGCGCCGCGCGATCGCCGAGGGGCGGGTGCCGCCCGCGCGGATCGACGCGATGGTCGGGCGCATCCTATATGCGATGCTGCGCCACGGACTGTTCGACCAGCCGGTAACCGCCGCGCCGTTCGACCTACCCGCCGACATGCTGGCGCGCAACGGTGCGGTCAGCCGCGCCGATGCGGCGGAGGCGATCGTGCTGCTGAAGAACAGTGGGAACGTCCTGCCACTGGCGGCGAGCGCGAAGCGGATCGTGGTGATCGGCGGCCATGCCGACAAGGGTGTGCTGGCGGGCGGCGGATCGTCGCTGGTCTATCCCAAGGGGGGCAATGCCGTTCCGGGGTTGCAACCCACCTTCTGGCCGGGACCGGTGATGTATTATCCGTCCTCGCCGCTGGAGGCGCTGCGTCGTCGCCTGCCCGGTGCGACGATCGATTTCGTCGACGGCACTGATCGCGCGGCGGCGGCGGCCGCTGCCGCACAGGCCGACCTCGCCATCGTGTTCGCGACGCAATGGGCGGGCGAGGCGTTCGACGTGTCGCTGACGCTGGCCGATAATCAGGACGCGCTGATCGATGCGGTGGCCGGCGCCAATCGCCGCACCGTCGTCGTGCTGGAAAATGGCGGACCGGTGCTCACCCCCTGGGCGCCGCGCATCGCCGGCATCCTGACCGCCTGGTATCCGGGGACGGAGGGTGGGGAGGCGATCGCCGACGTGCTGACCGGGCGGGTCAATCCTTCGGGCCACCTGCCGATGACCTTCCCCGCCAGCCTCGACCAGCTGCCCCATCCGCAGCCGCCGGCAAAGGGCGAGTTCCGCTATACCGAAGGGGCGAGCGTCGGCTATAAATGGTTCGATGCGAAGGGGCTCGCCCCCGCCTTCGCCTTTGGCCACGGCCTATCCTACACCGACTTCCGCTACAGCGACCTGACCCTGACCGCGAAGAACGGCGCGATCGAGGCGCGGTTCAGGGTCGCGAACACCGGCCGCGTCGCCGGCAAGGCGGTGGCACAGCTCTATGCCGCCGCGCCCGGCTGGGAGGCACCCCGCCGCCTTGCCGGTTTCGCCAAGGTCGATCTGGCCCCCCGCCAGAGCCGTACGGTCAGCATCGCCGTCGATCCGCGATCGGTGTCCGATTACGACGTCGCGCAAAGCTGCTGGCGCCCGACGACCGGCCGCATCGGCTTCACGCTCGGCGGATCGTCCGCCGATCGCGCTGCGCAAGCCGATCTGACCCTCTCTGCCGCTGCGCTGAAGGGCGCCCGGCTCTGCCCCGCTTCCTGACCTCGCCTAGCCCGAAGGAATCCATACCGATGAACCGCATCACCCAGGCCCTGATCGTCGCCACCGCGCTGACCGCCATTCCCGCCGCCGCCCAGCCTGCCGGGCCCACCGTCCGTACCGATAACGGAGCCGTGCGCGGGCAGGTGGCGGACGGCGTCGAAAGCTGGAAGGGCATTCCCTTCGCCGCGCCGCCGGTCGGTCCGCTGCGCTGGCGCGCCCCGCAACCGGCCGCGAAATGGACCGGCGTGCGCGACGCCACGCAATATAGTTCGGACTGCATGCAGAAGCCGTTCCCGAGCGACGCCGCCCCGCTCGGCACGACGCCGGCCGAGGACTGCCTCTACGCCAATGTCTGGCGGCCGGCGGGCGCCAAGGGCAAGCTGCCGGTGCTGGTCTGGATTTATGGCGGCGGCTTCGTGAACGGTGGCGCCTCGCCGCCGACCTATGCCGGGGCGAACATGGCGAAGAAGGGCGTGGTGTTCGTCAGCTTCAACTACCGCGTCGGCCGGTTCGGCACCTTCGCGCTGCCGCAACTGACCGCGGCCAATGCCGATGGCGGGCGGCTGGGCAATTACGGGATCATGGATCAGGTCGCCGCGCTGCAATGGGTCAAGCGTAACATCGCCGCGTTCGGCGGCGATCCGGCGAACGTGACGATTTCGGGCGAGAGTGCCGGCGGCATTTCGGTCCATGCGCTGGTCACCTCGCCGGAGGCAAAGGGTCTGTTCAACAAGGCGGTGGTGATGTCGGGCGGCGATGCCAAGGCGTTCACCGGCAACACGCTGGCGGATGTCGAGAAGATCGGCGGCAACTTCGCCCGGACCAAGGGCATCGACCCCGCCGCCCCCGACGCGCTGCAACGCTTGCGGGCGCTGTCGGCGGAGGACGTGCTCGACGGGCTGAACATGGCGCAGATGTCCGGCCGGGCAGGCGCTCCACCGACCAATTCGGGCCCGTTCGTCGATGGCAAGGTCGTGGTCGACGTGCGCAAGGCGTATGAACAGGATCGTTTCGCCCGAATGCCGATGATGATCGGGGCAACCAGCGCCGATATCGGCGGCAAGAGCGGCTTCATGATCGCCGGCGGGCGCGAGGCTTCGGGGATGATCGCCGACAAGGGCGTACCGGTCTGGGGCTATCGCTTCTCCTATGTCGCCGATTCGATCGGGCAGGGCGGCGCGCAGCACGCGACCGACATCCCCTATTTCTTCGACAACACCGCAATCAAATATGGCGCGCAGACGACCGCGAAGGACGAGGGCGTTGGTGAGGCGATGAGCTGCTATCTCGCCAATTTCGTGAAGCGCGGAGATCCGAACGGCGGGACGCTGCCCAACTGGCCGCGCTATACCCGCGCCAGCGACACGATCGCCGACTTCGCCGCGAACGGAAAGGTCGTGGTCGCCCGCGATCCATGGGGTGCGGAGATCGACCGCGCGGCACAGGCGTTGGCGGCGGCCAAGGCATCGGGGCGTTACACCACGCTGACGACGCCGATCGGCGAGCTGCTCGACAATCCGGCGACCCGCGCCGTGCTCGAACGGCACGTCCCTGCTTTCCTCAAGAATCCGCAGCTCGACATGGCGCGCGGCACGACGCTGTACGGGCTGCAGACCTATCTGCCCGACCAGTTCACCGATCAATTGCTGGCGACGATCGATCGCGATCTCGCTACCGTTCCGGTCAAGAAGTAAGATGGCGAACAGGGGGAGAATTGCGATGCGCAGGATGATGATGGCCGCCGGGGCATTGGCGTTGGCGGCGGGGGCGGCTGTGGTCGCTGCCCCGCTTGCCGCGCGACAGGCGGGGGCGGCGGCGCAACCATGGATGAACGCGCGGCTGAGCGCCGAACAGCGCGCCGACCTGCTGCTGCGCGCGATGACGCTGGAGGAAAAGGCCGGGCAGGTCTCGCAGCAGTTCATGTTCGGCGCGTTCGAACAGTTCGCGCCGATCGTGAAGCAGGGCAAGGTCGGGTCGCTGCTGTTCGTCACCGACCCCGCCGTCATCAACCGGTTGCAGCGGGTGGCGGTCGAGGAGACCCGGCTGAAGGTGCCGCTGATCTTCGGTTATGACGTGATCCACGGCTTCCGCACGATCTTCCCGGTGCCGATCGCCAATGCCGCGTCCTGGGACCCGGCGGGCGTCGAGCGGGCGCAGGCCGTCGCCGCTGCCGAGGCGCGCGCGGTCGGCATTCACTGGGCATTCGCGCCAATGGTCGATATCGCCCGCGATCCGCGCTGGGGCCGCATCGTCGAGGGGGCAGGCGAGGACCCGTTCCTCGGATCGGCGATGGCGCGCGCGCAGGTTAAGGGGTTTCAAGGGCCGGCGATCGGCGCACCCGGCCACATCGTCTCCGGACCCAAGCATTTCGCCGGCTATGCCGCAGCGGACGGTGGGCGCGATTACGACAGCGTCTATATTTCGGAATCGCAACTCTACAACGTCATCCTGCCGCCCTTTGCCGCGGCGGTACAGGCGGGGGCGGGCAACGTCATGAGCGCCTATATGGACCTGAACGACGTGCCGGCGGTCGGCAACAAATGGCTGCTGACCGACGTGCTGCGCGACCAGATGGGTTTCGACGGCTGGGTCGTGTCCGATGCCAACGGCACCAAGAACCAGGTGATCCAGCATTTCGCCCGCGACGAGGCCGATGCCGCGGTGCGCAGCATCGATGCCGGCAACGACATGGAGATGTCGTTCGGGCCTGCCGCTTCGGCGGAGACGCTGGCGGCGTCGGTACGCGCCGGCAAGCTGACCGAAGCGGTGCTCGACCGCGCGGTCCGGCGTATCCTGATCGGAAAATTCCGCATGGGACTGTTCGAGCGCCCCTATGTCGATGAGGCGCAGGCCAAGGTGACGCTCGCCGACCCTGCCCATCGCCGCGAAGCACAGGCGGCGGCCGAACGTTCGTTCGTGCTGCTGAAGAACGAGGGCGGCGCCCTGCCACTGGTAGCGGGCGCGCACAAGCGTGTCGCGGTGATCGGGGCGATGGCCAATTCGAAACGCGACATGCTAGGCCCCTGGGCGTTCCAGTACGACCTGCCCGAAACGGTCACGGTGTTCGAGGGCGTCCGCGACCGGCTGGGCAGTGCCGCCACGGTCGAGACCGCGCCCGGCGTTCAGCTGAAACGCAACGTGCCCTCGATGTTCGAGGCGATCACCATTCCCGGCGCGGCGAAGCCCGAACCGCGCTGGGACGCGGCGCGTGCCGCCAGCGAATTCGACCGCGCGGTGGCGCTTGCCAAGCGCTCCGACCTGATCGTCCTGACGCTGGGCGAGGCGGAGGATATGAGCGGCGAGGGGGCATCGCGTTCCGACCTCAAACTGCCGGGCGACCAGTTGCGCCTGTTCGAGGCGATGCTGGCGACCGGCAAGCCGGTGCGGGTGGTGACGATGAGCGGCCGTCCGCTCGAACTGGGCACGGTGCTCGAGCGCGCGCCGGCGATCCTCCACGCCTGGTATGGCGGTACGCGCGGCGGCACCGCGATCGCGCGCACGCTGTTCGGCGACGTCAATCCCGGGGGCAAGCTGCCGGTGACATGGCCGCGCAGCGTCGGGCAGGTGCCGATCTATTACGCGCACAACACCACCCATGCGCCGAAGGATCAGGGCAAGCGCTATTGGGACATTCCGTCGACACCGCAATTTCCCTTCGGCTACGGGCTCAGCTATACGACATTCGAGATCGGTGCGCCGGTGCTCGACAGCGCGACCATGGCCCCGGGCGGACGGGTCGTCGTGTCGGTTCCGGTGACCAACCGCGGCACCCGCCCCGGTGACGAGGTGGTGCAGCTCTATATCCACCAGCAATCGGGCAGAGCGTCGCGCCCGGTTCGCGAACTGAAAGGGTTCGAACGCGTGTCGCTGCGCCCCGGCGAACAGCGGACGGTCCGCTTCGCGCTCGACGAACGCAGCCTGCAATATTGGAGCACCGCAGCCAAAGGCTGGGTGATCGATCCCGGCACGTTCGACCTGTGGGTCGGGGCAAGTTCGACGGCCGAAGCCCATGCGACCTTTATCGTTGGCGGCGCACCGCGCGCGGGCAGTGGTTGGGTTGCCGCGAAGAAGTGAGCGGACGGTCGGTGAGACGCAGCCTAGTGCAGCGGCCGAAGGCTGCGGGCCAGCACTACTCCGCCGTGCGGATGGCGCGTCTTTCCAGAGGAACATTGACCAGAACCGTTAGAGTTACTCTTGCTATAGCCTTGAAAATCAATAAGAAATGTATTTGACCCCATTAGTGAAAACCCGTTAAAGAACGACTAGCATGCGCACAGACTTATTAGAGCGCTTTCAGTAGTTTGTTGTGGCTGTACTCGAACGCATCGGCAAAATCCCGCCTGCCGAAGCCGACGAGGAAAATTATCGTGGCGCAAATAACATCGATATAGCAGCGCTGCATCGCAACGCATGGCCTCTGGCAAACTCCGACGGTTCACTTCGCCGAGTCGGTGTCCGCGTCGGAACGATGCTGAACGTACGTGATTGGCCTCATTCGCACTTCATCTGGCCAGCGAGACGCTTGGCATCTTCGACCGTAGCGCCGAGCGACACGAAAATGTCGATTACTGCCTCGCTGTATCCAAGGCATGCAGCAGCCTCTAAGACGTCCATCAAACCTGCGGACTTTGCAAGGCGCTTGGCCGTTTGGATATTCAACCTAAGCTCCTGAAGGACTTGGTACTTGCGTTCGTGACTTGTTGACCTTGGAGGCGGTGGGTGTCGAGGCTCACGTCGGGGACTTGCTCAGGATCTTGCCTGATATCCAGCATCGTCAGCTGAAGCAACTGGCGAAACGTTGCGAGGTCGCGTGACGATCAGCCTGCATTGTTGATGCGTTAGCCTAGCCTTACGAGCTGCTGGCACAGACTGGTCGGCTCGTGCCGTTAGGGGACGAGCCTCGGACCCAGGAACGCACGATGACATGTTCACGGAATCAGCTTTGGGCGATCCGACGTAGCCTTTGTTCCAGGTCTGTCGGCGATTGCGATTAACGCAGGCGCGTTGCAGCCTTCCAGTGCCGAAACCACGCCTGCAATAGCGAAGCCCAGTAGGTTGCTTAACGCCTGCATTCCTAGGTTTTGTGGACAAAGGTTAACGAGCGCCTGACTGGTTGATTCAGGGCTGCCTTTTTGGAGGCGGCATTGGGCGAGCGGATCGGGGTATCCGAGGATGAGTGGGCGGTGATCGGTCCACTGCTCTCGGCTGAGCGCGGTCGTGGCTGCCGGCCCGCAGGCGACAACCGGCCCTATTTCGAGGGCATGGTGTGGATGGCGCGGACAGGCGCGCAGTGGCGGCAGCTTCCGAGCGAATATGGCAAGTGGAACAGCGTGTTCCGGCGGTATCGCCGCTGGGTCGTGACGGGCGTGTTCGAAGCCATGCTGGAGACGCTCGCCGCCGTCGTGACACCACCGCCGACATGATCGACAGCACCGTCGTCCGGGCGCACCACCGCGCCGTCGGGCTAAAAAAGGGGATCAGGAGGCCGAGGGGCTTGGCCGTTCGTGAGGCGGCTTCACGACCAAGCTGCACGCCCGCTGCGATGGTCAGGGCCGACCGTTGTGCTTCGTCTTGACGCCCGGACAGGCTCACGATGTGAACGGCTTTGGACCGTTGTTCGGGATGCTGGCCGACCGGATCGAGGCGCTGCTTGCCGATAAGGGCTATGACGCCGACGCCATCCGCGCGGAACTTGCAAAGGTGGATGTCGAGGCGGTCATTCCAGCCAAGAGCAACCGCCGAACGCCGATCCCGCATGATCGCGAGAAATACCGCTGGCGTAATCTCGTCGAGCGCCTGTTCAACAAACTCAAGAATTGGCGTCGTGTCGCTACCCGTTACGACAAGACCGCGGAATCTTACCTCGGCTTCGTCGCGCTCGCGTCAGTTACGCTGTGGCTGCCCTTTGTCCACGCAGCCTAGTTCGCCTACAGCCAAGTGCAGGTGCTCGTACGCGATTTGGTCCTGCAGCCGTGTATTTGATCTCGACATAAGTCCAATAAGCGGTGGGGATTGCGCGTCCGGGATCCGAGATTGCCTCGCCGTTCGGCCAACGACGGAACGGAGCAGCCCACTAGACGTCGAGCTCTAGTACCCTAGAAAACGAGATGATCGCCTGCTTCTATGTGTCGGGTATCGATCACCTAGGATGAGTTTCTGATCGCACCGACGATCCAAAAGTTTTTGGAAAGGGCGGGGGCGGCCTCGTTCGAAATCGTTGCGGCGCAGCAGATGCCGTAGACGCTGCACTCGACCGGCATCCGGACCTAATCACCTCGGATGTCCGTTTGCTCGAAGGGGCCGGTCCAATGCGGTTCAGGAAATTCACAGCAAACCTGGGAAGGTGCCTGCAATCTTCATCAGCGCGACGCCCGAGGATTGTGAGCTCTGTAATCCGCCGGGATCGTGCATCCAAAGCCGTTGCATCGAGGTGGATTGCAGCGCGTTCTACTCAATGGCCTGACGATCGCGCCGTGCGCGAAGCCGTTCCATTCATGCGCAAGGGCAACGTGGACTTATCGAAGACGGCGTACCGATCCGGACGAAAGCCGGTTCAGCAGCTTTTCGAGTTCCGGTTTTCTCGCTAATTGCTAGACGATGCCGCCCGGGGGGCCGATGCGGCGTCGCTATGCAACCAGGACAACGGTACGGGCGGGGACGTGACGGAACAGTGTGATGGTAAGACGCATGCGAGCAGCATGGCGGAACTGCTGCGCGCGACGGATTGGAGTGCTACACCGCTAGGAAATCCTTCCTTATGGCCACATAGCCTTCGAACGGTCCTGGATGCGATGATGGCCTCAGGCCACGCCATGTGCCTTGCATGGGGGCCGTCGCGAACCTTCCTGTACAACGATGCCTATGTACCGATGCTCGGAGCACGTCATCCAAGGGCGTTGGGGGCTCGTTTCGAGGATGTGTGGCCGGACATCTGGTCCGAAATACAGCCGTTGGTAGACCGCACATACGCCGGCGAGACGTCGACCTTCGAGAACATGCCGCTTACGATGACGCGCAACGGCTATCCGGAAGATACGTGGTGGAGCTTCTCCTACTCGCCGGTGCGCGACGACGACGGCGCAGTCGCAGGCTTGCTCAACGTCACGCTCGAGACCACGGGCCGCGTGGTTGCAGAGCGCGAGCGCGACAAGGCCGTCCTACAGCTGGAGCGTAACGAGGCAAAGTGGCGAACTATCTTCGAAACCTTGCAGGAAGGTTTCATCCTCGCCAAGCTGCTGCGCGATGGTGAAGGCGCCGTCGTCGACTGGCGCTACGAGGAAGTCAACGACGCCTGGTACGAGCTGGTCGGCATCGAACGAGGATGCGTGATCGGCCGGACGATCCGGGAGGTTTTCCCCGGCATAGAGGACGGCTGGGTCCGGGATTTCGCCAACATCGCTGAGGCTGGGGAGCCGGTCCGCTTCACACGACAGGTCGGTCTGCTGTCTCGTTGGTACGATGGCGTCGGCCAATATGCCGGCGACGACCGTTTCACGATCATGTTCACGGACGTAACCGAACGTGTGTTGCGCGAACGTCGACAGACAGCGCTGATCGCGCTCTCCGATCGGCTGCAGGACGCGAATTCGGCTCAAGATATGGCGCTGGCGGCCAACGTGCTGGTCGGCGAAACGCTTGGCGTGCAGTTGGTGGGCTACGGTAACGTAGATGCAGACGCCGAGACGGTTGCAGTCGAACGCGACTGGACCATGGATGGTGCGACGACGCTTGCAGGGACGTTGCAGCTCCGCGACTTCGGCTCGTATGTCGACGATCTGAAGGCCGGACGGACCGTCGTGATCTCCGACTGCCGCGACGACCCTCGAACCAGCGACTTTGCTCGCGCTCTCGAGCAGCGCCATGCGCGCGCGTTCGTGAATACGCCGATCATCGAACGTGGTCGATTTGTCGGGCTTCTATACGTCAGTACGGGCGAACCGCGTTCCTGGTCCGAAGGTGAGGTCCAGTTCATCCGTGACGTCGCGTTCCGGGTTCGGCAGTCTGTGGTACGGCTGCGTGCGGACGAGCAGGAAAAGGTATTGAATGGCGAGCTGACCCACCGAATCAAGAATACGCTCAGCGTCGTGCAGGCAATCGTGACGCAAACCCTGGTCGGTAAGGCCGAGCAGCGCGCAATTGACGAAGTCAGCGAGCGGCTCAAGGCACTTTCAGCCGCTCACGACGTTCTGGTGAACCGGAGTTGGTCGGCGGCCGGTCTTCGTGAGGTCGCCGAAGCGGTGCTCCTGACTATCGCTCGAGGTCGCATCCTTCTCAACGGACCGGAAGTCCAGATCAGCTCGCGGACCGCGATGTCTTTGTCTCTTCTCCTTCATGAACTCGCAACCAATGCTGTGAAATACGGTGCTCTAAGCGTCCCGGAGGGACGGATCACAATTGCCTGGGCAGTCCGGGACGGCGAGAAAGGCTGTGTTCTCGACATGAGCTGGTCTGAACGCGGGGGGCCTCGAGCCTTGGAGCCTGAAAGGAAGGGTTTCGGATCACGGCTCATCCGCATGGGACTAACCGGCTCGGGAGGCGTTAAGCTCCGGTACGGTACGTTAGGTCTTACAGTCGAGATGAGTGCACCGCTGTCCCATGTGCAGCAGGGCTGAGGATGCGACGAAACGGATTTTATGAGTCAGCCACAGCCGATCGCGCGCCATCCGGTGCTTATCATCGAGGATGAACCAATACTTCGCATCGACGCAATCGACATGGTCGAACGTGCCGGGTTCGAAGCCGTCGAAGCAACCAGCGTCGATGAAGCCATCCGCATACTTGAATCTCGTGCAGATATCCGCATCGTCTATATGGACCTCGACATGCCCAGCGGCGTGAAGGGCATCGAAGTCGCCGCGGCGATCCGGGACCGGTGGCCTCCGATCGAAATCATCCTTACCGCTGCGAGTCATGCCAAAGCGAACCTCGATCTGCCGGTTCGCGCAGAGTTTCATTCCAAGCCGATCAGGCGTCGAGAAATCGTGGCGGCCATGCATCGGATGGCAAACCAAACGGCGGCGTAGGTTCAGCCTGAACCCTGCAGTTTCCCGACTGGCGTAGCACAGCGCCGTCGCTCCAGTTGGCAAGACTCCTGCGGTCGAGAATAAGATCCGTACTGATCCAGGCTCGTATCTGTCTGCAGGCAAACTGTATTAGTGCGGCGATGAGGCCGAGCGAACATGAAGGGATAAGAAGTATCGTGATACAGACGATGAAAGGAACCGGGGCTGAAGGCCGCGAGGCGGTCCGCATGTACTCCAACAACAACCTGAAGCAGGTTGACGGCGTAATACGCAATCTCGCGTTTGAAATTGTTTGCGAGAATTTTAAAGGAGTTAAGCGTTCTTAGCGTTGAACAGTAAGTTTGGCGTTTTGTAAATAGGTGCGATTTCTTCTATAGAAATGGTGATGCGGATATACTTATTGTCTTAGCGGTTAGAGTGAACTTTTTAAGCCTTGTTACCGATTAGTTCAGGATCGTCGAAAGAAAGTTGAGCGTTATATGGCTCGTACGATTTCGGTCGTTGAGAAGCGAACTTCTCCTTGCAGGACGATAGCGGCGTGAACTTCCAGACGGTCAATGTCCGAAGCAGATAATGCTACGAACAGGACAAGCGCTGAAGTCTCGACCATCAACGTTCGCTATCGTCGTAACCAGTAGTCGAATACATTCGGCAGGAATCCACCTCGAAAACGCTTTGATGTTCGTCGACTTCATCGCGGTAGAAGCCAAGTAACCGCTTCCATCTGATGACTGCTAACGCTGCGTTCAATGCGTTCAGATCGGCTACCTGCACCGCCGTGCGGTACGCATCGTCCGTCCCGCCGCGGCCCCCTGGCATGCAGCGCCGAGCGGTCTCCCGTCTGCCATTCGTACTGGTCGTCACGCGTACAAGGCCGGACAGGCCTTCCGAACCGATCTGCAGCCCGATGCCGGTATCGACGAACGGAACGTTGGCGGCTGCAAGTCGATCGCAGATCACGCGCTTGTGACCGATTTGATCGATACACAGGAAGACGAAGTCCATTCCGTCCAGCGCTCCGAGCCGCCCGCGCTGCATGCGTTCAGCATGCGGTACGATCCCACGGTGAACGCGCGAATAAATCGCCGCGAAGTGGTCCACCTTCGCGCGTCGAAGCGCAATCTCCTCTGGGCAGGCGGCTCCAGGCGCCCTGAAGGCATTGTGCTGGTCGAACGTATCGTCGTCGAACAAGTGAATCGACGCCACCGGCGTCTTCGCGACTAGATCCAAGACGTACGATCCGGTCCCGCCCAAGCCCACGATCGCGATTTTCAGACCCTCGAGACGCCGCGTCAACTCCTGCGTGCCGGCTCTGCTCGACGCAGTGTCGACGTACTGGAAGGGAGAGGCCGGATTGTAGTCTCGGCACACTCCACCGTTTCCTCTAGCCGTGCAGTGGCTATCAAGCAGGGTGGCATGCTTTCCCATCATATAGACGTACCCGGTGACAAGTTCGTGATAGTCGCGGAACTCGCGACCAAACGGCTTGTGACACAGCGTCATGTACGTGTCCGTAGACTGGGCCTGTCCGTAGATTTCGGCGATGTTTATTCCGGGAAGAGGTTCGCCGGTGG
Source organism: Sphingomonas sp. SAFR-052 (assembly GCF_051965015.1). Lineage (NCBI taxonomy): Bacteria > Pseudomonadati > Pseudomonadota > Alphaproteobacteria > Sphingomonadales > Sphingomonadaceae > Sphingomonas > Sphingomonas sp. SAFR-052. The sequence continues at coordinate 32,994 of NZ_JBQCMO010000011.1, read as the reverse complement.
CGCCTACTGGGCGATGACCACGCCATCGCACCGCGTGTTCGCGCGGTGGAAGCGTGACGTCGCCTTCCATCCGAAGCGCCACTTCGAGCGTTCCGTAGGCTACGGTACGGTCGCTGGTTACATAGGGAATGCCCCGTACGAACAACGTGCCTCCGACGAGGGCTACGTCGTAGCCCTCGTCCCGCAGCCGTTCGAGATCGGCGCTACGATGCGATGGTGTGACCGACAACGAAGGTCTCCCCCTGTGCCACCGGCGTACGTTGATGATTCGTAAGCAGGCCCTCGGTCGCATGCAGCGGCCCGCCACGGTACGTGACGGTCAAGCAAGACCTTTCCGATCCGCTCATGTCCGGGAACGCCAGCCTGACGACCTCGTCGTAGCTGACACTTTCTCGCCTGATCACGTGACGTCGACCGTTCACAACTATCTCGCGGCTTCCGGCATCGGCATATTGTGCGATTTCACTGTGCCGTCCCCGCACGGGTACGAGCGTGCGTTCCTGATCCTTCATGCAAATGCTCCGTTCTATAAATCGGAAAGTGTGTGCTCTGCGCGCACGTCTAGTCGGCTGAGGCGTACGCTACGCTGAGAAGCTCTCGCGTCATCGCTTCGCGAAGATCGTCCGCATCGGAACGAGACAACCGGTCCCAAGCGCGCGAGCCGTCCTGCAGCATCGTCGCAAGCAGTGCCTTGACCTCGCCCGGTCCGACGTCCTGATCAGCCATCACTTCCAAGGCCGTTGCCAGCAGACGTGCCATTCTGGGAGCCCGATCTCGAGGAACCGCGATACCAACAGGAGTCAGTCGGGTATAAAGATCAGTCTGCAGCGCGTGCTCGTTCGAGGTCGCCACCATCCAGGTGACCGCACTGAGATCAAGGACGGCTCCCAACGATGCACAGAACCACCGCGCGCCGCTTTTCCGATCCAGCATGTCGGCCAGTTCTGTGGCAGTCCGTTCGGGCGCATGTTCGATGCCGAGCACTAGCACCAGCGGATTGGCGCAGCCGCTTGCGGCGACCGCTACCACCGGATCCGGTGGTAGCAGCAGATCAGGGCCGGGGAGATCGGAGCGACGAAGGTCATCTGGCCGTAGGTTCCCTGCGTCCATCACGAGAAGTGGAACGCCGGCCAGTCGGGCGATTCGACGCGCGACGAAATACGCCTCACTCGATGTCGCTCCGATGAGCGCCGTGGGCGGCAGCCAGAACCACAGGCGTCGCAATGACAATTGCCGGCGACAGGACTGTCCTAAAAGATCCGTCAGTCTCGGCAACCAGTCCATGGCCAATTGCGCTACGATGCCACATGGTCCTAGGCACTGTCCTCCCAGCAGGAGCAGCGGCCGCCCTAGATCGAATGCCGACGATCGTGACGCGCCTTGCGTCGCGATCACCATCGTAGCGATATCGGCGCCGTATCCGCCCCTTCTTGCTCCGGGGACGAATGGCTGCATGTCGTTCATCATTCCTCTCCCCGGTAGAAGCGCAACGGTCTGCGTCCGCCAGCGCCCAAGCCGGCGCGCTTGATCCTGATTTCCGTCTCCTGCATCTCACGAAGCAGTCTACGCTCGAGCCGCCCTGCGCCTTCTTCATCGAACATCGCGGCGAACGCTACGAACCGATGCCGCTGCGTACGAAACCAATCGCGGAACCGTTCCCGTTCCCACTTTTCGCGGAACCAGATAGTGAAGAAGGCTTCGTCGTGACCGCCCCTCCTCAGATCGATGCCGAACTGCCCGGCATCCTCGACAAGGTAGCTTTCGATCACTTTTTCCAGCTCCCGCTTGGTTCGATCCTCGTTGCGCTTCGCTACGAGTTCGGCGGCCCGCTTAACTCGGAGTGCCGAGATCCTGGCCTTCGCGACCTCAATCAACTGTCCAGGGCCAAGCAGACTGGTAAGCCGCCCCCACAATGGCCAGTCATTCCGATATCCCAACATCCAGTCGAACACGTTCTGAGCAAGGCGAGGGTTCGCGAAATCCTGTTCCCAGACCATCTCTTCGAGTGCGATTAGATCACCCGAACGAATTACCTTTACGAACCGGATCGACGTGCTTCCTTCATCTATGCGGGGTTCGAAATCAACGGTGATAGTGGTTGGCTCAGTCCCGACAGCATCAGGCCAGTTCGATGTGCGTTCCGAAAATTCATCATCCTGCATGCCGGTAATCTAGTGATCGGCCCAATCATCGCCAGCCGATTGGCGGAGCACGCGAGTGCCAACGAGGCGCACGAGATGACTGTTCGAATACGGCTTCGACAAGCTTCTGCGTTCTCTCAATCACAGTCCTGCCGATGTGGTAAGCTCCCCTCAAACACGCGAAGGTCGTCTTGGCGATACCGCAGCCGATAACTTCATTCCTGCGTTCTAGGCACCGTAAGTAACGACGGCCCTTTCCCCCGAGAAAGAAGAGCGTCAGGACATGCCAAGGATAGCCGCTACAGGCCGAGGTGGTTGAGGGGCATGCCGGATTGTACTGAAGCCGCACTGATTCGCACTCGGGCCGCGCCTTGGTTGTCGAGACAGAAGCGTCGGCCAACAGGCAGTACTATGTCGTTAACGCTCAGCTATATTCGCCCGTCACGCGGTCCGGCGAACGTGCCGACGTAACATCGTTTCGTCCTGCTCAGATAAAGATCTCGTACTCGAATGTTCGTTGTTGGCGGCCCGAATATTCTGTTGGGAATGATGGCGATCGACTTCGTCTCGGCCGTCCTGGTAAGGCGACGATGCAGGCGAGCGGGCGAAATATTCCATGCGCTATCGATGACGCCGTCCGCCATGTTGATTGAACCGCAGAATTGTCGATGCCATTGTTGCGAAAGGCCGCTGCAAAGGTTCCCTGGTACGGCTGGCCCAAGATCAGCTGCTTCACCAGCACGCTGGACATTCGTTTTGTACATTGCATCAGGGCTATCGCCGGTCCTCGGGAAGAAGAATAGGATGCATCTACCCGTCGGTTTGCCAGCCGTCCGCTTCCCGCACAATTTCTTTCACGTTTCGGCTGCTACTCCTCGGCACATAGTAAGGTTATATTGGCCCGACGGAAGGTGGCAACAATAAAAACAGGTATTTACTATCGTTTCCTGCCTAGGCTCAGGACTCATTGATTGATCCAGAAGATGACGGATGCAGCGAGAGCGATAGCGGACATGAAGGCGTGTGCGCATCGGTCGTAGCGGGTGTGGATGCGTCGCCAGTCCTTGAGGCGGCCGAACATGTTCTCGATCCTGTGTCGGCGTCGGTAGAGGGCAGCATCGTGCGGGATCGGCACCTTGCGGCCGTTGCGTGACGGGATGCAGGCAGCGGTGCCACGCGTGGCGAGCGCCTGACGGAGCCAGTCGGCATCGTAGCCGCGATCGGCCAGCAGCACCGGAGCGGGTGGCATCGCCTCGAACATGAGGGCTGCGCCTTTGTAGTCGCTCATCTGCCCTTCGGTGAGCAGCATGACGCGCGGGCGTCCTCGATCATCGCAGACGGCGTGCAGCTTGGAGTTCAGGCCGCCCCTGGTGCGCCCGATACATCGGGGAAGAGCCCCTTTTTGAGCAGACTGGCCGCCGTCCGGAGCGCTTTGAGATGCGTGGCATCGATCATCAACTGATCCGGTGGCCCACCTGCCGCCGCCAGTCCGGCAAAGATCCGGTTGAAGACACCCATCCGGCTCCAGCGGATGAACCGGTTGTAGATCGTCTTGGGCGGACCGTAAGCCGCTGGTGCATCCCGCCAGCGCAGGCCGTTGCGGATCACGAAGATGATCCCGCTGACGATCCGCCGATCATCCAGGCGTGGTACTCCATGCGACAACGGAAAATACGGCTCGATTCGCTGCATCTGCTTGTCCGTCAGCCAGAACAGGTCACTCATCGGCGGTTCCTCCACCGCCAATGAATCAACCAGCCACCTGTCACGCAAGCTATTTAATAGGTCCTGAGCCTAGTACTACTGCGTTGCGCCCCAGTCACGCTATTCTTAGAGTATCGTAGGTTTGTCCATGAGGATGTGATCCAAATCTACCTCATGATGTGAGCATACTCTGTTTCGGGTATGTGGAGGAATCATTCTCATTCTAAGCAATGAATAGACGGGATCGCGTCGATTTAGTTGTGCTATCATCGTACCTGTAGTATCGTATTCGAGTCGTTCAGTTATATACGTCCTCACTTTTGCGCATCCGTGCAGTAAGGGTTGAAATAGGGCGCTCGAAAGACGCGGTGATGGCGAGCGTTAGCGTCAGGCCTGTGACGTAGCTTGGCGCATATTGAATTTGTGAAGACAGCAGTGCCGTCCGACCCGTTCGAAGAGCAAGCCTTTTATATCCATTTTTGTCCGTTGTTGTTCGTCCTGTGGTGGCGCCCGGTAGATTGTTATCACGCCACAATATTCAGGCGGAGCATTCATAAATCAATAATGGACTACGGTATGGGCGTTAGTAGGCATTTTGGAATGTTAGTATCGAGCGTTAGCATGCGTAGATGCCCGTCCCGGTTTGTTTTGCGCAACCTGCGGTTCCGTTGATACTAACCGTCCATCGACGTTTAGCTGCAATGTTATTATTCAGGAGACACTTTATGCCAACGGCTACTAGCGAACTACGCTTCTGGATCGATGCCGCGCTCGAGTGCAATCGTCGTGATCATACCCCTTCATTCGGACCAGGTGATCAAAGGGGGCCGTATTTTTCAGCGCGGGCTTTGGGGATGGCGACCGCCGCCCTTCAGTGCGCTTACGCCGGCAACGGCTTAGGCGCTTTGTACAAGGTCACTGGTACAGGTCCTTTCGCAGGTGGCGATAAGGCGCTCCGTGCGGCAGCGGCTTGCCATCAGCTTCTCGCGCGCCGCTACCCTAACCAGGCCCGCATCCTGTATCCGTTATGGGAGACTTGGCTTGACCTGTTTCGAAACGGCGCAAGCGGACCGGAAGAAGTTGAGGGACGGGGCATTGGCGATCTCATCAATGGCCTAACAAACCCGGCAACACGCAATGGCATGTCGGTCGAACTAAACGATCGTGAGATCGCGAAGGCCGAAAGGCCATATGAGCCCAAGGCACCGTACGACCACAACCGGCCATTCAACTCACCCAACCAAATGTTCGCCGGCGACGGTTGGGGTGACGCCAAGCCGTTGAAGGCAACGCGGGTCGCGCCGTTCGCGCCGCCAGCGGGCCGGACGGGGCCGGCGCCGGGAGATTTCGATGGCAACCATTCCCAGTATCAGCAGGAGGTTGCTCTGGTAGCCGAGAAGGGCGGGTTCCAGCGCGGCACGAGAACAGGACAGGAGGAGGTGACCGGCGTGTTCTGGGGCTACGACGGCCCTCCGGAAATCGGGACACCGCCGCGCCTCTACATGCAGGTGGCGCTCGCGATTCTCGACCAACTGCACGCCAAGAACCCAGTTTTGAACACCGACGAAGAGCTACTTGCTATCGCTGGCGTAGGTATCGCGATGGCTGATGCAGGCATCGACGCATGGCATTACAAATACTCGCCCGACCATATGCTCTGGCGTCCTGCCCTTGGGATCCCTCACGCCGGACGGCTCGGCTGGTTACCTTACGGAAGGCCCGATACCAACGGCACCGGCGTCGCACTGACACCCGACTTTCCCGCCTATCCCTCCGGCCACGCAACGTTCGGCGCCGCGGCCTTTCACCTGTTGCGATTGTTCCTCGTTCAGCAAGGTGCTGCGCAGTTCAATGCGGACGGAACCGACACGCTTCGGTTCACCTTCGCCTCAGACGAGTATAATGGTCGAAATGTCTGCCCCCAGTCAGGTCTACCTCGCTCGCTCATCGCGCGCACCTACGATTCACTTTGGGCGGCCATCATAGACAATTCGATCAGCCGCGTATTCCTTGGCGTGCATTGGCAGTTCGATGGCGTGACGATCGCATCATCGTCCGGGGGCGATACGGATGGCGAGTTTGGCGTGCCGCATAGCCCGCAGGACCTTGGAAAGCGAGGTGGCGTATGGCTCGGCGTACAGATCGCGAACCAAATCGCTCCGTCGCTAGGCGTTACGGCAGCGACAATCGACGCTTCCCGAAGCTAAGGTGGTGAATTATTTAAATCGGCAGAGGACAATGAAGCGAGACAGGAAAGGGTGAGAAAGGGACAGTAGAGTAGCAATCGCAGCAATGTGCACTTCTAGCGGTTATCGTTCCCGTTACAAGTGTGCCACATGTCTGCGCTCCCCGTTCCCAGCTAGGGTTCACAACTCGACTGCGTTTCCAAAGAAACTTTTTGAATAAGGCAACGCAAGTATCCTGCTGCTATACCCGAGGTGCCAAAACCTGTTTCAACAAGCGAATTACTCGTTCTGCGCTGTACGGTTTCATGCAATTGATGGCGGCAGGATACCGTAGCATCGCATCGTAGTTATCGTACCCACTTGCGAATATAAACGGTATCTGACGAGCCATGAGTTCGTCAGCTACTCCGAAAGCATTCTTACCGCCCAAGTTCAGGTCGAGAATAACTGCGTCAATCTTGACCGTATTCCGGATCTTGTCCAAAGCGGACTCAGAAGATCCTTCAAGACCGATCACGATCGCGCCAGCGTCTTCGAGCTCGATTTGCAGGTCGCGCGCAAGCAAATACTCGTCCTCAACGACGAGAATGTGACAGTCACTAAGTGGCATGGGTGACCTCGATGCGTTCGTAGCTTGATACCGGAATCTTGATGAAGCAACAAACGCCTTCCGAGCCCAACACATATTTGGTTTTAGCATTTAGCTGGTGCGGCAAAGCGTTCTCGATGAGCGCACGGCCCTGGCCTGTGCCTCGTAAACTTTGCTCAGTGACAGGCATGACGACGCCAGTTTCGATCCAATCTATTCGTAGCCAAGGCTCTTCTGAGCCTTCGGCTTCCAATTTCCAGCTGATAGCAAGCTTGGCGTCATGTTGACCGAGTGCCCCGTATTTTACAGCGTTGGTCGCCAGCTCATGTAAGACCATCGCCAGGATCTGTACTGTGCTTGATCGCAAAGCGATGTTGTCAGGTCCAGCGAACGTAACGCGCCTATGTTCGTCAGTCAGCGCGCCTACTGCGTCCAACTCCCCTAGCAAAAGGGTCTCAAAGCTGACGCGGTCATCGTCGCTCAAGCGTGACAGAAGCCGCTGCGTCCGGGCTAGTGCTGCTATTCGATCTCGAAATTTTGGCTTGAAATCCGCAAGTGTGTCGCTGGAGCGCATGGTTGCGTCGGCGATCGAGCGCACCAGGCTCATCAAGTTGAAAGTACGATGCTGCAACTCCGCGACTAGAACCTGCTGACGCTCCTGCAATTGACGCAAGTCCTCAATATCGGTCGAGGTGCCCAGCCACTCGACAATCGTGCCGGTCTCGTTGCGCACGGGTGCGGCGCGCGTCTGAAACCAGCGGTATCGCCCCTCCTTGGCAGCATAAATCCGGTATTCTGCCGAGAAGTCAGCTCGTTGGATCGCTTCGTGCCAGGACGCGCGCGCGGCCTGCCGATCATCCGGGTGCACTGCTTGTAGCCAGCCCTGCCCAAGGCCCTCGTGCTTTTTCTGGGAAGTAAGTGCGCGCCACTGCGGGCTAGCCCAGGTCCACCAACCCTCGCCGGTCGCTCGCCAGACGAGTTGCGGCATGCCCTGTATCAAAGTTCGGAGACTTTCCTCGCTCTCCGCCAGTTTGCTCCGAGCCGCTTCTCGACCCGCAACAGCGCGAGCCCGGTCAATGACCGGGCCAAGCGCCATCGCATAGGTCTTCAGGAAATCTACATCGTCCTGACCGAACTCGCGCAGCTCGCGGGCATCCACCTCTAAAACGCCCCACGGCACACGGCCAGGCAGCAGGATCGGGACGTTGACCAGGGCAACGACACCGTGATCGCTTAGGAATGGTGCGAATGTGAACCGAGTCTCTCGCGTGATATCGTTGCAGATGACCGGTTGCGCCATTTGAACCGCGAACGCCTCTGACGAGCGGTCAGTAAGGTTGACATGCTCGTGACCAACGACCCCGGGCCGCCAGCCTACGCCGGCACGGACAAACCCAACTTCCTTGCCGGGGAATATTTCAATCACCTTCGCAAAATCCACGCCCAATGCGGACGCAATTAGCCGGCAGCTTTCTTGCAGGACCTCGTCAAGCCCTTCGTTGTCTAGAACGAAATCGCCGAATTCAGCTAAAGCCTGCTGACGCTTAAGGGAATAGTTCGAACTCGCCATTACCCCACGCTGCCTGATGGTTCATGTGATACGCAAGGAACGTGTAACGCGAAGCGCTAGAATGCCATTTTTCGTGAATTACATGCAAGTGATATTTCTTGCATTCGCACGAATTATTATGTTGCCAGGCGCCCGATATGGCGCCTCGAATCGGTAAAAATCGTAATGTAGCAAAATCATCTCTAACTTGAATCCGATCAATTGCGAGCCGGCAGTGAATTATAGCGCTATACAGTAGAGCTAGTACGAATCCTCTTTTCGGGCTGATAAAGCATCTTTCACGTTTCACAGATCGTCGCAGTTCTCAAAGGCTGCTTCGACCGACTGAATATTGCGGATCGAACAGTTCGTCCAGAAGCAACCCCGGCAGACCGATCACTGTTTCGGCGACCGCGATCCATACCCTAATTGGAGTATGTCGCCCGCCCGATGTTTCCGATTATCCTCAATCTACGTCGAGCTCGCGCGTTTCGGTACGTTAGACACTTGCGTTCGCAAGTTGGCAACAGGGGTGGCGATATGATCTATACGGTACGCAGTTCGCGATCATCCGTGTTGTCTACCTTGGCGTCGATGGTAGTGCTGCCAGCGTGCTCGGTACCCAACCACATGCACGTGACCCGCGGCACCGACCCAGAAAATGTCGACACCAATGTTCGGTTTCGGACGACCTACTACTTCCGCGTGTTCGACTTCTGCTGGTCGGCCGATACCACGGTCGGGAGCGGGAGCGGTGCGCCTCAGTATCGAACCATCGTTCCACAGACCGATACCCTCTACCGCTACCGCATGACCGGTAAGGCGTCCGCGCTTGGCAGCAACATCAAGTTCGAATCCGGAGTGTTGAGCGAGAAGGACATCGATCCGTTCGGTGTCGACGTCGTCTACAACGGCGACGTCAACGGCTACGTCGTCCGCAGCCGTTCCGATGCCAAGGCACAAGCGGATCTGGCCGCCGCCGACCGTCGCGCGACGACGCTTGCAGCGGCGGCGCGTGCCGATGCCGACGCTGCCCTTAGCCGGTTCGAGTCCCTCAGCAAGCTGCTGGAACGGTCGGCCACCCTTTCCGAACCGGAAAAGGCTCTCGTCCAGGCCGAGTTGAAGACGGCGATGACGAACGCGCTGCAGGACTACACAGGCACGTTGCGTGCCCCGCTGAGCGTTGCCGTCAAGGAGCGGTTCGACCGCATCGACATGCTGCTCGCCAGTCTGACGCCAGGCGAAGGCCGTCCTACGACGCCGCCTGCCGCGGCGACGGCACAAGAAATCGCCAAGGCGGCAGTGGAAGAGGCGCGTGCGGCCATCGACGAGGCCGCGAAGAGGCAGGCGCTTTCTGCAGCGGGTAGCGGCGATGCGCCCCTTTGTCCGGCCAATGCCGTCCTGACCAAGGGGTTTCAGATCATGGGACCGGAAGGGATGCGACCCTTCAACCAGCAGGAACGACTGGTCCTGGCAATGTATACCAGTGCGAAGCCGCTGACCGAAACATTGACCGAATATTCCGGCAGGGTCGTCAATGGGCGGACCAACCCGGCAGAGCAGCTTCTGCCGCTTGCGCGCGAGACGCTTCGCATCGTCGAAACGCAGCGCAGTCTTGATGCCGCGGCCGGCCGGATCGCGGCCGGCGGCGATACCGCGCCCAAACTCGACGAACTGTTCGCGACGACGCTCGAAACCTTTGGAACGGCACCCCGCTGATGCGCACGCTCCTCGTCCTGATCGCCGCACTGCTCTGCGCCGGCTGTACCCGTCACGAACCGGTCTCACTGCATGGCGCCGGATCGATGCGAGTCGAGGTGGAGGTCTACAAGGGGCCTTTGTCGGTGTCGCCGGGGGCGCAGGTCGGGCAGATGGTCGCCGTAATGGCCGATCTCGTTCGCGCTACGGTGGATTGGCGTGAAAGCATCAAGGTTCAGTTCGGGAATGTCGAAGACGCGCAATGCCGGTTCGTGGAACTTGGCAAGACGCCAACGGTCCGTCATTTCGATCCCCGCGATTGTGCGATGCTGAAGAGCGCGTTCGACAGCAGCGGGGACGTGATCGGCGCAGCCTGCTACATCTTCAATACGCCGACGCTCAGCAGGACGGTCGGCCCCGCCGTCTATCTGCCGCTTGAGACATGCACGAAATTCGAGCAGGATTGGAAGCATCTCGGCACGTATCACCGAGTGCTCGACGAAGCGCTTGCAGCGTGCCAACCGGGAAAGGACGGCACGCCTGATCTGCTACGATGCCAAGGCGGTACGATCGTCCTCGCCGTCGAGAACCTGGCGTCGATGATGCGCACCGCTGCGTTTCGAGAGGCGAACAGCCACGTCGCCTACGTACCCCAGGACCAGCGCGTGAGGATGGCGCTTACCCGGTTCGGGTACATCGCATCCGAATATGGCAACCAGATCCAGGGGCGGATCGGGGTGCTCGAGAAGCAGATCGGACAGGGGATAGAAGCGCGCGATCTGCCGGTCGGGGATTATCTGCGCAGCGCGCGGCCAACCGATTTTGTTCAGCTGTTCCACTGGCTCAAAGCAGGGGACCCGGACGGCAAGGTCATGCGGGTCGAGGACCGGGTGCGTATGGCTGAACGGCTGACCTCCGACTTCTACTGGGAGAAGGTCAACGAGGTCTACGCGTCGGGCCAGGGCGACGTGTCGATGGCGTTCATCAAGGACGATCTAGGCAACTGGAACCTGAAGTCGTTCAGCAACGACCCGCGGGCACTCCTGGCCTCCTATCGCAAGGTCACCGACGCCGCGCTGAAGGCCACCGCCAAGCTGGCAGCCAACGCAGCGACGGGGGGCGGTGCGGAAGGGGTGGCGCAGGCCGGCCGGATGGCTGCGCTCGCCAATCAGTTGGCCACCGGACAGGTGCCCGGCGGCAACGCCACCGTTGCGGGACTCGATGTCGGCGGGCTGCACGACCGAGCGGTTGCTCGGATCGCAGCGATCCGGGAACGGTTCGCGACGCGCGGGCGCGGTCTCGACACGGAGATCGCCGCACAGACGGAAGCCATCGAAGGCGCGACGAAGGACGCGGCGGAAAAGACGCAGGCGAGGATAGCAAGACAGGTCGCAGTGGACGCGTCCGACACGGCGGAAACCCGTAACGCCCTGAACGAGGCGACGGCTGCCGTCACCGAAGCGGAAGCGAAGGTAGCTATGGGTCAGGACACGCTCGACCGGTTGCAACGGCGCAAGGCCGAGTTGCCGAGTGAGGCAATCGAAGCGTTACGCGCCGCGCTTGGCGATCATCTCGCAGTGATCGCCGCAATGCAGGACGGCATAGCAGCGTCGTCCACTCCATCCAGCCCGCCGACAAGACCATGATCCGCTGATGAAAACCGCGCAGGCGAGGAGTTGAGGAATGCTCGGACCGGTCCTGATGCTCGCTGCGGCAACGTCCGTTCCGGGCCGCGCGTACGAGATTGGTCATGCCGTTGCGTCCGCGCCTGCTGCAGTCCCGGACGGTGGTGTTATCGGCGGTCGTCGAAGCGCCGGGTGCGAACAGGCAGCCCTTTCACTGGTTGCCGAAACGTCGCTTCCTCCTGGAACTCGTGTTGCACGGCTTCGCAGTCCCAACCTTCGCATCGACTTCCAGAAATTGCAGGAGCGACAGGCGTCCTGCACCATTGCAGAAACATCCTTCCGAATGGAAGATCCGCCCAAGATCTCAAGGATCGTTGCCCGCATCTCACATCGCCTCGCGCGCCGCTCGTATGGCAGTGCACGGTTGATCGCCGACGTGAACGGTGTGACCGGCATAGCGGTCGCGACCGACCCGTTCGGTGACGGCGTGCTGGCGCTCTCAGTGCCGACCGAGCGGATCGGAGCGGATCGCAGACTTTCGATCGCGCTGACGCTGCAGGCGGAATGCTCCGAACAGTGCCCGATCGCCGCCGAGGTCCAAGAGGTCGCACTCGTCGCTCATGAAAGCACGGCGACTTCCGCCGCGCACGAGCTTTCGAACGAACGGCAGCCAGGGTCTACCGGGCAATTTCTCGTTGAAGCGAAGAAACTCGTTCGCCGCAGTCCACGAACGGTACCATCGAAGACACCAGCGGCGGCGAAGGCACGACGCGAGGCGCCAGCTGCCGCCAGGGTCGTGTTGGCAACCTTCTCGATGCCTGTGCTCGTCCAAAAACCCGTAGCAGTGGTGGCACGGCCGCTGGTTGCCCAAATCTACGACTTGTATCCAGCCGCGAAGGCGTTCGATGGCAAGTGGCGCGCACGTGGCAAAGCTGCGGTGATCGCAATCGACAAGTTCGAAGCGTCGCCCTCCAGCGGCGCACTCCCCAGCGAAGCAGGGCAGGACGTCAACCTGTTCCTTCCGTTGCGCGACAAGGTGATGCTTGCGAACCTGAAGACCCAGGTAACCTTCGTCTGGTCCGTCAGGAAAGAGAATCGCGCGGATGGTCAGGTCGAATTTCTCGTCAACGGCCGACGCGCCCGCGCGGTCATCCGGGCCTCCAGCGGCTCGATGGTCGCGCAGCGCCTTTCGCTGGCGGTGCCTGCGACCGACGTCCGCTCCGGCAAAGGACTATCGATCAAGGCATGGATTCGAGCCCGGCGCGGCACGAAGCGTAGCGTCAATATCCTGAGCGTGGACGCCATGGAGATCGAGGCGATACCATGAGCTGGTGGCAGATCTGGCGTCCGGTCAATCTCGTCAAGCCCGTCCCGAACGGCGGGTCACGCGAAGCTCGCGAAGACAACCTGGCAAATGACGCCGTCAAAGCGGTCAAGAACGATCCGGTCTATGAAGCGGTCAGAGCTGCAGAGAAAGGTTCTGACGGCGAAGCGATCGAAGCGGCCGAACTTGTATACGTCGCTGCGCGCCGTAGAAGGCTGGCACTCGATCCACCGTTCGTTGGCCCGCCACCCGTCGGTAGTGATCCAGCCGCCAACGGTGCTCCACCTCCGAACGGCGTTCCACCTTCCAATGGCGGTCAACCGTTCGTCGACGTCCTGAAGGACAGGCGGATCGGGCTCGCCCTTTCCGGCGGCGGGATACGCTCGGCCACCTTCTCGTTGGGAATTTTGCGAGGTCTCAGCCGTCTGAAGCTGATCCATAAGTTCGACTATCTGTCGACGGTATCCGGTGGAAGCTATGTCGGCGCGTTCTACGCAAGCCTATTCACCGATCCGAAAGAAAGGGGAGGGGACAGCAAGTCGTGGACGTCGCCATCGGCTGCCGACGACCCGCTCGGCACGACGTTCGGTTCCGCCGCCATCCGCCAGCTGCGCGAAGGCGGACGCTATCTGATGCCCGGCGGTGCGGGCGACGCTCTGCGCATCGCGGTCATGGCTTTCCGCAACTGGGTTGCAGTGCAGCTCGTGATCGGCCTCTCGCTGCTGGCGCTGTTCCTGTTCGGGAAGACTGTGCAGCTGACGCTGGTGGCGTGCAGCTGGGTGCAGTCGTTCGAACGTGACTTAGCGGAGGCAGGTTGGCCGACGTGGCTATGGCCGGTCGAATGGTTGCGGGGCTACCCGGCGGAACCGTGGATCCTGAGTTCGTTGTGGCCAATCGCGATGGCGTGCCTCAGCGTCGCGGTCGCACTGAGCTGGGCCTATTGGCTCGCGCGACTGGAAGGCATTCAGAAATCGCGCCTATGGCGGACCTTAAAAAGTGCCGCGACGATCGGCACGGTCATCATCGTCCTTGTGTGCGTCGGTCTAGACCGATGGACCGGAGGTTCCGGACGGTCGCTTGTCGTTGCGGCACTGGGTGCTGGCGCCCTGCTGTTCTACATCGCCGCCGAATTTCGCGATTACCTTCTCACCAAGGCCAGCGGCGCCGGTGCGATGGCAGTGCCTAGGGAACAGGAGGATCGTGTACGCAACCGCATTACCGGCTGGGCCACTTTTGTAGTAACGTGGACGTTGATCATAGGATTCTTCGCGTTGGTCGATACGATCGGGCAATCGATGTACACTTTGCTCCAGCAGGACAGAACGAGCGTCGCCGCACCGCTTTCAGTCGCGGCAATCCTTGCCGCAGCGACTCCGGTGTTGCAGCGCATCCTCGCTGTGCTTCAACGGTTCGGCTCGGTGCCAGTCCTGCTGCGGCGCTTCGGACACTGGATCGCGTTGCTCGTGGGAGCATTGCTCGTGCTGACGATCCTGTCGCTTTGGGCGATGGTCGCGGACTACATCGCATGGCGGGGTGAGCCCGTCGGCACGGTCGGTGAACCGATCATCCAAGCGTCTCCCGTAAGATCTCTGGCCGCGACCACGATCTTCTTTGCCTTGATCGCCAGCTGTATCGGCTTGTCGTTTGGCTTCTTGAACCTTTCGTCGTTCATCGGCTTCTATGCGGGACGGTTGCGGCGTGCCTATCTCGGCGCCAGCAATCCCCGTCGCGTCGACTTGCGGAAGCCGAGTGATCGGGACGATCCCGGCGACGACATCACCCCTCTACAGTATTACAGCCCGGGGAGCGGCGCGCCCCTGCACCTCATCAATGTCACCATCGCCGAGACGCGCGGTGATGGATCCGCCTTGGTGCAGCGCGATCGCAAGGGTCGGCCGATGACGCTATCGCCGGCTGGCTACCTCGTTCCTACCGTAGGTGAGGAACGAGTACGCATCCGTTTCGAAAACACGCCTGCGGCATCGGCGGTCAGATCGCTTAGGGCCGTCTCGGACCTGCCTATGTCGACATGGATAGCGATCTCCGGCGCCGCCTTTTCCACTGCGCTCGGCTCCTACACGTCGACTGGATTCTCGCTGCTGGCAGGACTTGCCAATCTCCGTCTCGGCTATTGGTGGAAGCCATTCTCCCAACGCGGGGCGCTACTGCCGACCCAATGGACCCAACGCTATCTGCTGCGCGAGTTCCTAGCGCGCTTCGGCGGCATCTTCCATCATCGCTGGTATCTTACTGACGGAGGCCACTTCGAGAACACGGGTGTCTACGAGCTTGTCCGCCGCCGCGTCCCGTTGATCGTCGCGTGCGACAATGGTGCGGATCCGGACTATGACTTCAGCGACATCGTCAACCTGACGAGGAAGCTGCGGATCGATTTCGAAGCCGAGCTGGACTTCATGCCCTGTGCCGAGTTGGACAAGCTCCTGGGCAAGGGCACACCCACGCGGATGATGTTCGGCGAATTGAGCGACCTGGTCCGCTTCCATAAAGGCAGCAGCAGCCGTGGCCCTTACGCTGCCTTGGCCCGGATCACGGCCCCATCTCGTCCCGGAAGGGACGCCTACCTCGGCACGATGATCCTCATTAAACCAAGGCTGGGTGGTCTCGAGCTCGCCGACCTGCTCGATTACAATCGCGTCGACGCGGCGTTTCCGCAACAAAGTACCGGCGACCAGTTCTTCGACGAGGCCCAGTGGGAAAGCTATTATCGGCTGGGAATGATGATCGCCGACCTGGTCTTTGCAGCCCCTGCCAGTCGCCAGCATTGGTCACCAGGAAGGCTTGTGCCTGTGGATACGAAACTCACTCCCTGGTTCGGCAAGGAATGGGTACGCCAGCCAAAGAACGAAAGCCTCGATGGGAACGTAGCCGATTTTCGCCAAACCCAACTAGCCGAACGTTGGATACGCGTCCTGCTGTTTCATTTGTCGAAGCTCGTCCGAAGGTTCACGTGAATGGCATGCGGTTTGAACACATCGCATGCCCAAGGATTGTCTTTCCGGACGCAGAAGGGGGAAACGCCGGGATCGTGGTTTGACACCGCCCGAGGCCACGCGGCGATATCGATAGAACTGGGCGAACTTGCGTAGCATGATGAAACTGAGGTCCGCATCGCCACGTCCGAACCCAATTACGACCCGCAGTTGAGGCGACCCGCCCAAGAGCGGCTGCGCCCGTTCTCGATCAGCCTCAACGTCGCGATCGTCTCCACGTTTTCCGGACCGCGCCCCACAATCCGTCCGGTGTCTTCAACGATGATGGTCATGCCCCCACCGACCCACTGGTGATAGGTGTAGGGAAATACTTCCTTCGCACCCGGCGCAGGTCGAAGCGGGACGATCTGACCGCGGCGCTTCAACACCCCGCGATACTCCTTCGTAGCGAACCTCCGCGACAGGTCCGGGCCACCAAGCCAGGTACAGCCCGTGCCTGTCAATTTTGCCTGCTCGACCTCGGCAAAGGTCATCCTTTCGATCGGGAGCTCGTTGGATCGGCTACGAGCCGGTCTTCGTTCGGGCTGCAAGATTACTGCGCCATCAGCGGCTGCAGCAACCATCCCTGTCGCGACCATTGCGACGATCAATCCGGGCACTCGCATTGTCGCCACGCTCCTCAACGACAGTCGTAGCCAGCACGTCGAAAGCCCCTGGTACGCCAGAAGTGGGATCGAGGGCACGTCGGTACGGTCATTCGCAACCGTTCATTGCCGACGTTCGACGGCACCAGCTTCGATACGTCAGGACGAGTGGCAAGCATGCACGCCGCGGATGGGAGGCCATCCTGAATAACTTGGGCGCACGTCGCGTTTCGCGATGATGTGTCATAGTTCCTGTTCAGATCGCGGGTGGCTCTGCATTGTAGCGCTCGGCCAAGGGTTCCACATTCGACGCCCTCGGGCTTTCCCCGGCTAGCGGCCATCGCCCGCTTGCGAGCCAAGGATGGGAGAGATGTGCATTTCCGAGGACGAAGTTTCGAAAATGGCTCGACCGGCGGCAGCGATTGATCATCCACGTTCGAAAGCGCGAACTGGCATGCCGAAGAACCGAACACCCAAACCTCCTCATCGCCAAGTTCGAACGCGCGAAGCGCCGCTCGATCACGCTCCGGTTGTAGGATCGAGCTTCGAAAATCGCAACGCCGACGAAAAGGGCCACAGGATCTTTCGGTCCAGCGGACCGAAAGATCCTGTGGCTGGCCTGAACTTTAGTAAGCGCTGGATCCATCAAGTTCCGGCACATTGCGAACTTGGATGGCGCAACCGCTTGTCGGGGACGTCAACGACCGCATGGCAATGTCGTTGGCATTGCAGGCTGCGTTTGAAGCTTCACGCGCGCAGAGAGTCTCATCTCTCTTATCTAAGAACGTTAGAGATTAGAGAGATCCGCGCGCGCGTGAGCGCTCGTGCGCACGGGAACGTGCGCGTATACGCAGAATTGAAACTACGTCAATAGCGGAAAAACGGCTGATTCCTGCCATTGTTGGGCGTAGCCTCGTTTTGCTGTCGTCCGTACTCGTGTCGATCGATATGCACACATGTGCATAAAAAGATCGATTATGCACACATGTGCATGTCACAAATCCCGAGTCGCCGGCGATACGGATGCACACATGTGCATAGATAGAGCCTTTATGCACATGTGTGCATGTAGCGTACTCGGAACTGGCAGCCCTGGTTATGCACATGTGTGCATAATTCGGCTGTTTATGCACATGTGTGCATGTCGCGTGCGGGGGGTGCCAGCCTTGGCTATGCACATGTGTGCATAATTCCGGCGTTTATGCACACATGTGCATGTCGCGAGCGCGGAACTGGTGCCTCTGTTTATGCACATGTGTGCATACTAGATCCGATACGGACCTTCTATCAGCTTGATGAGCCCGTCCCTAACGCTGACCGGCATGGTCTTGAAGCGTGCAGCTGCAAACGATGCCGCCGCGCGCCGTCGGCCTCAGCAGTGACGCGAACGTGGGTCAAGTCAGCAGGGGGTGCAATAACGCGGTTTCCGAATGCATCAGTGTCTTCTTCACAGGAAACAACGCTGCAATCCTCCAAGTTCGCTATCCGATGGAATGGTAGGCAGGTATAGCCAACTGACGCTTCCCCCGGCTCCAGCCGGGTTGCGACCTACGTCCCGTCGGATCAACGACTAGTTGTAGGCGCTTGCAATCATATCGGCGTGTGTTCGCAAACCGTCAGGTTTCCTGCGCACGCTATCTGCTACTGGCGCGTGACACCGTGCTCAAATTCGCTGCCAATGTCCGCGCCATCATCAGGCGCTGCTCGCAAACGGGGCGTCGTGTTGGCGCTCCCTGGCAGTGGCCTCTCCAAACTCGTCGCCGCCAAGCATTTTTGCGAAGCAGGTTTTCAGAACAGTTCTAATATGCGGCGGGCCGTAGAAATGCGTTGCTGTCACCTCCCGCCGAGAAAATCTTTAGAAAGGAAGGTTTCTGCTAACAGCGAACGGCACATAGAACGGCATAGATATAGGCTTACGACTAGATCAGTCTAAGCGCGCTGGCCCCGATCGTCCCGTTTTGGATCGGGAAAGGGAATAATCCGAATGTCTCGTTACCAATTCCTCGTTAGGTTTCAGGGCCACCAAGGGTTCTGAACCGCTCAGTATTGCACCGCTTCAGGTCCGATAACGTAGCGCTTCCAGTACCAAGCTAAATGCGGGCGAGGGCTGTCGTCGGCTGGGATAATAGAGGTAGTAGCCATCAAACGGCTCGCACCAATCCTCCAGCACTCTCACAAGGGCGCCAGAGGCAAAGTGGCGGTCAACATGGCCCTCGACTGTGAACGCGATACCGCGGCCAGCCAACGCAGCAGCGACGATCATGTCAGCATCATTGAATACGAGCTGGCCTTCCGTTTTGACCTTCAGCTCCTTTCCATCACGCTCGAACTCCCAGGCGTATAAACCGCCCGAAGTCGCCATTCGGAGGCTGATGCAGTTGTGCTTTGCCAGATCGTAGGGGGTCTGAGGCGTCCCGTGCCGTTCCAGATAGCCCGGTGCCGCAAACGCAGCCATGCGCAGCTTTGGGCTGATAGGCACCGCGATCATATCCTGATCCAGTCGTTCGCCTAGCCGAACGCCCGCGTCGAACCTGCCGCTGACAATATCGACAAGCCCACTCTCGATACTCACCTCAACATTGATATCAGGATTTTCAGCGGTCAGTCGATCGATGACCGGCCAAAGCACCGCTCGCGCCGCGTGAGCGCTGGATGTGATCCTGACGGTGCCGGCAGGACGCTCGCGAAGCTCGGTCAGCGATGCCAGCTTGGCATCAATTTCCTCCAGGGCAGGTCGCAACGTTGCGATCAGACGCTCACCTGCTTCGGTAGGAGCGACACTCCTCGTCGTCCGGGTCAGCAATCGCAGCCCCAGCTTTGCTTCCAGGCGGCGCATCGTATGACTGAGCGCCGACTGCGAAATGCCGAGTTTTGCCGCCGCTTTAGTGAAGCTGCGCTCTTCGGCGACGGCTAAAAACATAGCCAAGTTGCCCAGCTCTTCACGTCGCATGTCGGGGTGCCACCAAGGGTTTCATGACATCGTGTCATAGACCCAAGCGATTTACCCTGTCTAATCCCCAGAACCGCTTCGAGTTACATTGCAATCATCGTGGCCCGGCGTGTGACCATCGGGCCGACCGAGGATTTTGATGATGCAGAAGCGCGTACTGGGCCGCAGCGGCCTTGAGGTATCGGCCCTTGGGCTTGGGTGCATGGGGCTAAGCTATGGCTACGGTCCCGCTACCGATCGCACGGAGGCGGTTTCGCTGCTCCGCGCGGCGCACGATCGCGGCGTTACCTTCTTCGACACGGCCGAAGCCTATGGGCCGGGGGACAATGAAGAGGTCGTCGGCGAAGCACTGGCGCCGGTTCGCGATCAGGTGGTGATCGCCACCAAATTCGGGTTCGAGAACGGCCGCCCGAGCGATGGCTTGAACAGCCGTCCCGAGCGTATCCGGCAGGTCGCGGACGAGGCGTTGTCCCGGCTGCGTACCGATTGCATCGACCTTTTCTATCAGCACCGCGTCGACCCGAATGTGCCGATCGAGGACGTGGCGGGCACGGTCCGCGACCTGATCGCGGAAGGCAAGGTCAAGCATTTCGGCCTGTCGGAAGCCGGACCGGACGCTATCCGTCGCGCCCACGCGGTGCAGCCCGTAGCGGCGCTTCAGAGCGAATATTCGATGTTCTGGCGCGAGCCGGAAGCAACGATCCTGCCGCTTCTGGAAGAGCTGGGTATCGGCTTCGTCCCGTTCGCACCACTCGGCAAGGGCTTCCTGACCGGCAAGCTGAAGGCCGACACCACGTTTGCGGCCGATGACTTCCGCAGCACCGTGCCGCGCTTCCAGGCGGATGCGATGGCGGCGAACCAGGCGCTGGTCGATCTGGTCACGACGATCGCCAGCGAGAAGGGGGCCACGCCCGCGCAGGTCGCGCTTGCATGGCTGCTCGCGCAGCGGCCGTGGATTGTGCCGATCCCCGGCACGACCAAGCTCCACCGGCTAGAGGAGAACTTGGGAGGTGCCGATCTGGCGCTGACCGATCAGGACCTGACGCGCATCGCCGACGCCCTGTCGGGGATCGAAGTTCATGGCGAGCGCTACGCGGCTTCGCACCAGCAGTTCGTGAATCGCTGAACCGGACAAGGACCACGCCCATGACCACCACCGTTCCGACCGTCACCCTCAACAACGGCGTTGCCATGCCGATCCTCGGCTTCGGCGTGTTCCAGGTGCCTGATCCCGCAGAATGCGAGCGTAGCGTCCGCGATGCGATCGACGTCGGTTATCGCCTGCTCGATACCGCCGCATCCTACGGCAACGAAGAGGCGGTCGGCGCCGCCATCAAAAGCCACGGCATTGACCGGAGCGAGCTGTTCGTCACCACCAAGCTCTGGGTGCAGGATGCCAGCTACGAGGGGGCCAAGGCCGCGTTCGAGCGGTCGATCAACAAGCTCGGGTTGGACTATCTCGACCTGTGGCTGATCCATCAGCCCTACGGTGATGTGTATGGCGCGTGGCGCGCGATGGAGGAGCTGCACAAGGCCGGACGCATCCGTGCGATCGGCATCAGCAATTTCTACCCCGATCGTCTCGTCGACTTCGTGCTGCACAACGAGGTGAAGCCGGCGGTCAATCAGATCGAGATCCATCCTTTTCACCAGCAGACCGATGCGGTGAAGACCCTTGAGGAATACGGCGTCCAGCCAGAGGCGTGGGGACCGTTCGCGGAAGGCAAGAACGGCCTGTTCACGAACGAGGTGTTGCAGCCGATCGCCGACAAGCACGGGAAGAGCATCGCCCAGGTCGTGCTTCGCTGGCTGACCGATCGGGGCATCGTCGCGATCCCCAAATCGGTGCGCAAGGAGCGCATGGCGCAGAATTTCGACATCTTCGATTTCGACCTCGACGCCGGCGACCTCGATGCCATCGCCAAGCTCGATCAGAACGCCAGCAGCTTCTTCGACCACCGCGATCCGGCGATGGTGAAGTGGCTCGGCGAACGGAAGCTCTAATCGTCAATTCCAGGCCGATGTTCCGGCATCGGCCTGCCCCCTTTCAACCTCGTGCGGGAGCAGTTGCGATGGACACACGATCGACCCAGGGAATGAAGCGGCTCCCTCTGATAGCTGCCGTCGCTTTGTCGTTGCTGCCCATTCAGCCGTTGCTTGCGCAACAAACGCCGGCACCACCCACGGAAACGATCAAGACGGCCGCCACGCATACCCCGACCGAGCAGCAGGTCATCGACCTGTCGAAGACCAAATGGGATTGGATGGCGGACAAGAAGGTCGACGCCCTCGCGACCCTCTTCGACGACCGGGCCATGTTCACCCACATGGGCGGAACGTGGGGAAAGACCCAGGAACTCGCCACCATCCAAAGCGGTGGCATCTGGTACAAGAAGGCGTCGATCTACGCGGTCGATGTGCGGGTGTTCGGCAACACCGCGATCGTGCTGGAAGATCTCGACCTGGAGGCCGTGGTCGGCGGTCGAACCGTCACCAATCCCTTCATGGTCACGGAAGTTTACAACAAGCAGGCTGGCAAGTGGCGCCTGTCCCAGCTCACCTTCTCGCGCCTCGTTCGGCCGGTGAAGGCGAGCGCTGGCAGCGAATAATCCCGACCGGGATCAGATGGGAGACGAGACGATGAAAGTCGCTTCTGCAACCGCTGCCGCGCTGGCGATGGCCGTGCCGGTCGAGGCACAGGAGCGTCCGTCAGTTGCCCCCAGGAACATGCAGGCAATCGCGCCGGCATTGGCTGGCTATACGGACCGGGTGCTGTTCGGCGACGTGTGGGTGCGTCCCGAACTTAGCGCCCGTGACCGCAGCATCGTCACCCTGTCGGTGCTGATCGCAACCGGCAAGACCGCGCAGATGACTAGCCATCTTGGTCGTGGCCTCGATAACGGCATCAAGCCGTCCGAGGTCGCCGGCATGGTAACGCAGCTCGCCTTCTATACCGGGTGGCCGAACGCCGTCTCGGCCTTGAACGAGGTCGAGAAGGTATTTGCCGCACGCCATGTCGATCTGAAACCGCTTGGCACAATGCCTCCGGCCACCGCGCCGCTCCCCGGCTCCGATCCCGCGCGTGCTGCGATCGTCGACAGAACGCTCGCTCCGATCGCACCCAAGCTCGCGCAGCTTACCAACGACGTCGTGTTCGCCGACTTGTGGCGACGCACAGACTTGTCGCCCCGCGACCGCAGCCTCGTCACCATCGCCGCGCTTTCCGCAGGCGGTGATGGCGACCAGCTTGCCTTCCATGTCCAATATGGCCTCGAAAACGGGCTGACACAGCCGCAGATCGTTGAGGCACTGACCCATCTCGCTTTCTACGCAGGGTGGCCGAAGGCGAACGCCGCGATCGGCGTCGCGAGCAAGGTATTCGCCAGACAAGAGGTTTCCGCCATGTCAGAGGTTCAGGTCATCCATCCCGGTCAGGAGCCGAAGTCCGGTCCCGCCGACTATTTCACCGGCAGCGTGTCGGTCGCATCGCCCTTCAAAGGCACCGGCGATGCGCGCCTTGGTGGTGCGACGGTGACGTTCCAACCGGGCGCGCATACGAACTGGCACACGCATCCGTTGGGACAGTTGCTGATCGTCACCGCTGGACAAGGATGGGTCCAGGTCGACGGCGAGGCTGCGAAGCCGATCGCGACCGGCGACACCGTTTTTATCTCGCCGGGCGTCAAACACTGGCATGGTGCGGCTCGCGATAGCGCGTTGACCCATGTGGCGGTGTCGGAAGCGCTCGACGGTACGTCCGTGACGTGGCTCGAGCCGGTCGCCGACGACTTATACAACAAGCTGTAACGGGAGAGACGGCGATAATGAGCGAGATGGAGATGTCGAGGCGAGGTGTTCTCGCCGGCAGCGCCGCAGCGGCTGCGCTGGCAGCGGGCCGCCAAGTGGAAGCACAGCCCGCAAAAGCGGCTGCGCCCGCGACCATGCCGGTATCGCTCACGGTCAACGGCAAGCGTCGTGACCTCACCCTCGACACGCGCACGACGCTGCTTGATGCGCTGCGCGAGCATCTGAAGCTCACCGGCACGAAGAAGGGCTGCGATCACGGGCAGTGCGGAGCTTGCACCGTCATCGTCAACGGGGAGCGGATCAATTCCTGCCTGAGCCTCGCCGTCCAGCATCAGGGCGACGAGGTGAAGACGATCGAAGGGTTGGGCACACCCGACAAGCTCCATCCCATGCAGGCCGCGTTCGTCCGTCATGATGGCTATCAGTGCGGCTATTGCACGCCCGGCCAGATTTGTTCAGCCGTCGCGGTGCTGGACGAGATCAAGCGCGGCGTGCCGAGCCATGTCCAGGCCGATCTTTCTGCGCGGCCGCAGCCGACCAACATCGAAATGCGCGAACGGATGAGCGGCAACATCTGCCGTTGCGGCGCCTATTCCAACATCGCCGAGGCGATGGCGGAAGTCGCAGGAGCAAAGGCATGAAGCCCTTCACCTATGAGCGCGCATCGACGCCGGCGGAAGCCGCTGCCGCTGTTGCCCGTCAGCCCGGAGCGAAGTTCCTTGCCGGGGGCACCAACCTGCTCGACCTGATGAAGCTGGAAATCGAGACGCCCCGGCATCTGGTCGACGTCCAGGACTTGAAGCTCGATCGGATCGAGCCGACAAATGATGGCGGTTTGCGGATCGGCGCGCTGGTCACGAACACTGCGCTCGCTGCCGACACCCGCGTCCGTCGCGACTATGGCGTGTTGACCCGCGCGATCGTGGCAGGCGCCTCCGGTCAGCTTCGCAACAAGGCGACTACGGCGGGCAACCTGCTTCAGCGGACCCGCTGTCCCTATTTCTATGACCCCAACATGCCCTGCAACAAGCGCAAGCCGGGGTCGGGCTGCGCTGCGATCGGCGGCTATTCGCGTCAGCTCGCTGTGATCGGTTCGAGCGACCAGTGTATTGCCACCTATCCCGGCGATATGGCCGTGGCGATGCGCGTGCTGGATGCGACCGTGGAGACGGTCAAGGCGAATGGCACGACCCGCGCTATCCCGATCGCCGATTTCCACCGTCTGCCCGGCGACAAGCCCCACCTCGACAACAACCTTGAAGCCGGCGAGCTGATTACGGCGGTGACGCTGCCCCGGCCGCTTGGCGGCATGCACCACTATGAGAAGGTTCGCGACAGGGCATCCTATGCCTTCGCGCTCGTCTCGGTCGCGGCCGTCATCCAGAAGGACGGAAGTGGCCGCGTGGCGTTCGGCGGGGTCGCGCACAAGCCGTGGCGGGTCGAAGCGGCGGATGCCGTGATGACCCAGGGGGCCGCTGCCGTGACGGCCAGGGCCTTCGCGAACGCCCGACCGACAGAGGACAATGCGTTCAAGATACCGCTCGCGACCCGGGCGCTTTCAGCCACCATCGCGGAGGGCAAGTCTGCATGAAGTTCGACACGCCAGCAGGCATCAACCCGATCGACCGGGAAACGGTCGTCGGCAAGCCGCACCCGCGCATTGAGGGACCGCTGAAGACGACCGGGCGCGCGGTCTATTCCTATGAGAACCATGAGGCCGCGCCGAATGCCGCCTATGGCTATGTCGTCGGCTCGGGCATTGCCAAGGGCCGCATATCGTCGATGGACGTGCGCGAGGCCAAGGCCGCGCCGGGTGTCCTCGCGATCGTGACGGCCGATAATGCCGGCCCGATCAAGAAGCAGGGGTTCTACGTCGCCAAGCCCCTCGCGGGGCCGGAGATCGAGCATTACCATCAGGCAATCGCCCTGGTCGTCGCCGAGACGTTCGAGCAGGCGCGCCATGCCGCATCACTGATCCGCGTCGATTATGCGCGCGGACAGGGTGCGTTCGATCTTGCCGCTGCGCGGGCTGGCGCAAAGCCGCATCAGCGTCAGCCCGACGTTCGCATCGGCGACTTCGACGCGGCATTCGCGTCGGCCCCGGTGAAGGTCGACGGGACCTACACCACCCCCGACCACAGCCACATGATGCTCGAGCCGCACGCCACGATCGCGCACTGGGATGGTGACCACCTTACAATATGGTCCGCGCAGCAGATCGTGGGATGGGCGCGGCGCGACCTAGGCAACAAGCTCCGCATCCCGCAGGACAAGATCCGCGTCGTCGCGACCTACATTGGCGGCGGCTTCGGCGGAAAGGGTAGCGTCTGTTCGGACGCGATCCTCGCGGCGTTGGGCGCTCGCGCGGTCGGCCGGGCGGTCAAGGTGACGTTGCCGCGTCCGCTCATGCCGAACAACACGACGCATCGCCCCGCCACGATCCAGCGGGTCCGTCTGGCTGCGGGTCGCGACGGCAAGCTGGTCGCGGTCGGCCACGAAACGCTGTCGGGCAATCTGCCGGGAGGCGGCCCGGAAATCGCGGCTGCACAGACGCAGTTGCTCTATGCAGGGGCCAACCGTCTGAATCTGACCCGGCTTGCGACGCTCGACTTGCCCGAAGGCAACGCGATGCGCGCACCGGGCGAGGCGTCGGGCCTGATGGCACTCGAAGTGGCGATGGACGAGCTGGCCGAGAAGCTGGGGATGGATCCGGTGGAGCTGCGCGTCATCAACGATACGCAGGTCGTACCGGGCGCGGACCCCGGCCGTGGGGCTTCGACTGATCCGCAATCGGCGAGCGGTAATCAGGGCAAGGAGGAGCAAGGGCCGCGTCCCTTCTCGATACGGCAGTTCATCCCGTGCCTGCGCACCGGTGCCGAGCGCTTCGGTTGGAAGGAGCGAAGCTCCATGCCCGGCAGTCGTCGTGAGGGCCGGTGGCTGATCGGCATGGGGATGGCATCCGCTATTCGCGGCGCCCCGATCATTCCGGCGGGCGGACGTGTCACGCTCGACGGCAAGGGGATCGTAACCGTGGAGAGCAACATGACCGACATGGGAACGGGCAGCTACACCATCATCGGCCAGACGGTCGCAGAGATGATGGGCCTGCCGCTCGATCGCGTCGTGGTGAAGCTCGCGGACTCGAATTATCCCGAAGCCTTCGGGGGCGGCGGACAGGGTGGTGCCGCATCTGCGACGGCAGGGGCCTACGCCGCGTGCGTCAGGCTGCGCGAGGCGGTGGCAACGAAGTTCGGGTTCAACTCTGCCGATGCCGAGTTCATCGACGGCGAGGTCCGTGTCGGTAATCGGCGGGCGCCGCTCGCCCAGGCGGCGAAGGACGGTGCGATCACGGCCGAAGACAAGATGGAATATGGCGACCTGTCGAAGCGGTTCGAGCAGCAGACCTTCGGTGCCCATTTCTGCGAAGTCGCGGTCGATGCCTATACCGGCGAAATTCGCATCCGGCGGATGCTCGCCGTCTGCGCGGCCGGACGCATCCTCAACCCCATCACCGCCCGCAGCCAGGTGATCGGCGGCATGGTCGGCGGTGCGGGCGCGGCGCTGATGGAAGAGCTGGCGGTCGACAAGCGCTTCGGCTTCTTCGTCAATCACGACCTCGCCGGATACGAAGTGCCAGTCCATGCCGATATCCCCCATCAGGAGGTGATTTTCCTAGAGGAAACCGATCCCACCATGTCGCCGGTGAAGGCGAAGGGCGTGGGCGAGCTTGGTATTTCCGGGGTCGCCCCCGCCATCGCCAACGCGGTCTACAACGCGACCGGGGTGCGGATACGGGAGTATCCGATCACGCTCGACAAGCATCTGGCGAAGCTGCCGGAGATCGTGTGATGCAGGGTACGGGGCGGTTTTCTCGACGTGCCGTGCTGGCGACACCTGCGATGCTGTCGCTGGCCGGCACGGCATGTGCCGGGGAACCGGAGCAGCCCGGCACGCCCTCCGGCAAAACCCTGGTCGCGTATCTCACCCGCTCGGGCAATACCCGCGTGATCGCGGGAACATTACAGCGAGCCTTGGGCGCTGACCTGTTCGAAATCCGTCCCGCGCGTCCCTATCCCGAAGATTATGAGCAGCATGTCGCGCAGGCCACGCGCGAGCGTGACAGTGGGTTCGAACCTCTACTGGCGGGTAAGGTCGACAACATCGCCGCCTATGGCACCGTCTTTCTCGGATTCCCTGTCTGGGGGGAGACGGCACCTCCACCGATCCGCTCATTCCTGAAGGCTCACGATCTACGCGGGATAGCGCTTCGCCCGTTCATCACCCACGGCGGGTATGGTGTTGGCAACAGTCCGGCCGTGCTGGCATCCCACGCCAGCGGCGCCGCGATCGAGGAACCCTTCGTGATGGAAGCGGACCAGGAACGACGCACGCTCAATCAGGTTCGCGATTGGCTCGGCCGGATCGAGAATTAGCGAAATTTTCGATGCTGACGACATCGACCGCTGCCGCATCAAGTACGAGGCGGCAGCGTCCTGACCTGATCCGGTCTGGTACGTGAGCCCATTAACGGGGGACGACCGCTCCTTCCGCCTGCTCCGTGGCATCCAGTCTTGCCCTATGCGGATCAGGACCACCAATTGCGGTGCCGTCAGGACGGAAATCCAGAATGGCATCCGAGGTCGGCTCGTAGCGAGGCCACCTCGACAGCTTTGGGCCGTTCGGATTACCCGTCTTCGCAAAATTGGCCCAGTATGAGTTCATCATCCGTGCGACCGCTGCATCGGTCGGCGTGAGCTGGCCTTGGTAACGGTCCTTGACGGTATCGAACACGTAATTGATCTCGGATGCGTGCGTCGCACCCTGCTTCAAGCGGTCCCGCATGGCCTCCGCGACATAGGAGAAGCGGTAGGTGAACGCAGGGACACCCTTCGCGGTGAATGCACGAGCCGTAAAGCGGGCCGGCTCTGCCCAAATGCGGTCCGTAGTCACCATCGTCACAAGGTCGGCGAGCGGGCGTGTGCCGTCCGGATCATAGGCAGCAATGGCAGCGTCCTTGCCCTTGCCGAACCCATCGAAAAGCATGGCCTTCGTATCAGCGCGCAGAAAACCTCCGCCCACCTCGGCGCTGTTCGAGCCAATCATCAACGGAACCCGCGCCTGGCGACCTGCCCTGTATGCCTGTTCGGCCGTTTCCAAGACGACACGACCATCCACGATCGGGCCGGGGTATGTCGGCGGTCCGCCCTCTCCATCCGTTTGCTGGCCGCCGTCAACGACCTGCTCGGTAGATAGCGAACGCAGCTTCGTCAGCGCAGCGTCGTCAGTGCCGGTAACCTTGTGCCGACGCGCAAAATTGATGCCGATGGTTTCGGCCGAGACAGGATAATGCCGGTCGAAATTGTCGCGGTTCAATGGTCGCCCGGTCAGCGTCCCGTCGCGGCCACCGCCGGACTCGATGATCGCCTTGTGGAACAGCCCCCGCGCTTCAGGAGAGGTAAGAAGCGAATGTACGGAGACGCCGCCGGCGGATTCTCCGAAAATGGTTACGTTTCCTGGATCACCACCGAATGCCGCGATGTTGCCTTTGACCCACTTCAGAGCGGTGATCTGGTCCATATAGGCGTAATTGCCTTTTGGTTCGGCAGGATTCTCCTTGCTGAGGGCGGGGAATGCAAAGAAGCCGAACCGCCCCACGCGATAGTTGAGCGTCACCAGGATCACACCCTGCTTGGCAAACTGCGTCCCCGAATAGGTAGGGTCCGCACCGCTCCCGAATAGGAATGCCCCGCCATATATCCAGACCATGACTGGTAGCTTGGCGCCGCTCTTCGCATCCGCTGGCCGCCAGACGTTGAGATACAGGCAATCTTCCGACTTCGGCCTCTCGGCCGCCCCGTTGGGAAATCCACCCGGCTGCGCACAATCCGCGGCGAATTGGGTCGCATCGCGCTCCCCGGACCAAGCCTTGGCTGGTTGCGGCGCGCGCCAGCGGAGCGGCCCTACGGGCGGAGCCGCGAAGGGAATACCCTTGAAACTCGCAACGCCATCTTCGATTGCGCCACGCAAGATGCCGTCCGAAACCGACACCGTTTGTGCCATTGCTGGCGATCCGGGAAGTACGGCAAGAACCATCGACAAGAATAATGATCGATTGTACACGCCAATGTTCCTTATTACGGACCGCGCCTAGCTCGTAGAACTACCATTTTTCTAAATTCCCTGCCGCTGGATCATTCAATCCGAAGCATATGGATTTCAAAGGTATATAGGATGTCTGCCTTTGCATGATGCGGTTTGCGGCATTATCTTGCCTCACATTCAATATTGGATCGAACGGTTAGTCAATTAGCCTAATCATGACGTGATGTCATAGCCCCAATGACCCAAAGCCGCTAAATACCCTGCCGATTTCAACGGACAGGTACATGAGCAAATTCGGAGTGGCCCTTGTCCATGCTGCACGCACCGGTCAGTCGACACTAAGCCGCCCCGTTCCCGCAAATGATGGTCGATCGGGACAGCCCGGTTATGGCGTCACGGCAAACGCTCCTGCAAATAACACCGTCGATGCTACGCCCAGCACACTCCTGACGGAGTGCAGCTTTCCCCACGACACCAACAGCGACAAGCTCGCTGGCCCCGCTTCTTCTAGTCCGATCATCTTGAGCTGCTTGTTAGTCGGCATGATCGCAAGAAGCGTGAACGGCCAGTTGGCGAGCAGTACAAGGCTCCCAAATACCCAGAGCAGAGTGCCCGACAGATACCAGGCACCCATGCCGCTAAGCCCGCCGGCAATGGCCAAGCCCGACTGTATCGGCAGCGCCCTGTCATAGCTCGGTTTCCATTGCGCGAGCAGGGGGCCATCCGCGAGCTGGAGCCGAGTCGGATGCTCGACCAGCGTGATGTATCCGGCCGCGCCGGTGAACAGAGCCGCGCAAGTCAAGGCGACGATGGCGATGATATTCATGAGCATTCCTCGGCATCAGCCGGGAAGACGCGAACCCCATAGCCAGCGTCTTACCAACGTATTGGGTCAACGCCGTGGCTGGGAAGAACCCGTTAGACGGGCGCCGGAGCTACCGACCTGCTACTCTATTTTCGGAACGTCAACATGACGTGGCATCGGCAAAACTGCAAGCGTACGTCGCATGTAATCCTTCCCGATTGGGAAGGTCGCGTGGGACGGCTGACGGCGGCAAAGTGCACTCGATGACAACGAGGGCGATTTTTCCAAATTGTGTTCCCAATTGACTTTCCCAAACCTGCCGGGCGCAGATGGGCAAACGGGACAACCTATGGCTGCGTGATCGACCTCTTGTTGACGGTCGAAGCTGTTAGGTGTTTGATCCCACGGTTTGATCTGCGATCCTTTCGTTGGAATGGAAGGAAGCCGCATGGGACAGGTACGTCATGGATGCGCGACGACCACCCACGCCGTCCGAGCAGCAATACAGCGATCGCAAGCTTCGCTCGCGCATCTGACGCGCTCAGGGCTGCAACGACACGGCATCCCGCGCCTGCCGGACATTGAGGGTGACAAGTCAAAGCGGCAGCGCTTCACGCGCTACCTGATCGGCTCCTCCCACATCGATATTGCCGAGGTACAGACCGCCGAAGGCAAGCTCTACCTGTTCGTCGGCATCGATCGCACCAGCAAGTTCGCAGTCACTCAGCTGGTCGATAAGCTGATGGCCGGACGGCATGGGAGTTCCTCGAGCACCTGCTGACAGCCGTCCCCTACCGTATCCACACCATCTTGACCGACAATGGCATCCAGTTCGCCGAGCAGCCCCGCAACCGGAACACCGCCTAGTCTCGCCAAATGCGCTTCGACATGATCTGCGAGGCAAACGACATCGAGCACCGGCTCACGAAACCAAACCACCCGTGGACGAACGGTCAGGTCGAGCGAATGGACCGGACGATCAAGGAAGCGACAGTCAAACGCTTCCATTACGGGAGCCACGACCAACTGCGGACACACCTCGCCGACTTCGTGGCCGCGTACAACTTTGCCCGTCGGCTCAAGACGCTCAGCGGTCTCACGCCCTACGAATGCATCGCCAAGATCTGTACGTCAGAGCCAGATCGGTTCATCGTCAACCCGATCCACCAGATGCCAGGACTGAACACCTAGCAAAGAGCATGAGTGCGGCGCGTCGTCTGTGAGCAGCGGCGGATGACGGCGAGCACATTGGCAGCTGATTCGAGTGCGGTGCCAAGCGCGAGTGGCAGATAGCTTGAGCAGGTAATCGTTCTGTTGATGAGCAGACGCACTACGCTTGCAAGCCCTTACAACTAGTAGTCAGTCGAATATCGGAACGTTCGGTTGATCTTATGGAAAACGGTATGCTCAATTTCGTCCGGTCGCTTACTGTCCTTACGTCCTCTTTCCCTCATGCCTGCTAGCCGTCCGCGTGGTCGAAACGGACCTTCAGACAAACATTTGCGTCGTTTTGATCAGTTGTGCCGTCAGGCCGACAGAACGGTTCATTCCCCATACCCGACGGTGCCTGCCGACGAGGCGGCGGTAGGGAGACGGTAGCAGCGGCGCGACAGAAAACGCCCGTCGATCGGCTACAGCGCAGGTCTGCCCGGCAGCCGATGCTTCGACGCTTCAACCTCGACCAGCGCGGTCAGGTTGCTAGCTGTACCCTCCGGCTGCGCCAACGTTATCTGGCCGCCCTTCGCGCTGACGCTCGCCGAAAGACGGAACAGCCGACCTTCGCCGAAGCAAGACGGCTGTCCGCACCACGCGGCGTGCAACCCTTCGCTGCCGATCGTATCCACGTCCTGCGCCGGCCGACCGTATTTCGTGACGAGGAGCGACCGCCATGCCGCAGCGTCGGTTCCCGCGGGCGGAAGATAGGTGATGCCGCGGATACGCGCCCCGTCCGGCCAAGCCAGCATCCGGATGAAGATCTTGCCGCCCATTCCGTCGTCGAGGTCGGCAGTTGCCAGGACGCTGCCGCCGGCCAACCCAAGCCGCCCCCCTCGAAGGTTTACCAGCTTACGAACGCGATCTTCGAAAGTCTGCCCACGACTGCGCCGCGTAACCGTCATGCCCCGACGTCGAAGGACGTCTTCCGCTTCAGCTTCGGTCATGCCGAGCCTGAAGCCGGCGAGGTCGAACGTGACGGGGTTGCCCTTGATCGTCTGTGCTGCAACGGAGTTCACGCCGGTCTCGGGGGCCGGGACTAACTGGACCGCGGCGAGGACAACTGCGAGTGCATGTATCATTGCTACTCCTTTCAGAACTCGATCTGTCCCGATCGCCGTAGCGAACGGATACGAAGCTGGGCGATCCCGCCGATGATCACGTATGCGATCAGGTACGGCAGACCTTGTTTGGCGAGACCGATCCGCATGGCTACTGCGGTGAGTGCGGCGACGATGAACGGCACCGTGCGCATCGAGCACAGGACCGCGAAGAGTATCCATGAAGCGGCAGGGCGCACGAGCGCCGCGATCGCCGTCGCTACGAAGACCGCAAAGCCGAGAGGATCGCTGTTCGTGAAAAGCGTCACGACCATTGCCGGAGCGATGAGGAAGAAGCCGCCTAGGACGAAGAGCGGGACGAATGGAACGACCTGTACCGGCATGGTCAGGCCTCGCAGATCGCGACAGGATCGGCTTCGGCGGACGGTTCAGCTGCGTCGTTCGTTCGGTTTCCAACCATCGTCGCCCTCCTGTTGCGGGGGGCCCCGTCAGTCGGCGGCGCCCCGTGGAACGGGACGCCGGCCCCCTGAGCCGGGCGTTGGAAACCTGAATTGGAACAGGCGCGGAAACTTGTGGGTTAGCTGCTGCCCAGGCGATGGTGAGAGGCTATCCTTTTTCGGTCAACGGTGACGGGAAAGGAGCAGGT